>JAVHQT010000023.1:0-55003 GCA_036171275.1 Gallionellaceae bacterium | reverse complement strand
TAATAAGCGTATTTGCTCCTTCACCGGCGTGCTGCGCTGATTTAGAAAAAACAGTGCAACATCTTTGTTTTTGAGCGGCGCAGTCAGCGGCTTATTTTGACTATCTTTAACAACCCATCCGCTTTCGCCTTCGGGTCTAATCATGCCATCCGGCTTGCGAGTGACAATTGTTGTCCAGTCATTCGCGCAATCAAATTGCGACGCAATCTTTTTTAGACACTTGGGAACGTCGATGTCATAAAGATTGATCAATCCTTGCATCTCGCCCCAGCGCTGACACTGTTGCTTACCAGTGGTAAAGCCGATGTGGGTATCCGCGACCCTCAGCCTCTGCCCTTGACACAAACACACCGCGAGTCATATCACGCTCGATTACTTTTGCCCACGACTGAGCTTCGATCTTCGTATTAAATGTTCTAGTGTGTGCGGGGTAGCCCTTGGCTCTAATTTTTACTCGCCATGTTCCGCCTCTGTTTTCGTAAGTCGCCATAATCAAACTGTCCCAAAATTGTCCCAAATAGCCTTTTTTAAATGCTCAACAGCAAGCCTTTTAAATAAGCGCCTTCAGGAAAGCTTAACAGTACCGGATGATCTGGCGCGGCCGATAGTTTTTTGATGATGCGTGCATTCACGCCGGCATCTAAAGCTGCACCGGCAATAATTTTTTGAAATAGCTCATCGGAAATGCCACCAGAACACGAATATGTCAGCAACAATCCGCCCGGACGCAATAATTTAAAACCCAATAAATTGATGTCCTTATAACCACGTGCGGCTTTTTCTGCGAAGGCGGCGGTGGGGGCAAATTTGGGCGGATCGAGAATAATGAGGTCAAATTTTTTGTTCTGATCACGTAGCTTGCGCAGGGCTAAAAAAACGTCGTCACACTGCCATTCTGCCCGCGCCGCATCCAACGAGTTTAAGGCTACATTCTGTTGTGCCAATGCCAAGGCTTCTGCTGATGCATCAATCGACAGTACTGAGCTTGCACCGCCGCGTAAGGCGTAGAGTGAAAAACCACCGCTGTAGCAAAAACAATTTAGGATTTCTCGCCCCGCTGCTAGCGCGCCAGTCAGTGCGCGATTGTCGCGCTGATCAAGATAGAAACCGGTTTTTTGTCCTTGGGCAATATCGATGCTGAAACGCAGGTCATTTTCGGTGACGCAGACTCTTTCTGGCAGCGTGCCGCGCAAGACACCACAGCGCATGGCTAACCCTTCCCGTTCCCTTCCATCGGAATCCGAGCGTTCGTAAATGCACACGGGGGCGCAGATATTTTGCAGGATTTCGACCACTGTTTCACGCCAATAATCGACACCGGCACTGCCGAATTGCAACACTAAAACGTCGTCATAGCGATCGACAATCAAGCCGGGCAAGCCATCTGATTCGGCATGAATTAAGCGCATTCCATTGGAATTACACATGCCGATGACTTGGCGCAGCGCCAGTGCATGTTGAATTCGTTGCTCAAAAAATGCAGCATCAACAGTCTCGTTTTCGTCCCACGTCCAGACGCGGGCGCTGATTTGCGACTGCGGACTGTACGCTGCCCACGCAATAAAAACGCCATTTGCATCGCGCAAGGCGACGGTTTCACCGACTTTTGGTGCCCCGTCGATTTGTGCAATCGCGCCAGAAAATACCCAGGGATGACGGCGTAATAAGGATTTTTCACGTCCCGGCAGTAGGTGAATGGCAGGGGCAAGCTGCGCAGAACCTTGCTGCGGCGCGGTTTGGTTGACTTGTTGACGCGGGCTTGCCGCTTGTTGCTGGCTGCGTCGTCGATAATCTTTTGCGCCTTGTGAACGGCGGTGCGGCGTGGAATTATTTTGGGTGGTCATAATTTTTCGAGAAGGGAAGGGGAAAGGCAAGGATGGGGTGCAAAAAATATCGCGGTGGGCGAGATTGAATTGAGCTGATTTTTGTCAAACTGGCGCAAGCTATTTTGTAAAAAAGTCCTTTAAAATCAAGTAGTTAAATACAGTCTTGCGCCAATCTAAAATGCAAAGTGCGTTGTTTATTCTATTTGAGCAAAGGCGGCACTGACTAATTCGGAAATGCGTTTTAGAAACACAGTGCCCATTTCTGGATAAAAACGAGCTTGGTCTTCGCTTGCCAAAATTAGCAGCCCAATGGACTGTTTATTTTCATGCAAGGGAATGTACGCAAAAGAGCGGAGTTGCGAATCGGTTTCACCAAACCAAGTGGCGGTGTCCAACATGGGTTGGTGCAAACAGGAAGGTTGCATCATTAAGTCTTGGGTAAAGGTCATTAATTCCACACTGGGTGGAGTGTGTTTCCACATTTTTAACGCGGCGTGGGGGACGTTAAAAATATCGCGCAAATTGTGGATGATGAACGTTTGCAAGCTGATTAAATCGTGCGCGGCGAATAAGCTCAGGGTAAATTCATGTAACTTTTTTTGCAGACCGTCGTTATCTTTGGCAATCGAAATTAATTCGAGCAGTCTTTTTTCTAGGGCTTTAACCCGTTCGCGCAAAGTCAACATTTGCCGCTCACTTAGGGAAATTGTCCTGCCGCCGTAAGGGTGTGGAAGGTTAATTTCTGACAACATTTGCGAATAAGTTTCAAAAAAATCAGGGTTGGCTTGTAAATAATTTGCGACGTCTTCTGCTTTCATAAGTGCCTTTATAAAGTAATTTCACCTTCAAATACGCTCAGCGCCGGCCCTGTCAGCTTAACCGGCGCGTTGCCGCCTGCCCAGTTAATGGTCAGCAGACCACCGCGCGTTGCCACATTGACCGTTTCTTGCAACAGTCCGCGTCGAATTCCAGCGACCACAGCTGCGCACGCGCCGGTACCGCACGACAGCGTTTCACCGGTGCCGCGCTCGAATACGCGTAATTTAATATGATTAGAATCAATGAGTTGCATAAATCCAACGTTTACCCGTTTCGGAAAACGCGGATGGTGTTCGAGCAAAGCCCCTTGCGTCAACACTGGCGCGATTTCGACATCGGCAACGATTTGCACCAGATGCGGATTGCCCATTGAAAGCACGCTTACATCTAATTGCGTGCCATTCAAGTCTAACCACTGGCAAGCCGCGTCGCTGTCGCTGATAAAAGGAATCCGTTGCGGTTCAAAAATCGGGGTATTCATTTCCACCGTGACTCGTCCGTCTTCCGACAAACAGGGCGAAATCAGCCCACTTTTAGTTTCCACCACAATTTTGCGTTTCGTGGTGAGTTTGTGTTCATGTACAAAGCGCACAAAACAGCGAGCGCCATTGCCGCACTGTTCGACTTCTCCGCCATCGGCATTAAAAATCCGGTAGCGAAAATCAGCCTCTGGATTAGGTGATTTTTCCACTAGCAAAATTTGGTCGCAGCCGACTCCGAAGTGTCGATCTGCTAGCAAACGGAATTGTTCGGCTGATAAATGCAGTGATTGATGAATGCCGTCAAGGACGACAAAATCATTGCCCGCGCCATGCATTTTAGTGAATTTAATCAACATGTTAGCTTAGCCGCTATTCCGTAATCCAGCGGCGATGCCGTTGATGGTGAGGTGAATGGCGCGTTTAACTTTTTCATTGTCATCGCCGGCGCGGTGCCGTTGTAATAGGCCAACCTGCAAGTGATTCAAGGGGTCAATATACGGGGTGCGCGTGGTTAAGCTACGTGCCAAGGTTGGGTTGTCTTCCAGTAAAGATGACGTGCCCGTAATGACAAATAAAGTGTCCACCGTGCTTTGCCATTCCGCTTCAATTTCAGCAAAAATTTTGTTGCGCAATACCTCGTCCGGCACTAATTCTGCATAGCGAGAGGCAATGCCCAAGTCGGTTTTTGACAGCACCATGTCCATATTAGACAGCAGACCTCGGAAGAATGCCCAGTGCTGATTCATTGCTTGTAATTGGGCTAAACCGGCTTCGCCTTCACGTTCAATAAACGACTTGGCTGCGCTTCCAAAGCCGTACCATCCCGGTAATAAAGTGCGGTTTAAACCCCAACTAAATACCCAAGGAATCGCGCGTAAGTCTTCGATTTTGTCGCTCGCTTTGCGTGAAGAAGGACGGCTGCCAATGTTTAATTCGGCAATTTCGCGAATCGGCGTGGCGGTAAAAAAATATTCGGTAAACCCCGGGGTTTCGTACACTAATTTGCGATAGGAACGAAAGGCATCGTTGCTGAGTTTTTCCATAATGCGGTGAAATTCCGGCATGGTGGAATCGTCGCCCTGATGATGTACCAACGTCGCTTCAATCGTTGCCGCCACTAGGGTTTCTAAATTGCGGCGACCGATTTCTGGGTCAGAATATTTGCTGGAGATGACTTCGCCTTGTTCGGTAATGCGAATTTGCGCATTCACGCTGCCGGGCGGTTGCGCCAAAATGGCTTGATAGCTCGGACCGCCACCCCGTCCGACCGTGCCGCCGCGACCGTGGAATAAACGCAGCTCAACGCCATGTTTTTGAAACACTTCAACCAATTGAACTTCTGCTTTATAGAGTTCCCAATTAGCGGTGAGGTAGCCGCCATCTTTGTTGCTATCGGAATAACCCAACATGACTTCTTGAGTATTGCCGCGACTTTGCAAGAGTTCGCGATAAAACGGAATGGAAAATAACGCATCCATAATCGCCCCACAGCGTTGTAAATCTTCAATGGTTTCGAACAACGGAATGATATTGAGATGCAGCGTGGGTACGGTGTTAATTTCCAGCAACCCCGCTTGTTGCACCAATAAGGCCACTTCCAGTAAATCACTCACTGCGTCTGTTTTGGAAATAATGTAGTTAGGCAAGGCTGCGCGCCCAAAGCGATCATGGATTTGCGCAGCGGCTTGCATCAAGCGTAATTCGCCTTGTGCGATTTCTGAAAAACCGTCTAACGAGGGTGCGCGTAATTTGCCAGATTGCAACGCTGCAACCAACGTGCTGCGCCGTGCGCTTTCGTCCAAATTGGCATAGTCAATTCCTTCCGATGCCAGTAATTCGCTGACGACTTGCTCATGCACGCCGCTGTGTTGGCGCATATCCAGTGGCGCTAAGTGAAAGCCAAACACTTCAGCGGCGCGGCGTAGATCTGCCATTCGGCCTCGTGCCAAATAAGTTGCACCATGAAATTCCAGTGATTGAATGATGATGTCTAAATCGGCAATAAATGCCTCTGTATTGGCATACGCTATATAAGCTGAAGCGCCGGCGGAGGGGTGTCCTAAGCGTTCATTGGTTGCGAGCAGTCGTCCGTAAATACCCATCAAGACGCGGCGATACGGCTCGTCTGCGCGGCTTACGGCGGTGTCGGTTGAGTTGCTGGCTAAATGCGCTAAAGCTGGGGTCACTTCAATCAACCGAATCGACAAGCTTAGCCGCGAACTGAGTAATTTTGTTTCAGCTAAATAATATTCGAGCGCGGTCACCGAATGCCGTTGTGCTGCATCCAGCATCACTTTAGCTGTGACAAAGGGATTGCCGTCGCGGTCGCCGCCAATCCAGCTGCCAATGCGCAGGAACGGTGGCAAGGTTAAACGCTGCCCATAACGCGCTTCAATTTGATTGACTAAGCTGGAATAAAGCTTAGGAATTTGGCGCAAAAATGTGTAATCGTAAAATGACAAGCCGTTTTTGACTTCATCTTGCACGGTTAATTTTGTAGTGCGCAGCATGCGCGTATTCCACAAAATTAACACAAAGCGCCGCAACGTTTCTTCGTTATCCGCCAATTCATCGGGGGTCATATCCAGCCGATCGCGGTCGGCTAATAAGCTAGAAATAATCAGGTGGCAATTCAAAATACTTTTGCGTTGCACTTCTGTCGGATGCGCGGTCAGCACCGGCGAAATGACTGCTTTGTTGAAGAAGGCTTGCAACTGCACGGCGTCTATATTTTTTTCTTGCGCTCTATCTAATGCCAATTGCACGCTGCCTTCTTGCGGCGAAGAACCTGCTTTAAAGTGCGCACGGCGCCGGCGATTATGATGTAAATCTTCGGCGATATTCGACAGTTGTGAGAAATAGCTGAAGGCGCGTACCACCGCCAACGTTTCATCGGGTGATAGGGCATCCAGCATCTGTTCGAGTTGCGCACGGTCGCGATCATCTTGCGATTTGCGAAAGCGCACGGCAGTACGCCGAACATTTTCAATTAAATCAAATACTTGCACGCCTTCTTGCTCGCGCAATGTGTCGCCAAGAATGCGTCCTAACAAACGAATATCATCGCGTAGCGGGATGTCTTTACTGGATAAATTGGCGTTGCTGGCTAATAAATTCATACGTGTCTTCTTTGGCAAAGGTTAGGGTCTTATTCTAGCTAAACGGTCATGCTAGAATGCGCCGCGATTTTTTACTCATTAACATTCAGGAAAAGCAGATGAAAAGCGTCTCTCAAACAGGTTTAGCTCCTAAAGAAATCATGATTGCCTCGCGTGAAAGTGCCTTAGCAATGTGGCAAGCAGAACATATTCAAGCGCGCTTGCGTGCATTATATCCACAAACAGAAGTCAAAATCTTGGGTATGACAACGCAAGGTGACCAAATTTTGGATGTCACCTTGTCTAAAATTGGCGGAAAAGGTCTATTTGTCAAAGAGTTAGAAACCGCCTTAGAAAACGGTAGTGCCGATATCGCCGTTCATTCTTTGAAAGATGTGCCCATGCACTTGCCGGAAGGTTTTGTGCTGGCGTGCATTGGCGAGCGTGAAGATCCGCGCGATGCCTTTGTGTCGAATCAGTTTGCCAATTTAGCGTCGTTGCCGGCTGGCAGCGTGGTCGGCACCTCTAGTTTGCGGCGCGAAAGTCAACTGCGCGCGCGCTTTCCCTTGCTAGATATTCAGCCCTTGCGTGGCAACGTACAAACCCGTTTGCGTAAGCTGGATGAAGGTCAATATGCCGCCATTATTTTAGCGGCGGCGGGGCTAAAACGCTTGGGTTTAAGTGAACGGATTCGCGCTTTAATTAGCAGCGAAGACAGTTTGCCTGCCGTGGGACAAGGGGCATTAGGCATCGAAACGCGAGCCGATCGAGCTGATTTGCTAACCTGGTTAGCGCCATTGCATCATGCCGAAACCGCCGCCTGCGTATTGGCCGAACGGGCTTTAAGTCGGGCATTGGCGGGCAGTTGCCAAGTGCCGTTGGGCGGCTTTGCCCAAGTGCAAGGTGGGCGCTTGCGCTTGCGCGGTTTTGTCGCCAGCCCCGACGGCAAACAAATGTTACGTGCCGAAGCAAGCGCGGCGCTGACCGATTCGGAAGCGTTGGGCAACACAGTTGCGGCAGCGTTGTTGCAGCAAGGCGCAGCCGAAATTTTGGCGGCACTTAGCTAAAATAATTCAATATAATCAATATTATCAATATAATCAATATGTTACAAATTTATGCTGTCAGATAATTTGCCGTCACTTTCAGGTCTTCAGATTGTGGTTACCCGACCTTTGGCGCAAGCCTTGCCCTTAAAACAGCGTATCGAACAACTGGGCGCAGAAGTGATTTTATGCCCGTTGTTAGACATCGCACCGGCTGAAAATCCTGCTGCTTTAGCCGCAACTTTGATGCAATTACCCAGCCTTGACTGGCTGATTTTTATCAGTCCCAATGCGGTACGGTACGGTCTGGCGGCGCTTCGGGATAGCGGTTTTTCTGCTGGGGCGCGCGCGAAAATCGCGGCGATTGGGCAAGGCACAGCGCAAGCGTTACAGGCAGAAGGCATTGCAAATGTGGTGTTGCCAATGGCGCGTTTTGACAGCGAAGGGCTGTTGGGGCATCCGGCATTGCAATTGGTTTCAGGGCAGACAATAGCGATTTTTCGTGGCGAGACTGGGCGTGAATTATTGGGCGAAACTTTGCAAAGTCGCGGTGCAAAAGTGACTTATTTAAGCTGTTATCAGCGGCGTGAAGCGCGGTTAGATTTAACCCTACTTAGCAAGCAAGCGCCTGATGCGTGGACGATTAGCAGCAGCGAAGCGCTGACGTATTTATGGCAAAAACTGCAAAAAGCGCAGTTGTTTGCGCTGACCGAGTTGCCCTTGTTTGTACCCCATCCGCGCATCGCCGCTTTGGCGCACCATCAAGGCTGGAAAAATGTGATTCAAACCGCTAGCGGGGATGACGGAATGCTCTCAGGTTTGTTAGCATGGCGCAGTGAAAACATTTAAGAATTGGAATCTATTATGACCGAGCAAACTCAGCCAGTGGTCGCAAACGCTGACGTTGTTAGCAATCCATCGCTGTCGCAAAGCACGTTTTCGCGCCTGACGCTGACGCAATTAACGCTGATTGTGTTGGTGCTTATTTTTGGCTGGCAATGGTTTGATGCCCATTCGCAACTCAATCAAATGCAGCAAGAATTGGCGAAACGCTTGGCAGAAATGGACGGCAGCAATAAAGCCAATCAAACTTTGGTGACGCAAAATCAGGAAGTGGTGCGTGAATTGGGCGGCAAGCTCAGTTTGCTCGAAAGTAAATATGCTGAGGCGCAAAATCAACGGGCAGCACTGGAAACGTTGTATCAAGAAATGTCCAGCAGTCGTGATCAAACCGCGCTGGCGGAAGTCGAGCAAATGTTGATGATTGCTGGGCAGCAGTTGCAACTTTCTGCCAATGTTAAAGCGGCGTTGATTGCCATGCAGCAGGCAGATGCGCGGCTGCAAAGACAAGATCGAGCTGCGCTGAGCGGCTTACGCAAAAGCATTAACCAAGACATCGACACGCTGCGGGCATTGCCCAACATTGATATTGTGGGCATCAATTTGCACATCGATGGGGTGATTGCAACGGTGGATAGCTTGCCTTTGTTGCAAGAAAGTCGCCCGCCGGAAGCACTGCCGCTGTCAACCATGCCGTCTGCTGAAAAGAGCTGGCAAAGTTTTTGGCAGGAATTATGGAACGAAGCGAAACAGCTTATTCGGATTGAAAATACCAAAAAAACAGTTTTCCCATTGTTGTCGCCCACGCAAACTTTTTTCTTAAAAGAAAACCTTAAAATTCGCCTGTTATCTGCGCGGCTGGCGCTGTTGTCCCATGACGAAATAAGCTACAAACGCGATTTGAATACCGCCAAAAACTGGTTAGAAAGTTATTTTGACATTCAAAATCAAGAGACCGCCCAAGCCTTAGCGGCAATCAAAAAATTAGCCGCTTCCCCCATTAACATTGAATTGCCGGATATTAGTGACAGCTTGGACGCGGTACGTAATTTCCGTATATCTCATGAAAAGAGCGTGCGATGAAATTTCTTGTTTGGCTGTTAACTATTGTCGCAGCTGCCGTTGCGCTCACCTTGGCTTCACACAATACCGGCTTTGTTCAGCTGGTTTATCCGCCTTATCGTATCGAATTATCCCTGACTTTATTTGTGATAATTCAGTTAATAATCATAGTCTTATGCTATTCAGCCGTGCGCCTAATTTTGGCGGCTTTGCGCTTGCCCGCCTACGTTCGCGCCTTTCGAGAGCAGCGCACTTTGCATCAAGCACGCCAAAGTATGATTGAAGGCTTGACTGCTTTTTTTGAAGGGCGCTATGCCGCAGCAGAAAAAGCGGCAGCACACGCCATGGCACTTGGCGAAAAATCAGCTTTGAACCCCATCGTGGCAGCACGTGCCGCTCATGAACTTCGAGAATATGAAAAACGCGATGCGTATTTAGCGGATGCCGAAAATAAAACCGTGGGCGAAGCTACCATGCGCTTAATGGCCAAAACCGAATTTCAGCTTGATCAAAAACAGCCTCAATCCGCGCTAAATTCGCTTCAAGAATTAACCCAATCGGGCAGCAAACACATAGGCGCACTGACTTTGGAGCTGAAAGCGCAGCAACAATTACGGAACTGGGATGCGGTGCTCGAGTTGGTCAAACAACTCGGCAAACACAAGGCGATCGATATCACCCTTGGTACGCAATTGCGCCAACATGCTTGGATTGAAAAAATTCGTGCCCTAAAACAAGCGGCGGAGTTACACGCGTTGCTCAAAATATTGCCGAATGATTTAAAAACCAGTATGGCGTTGAAGATGGCTTGCATCCAAAGCTTTATTAAACTGCAAGACCCGATTGCGGCGCAGAAGATTTTGATAGAAAGTCTTAATAATCAATGGGATAGCGAACTCGTGGCTGTGTATGGCGACATTCCACTAGCAGATGGCGTGCAGCAAATTAACCAAGCAGAACGCTGGTTAAAACACCATAGCGAAGATGCAAACCTATTGCTAGTACTGGGCAAACTATGCTTTCGCGCTACGTTGTGGGGTAAAGCGCAAAATTATCTTGATGCCAGCATTAGTTTACATCCTTCGCGCCAGGCATACAGCGCCTTAGCACAATTGGCAGAAAAACTCGGTCAGCAAGAGACTGCCTTCAATTATGCTCACCTAGCAATGACCTTAGAAGACTCGGATTAAATCAACCATTCGCTCCTCGCGCTTAGACAAACCAAGGGCGAGGAGCGAACGACCGCAAGCGCCATGCGCCGACTCCGTTTCGCTCACTCTCCTAGCTGTACTTTAGCGCAACGCGTGTCGTCAGTGCGCACATTAATTCGTAACTGAGGGTGTTGGCGGCCTTGGCGACGTGTTCAACCGGTAAGCCTTGACCCCACAAGGTTACGTCACTGCCTACTTTGGCGTTCTGAACTGCGCTTAAATCAACACTAAGCATATCCATGGATACGCGCCCAAGAGTTCGGGTGCGCTGGCCATTAACCAAAATAGGTGTTCCTGTTGCTGCATGACGCGGGTAGCCATCGGCATAACCGCACGCCACGGTGCCAATGAGTAGCGGACGATTGGCGCGAAATGTGCCGGCGTAGCCAACGATATCCCCGGCTTGAATTTGCCGCACCGCGATCAGTTGACTGCTTAATGTCATCACCGGTTGCAAACCCAATTCTGCCGCATCCCGATCATCAAACGGTGATGCACCATACAACATAATGCCGGGGCGCACCCACTCTGCGTGGGTGGTTGGATAGCGCAGTACTGCCGCCGAATTTGCTAGCGAACAGGGCAGGCGATAATCGATTGTAAGTTGTTGAAATAATTCAGCTTGTTGTGCCACGCCTTGCACTTCATCGGCATGAGAGAAGTGGCTCATTAAGGTGATTTCACGCACTGCGGAATGGGCTTTAAGCTGAGCCATGACGGCGGGAATTTCATGGCTGGCAAAACCAAGCCGATTCATGCCGGTGTTTATTTTCAGCCAAACTGATAAATGATTGCGCCGTGGATAAGCGTCCAGCCAAGCAAGTTGGGTTGCATTATGCAACACGGTTGACAGTTCATATTCTGCCAATAAAGGCAATTCGACAGGCGAAAAACAGCCTTCTAATAACAAAATGGGCTGGCGAAAACCGGCATCGCGTAGGCGAATCCCGTCGGCAAGATTTAATAGGGCGAAACCATCGGCCGCTGCTAAGGCATGTGCAACCGGCAATAAGCCGTGCCCATAGGCATTGGCTTTGATGACCGCCAAGACGCGACTGGTGGTAAAACGCCGCACACTCCGTAAATTGTGTTGCAAAGCAGCTAAATCAATTTGAGCTTGAATAGGACGAAACATGAAGGATAAAAAAAGAAATTATTCAGGGCGCGAATGATAGCAGTCCGCATCTTTTCATGTTATAAAACGCCTCCCAAAAAACAGCACTTTTAAACCGATAAACCGCAGTTGACCGCTCCCTAGAGGCCGCAAGCACATGAACAGCAACGGATTGAGAAGTTTATTCACGCCCAGTCTTTGGGTGAGGCGCAACCCAGCGTATTGCACGTTCATCGCAACGCAAGGTGGGTTGGTAACTTCTTGTATAGGAGCGCGGATTTCCTTATCGTCCCGCCTTGCCTTGCGTCATGAACAACGCCCGCTACCCTTTGTTCAACTGCGGTTTTTAGGTTAAATGAAACGCGGCTTTTTTATCATCCTCGCAGCGCAATTCTTTTCTGCGCTAGCAGACAATACCTTGCTTTTTGCTGCTATTGCTTTACTCAAGCTGATGAACGCACCCAATTGGCACACGCCCGTTTTACAACAATCGTTCATTATTTCCTTTATTTTGCTCGCGCCCTTCGTCGGCGCTTTCGCCGATTCACTCCCGAAAGGGCGAGTGATGTTTATCAGCAATGCCATCAAAATGTTTGGCTGTGCCGTCATGCTAATTGGGCTCGATCCTTTGCTCGCTTACGGTCTGGTAGGCTTTGGCGCGGCAGCGTATTCTCCCGCCAAATATGGCATTTTGACCGAATACTTGCCGCCCGAAAAACTGGTTTTAGCAAATAGTTGGATGGAAGGTTTGACCGTTGCCGCGATTATTCTGGGCGCGGTTTTAGGCGGCGTATTGCTGAGCCCCACTATCTCAGCCGCTATGCTGCAATGGTGGGATGTGCCCTTGCTTAATACCGGCATTGATAGCGCACCAAAATTAGCGATTTGCATTGTTTTACTGCTTTATTCCGTCGCGGCAAGCTTTAATCTATACATCCCAAAAATTGCCATTGAACACAAATCGTTAAGCCATGATCCGCGCTTCCTAATTAAAGAATTTGCCCATTGTTTCAAACAGTTATGGAAAGATCCGCTCGGCCAAGTTTCGTTGGCCGTCACCACTTTATTTTGGGGCGCAGGTGCAACCTTACGTTTGTTAGTCCTGACTTGGGCTGCTATCGCCTTAAATTACGACATGAGCAGTGCGGCAAAACTGACCGCTTGGGTCGCGGTCGGCATTGCCCTTGGCGCAATCTTGGCGGCGCGATATATCAGCCTGAATCACGCGGTAAAAGTGTTGCCGGTTGGTATTGTGATGGGGCTTTTTGTCATGGCGATGACATTAGTTACTAGCCCCTTATGGGCGACGCTGGTACTGATTGGAATTGGCATTATGGGCGGATTTTTTGTAGTGCCAATGAACGCTCTGCTGCAACATCGTGGACATTTATTGATGGGCGCCGGCAGTTCAATCGCCGTGCAAAACTTCAATGAAAACATCAGCATATTTGCCATGCTAGGCATTTACGCCCTGTTGGAAAAGCTAGATTTCTCGATTTATACTATCACCATTATTTTTGGACTCATTATGGCGGGCGTCATGTCTTTGCTGTACAAAAAACATGGCCATGATCAAGATTCTGGCAACATCTAAGGACGCGTCCTGGCGCTGTTAATTTCCCCACAGAAGCGTAGGAACGCGCTCAGCTCCATTCCTTTTGAGAGAAGATTAGGGTAGGGATGGGCCTATCATGCCCATGCGAGCCCGAGGAAACGCGTGCAGTGGTTCGATAATCTCAGCACGAACCGAATAAATTAGCATGTCCCCTAAATAATCAGTGCTTGCCTAGGCACCAAAATACGCTTGTTGTACCGCTGGATTGCCAATCAAATCGCAAGCTTGGCCACTTAAACGAATGCGACCACTTTCCAATACATACGCCCGTTCGGCGATTTCCAAAGCCAGCTTTGCATTTTGCTCAACCAGCAAAATGGCAACCCCTTCAGCTTTAACCTTTTGAATTATTTCAACTATTTGCTTCACAATCAAAGGCGCAAGCCCCATGCTTGGCTCATCCAACATCAGTAATTTTGGGCGACTCATCAAGGCGCGCGCCAGTGCGACCATTTGCTGCTCGCCGCCAGACAATGTGCCCGCTAATTGCGTTTGACGCTCTGCTAAACGGGGAAACAATTGATACATTCGCGCTAAGTCAGCTTTGATAGCAGATTGATCGTGGCGGCAGTAAGCGCCCATCTGCAAATTTTCGGCGACACTTAAACGCGCAAACAAGCCACGTCCTTCCGGCACTAACGCCAGACCCGCCCCAACCCGTTGCGCTGCGGGTAAATGATGAAGAGAGTACTTTGCATACTGAAATTTACCGGCGGTGCAGGGCAATAAACCGGCAATCGCTTTTAAAGTGGTCGTTTTTCCTGCGCCATTGCTACCAATCAGCGCCACCAATTCACCGGCGCTCACCTGCAAATCAATGCCTTTTAAGGCATGAATTCCACCGTAAGAAACCTGTAAATGATGAATATCTAACAAAGTTTGAGTCATATTTTTACGCTAAAAAAGTTGCGGGTGTCTGGAGAAGTTGCTTCATTAAACGTGCGCTCTGAGCCCATTGCAGGTTAAGTTTAACTCATTGATTTGACTGTATTTTCTTAACTTGGCATTGGCTTAAAATTGAACCGAAGGGCGCAGCACCAACGTGATAGTGTCAATTGTTTGGCTTTGCAATGCGCCCGAATATTCCTCAGGTGCGGACCACACCACGCCTAAATCCAAGGTGGGCGTGACGTGCCAGCCGGCGATTGGATATTTTTTGCCGACGATATATTCTTGCCGTACCAAGCGAGCATTGTGCTGCGAGAAATGCAGTTTAATATCCAAAGTAGAATTGCTAAGCCAATTTAGAAATGAAAAATGGGTATTCAAATTTGAGCGAAACACGCTGAAATAAATGACATCAGTAATATTGACGTTTTGGTGTGACTTGCTACCCATCCGAAAACTCCAGTCCAATTTCTCATCGGGATAATCGATTTTTCCTTTAATTTTCCACTCAATTTCCAGCCATTGATCATCAATTAATGTATTACTTTTAATGTGTTTGGTACCCATGCTGAGCAAATAACCGGTATAGCCGACATTACTGCCGTTACGTTGTTCGCCCGGCCTGACGATTTTTGCGATATTGCCAAAAAATGCCGAAATTGCCCAAGGCTCTTGAAAACCAGCCGTGGCGGATTCTAGATAATTTACCTGCGAATGACCGATCCGACCGCGCTGATAAAAATCATTTTGTTTTTCTTTTAAGTAAGTTCCTAGCATTGGCAAGGGATAAACGCTTGCCTCCAACACCATAAATCGGGGAATGAGTGCACCTTGCGTGAGTTGCTTATAAATGACTGCTTCGCTGGTGGAATGAATGGTTGGAATGGGTTTATTGGTCAGTGGAATGTTGATGCCAAAATCGCTGTAATACGGATCAAACTCCCAAGTGACTTCAACTTGGTTTACCTCTGTGCTGGGCAAAACTGGCTGTGCCAGAGAGCGAAATTCCGCGTCAGTCTCTTCTTCCGGTGTTGGCGGCAGGGCTTGAGCTTGTGCTAAAGGCAAGCCAATATACAGCCAAATAACGGTCAAAATCACACGCGTAATAATCATAAAATAGTTAATATAATCAATATGTTACAAAATATTTACTCGCCAAGTAACGGGGCAAGCAGTTGGGTAAATCGGTGTCTGACCAATTCATTTCGGTATGGGTAAACCGTTAATCGAGGCGCTTTTCAGTCCGCCTCAGGCCTTGACTTTAGTCAACACAAACGCATCACCCGGTTGATTTCCCCACTGCGCTTCTAAACGCCTATGCTGGCGAATTTCGGGTAGTTGCCGCATTGCCGGACAATCTTTGCGATGCAAGGTAATACCGCGATCTCGGGTCACATAGCCCACAATTGCATCGGGCGGTTGCGGATGGCAACACTGCGCCGACTTGGTCAATAAATTCCCTACGCCTTCCACCATTACGCCGTGCGTGCTTTGGGGGCGGTTGCTTGGGCGCACCAGCGTAGGTTTTACTTCCGTGACGCTGCTAGGCAAGCCTTCTTGAATGGCACTGGCTAGCTGATAAGACGTCACTTCGCCGCGCCCCATAGCGGCCAGCAAATCTTCTAATTTCGCAAACTGTAAGCGTTGCGCCACTTTATCTTGATTGACCGAACTCAGGCCTAAACGATGTAATTCTTTGTCGAATTGCGTGCGCCCTTGCGCCACATTTTGATCAAAATTTTGCAACTTAAACCACTGCCGAACTTTTGCGCGCGCGCGGCTACTATGCAAATAACCCAAGCTTGCGCTCAGCCAATCTCGACTGGGTGCACCAAGCTTGGCGGTTAAAATTTCCACTCGCTGACCATTTTGTAATCGGTAGTTGAGCGGCACAATCGCCCCGTTGACCTTAGCACCGCGCGTGCGATGTCCTAACTCGGTATGCAAAGCATAAGCGAAATCGACCGGCGTTGCGCCAGCGCTTAATTCCAACACTTTGCCTTGGGGCGATAGCACATAAACACGATCTAGAAACAGTTCGCTTTTAAACTGTTCCAATACTTCGCCTCCATCGCTCAGTTCTTCTTTCCATTCTAAAATTTGCCGCAACCAGGCAATTTTTTGATCAAATTCTGCATCGGATTTCCCCCCTTCTTTGTAGCGCCAATGCGCTGCCACGCCTAATTCAGAATGCTGATGCATTTCGATCGAACGAATTTGAACTTCGATTGCCAAGCCACGCGGCCCAATCACTGCGGTATGCAAAGAGCGATAACCGTTGCCTTTGGGGTGGGCGATATAATCATCAAACTCGCCCGGAATCGGCAGCCACAAATTGTGCACCAACCCCAGCGCGGCATAGCAATCGGGTAAATTGTCCACCAAAATACGCACCGCCCGCACATCGTACAGTTCGCTAAACTCAAGCTGTTTGCGCTTCATCTTATTGATAATACTGAAAATATGCTTGGGTCTGCCTTTCACCTCCGCCTTCAAACCTGCGTCGGCCAGCACGTGTTGTAAGGTGACCACCACCTGTTCAATATACCGCTCGCGATCGGTGCGCCGCTCATCTAGCAAGGCCGCCACTTCTTTATAACGGTGTGGCTCAAGATAGCGCAAAGACAAATCTTCCAACTCCCACTTCAGTTGCCAGACCCCTAAGCGATTGGCGAGTGGAGCAAAAATGCCCTGCGTTTCGCGGGCGATTTGCTGCTGTTGCGCCTGCGTTGCGCCGGACAAAACACGCATGGTTTGCGTGCGCTCTGCCAATTTAATTAACACCACCCGAATATCTTGCACCATCGCCAGCAACATTTTGCGCAGCGCTTCCACTTGCTGCGTCTGATCGGTTTTGCTGTCGGGTGCAGCACGCATTTCGCTAAATTGCTGAATCTGCTCCATCCGCGCAATACCCTCGAGCAGCGCAGTCACTGTTTCGCCAAATTCTTCACTCACCAGAGTTTTCCAGTTTGACTGGGTTTGCGGCAAGGCGTGCAAAATCAATGCCACCAAGGAGGCAGAATCGAGCTGCAACTGCGCCAAAATACCGGCCGCTCCCAAAGCGTGTTGCCAGACTGGCATCTGTGTTAGCGTCAACTGCTGCGCATAAAAAGGCTCGACCCATTCTGCTGCCCGTCGCACCATCGCGCGCTCCTCCGGCGAAAAATGGGCAGGCAAAACCGCCAGCAATGATTCAATTGAAGATTTTGAAAAAGATGAATTTTGGAAAGTTGTTTTCATTTAAACTCAATAAATCAATAGGTTATAAATATTTGCAACGAAAATACAACTTGCTTTACTGCCCAAAAGCCGACTGCTCCGTTAGGTTGCGCCTGCCATCCCTGCGCTTGAAGATGAATTCAAAGCAAAATCGCCGCTGGTTTGATCTCCTCTCAGGCATGAATGCCGAGGATTTCTCCGACACTACGCAAGGGCTACTTTTTACCGCCCTGAACGGTGGGGCTTGCCGCGCATCTGGGCCTATTTGCGCATTCTCTTGCCTGTGCATGGCAACGCATAGATTCCCATTTTTACGAGTTTGAAGCGGCCGTTTTCGGTTTGGACAGCGCGGGGTTGCGAGCGAAATAGCGTTTGATACCGGCACAGATTGCGGCGGCGAGTTGTTGGCGATAGCTTTCGTCACTTAATCTTAATTCTTCTTCTGGATTGCTAATGAACGCGGTTTCGACCAAGATAGAAGGTATGTCCGGTGATTTTAATACCGCAAAACCGGCTTGTTCAACATGACCGCGATGCAGCATATTGATGGTGCCTAGCTCATTTAATACGTGTCGCGCTACTTGCATACTGTCATTGATGGTGGCGGTTTGCGATAAATCCAGCAAGGTTCGCGCTAAGTAGGGGTCTTTGATGGACAGATTCACGCCGCCGATTAAGTCAGCATCATTTTCTTTTTTTGCCAACCATTTCGCCGAGGCGCTGGTGGCACCGCGTTCGGATAAGGCAAATACCGATGAGCCACGCGCATTGGGTTTGACGAAAGCATCGGCATGAATTGAAACGAATAAATCCGCATGGGCGCGACGGGCTTTATCGACCCGACCGCTGAGAGGAATAAAATAATCGCCGTCTCGAATCAGAACCGCTTGCATCCCGGGCGTGTTGTCGATTTCGCTTTTTAAGCGCTGCGCAATCGCCAAGGTGACGTTTTTTTCATGGGTGCCACGCCGACCCTGTGCGCCCGGATCTTCGCCGCCGTGCCCCGCATCAATGGCGACAATTAAAATTCGATTGCTGAGTTCGGTTCCGGGTAAAACACGGGTATTTTTGCTTTTTTTAACGGCTGGCGCTAGTTGCAAGGTGCTTTGTAAAGCAACTGATGAGACAGGAAGGGGCTGGGCGGGCGCTAGGTTAATGTCACTCGCGGTACGTGTTGGCGCGGCATTGGCGGGCACGGCGCTAATCGCCTCGGACTGCATTGCCAGTGCCATTAGTGGGTCAATTGGCAAGGTCGGATAAACATCTAATACCAAACGATGACCATATTCTGCCACGGGTTTTAAGTTAAATAATTGCGGTTTAACCTGCGTTTTTAAATCAAATACCAAGCGCACTACAGTCGGTTTAAAGCGTCCGATGCGAACGCTTTTGATGTACGGGTCGGTGTCGCCGATCAGCGTGCTGAGTTTTTTGAGCGGTGCTTCAATCGCCACGTCTTGCAAATCAATCACCAGTCGATCGGGATTTTTTAAGATGAGCAACTGATATTCAATGGGGCGCTTCGATTCTAAGGTAATCCGAGTGTAGTCTTGCGCCGGCCAAATCCGCGCAGAACGAATGGAAATATCCGCACAGCCATTTGGCAGCCAAAAAATAAAAGCCAATGTAATCAAGTACTTATAAAATTTAATCATGCAAGTATTACGTCAGTGTGCGCCGTTAAAATCAAGTTACGTCCCAAGGGTAAAATTTCAAAGAACAGCGTTAAATCGGCGGGCGGCAATACTTCAGCCGCTTGTTCTGGCCACTCAATTAGGCAAATATTATCGCCGTTAAATTCTTCCCGAAAACCAGCTTCTTCCCATTCTTGTGCCCCTTGAAAACGGTATAAATCGAAGTGGCGTAAGTTTAACTCAGCGCACTGATATTCCTCGATTAAGGTGTAAGTTGGGCTTTTGACACGCCCTTGAAAACCCAAGGCGCGCAACAGTCCGCGCACAAAAGTCGTTTTACCTGCGCCTAAATCACCTTGCAGAAAAATCACCATTCCAGGGCGCAATTGCGCGGCGATTTGCGCGGCACAGCTTAACGTAGCGGCTTCGTCAGGCAGGCTGATTCGGCTATGATGCGACTTATGCAAAACGAAACCTCTCAAATCAATTATCTTGCTCTGGCACAGAAAATTAAAAACTGGGCGTTGGCGCTGGGTTTTCAGGCAGTGGGTATTAGCGATATTCAGCTGGAGGCGGCGGAAGAACGGCTGTTGCACTGGTTAGCCGCAGGTCATCACGGCAGCATGGATTATATGGCAAAACACGGCGTGAAGCGCGCGCGTCCGGCAGAGTTGCTACCGGGAACGCAGCGGGTTATTTCACTGGGGATGAATTATTTGCCGGCGGACGTTAAGCCAAGCCAGTCAGTGCTTGCTGCCGGCGAACGGGCGTTTATTTCGCGCTATGCACTGGGGCGGGATTATCACAAAGTACTGCGCAAACGCTTGGCGCAGTTGGCGCAAAAAATTCAAGATGAGCTGGAATGTCATTGTCGCGTCTTTACCGATAGCGCGCCGATATTGGAAGTCGAATTTGCCCAAAAGGCACAGCTTGGCTGGCGCGGAAAACACACTTTGCTACTGACGCGTGATCAAGGTTCGTGGTTTTTTTTGGGCGAAATACTGATTGATTTGCCTTTGCCTACCGAAATTATGGCTTCGGAAAATCACTGCGGCAGTTGCCAAGCGTGTTTGCAAATTTGTCCGACGCAAGCCATTATTGCCCCGTATCAATTAGACGCTAGGCGCTGTATTTCTTATTTAACGATTGAGTTTAAGGGCAGCATTCCACTGGAATTTCGTTCCCTACTGGGCAATCGAATTTATGGTTGCGACGATTGCCAGCTGGTTTGTCCGTGGAATCGCTTTGCGCAAACGACGGTGGAAGCTGATTTTGCGGTCAGACATCAACTGGATGATATTGATTTAATTGAATTATTTAGCTGGAATGAAACTGAATTTCACGACCGTTTAGCCGGCAGTGCCATTCACCGCATCGGCTTTGAACAATGGTTGCGAAATATCGCCGTTGCCTTGGGAAACGCACCAAAAAACCCATTAATAATCAATGCGTTACAATCAATGTTGGCGTATCCGTCCCCGTTAGTGCAAGAACATATTCAATGGGCATTGCAACAACAAATCGGCGCTTAACCAAGCACGGATTCAGTGGTTTTAGGAACAGGCTGATTGATTCCGTTCGGGCTGTACCCGGCAAGGGTCGGCGTGACTTTAAGCTGCTAAAGCGCCAACAGCGCACAGCCTGCGATTAGCCTAGATGTGCCTGATTGAACCGGCATAAATTTCAAATAAATCAAGCACTTAAAATCCCCTTTGCCAAGACTGCGCAGAGTTTGTCAAAGGGTATGCGCGAACGGTTGATTGACGCGGAGCGTGCTTAAACCGCCAAGGCTTTGGCAATGCGTGCGATAGCGTTTTTGAGATTTTCCATTGAGGTGGCAAATGACAGTCGCATATAACCTTCGCTGCCAAAAGCTGAGCCAGGAACAACCGCCACGCCGGCTTGCACCAGTAGATATTCGGCAAAGGCAATATCGGTTGGCGCGGAAATAATGCCTTTTTGATGTAAATTGGCAATCGCTTGGCGCGCATCGGGGAAGGCGTAAAACGCGCCGCCCGCCATCAGGCAGCTCAAACCGGGAATGTCATTCAGCGCATTGACGACAAATAAATGCCGTTCACGGAACGCTTTGACCATCGGAGTGATGCAAGATTGGTCTCCGTTCAGCGCCGCTTGTGCCGCAACTTGTGAAATGGAAGTGGGGTTGGAGGTGCTTTGCGATTGCACATTTTCCATCGCGGTGATGATCGCTTCCGCCCCAGCAGCATACCCAATCCGCCAACCAGTCATCGCGTACGCTTTAGACACACCATTTAACACCATGGTGCGCGCATACAAATCCGGGCACACATCCAAAATATTCACGAACTTTTCATCGGTGAGTGCGATGTGTTCGTACATATCATCCGTGGCAATGAGCACCTGCGGGTGCTGGCGCAACACCGCGCCCAGCGCCGCCAAGTCAGCAGCGGAATACACCGCGCCGGACGGATTGCTCGGACTGTTAATCACCACCATTTTGGTTTTTGGCGTAATGGCGGCCGCTAATTGCCCGGCGGTCAGCTTAAAACCTTGTTCAATGCCCGCTTCGATAATCACCGGTTTACCTTCGGCAATAATCACAATATCGGGATAAGAAACCCAATACGGTGCAGGAATAATCACCTCGTCGCCGGGGTTGATGACTGCGAGTGCGAGGTTGAAAAAACTTTGTTTGCCGCCGCAGGACACCAAAATTTGTTTCGGCGTGTAATCCAACCCGTTGTCGCGTTTGAATTTAGCGATGATGGCGGCCTTGAGCGAAGGCGTCCCGCCGACAGCGGTGTATTTGGTGAATCCGGCGTTGATCGCGGCAATCGCCGCATCTTTAATATGTTGCGGCGTATCAAAATCCGGCTCGCCTGCGCCTAACCCAATAATGTCTTTACCTTCCGCTTTTAATTTTGCCGCACGCGCAGTGACCGCAAGGGTTGGAGAAGGTTTAATAGCTTGAACGCGAGTAGAAAGAGTCACAGCAAATTCCTTATTGGGATGAACGAGGACGCGGATTATACCCGCACTTTTGCAGGGCAATAGTCGTTCTGTTGCGCTAAAAAGTGCTGTCTATTTCGACCCGCGCTCATTTCCACCGCCTGCGTGGCAATGCAGATCCAGTCTGCCAATCATTCCAAATTCAATTATTCCGTTAGGCTAGGCCTGTCACTTCATCGGGCGCATCGTTATTGGGATTGAAGCGATTCTGCTGAGTTTATCGAAGGGAGCTGAGCGCACTTTATAATCAGTTAGTGTTTTCATGAATTTTTTTGTGACTCAAACAGTGACTACGATTTCTAGATTTATATAGGATAATGCGGCCTTGAATTTTTCTCGCTTTTAACGATGCACGCTACCCATTCTGTAACACATTCCGTCGCACCTATCCGTCCTGATTGGCACACCATTCGGATGTTATTGCCGTATTTGCTCGAATTTAAAGGGCGCGTCACGGTGGTGATTATTTTGTTGGTGCTGGCTAAACTGGCTAGCGTTGCGGTTCCTTTGGTTTTAAAGGAAATTATTGATGTGATGGATCGCCCCAAAGCCATGCTGGCAATTCCGGTGCTATTGGTGATTGGCTATGGTTTGCTGCGCTTATCCAGCACTTTATTTGGTGAATTGCGGGATGCGATTTTTGCTAAAGTGACACAGCGCGCGATTCGTCGTGTTGCCAGCAAAGTCTTCGCTCATTTGCACCAATTAAGTTTGCGTTTTCACCTGGATCGACAAACTGGCGGCATGTCGCGAGACATTGAGCGCGGCACACGCGGCATTAGTTTTCTACTCACTTTTTTGTTATTTAACATTCTGCCAACCTTGCTGGAAATTGGCTTGGTAGCGGCTATTTTGTTTGTTAAATACAGCCCTTGGTTCGCCATTATTACCTTTGCTACTTTGCTGGCCTATGTTGTTTTCACCTTGATAATTACCGAATGGCGCATGGTGTATCGGCGCACGATGAATGACATGGATTCGAAGGCGAATACCCGTGCTATTGACAGTTTGCTCAATTATGAAACGGTTAAATACTTTGGTAATGAGCAATATGAAGTCAATCGTTATGATGAGCAAATGAGCAAATGGGAAGTGTCGGCGGTGCAAAATCAGACCTCGCTGGCGGCATTGAACGCCGGACAAAGTGCGATTATTGCCGTGGGTATTACCTTGCTGATGCTGTTGGCGGCCGATGAGGTGGTGCAAGGCAAAATGACGCTGGGTGATTTGGTGCTGGTAAACGTCTATATGCTACAACTGTATATGCCGCTGCATTTTTTGGGTTTTGTCTATCGGGAAATCAAAAACGCGCTGGCAGACATGGAGCGCATGTTTAAAATTTTGCATGAAACGCGTGAAGTGGAAGATGCAGACAATGCCACCGAACTGCAAACTCAGTCTGCGCAAGTTGAATTTAAAGACGTTGATTTTAGTTATAACCCTGAGCGGAAGATTCTTTCGCAAGTTAGTTTTGTCGTGCCGACCGGGCAAACCGTGGCGGTGGTGGGCGCAAGCGGTGCAGGTAAGTCGACGCTGTCGCGTTTGTTGTTCCGATTTTATGATGTCAGTGGTGGTGCGATTTTAATCAACGGACAAGATATTCGTGCCGTGACCCAAGCCAGTTTGCGTGCTGCGATCGGCATTGTCCCGCAGGACACGGTTTTATTTAACGACAGCATTTATTACAACATAGCGTATGGGCGTCCGAGTGCCTCGCGTGAAGAGGTTTTGCAAGCGGCGCAATCAGCGCATATCCATGATTTTATTGAATCTTTACCGCAGGGTTATCACACAACGGTGGGCGAACGTGGCTTGAAATTATCGGGTGGCGAAAAGCAGCGCGTGGCGATAGCGCGTGCGATTTTAAAAAATCCGGCGATTTTAATTTTTGATGAAGCGACCTCTGCGCTGGATTCTAAATCGGAAAAAGCCATTCAAGACGAGCTGAAAAATATTGCGCGCAACCATACCACCATCGTGATTGCACATCGGCTTTCGACCATTATTGATGCGGATCAAATTTTGGTTGTCGATCAGGGAAAAATCGTGGAACGAGGCGCGCATCGAGCGCTACTTGCGCACAACGGTCTGTATGCACAAATGTGGGCGTTGCAACAGCAAAAAGAACTTTAACAAACACGTTCTAAGCCTTGATTTATTGATGTTTTAAGGTATCCTTTAAAGCGTTAATTGTATTGTTTGGAGTTGCCATGAAAAAAAATATCGCCGTCTTATTATTAACGTTAAGTCAAACTTTGCTGATGCATAGTCTGCACGCCGAAGCTAGCTACGGTAGCAAGCTCGTGCCCCAAGCCTTGCCGAATCAAGATCAGCAGCTAGCCAGTGAAGTGATTCGCCTGACCTCCGGTCTGCATTTGCAATCGGCGATCGCCTTGATTTATGACGAAAGTACGCAGCGTCCGCTCTACACCAAAAATGCGCAAAACGTCGCGCCGATTGCCTCGATCACCAAATTGATGACAGCGATGGTGGTGTTGGATGCAGGCTTGCCGATGAAAGAAATGATTACCATTACGCCGGAAGATGCCGACCGCTTGAAAGGTTCGCACTCGCGTATTCGGGTAGGCGCGGTTTTGTCGCGTGCCGAGTTGCTTAAATTAGCGTTAATGGCTTCAGAAAATAAAGCGGCAGCAGCGTTGGCGCGTACTTTTCCGGGTGGAACCGCTGCCGCTTTGCTAAAAATGAATGCAAAAGCACGTCAGTTAGGAATGCGTTCAACCCAATTTTTTGACCCAACCGGTCTAAATAGTAACAACGTTTCAACTGCGGATGATTTAGTGCGCATGGTACGGACTGCGCAGACCTATGAAGCGATACATCGCTACACCACCAGCAGTTCGCACACTGTGCAGTTTTCCAAACATCGCGCCTTGCGCTTCAATAATACCAACCCATTAGTCAAAAATGCTTCTTGGAAAATTGGCGTTAGCAAAACCGGCTACATTACCGAAGCAGGGCGCTGTCTGGTTATGCAAGCCACCATTTCCAATCGTTCAGTGATCATTGTGTTGCTTGATTCCTGGGGTAAACACACCCGAGTCGGCGATGCCAATCGGATTAAACGCTGGATGGAAGATTCCTTGGTTAGAAATTCAAGAACAGTTAATCGGCACGGCTAAGGTCTGTTTTTTTTATGTTGCTTGCGTTAGGTTAAGTGGTGAATTGCAGGCAATAAAAAGCCCGCCTACTTTGAATAGGCGGGCTTTTTATGATGCTTAAATTACATATGTTTAATGATTTCATCACCGAAAGCGCTACAGCGAATTTCGGTCGCGCCTTCCATCAAGCGCGCGAAGTCGTAGGTGACTCTTTTCGCTGCAATTGAACCTTCAATTCCTTTGGTGATGAGATCCGCGGCTTCGAGCCAGCCCATGTGACGCAACATCATTTCCGCCGATAAAATCAGCGAGCCAGGATTGACGTAATCTTTGCCTGCATATTTTGGCGCTGTGCCGTGTGTCGCTTCAAACATCGCCACGGTGTCGGATAAATTTGCACCGGGGGCAATGCCAATTCCGCCCACTTCGGCGGCGAGCGCGTCAGAAATGTAATCGCCATTTAAATTCAAGGTGGCGATAACGTCATATTCTGCAGGGCGCAACAAAATTTGTTGCAAGAAAGCATCGGCAATGACGTCTTTAATGATCAAGCCATTCGGTAATTTGAGCCACGGCCCACCGTCGATTTCCACGCCGCCGAACTCACGCTTAGCGAGTTCGTAGCCGGCATTTTTAAAGCCACCTTCGGTGAATTTCATAATATTGCCTTTGTGCACCAAGGTCACGGATTTCCGTTTGTTATCAATGGCATACTGAATAGCACGGCGCACTAAACGTTCCGAACCTTCCGTAGAAACAGGCTTGATGCCGATGGCAGAAGTGTTAGGAAAACGAATTTTTGTAACGCCCATTTCGGTTTGCAGAAAGTGAATGAGCTTGGTTACTTCCGGCGAACCGACCGCCCATTCGATACCGGCGTAAATGTCTTCAGTGTTTTCACGGAAAATCACCATATCGACCTTGCCCGGCTCTTTCACGGGTGACGGCACACCTTGAAACCAGCGCACTGGACGCAAACAGACATATAAATCCAGCATCTGCCGCAAGGCTACATTCAATGAACGAATGCCGCCAGACACGGGTGTGGTCAGCGGGCCTTTAATCGACACGACAAAATCGCGAACGGCGGCGATGGTTTCGTCTGGTAGCCACGTGTCATTGCCATAAACTTTGACCGATTTTTCACCTGCGTAAAGTTCCATCCAGTGAATTTGTTTGCGTCCACCGTAGGCTTTCGCTACCGCAGCATCCACGACTTTGCGCATCGGCGGCGTAATGTCAACGCCAGTGCCATCGCCTTCGATGAAAGGAATAATCGGTTGATCGGGCACGTTCAGGCTGAAATCAGCGTTAACGGTAATTTTTTGACCATTGGCAGGGACTTTGATGTGCTGGTACATTGCAACTCCTTTAAAAAATTGCGGAACACCCGCAAGTGAAAACAAACATGAGTCGGATTCTAGTATTAAACAAACCCTTTGGGGTGATTTGTCAATTTAGTCGTGACGGCTTGCATCCAACGCTGGCGGATTATATCGCGCTTCCCAAATTTTATCCGGCTGGACGCTTAGATACCGATAGTGAGGGTTTAGTCTTGCTGACCGATGACGGGCAGCTGCAACACCGTTTGACCGACCCAAAACACAAACAGCCGAAAGTGTATTGGGTGCAAGTCGAAGGCGAGCCAGATGACGTGGCGTTGACACAGTGGCGGCGCGGCGTGATGCTTAACGATGGAATGACATTGCCAGCAGCGGCCGAACGGATAACTGAACCGGTGGCTTTATGGCAACGGCAACCGCCGATTCGGCAACGTAAAGCGATTCCAACCAGTTGGTTACAATTCACCCTGCGCGAGGGACGCAATCGGCAAGTACGCCGAATGACGGCCGCATTGGGCTTTCCTACTTTGCGTCTGATTCGTTATGCCATCGGCGCTTGGTGCGTGACGGGACTTGAGCCTGGACAGTGGCGGGAAGAGCGGATCGAGTTTTAAAAAATTAAGCAAGCGCTGACTAAAACCGCTGTTCGTCCACAGGCCAGGGGCGCAATACAGGGTAAATTTGTTCTCGAAAAAAGCTGGGTGGATAAGCGTGGCGCATCGTATTGATTTAAATAATGAATTTCAGAGCGCAAATTGACCCTGGGGCGCAATACTAGGAAGGCTATCGCTTTGGTTGCCCGTCTCTTACATTTTAAAAGGGTGGTTTGGACATCGAATTTGTAATAGCGCACGGTAAACTTGCCGCGCACCCTCCCACCCTGTTAAGGTGGAGATGGGGTATGTTCATCAGCTCGTTTTTATCTCAACCAACTTGCTGCCAATTGTCAAATTGAGCGGGTAATTAACGTTTGCCACGCGACAAGAAAACGGTGACTTCTTCGCGATCGTGGTAAAGCTGCTTTGCGATAATTTGGTGGATAATTCCTTTGTTATTCAATAACTTATGAATAAGTTCCAGCGCTTCAGTTAGGGCGGTCACGCGTTTTTTCATCGGCAATTTAAGATTGAAAATGGCGTGTTGCGTTAGGCCATTCAGCAGCCAATCGCACATTAACGTCGCCACTCTTTGCGGTTGCTCCACCATGTCACACACCAGCCAATCGACCGGTTTTTGCGGCCTAAAACTGAAGCCGTCTTTGCGCAAATGTTTAATTGCGGGATGCGCTAAGGCAGCGCCTTTCATCGGACCATTATCAATAGCGATCACTTTGAAACCGCGTTGCACCAATTGCCAACTCCAGCCACCGGGTGCTGCGCCCAAATCCACTGCCGTCATGCCGAGTTGAATAAATTGCGCTCGTTGCGATGACGTCAGCAACACTTCAAACGCTTCTGCTAATTTGAGATAAGACCGACTCGGTGCGTCATGTGCCATGCTGATGCGGTGAATTCCATTGAGGTCGTCACTGGTGTAGTTGGCCTGGCTGCGCCCTAAGAATACGCGGGTTTTGTCGGGGAAAAAAAGATGTAATCGCGGCAAGGTTGGATCGTTCACTAAGCACGCCTGAACGCGCAAAGCTTCTTCCAAAATAGGCTGAAAACGTCGGGTAAAACTCGAAAGGGTTTTACCCTCGTTGCTGTCTGGCACTTCTAAAAAGACCGCGCTAAATTTTTCGGTAGAGTGTGCCAGCGTCGCTAAAATCGGGCTTAAGCGATCTTTTTCAGGTAAGTCATTGATTATATTGAATAATTCTAATAACTGCCTGGCGAAGATTAGTTTTGAAAAAGTTAAATGGGGTTTGCCCTCTAAGCGCACAAAGCCGGTGTTTTCAACCGCTTCGAGTGCTCTGGCTTGGGTTTCTTCCACGCAGTCACGTTCAAAACCCGGGCGGCAATAAACCAGCCAGCGCGCAAGGTTGGAGCTAGGCGCGGTACTCATGCCGTGCCAAACTTGGTATCAACCATCACGCCAATTTCCTTCAAAAACGGCGTTGGCAACGTGCCGCCGGCACAGACGATGACCGCATCATTTGGCAGTGTACTTTCCTGATCCTCGTGCTTCATGACGATTGATTTTGGTTCAATCGATTTCACGCCAGATTTCAACATAATATTCACTTTTTTTGCAGTGGACAGTGCTTGTAGTTTGTCGCGGTTTTTCGGCTTTGCCCCGCTAAATGCCGTTCCAAAGGAATCGCCACGCGCTGACAGCGTCACTGTTGTGCCCGGTTGCTCGGCAATCGCCATGGCCGCTTCAACTGCGCTATCACCGCCGCCAACGACAACAACGTGCATATTTTTATACTGCTCAGGGTCAATTAAGCGATAGACGACTTTTGGTTGCTCTTCACCCGGTACGTTCAGTTTGCGGGGGGTGCCGCGTCGTCCAATCGCTAGCAAAACAGTGCGGGTTTCATAAGAAGCTTTGGTGGTTTTAACGATAAAACCCTCGGCGGTTTTGGTAATGGTTTCCATTCGCTCGTTAAAATTTAGCTTCATCCCCGTTTTTTGAATAATCCCTGCCCAGAATTCGAGCAGTTTTTCTTTGCTGACCTCCTTAAAATGCAACTCGCCAATCAGCGGCAGTTTGACGGGCGCAGTCATGGCAATTTTATTTCGGGGATATTGAAAAATAGCACCGCCTAGTGACGTTTCTTGTTCGAGCGTGACATATCGCAATTTCTTTTCCATCGCGCCTAAGGTGCCGCCCAGTCCAGCCGGACCTGTGCCAATAATCACGACATCGTATGGGTTGCGGCTGCCTTTAAGTTTCGCAATTGTGTCAATCGCTTGCGCGCCTTGGGTGGCCGATTTCCGAATTAAACCCATGCCGCCTAATTCACCTGCAATAAAAATACCCGGTACATTGGTTTCGAATTGAGGATTGACCTGCGGAATATCCATGCCGCGCTTCTCAGTACCAAAAACCATGGTAATTGCGCCGTGTGGACAAGCGACTGCGCACGCGCCGTGACCGATGCAATGTGCCGGATTAACTAACTGCGCTTTACCGTTAATCATGCCAATTGCCCCTTCTGGACAGGCAGAAACACACGCTCCAGCACCCAAACAACGCACCCGATCCACCACTGGATGCAAGGAAGAAGGCTCTGTTAAACCCTGTTCAATCGATTCTTTCAGAAGACTTTTGGCTGAGTTTTCATTTTTTTTCCGGCTGTTCAAATACAGGTAAAAAATAATCGCCAGCGGGATGATATACACTGCAATATCTTCAATATTCATAATTTTGTGTCGCTTAAAGTAGAGTTAGGAAGAGCAAATAATACTTGCTGATTCGGTTTTGGTGTGGGAAAATTTCCCAAAAAATAAAACGTGGCGTACAAATTAGTGATTATTCTAAGTCCACAGCCAACATAAAACAAATAAGTGAATTGAGTAAGGTCGTTTTAACTTATACAATCCAAGCTAAGAATTACCCCATAAATTAGGACAAAAGATGAACGTAAAAAAATCAGAAGACCTTGGTTGGACCATATTTGTTGGGCTCGTAGGGGTTGTCACCATTGCGGGCTTTTTTCTGGTTAACGATCAAAAACTTTACAAGCCAGGCGAAGCGTTATTCGATTTTGGCTACAATCTTGGTCTGGCAGGCGGCTTGATGATGTTAACGCTGCTGCTTTATCCTTTGCGCAAACGGGTCGGCTTTTTAACCAATTTAGGGCGACTGCCTGTTTGGTTTAAATGGCACATGGTGTTAGGTATTTTAGGGCCGCTGACCATTATTTTTCATTCCACCTACCATGTTTATATTCCCTTTATTCATCCAACTGGATCGGTCAATGCTGCGGTAGCCATGCTGTGTATGCTGCTGGTTTCTGGCAGTGGCACGTTCGGGCGTTTTTTCTACACCAAAATCCACAACGGTTTATATGGTCGACAAACCTCACTAAATGAAGTCAGCTCCAGCGTTGACGAGGCCGGTGACATTAAAACCTTGCTAGGATTTGCCCCCGTCTTAGAGCAAAAACTGCACGCCTTTAGAGTGCAGGCTGAACTTCATGCCAAAGAATCGGGCATGGGTTTTGGTCATTTTTTCAGCGTCGGCTTTCAAGCAGCCAGCTTGCGTCGCTCGGTGACCAAAGAATTGTGGGCGATTATGTTGTCGCAAGGCAGTGCAGGTAATCCAGGAGCGGGGCAAGCCACCGATGTTGCCAGCCGGTATCTTGCCCACAAAGCAGCTGTCGCCAATTACATCAATGCCGTGCGCGATGTGGCGCAGTTTCAAACCTATGAACGCCTATTTTCTTGGTGGCATATTTTCCATATTCCCTTGGTTTACATGATGGTCTTCAGCGCTTTTTACCATGTGTATGCCGTCCATGCTTATTAACTAACTTCTTGATTATATGAGATATTTTATCAGAGCTATTTTCTTGCTTGCCCTGTGTTGCGGGCTTTCGTCATCCGCAATGGCGAGTTTGGTTTCGCCTGGGGACGTGATTCAAGGTCACGCCAAAGAACAAGAAAACTGTGATAAGTGTCACAAAAAATTCGATAAAGGTGCGCAGGCCGGTTTGTGCCGTGCTTGCCATAAAGACATCAATAACGACATCAACGCCAAGCGCGGTTTTCATGGTCGGATGAAAGAGCAACGCGACTGTAAGGAATGTCACACCGAACACAAAGGTCGGACAGTCAAGATTGTGATTTTTGACCCGACTAAATTTGATCACGGCACCCAAACTGATTTTCAACTACGCGGTGGTCATTTAGCGCCCAAGGTTAAATGTTTGAGCTGTCACTTTGCTGGCAAGAAATATAGCGAAGCGCCTTCAACTTGCAATGGTTGCCATAAAAAAGATGACAAACATAAAGGTGGGTTAGGAACCGATTGCGCCAAATGTCACGTCGAAAAAGATTGGAAAACCACCAATTTTGACCACAACAAAACCAATTTCAAATTGCTGGAAAAACACATTGTTGTCAAATGCGATAAATGCCATATCAACGGTAAATATAAAGACACACCTAAAGCTTGCGTTGCGTGCCATAAAAAAGATGATGAGAAAGCGCATCGCGGTAAATTAGGACCGAAATGTGAAAGTTGCCATACTGAGAAAGATTGGAACACCACCAAATTTGATCATAATAAAACCAACTTTAGGTTGTTGGGCAAACATGACGAAGTGAAATGCGACAAGTGCCACATCAACAAAAAATATAAGGGAACGCCAAAGCTTTGCTATGCCTGTCACAAAAAAGATGACGACACCAATGTGCGTGCTCACAAAGGAAAATTTGGGCAAAAGTGTGAAACTTGCCACATTGAGCGCGACTGGAAAGAAATTTTGTTTAACCACGATAAGACCAAGTTTCCGTTAATCGGCAAACACCGCACACCGTTGAAATGCGTCAGCTGCCATCGTGGTGATTTGTATCTGGATAAACTGCAAACAACCTGTGTTTCTTGCCATAAAAAAGACGATGACAAAATCCATAAAGGCAAATATGGCGCCAAGTGTGAAAGCTGTCACACCGCCCGCGATTGGAAAGAAATCACTTTTGATCATGCCAGAGATACCAAATATCCTTTGTTGGGCAAACACAAGTCAGCAAAATGCGTGTCCTGTCATCAAGGCGATTTGTTCAAAGATAAATTGCAAACAACCTGCGTTTCATGTCACAAAAAAGATGACCTCAGGATTCATAAAGGCAATTTTGGCGTCAAATGTGAAAGCTGCCACGTCGAGCGCGATTGGAAAGAAATTCTGTTTGATCACAACAAGCAGACCAAGTATCCGTTGACGGGCAAGCACAAAGTGGCCAAGTGTGCCAGCTGCCATACCGGCGATATTTACCGTGATAAATTGCAAACCACTTGCGTTTCTTGCCACAAAAAGGACGATGAGAAAATTCACAAAGGCAACTTTGGCATTAAATGCGAAACCTGTCACGTTGATCGTGGCTGGAAAGAAGTGTTGTTTAACCACGATCGGGATACAAAATATGCCTTGGTCGGCAAGCATAAATTGGTGAAATGTGCCAGCTGTCACAAGGGCAACATTTATACCGAGAAGCTGCAAACAACCTGCAATTCTTGCCACGAAAAAGATGACAAACACAAAGGTCAAGAAGGGAAAAAATGTGAAACTTGCCACAACGTGAATGATTGGAAAAAGACCACGTTCAATCACAACACCATGTCGCAGTTTCCGCTTAAGGCAAGCCACGGCTTGGTCACTTGTAAGAAATGTCACGCGGCGCCAACCTTTAAAGATGCGAAATCAGATTGCTGGTCTTGCCACGAAAAAGACGATGCCAAAATTCATAAGCGTCGTTTAGGAACGGCTTGCGAAACTTGCCACAATGAACGGAGCTGGGCAGTGTGGGATTTTGACCACGATCGCACCGGTTTCAAACTGACTGGACCGCACAAAAATCTGAGTAATTGCTATGCCTGTCATATCAAACCGATGGAACGCAAAGTGCGCGCGCCAACCGCCTGTGGTGGCTGCCATGACAAAGACGATATTCATAATGGTGAATATGGTCCGCAGTGTGATCGTTGCCACATCGGTGATAAATGGCGTGAGGTTCGAGTTGGATCGAGTCGGTAATATTAAGGATGCGCTGATGTATTCCGGATGCGCTGCTTTATTCCGGATGCGCTGCTTTATTCCTGATGCGCTGCTTTATTCCTGATGCGCTGCTTTATTCCGGATGCGCTGATTTATTCTGTTCGCCCTGAGCTAGTCGAAGGGTTAGCTAATTGAGTTTGCAACGTTCTTTGTAACACCTTGTTTTTATTGAGTTTTAATTTTTAAGGAGATGGAAATGAAACCCTTTGCATTGAATAAGCTGTTTTCTATACCAAAGTATTTTCTTTGGTTAGGTGTGCTGTTGTCACTTTCTGTTTCCTCGTTTGCTCAAGCGGCAGGTGAAGCTGGACGAGATTTTAATCATATGACCACCGGCTATCCTTTGGTGGGCATGCACACCACCTTGGATTGCGGTACCTGTCACATCGGCGGTGTTTTTAAAGGCACGCCGCGCAGTTGTTCGGGTTGCCACACTAAAGGTAAGCGCATTGTTGCCACCACCATGTCGAGTAAGCACATTGTGACCAGCGAAGCCTGCGAAATTTGCCACACCAATACGGTGACTTTTTACGGCGCTCGGTTTAACCACGGTAAAGCAATTGCGGGTAAATGTACAACTTGCCATAACGGCGTGACCGCAACTGGTAAGCCAGCGAGTCATACCTCTTATAACAAAGCAAACAAGTCTTGCGATAGTTGCCATCGGACTTATGCTTGGTTGCCCGCTTCGTGGAATCACTATTCGGATCGCTCTGCGTGTACAAGGTGTCACGTAACAGGAGGTGATGGCGCTGCGTTTGTGCGCAATAGTGCGATGGCGGGCACAACGCCGGAAGCATACGGGCATCGTTATACCAGTGCGCCAAATTGCGAATCCTGTCATAACAATTACTTTAGTTGGTATGGGGCTGTGTTTGACCATGCGGGAGCTTCAGCTGTATGTTCGACTTGTCACGGAACAGCGGTTGGCGGTGGGATTTCGGCAACTGGCAAGTCGAATACTACGGTTCATCAGCAAACAACCGATGAGTGCAGTGTTTGCCACAAAACGACTAGAACATGGGCTGGCGCGCTTGGGGCTAAACCAAACAACCACATTGTCTATAACACTGGTGCTGCTTGTGCCGCTTGCCATAATGGAACGGCTATCATCTCAAATAATGCAGTACATACCTATGTTTCAACTAGTTGCAAAACGTGTCACAACACCGGTGCAACGAGCTATAACTTAGGTGTGTCAGGATTTAAAACGCTGGGTGATCATAAGGGTTCTTCAACTTCAGATGATTGCAATTCGAGTGGTTGCCACAGAACTAACTATAGTAATTGGAAAAATTAACATTATTAAATGGCCACTTGAAAGTGGCCATTTAATTTAAGTTTAATGACGATACAATTTTTAAAGTGATGGCGGTGAAGGCATAATTTTAAAAAACTAATCACCAGGGGATGCAATGAAAAAAACTAAATTAAATCAATGTGTTGCAATTTTGTTCTGTGCATTAGTCGCGGGCACTGCAACGTCAGCAATGGCTGCGCCCTTAGAGGAAGTGAGTTTGCAGCAGCAGGGAAGTGCAACGCTGGCAACAATCTCGATGTCCACGCCGATTCGATTCTTGCGGGCTGCACCTAGTGGTAAAGCGCGCACGGTGGAGATTTTTTATGAGCGCGTGGCAGGTTCATCTTCGTCGGAAACTTGGACAGACCAAGAAGTCCGGAGCACGGCTGCGACGGCTTCAACGCCCGCTTTTACGGTGACAACGCGAGATCAAGCAACGCAACCTAAGTTGGTGCTTGAGTTCGCCCGAGAAGTTGATTTTTCAATTACGCCGGGCGCGGATGGTCGTAGTTTTGTGATTGTGCTGAAGCCGGAAGCGGTTGCAGCACCTGCGGCCAAGTTAGTCTTGCCGCTATTGCCAGAGGTTAATCCACCAAAGCTTGATCCTGCACCTGAAAATGCAGCGGCTAATGAAGTGAATCAACAGGCTTATGGTTTGATGCAAGCGGGACGCGATGCGTTGGCGGCTAAAAACTATCCGTTAGCCACCGAAACGTTTAATAAGTTGTTGATGTTGCCACCGAACCAGTATTCGCAAGATGGGCAGGAATGGATTGGGGTGGCGCGTGAGCGAGGTGGGCAAACGGCGAAAGCAAAAGCGGAGTACGAGTTGTATTTGAAAGTGTTTGCCAATAGCCCCAATGTGCCAGCGGTGCAGCAACGTTTAGCGGGTTTAGCTGCGCCAACGGTGGTTGCGCCAATGGCTGCATCCGTTAAGAAAGTTGAGCCGCGCAGCTTTATGCAAGGGGGAATTGGCTCGCGTTACTATTTTGGGCAAAGCACTTTAACAACCACTTATCCATTTAATGGCGTCAATCAGATCGATACCATCACGCTGCAAGATCAGTCTTCATTGATGACAAATTTGGATGCGACGGCGCGCTATCTGAATGAAGATTACGTTACGCGCTTGGTTTTTCGCGATGTATTGACGCAAAACTTTTTACCGAAAGGGGTGAATCGCAACCGCCTAAATTCTGCTTACGTGGATATTAAAAATCGCAAGGTTGAGTTTTCGGCGCGTTTGGGTCGGCAGTCTTCCAGCGGCGGGGGCGTGATGGGGCGTTTTGATGGCGCGTTGGCGGGTTACGGTTCAGCGCAAGATTTTCGCGTGAATGCGGTGGCGGGGCAATTGGCTGAGTTTTCGAGTGCGCCGGCACCCGTGTTTTATGGCCTAAGCGTTGATCAAGGCATGATGTCTTATTATTTGATCAATCAAACCATAGAAGGCCTGCAAGATCGCCGGGGTGTGGGAGCGGAATTTAAGTATTTTGCCACCGGCCAGATGGCGTATGCCGCCGTCGATTACGATATTTATTTCGGTATGTTGAATATGGCAACCGCGAACGGCTCGTTGACCTTTGAATCAACCGGCACTACGTTTAACTTGATGGCGGATTATCGAAGCAACGTCAGCACACGTAACGCACTTAATGGCGCCTTAACGACTTCTATTGCTACGCTGCAAACGAGGCTCACGGATGCGCAGATTAAGCAATTGGCGATGGATCGCACCATCAAGTCCAGCTCTTCACAGGTCGGCATCACGCAAAAATTATCCAAAAATTGGCAACTTGGGGCTGACCTGCGATTGAGCTCGGTTGCTGCGTATGCCGCGAGTGGCGATTCGACTTTAGGCGGTTTGCAAGGTTATCTGTCCGATTATGCCGGTTCTGGTATAGAAAAAACCATTACTGGGCAGTTAATCGGTAGTAATTTATATTCCGAAAATGATATGACCTCGATCGGAACCAGCCTGACTTCGAGTGCTTTGGTGCAAGGGGCGCAGTCGCTGTTTATCTACAATCGAACCGCGTTTGATGCAGATTTATATCTCGATAGCTCATGGAATTATTATCGGCAATCAGATAATTATGGCGGCAATATCGTGCGCAATATGCCGATGATTCGGGTCGCTTATCAATTAGGTCAAAGTTTGTCTTTGGATATGGATACCGGTGTTGAATTGACTGAATCCACCGGAACAAACCAAAGCACCAAAAATACCCGCCTCTTCGGTTCGCTCGGTTTTCGTTGGGATTTTTAAGCTGTTAATAAGTTAGAGATGCGAAGATTTATGCCGTTGTTGGTGAGCTGCACGAACCATCGCAGAATCGATCAGCAGTGACTGAATTCCCCTTGATTTGAAAGGGGGCAGTCATAGTCTGTGGGAGTAGTCGGTTTTTCGCTGGTACTTGTTCTGCGCAATAATGATTAAAAACTGATTATAATCAAAGCGTTTCATGGCCATTTTGTCGCAACGGCAAAATGGCCAGTGTTTTTTGAAGTTAAGGAAGCTCTGATTAAAACAAGCGTTCGTCCTAAGTACCCCACCGTTACTGCCTACGCCTTGCAGGTGCAATACGAACTGAATAAATCAGTGTCCTTGAACACCCTTTTTTTGCGCTTTAATTTTGAAATTTAACCAGGGAATGCCATGCTTATTCTGCCTTTATTGCAACTGGCTGCTGAAAAATTAGCCTCCGATTTATTTTTGTCGGTAGGCGCGCCCATTAATATCAAAATTGATGGCATAGCTCGCGCTGTGAATGGGCAAATTTTAGATGCCGACACGCTGAAACGCATTGCTTATCAGTTGATGTCCAAAGCGCAAATTGCCGAATTTGAGGCCAAAATGGAAATGAACTTTTCCTTTCGTGCAGCGAATATTGGCAATTTTCGCGTCAATGTTTTTCGGCAGCGCGGCGATGTTGCTTTGGTGATTCGCTACGTACGCGGCGAAATTTCCGATGTCGAGACACTACAATTGCCCTTGGTATTAAAGGACTTGGTGCGAGAGAAACGCGGACTGGTTTTGGTGGTTGGCGCGACAGGCTCCGGCAAATCTTCTTCCTTGGCGGCGATGCTTGATTATCGAAATCGTGAACAGACCGGGCATATTTTGACGATTGAAGACCCGATAGAATATCTGTTCCAACACCGAAAATCGATTGTGAATCAGCGTGAAATCGGCACCGATACGGTGGATTACGGCAGCGCCTTGGTGAGCGCAATGCGGGAAGCGCCGGACGTGCTAATGATTGGCGAAATACGTGACCGCGATACACTCAAACACGCCTTAATTTTTGCGCAAACTGGGCATTTATGCTTGTCAACTTTGCACGCTAATAATAGCTATCATGCGCTGAATCGCATCGTCAATTTCTTCCCTTACGATGCCAAGCAAAGCGTGTTGTCGGATTTGTCGATGTGTTTGCGTGCCGTGGTTTCGCAACGGTTGGTGCGTGACGTGGACGGTAAACAAATTCCGGCGGTCGAAGTTTTACTGAATACCGCTTTAATTGCTGATCTGATTAAAAATGACCAAATTGACAAAATCCGTGAGGCGATGGAGCAAAGTGTTAGCCCCGGCGCACAGACTTTTGAACAAGCACTGTATAAATTATTCAAAGCCGGCAAAATCAGCAAAGAAGAAGCCTTGCGCAATGCCGATTCCGCTAGCAATTTATCATCTCTGATTGATTATTCACAAACCGCCCGTATGAAAACCTATGAACAAGCCGCAGTAAAACCGACTTCTGGCCAGGGAAAAACAGAATTCGATGGTATTAAGCTAAATTTAGAATAGTATAAATAATGAATAAAATCATAGTGTTATATGGTATTAAAAATTGCGACACCGTGAAGAAAGCGCGTGTTTGGCTGGCGCAAAATGGCATTGCGTATCAGTTCTATGATTTTAAAAAAAATGGGGTAACCGAAGCGCTGTTGGATAACTGGTTAAGCCAAGTTGGCTGGCAAATGCTGCTTAAAAAGACCGGTAAAACATGGGTGTGCGAATTGAGCGCAGATCAAAAAGCGGCGATGAAAGATGCGCTAAGTACGCGCGCGGCATTGCTAGAATGGCATAATTTAATTAGACGTCCGGTGTTAGAAATGAAGGGGCGCGTGTTGGCGCTGGGCTTCAAAGAGGTGGAGTATCAACGCTTGTTAGCACAATTGCGTTAGGCGTGCGCAGAATTATGCTTGTTGCTGCACGTGGCTGGGTAAGGCATGTTCGGGGAATTGAGTCGATCCTCACCAACATAGGCTGAAGGAAAGGGGCAGTCGAGGATAATGACGCCGGTCTCCACGTCAGCTCTGTCCTTGAGGGGGACGGCCAAAGCGTTCGCCGTGTTAATTTGGTTTATATCCTCGGCCAAACGCTCTCTTTGCAGCGGAGGGCAAGGCGGTTTCCCTTAAACTTAAAACCCGCATTTAAAAAATTTACAGCAATAAATCAATCAGTTATAGTATTTTTTTGATGCGAATTAATTCGTGCGGGGCACGGTGAGTTCCAGAATAACGCTATTTTTTGCGATGAAAGGGTAAGTTTAGATGGGCATTGGGCCGGTGATGTTGGATGTTTTGGGCAAAATCTTGACGCAAGCCGATGAGCAGCGTTTGCGTCACCCGTTGGTGGGCGGCGTGATTTTGTTTGCGCGGAACTATGAATCACCCGCGCAGCTGGAAGCTTTGACCGCTAGTATTCGGGCGCTTAGAACGCCATCGCTGCTGATTTCGGTTGATCATGAAGGTGGGCGTGTCCAGCGTTTTCGTGACGGTTTTTGTAAAATTCCGGCCATGCGCGAATTGGGCAAGATTTGGGATCAGCATCCTAAGCGTGCGCGTCATTTGGCGGAGCAATGCGGTTGGGTGCTTGCGGCTGAATTGCGCAGTTACGGGGTTGATTTTAGCTACGCGCCGGTGCTTGATATGGATTATGGCAACAGTAGCGTTATCGGCGATCGAGCGTTTCATCAGCAGCCACAAGCCATTGCAGAGCTGGCGCATGGTTTGATGATAGGCATGAAAAAAGCGGGCATGGCCACGGTGGGTAAACACTTTCCCGGTCATGGCTTTGTGCGCGCTGATTCGCATTTAGCCATTCCAGTGGATGAACGTTCGTTAACCGACCTTGAAATGGATGATTTGATTCCGTTCCGGCGAATGATAGAGGTGGGCTTAACCGCAGTGATGCCGGCACATGTGATTTATCCTAAAATTGACCGCCTTCCGGCTGGCTTTTCTAAAATTTGGTTGCAGCAAATTTTGCGCAGCTCGCTAAATTTTGAAGGCTGTATTTTTAGCGACGATTTAAGTATGGAAGGTGCTACCGTCGCCGGTGGTATTGTGGCGCGCGCGACAGCAGCGTTGAATGCGGGTTGCGATATGGTGCTGGTATGCAATAAACCAGACTTAGCGGATGAATTATTAACCGACTTAAAATGGCAAATGCCTGCTGCCAGTAAGGCGCGTTGTCTGCATATGAGAGGCCATGTGCATCCAAGTAGTCATGCTCAATTACATGAAAATCCTGATTTCCTGAAAGCGCTGCAAGCAATTTCAGCGATTGGCAATGAAAACGCCGAGCTTGAATTAAGTTAAGCCGGCACAGCTTTGTTGGCGAATCTGCAGTGCAGAACATGACCCCAATAAGTATAATTAACCGTTGATTTGATGGGTGGTTAAAACTATGAGTGAATTACAAATCGGTTTATTGTTGATTGCTACCGTCGTCGTGATTGCCGTTTATTTATATGGCTTCTTTCAGCAGCGACAGTATCGCCGGCAATTAAGTGACACCTTCAGCTCGGCACGCGAAGACGCGCTGTACCAAAGTCATTCATCGTCTGACGTTCCGCTTGAAATTACTGAATCGCTGATTGATTTTATCGAGCAAGAAGTTGTCGCCTTAGAAAATGCGCCCGCCGAAACGGAAGAAAGCAACCCGGTTAACTTTGACTTAATTGATCCGTTAACCGATTACATCGTGCTAATCACACTGCCGCACCCGATGACGAGCGATGCTTTAGCGCCGTTGTGGACACGGCGTTTTGATTTTGGCAAACGGGTTAATGCCTGTGGTTTAAACCATACGACCGGATGTTGGGATCGCTTGATTGCGGAAAGCCAGCAAACCTATCGCGAATTTAGAATCGGTCTGTTGCTTGCCGATCGTAGCGGACCAGTTAGCGCAGCCAGACTCACTGATTTTTATACGGTTTTACGCGATGCCTCGGAGGAACTACAGGCAGATTCAGTGTTACCTTCGGTGGAAGAGGCATTGCAGCAGGCGAAAAAACTGGATGAGTTTTGCGCGCAAGTCGATCAAATGATTGGTTTAAATATTTTGCCGCACGTGGGACGCTTACTTTTTGGTAGCGAAGTGTCGCACGTCGCCGAACGCCATGGATTTAAATTGCAAGCGGATGGTTCTTTTCATTTATTAGACGCGCAAGGGCTTACTTTATTTAATTTGGGTAGCATGGATGGCTCTGCATTTCAATTTCACACCTTGGCGCAAACACGCGTTCAGGGTTTAACGCTGCTATTGGACGTGCCTAGAGTTGAACATCCCGCGCAGCGTTTTGATGAAATGGCGAATTTGGCGCAACAACTTGGGATTGGTCTTCGTGCGGAACTGGTGGATGACAATCGCCATGAACTCAATCCGGCCGCCATCGCCCAAATTCGCGAACAGGTAATGGAAATTGAAAATCGTATGACTGCCGGAAAAATTATTCCCGGCAGTCCGCAAGCACTTCGTTTATTTTCTTAAGCGATGAATTCCATGAATTTGCTGCACCGTGCTGAACAATTGCGCCATGAAATTGAGCGTTATGCGCACGCGTATTATGTTTTAGATAATCCGATTGTGCCCGATGCGGAATACGACCGCTTATTCAATGAGCTACAAAGCCTCGAAAATCAGCATCCTGAATTCCTGACCCTTGATTCCCCGACACAACGCGTAGGCGGAAAAGTGCTAGCGGGTTTTACGCCCGTACAGCATCGGGTGCCGATGCTGTCAATTAAAACCGAAACGGATATCAGTGCCAACGGCGCCAGCGCTTTCGATCAGCGGATACGAAATTTGCTGGGCATTCAAACCGTCGAATATATTGCTGAACTCAAATTTGACGGACTCGCCATCAATCTGCGCTATGAAAACGGCGTGCTTTGCCAAGCGGTCACCCGTGGCGATGGCGAAACGGGCGAAGACGTCACCCAAAATATCCGCACCATTCACGCTATTCCTTTGCAGTTGAAAGCGTGTCGCGCCCCTGTTTTAGAAGTGCGGGGAGAGGTGCTGATGGGGCGAAAAGAATTCAATGAATACAATGACTTACAATTGAAAAATGGATTGCCTTTGCTGGTTAATCCGCGCAATGCCGCTGCCGGTAGCCTGCGTCAACTTGACCCGGCAGTGGCTGCAAAACGCAAGCTGACATTTTTTGCCTATGGCTTAGGCGAAGTTAAAGGCTGGGTAATTCCTGATACGCACGCTGCAATTTTGACGCAGTTGGCATTATTGGGTTTGCCGGTTTGCGCCGAACGCGCAGTCTGTATAGGCGCACAAGCACTGGCAAATTTCCATGAACACGTGGCCGCGCACCGCCAGCAATTGCCGTTTGATATTGACGGCGTGGTGTACAAAGTGAATTCACGACGCTGGCAAGATGAACTGGGCTTCGTGTCGCGTGAACCGCGCTGGGCGGTTGCGCACAAGTTTGCGGCCGAAGAACAATTAACCCAGGTTCGTGATATTGAAATTCAAGTCGGGCGCACGGGAAAATTAACGCCGGTTGCAAAACTGAATCCGGTCTTTGTCGGCGGAACTACCGTCAGCAATGCAACCTTGCACAACGAAGGTGAGATACGGCGTAAAAATGTGCAAATCGGCGATACCGTGATTGTGCGACGCGCCGGCGATGTTATTCCTGAAATCGTGGGCGTGGTGCTGGAACGTCGTCCGACTGATGCCCGTCCTTTTGTGATGCCGAGCCTGTGTCCGGTGTGCGGCAGTAAAGTCGTGCGCGCCGAAACCGAAGCTGATGCGCGTTGTACCGGCGGGCTTTTTTGTTCGGCGCAGCGAAAACAAGCGATTTTGCATTTTGCTTCACGGCGAGCGCTGGATATTGAAGGTTTGGGCGATAAGTTGGTTGAGCAATTAGTCGATGAAAACCTGATTCATTCGTTGCCTGATTTGTATCAATTGAAGCTATCGACACTCTGCACCTTAGAGCATATGGCTGAAAAAAGTGCACAAAACGTATTAGATGCGATTGAGCGTAGTAAACAAACAACGCTAGCTAAGTTCTTGTTTTCATTGGGTATTCGGCATTTGGGTGAAGGCACAGCTAAAGCTTTAGCGCAACATTTTGCACATTTAGAGGCGATCAAGAATGCGTCGTTGGCTGAGTTAGTGCACGTGCCTGACGTGGGACCGGTGGTTGCCCAAAGTATGGTTGATTTTTTTGCCGAGCCGCATAACCAAGCGGTGCTTAAACAGTTGCATGAAGCAGGATTGCATTGGGATGAAAATGAAGTGACTGTTTTGCCACAAATTTTAAGCGGCAAAACGGTGGTGCTGACCGGGTCGCTGAGTCGTTTAAATCGAGATGAAGCCAAAGCGCAGCTTGAAGCCTTGGGTGCAAAAGTGGCTGGCAGTGTGTCGAAAAAAACGGATTTTGTGGTTGCCGGCAGCGAAGCAGGCAGTAAGTTAGAAAAAGCGAATTCATTGAACATTCCGGTTTGGGATGAACAAACGTTGCTGAGTTTTTTTCAAAACGCGCTTCCGTCCACGGTTGAAACCGGCTAGTTTTGGGTTTTCGTACCCAAGGAAAAACAGCGGTTTCTGTAAAAATTTTGGATTAACGACGCGAATCTAGTTAAGGAAATAATATGCAAGTTTTTGAATATCCACCGATTTTAAATCAACGGCACAGTCGCTTTGACCGTCGTTGCAAAAGGATTACCAAAGCGGTTTTCCCGGTTGCCGGCATGGGTAGTCGTTTTTTACCGGCGACAAAAGCCACGGCAAAAGAAATGTTGCCCGTGGTGGATAAGCCGTTGATTCAATACGCGGTTGAAGAGGCAGTGGCGGCGGGTATCACCGATATGGTTTTTATTACCGGTCGCAATAAACGTGCAATTGAAGACCATTTTGATAAACATTATGAGCTTGAAGCAACGCTAGAAATTCAAGGTAAAAAAGACTTACTGAGAATTGTCAAAGAAATTGTTCCCGCCAACATCAACTGTATCTTCATTCGGCAAACCGAACCATTAGGCTTAGGACACGCCGTGCTGTGTGCACAACCTGTGATCAAAGATGAGCCGTTCGTGGTGTTTCTGGCGGATGATTTGATCGATGCCGAGCCACCGGTAATGCAGCAAATGATGGCGGTGTTTGAGCAATATCGCTGTTCTATTTTAGGCGTGCAAGATGTGCCCCGCGCTCATACGAAGCAATATGGGATTGTCGATAGCCAAAAAATGACGACTAACATTGAGCGGGTGAATGCGATTGTTGAAAAGCCAAAGCCAGAACACGCGCCCACTACGTTGGCCGTGGTGGGGCGGTATATTCTGACCCCGCGTATTTTTCATTATTTAAAACAAATCGATCCTTCAATCGGTGGCGAAATTCAGCTGACGGATGGTATCGCTGCACTGATGCAGGAAGAAGAGGTGCTGGCGTATCGCTTCAATGGCAAGCGTTTTGACTGTGGTTCAAAATTGGGCTATCTGGAAGCACAAGTGTCTTTCGGTCTTAAACATCCGGAAGTTAAACAACAATTTGCGGCGTTTTTGCAAACGATTGTCTAATGTTTACTGCGCAGCTTGCTCAAGAATGGTTACACAATGCCGACTTGTTGTTTTCGGCAGAGGAGGTGCAAACCGCCTTGCATCGCGTCGCGGCTGAAATTAATGCGAGTTTGGCGGCTGAAAAACCTTTGTTGTTATCGGTGATGGGCGGGGCAGTGGTGTTTACCGGGCAACTTTTGCCGCTGCTCAACTTTCCACTTGAGTTCGATTATTTGCACGTTTCGCGTTACGGCCAGCGCCGCCAAGGCGGTGCGCTGCATTGGAAAGTTGCACCTCCTGAACAGGTGCGCGGCAGATCGGTGCTTGTTTTAGACGATATATTAGATGAAGGCGAAACGATGTATGCAATTCAACAACGGGTCATGGCACTGGGGGCGAATAAATTTTACTGTGCCGTTTTATCCAATAAAATCAATGGCTTACAGAAGAAAGTTCAGGCAGATTACGTTGGGCTAACTTTGCCAAATCGCTTTGTTTTTGGTTGTGGGATGGATATTCATGGTGCTTGGCGAAATTTGCCCGCCATTTATGCTGTTAAGGAAACTGCCCCTTGTTAGCTATTATTGGCGGTACCGGTTTAGATCAACTGGCGAATTTAATCATTACCCATCGACAAGTGATACGTACCCCTTTCGGCGAACCGTCTGGCGCGCTGACTTTCGGCACGATCAATCAACATGAGGTCATTTTTTTAGCGCGACATGGTTACGGACATACGATTCCGCCGCACAGGGTGAATTACCGCGCTAACCTTTGGGCACTGCATCAGCAAGGGGCGAAAAAAATGATTTCAGTCGCTTCAGTGGGGGGGATTCGGGAAGATTTAACGCCGGGCACGTTGGTGCTGCCTGATCAAATTATTGATTACACCTATGATCGGCAATTTACTTTTTTTGATGGACGGGAGCGCCCCGTTACTCACATTGATTTTACTCAACCTTATACAGAATCCTTGCGCCAACAGATTTTAGCCGCTGCCGGTCAGGTCGACGAAAGCGTGGTGGCGGGCGGAGTTTATGCTGCCATGCAAGGTCCACGCTTGGAAACTGCTGCCGAAGTGAATCGTTTGGAGCGCGACGGTGCCGATATGGTGGGCATGACTGGTATGCCAGAGGCGGCTTTAGCCCGAGAACTCGCGATGGATTATGCTGCGATTGCGGTGGTGGTGAATCACGCCGCTGGACGGGGGAATAGTTGGCAAGCGGTGCAATTAGCAAATATTCGGGCGGTGGCCGAACCAGCAATGGTGCGGGTACGGCATATTATTGGCGAACTGGTTAAAACAAATGGCGACTAAAACGATTGTACGTATGGGCGATGCCAGACTGTTGCGCGTCGCAGAAACGGTTAAACAATTTAATGATACTGATTTAAAACAACTGTTAGTGGATATGCACGACACCATGCAAGCGCTCGACGGTGTGGGTCTTGCCGCTCCGCAAATTGGCGTTAATCTGCGCGTGGTCATTTTTGAAGTGGCGAGCAACCCACGTTATCCCGATGCTGAAATAGTGCCACAAACCGTGCTGATCAATCCAACGCTGACTTTTTTGTCCACGGAACAAGCGGAAGATTGGGAAGGTTGCTTGAGCGTACCTGGGATGCGCGGCCGCGTGCCTCGGTTTACTCAGCTTCGTTACCAAGGATTTGACGCGCTGGGCAACAGGATTGATCGCACCGTGAGCGGCTTCCACGCGCGCGTAGTGCAACACGAATGCGATCACCTAGACGGGATTTTGTACCCCATGCGCATTCGTGATTTACGACAATTCGGCTTCAATGAGGAGTTGTTTCCAAATCAAAAACGGGAACGTGAATAAGCTTTAAAATACTGAGCGAAATGCTGATTAAATAAAGTCAGTATTGATTAAATCAACCGTTCTTCCTGAGTCCTTTTTTTACTCGTTTTCAAGCGCCTACGTGGCCATACTGGCAAAATCGTGTTAAGGGCAGCGCTAAAAATTAACGCGATTTCGCAATGCTGTGTTGCCGATAAAAAATCACGCCTGATCTATTTTGTATAGGCAACGTTCTTATTTTTTGCTCGCGCCTTGCCTGGCTTCGAAAATTGAATTTTTACCAGCGCCTTTAAGTTGGTTATGCAATTCGAAATTACAAATTAACTCATTAAATCAATAAGTTATGAAACTATTGCGGCTGCCATAACTGGGTTATTCAGTGAGTTTGAATCGAAGTGTTGATTTTTTCTAAGGCTTGCAAAGGGTCGGCGGCTTGGGTAATGGGGCGACCGATGACGAGGTAATGTGCGCCGTTAGCCAAGGCGGCAGTTGGGGTCATGATGCGCGATTGATCGTCCAGCGCAGCGTCAATTGGGCGAATACCCGGGGTGACTAAACAAAATTTCGCTCCGCATTGTTGCCGCAACGCCGCCGCTTCTTGCGCAGAACAAACGACGCCATCCAGTCCACTCGCTTGTGCCAATGCAGCCAAATGCAACACGTGTTCGGCGGGCGAGGCACTGATGCCTAATTCGGCTAAATCGGCTTGCGCCATGCTGGTCAGTACCGTGACCGCAATTAATTTTGGTGGCTGTGCTACCTTTGCCAACGCCTCCTGCGCCGCTTCCATCATGCGTCGCCCGCCGCAAGCATGGACATTGACCATCCAAATGCCCAAGCTGGCAGCCGCTTTGCACGCCTGCGCAGTGGTGTTAGGAATGTCGTGAAATTTCAAATCCAAAAACACCTGAAAACCTCGATTTTGCAGGGTTTCCAGCAGCTGAGGTCCGGTGGCGGTGAATAATTCTTTGCCGACTTTTAAGCGGCATAAACTGGGATTGAGTCGTGCGACTAACGCTAAGGCGCTGGCAGCATCCGGATAATCCAACGCGACAATGATTTTGGGGTCGTGCATGTTGAGAGCTTTCAAAATTGTTGATTTTATCCGCCAACTTCTTCGGTGCGACGCGGCGAGTAGGTTTCCCAGCCGGAGCAAGCAGGGCAATGCCAATAAAAATTCCGTGCTTTAAAGCCGCATTGTTTGCAACGGTACATGGCTAAGCTGCGAGTGCGTTGATAAACTAAATTTTTCACCAGTTCGACATCGGCGCGGTGTTCAAGCCGGACATCCAGCAGTGTTGCTTCGAGTAATTTATCCAGTCCGAGCAAAGTTGGGTTGCGTTTTAGTTCATTGCGGACAACTTTGTAGGCCGATTCGTTTCCGTCTCTTTCTAAAACGGCGTTAAACAAGACGTTCATGAGTTCTAAGCAGGGGTAGTGTGACAGGTAATGTTCTATAAGCGTAACACCTTGATTATATTGGTTATTATTTTTGTAGGCGGTCAGCAAACGTTCGGCGATTAAAGGTAGATATTGCGGGTCTTGCTGCTCAATATTTTTCCAAACGGTGATGGCGTGTTTGAAATTTTGAGCGGCAAAGGCAAGGTCACCCATCAACGTGCTGGCGCGAACGCTGCGCGGGTTGGAGCTGAGCGCCAGTTCTAAATGCACTTTTGCAGCGTCGGGTGCTTGATTTGCGATTTCGTTGGCGGCGAGTTCACAATAAAAAAAAGCAGTTTCCGTGCCGTGTGACGTACCGGTCAGCGCAGTTAGTCGTTGGCTTATATCAATTGCTCGCAACCAATCTTTTTCTTTTTGATAAATTTCCAGTAAAAAATCCAGCGATTCTTTCTCATAACGTGTGGTTTGTAGGGTAGCAAAGGTAGATTCAGCGCGATCAAAAATTCCGGCTTTTAAATAATCTTGGGCCAATTCAAACAGCGCTTGCTGGCGGCGTTCGTCATTTAAATCGCCGCGCTCAACTAGGTTTAAGTGCATTCGAATGGCGCGATTTACTTCGCCGCGTCGCCGAAATAAGCTGCCCAGTGCGAAATGTAATTCGATGGTTTGCGGATCAACTTTGACCACCTCGATAAAGGCTTCAATCGCTTCGTCCTGTTGTTCGTTGAGTAGAAAGTTGAGCCCTTCAAAATAGGAGCGGGGCAGGCTGCTCGATTCGTCGAGGAGTTCTTTGACATCAAAGCGCGCAGCCAGCCAGCCCATGCCAAAAAACAGTGGGAATACAAGCAGCATCCAAGGTTGGAATTCCATGATTTAGAGAGTGAGGTTTGTGTTGGGTTGGGAAACGTCGATTTTCGACCGTTTTTGATTGAGCTGGATTTCGCGCTTTAAGCGGGCTAATTCGCGACGTTGGCTAAACAGGCTGGCGAACATACTCAAGACGCCAATTAACACACCTGCACTAAAAAAGCTCAATAAAACAACAACTAAAGACGCTTTCCAAGTGTAACCGAAGAAATAATTCAGCACGACTGGCTGGTCATTTTTAATCGCAAAGCCTAAGGCCAATAAAAATAAAGCAGTCCGAAATATCCAAACTAAATAACGCATTTTGAACGAGTCAATGAGGTAGAGATGTGAACGATACCATGAAGCCGAAAGCTGAAAAAGCTTATCCCAAATTTTCGGCGTGGTTAAGCTAAGTATTTTTTTGTAACTATATGATTATATTGGTTATTTTGTGTTTTGTTTTGGTGCTAGCAAATTCGAGGTAATTGATCGCCATTCAGCCAATCCACCATTCTGCTGCCACCGAGTTTTGTTTTCATCTGTACAAAACACGAGGGGTCGGCGATGACTTCCCCAATGATGGCAGCCGATTTTCCTAAAGGGTGGGCGCGCATAACAACGAGTAACTTTTCGGCATCGGCGGCCGCGCAGATTGCAATCAGTTTGCCTTCATTGGCAATATAGAGCGGGTCAAGCCCTAAAAATTCGCAGGCGGCGGCAACGGTGGGATGCAGCGGAATGGTCGCTTCGTCCAAAATCATGCCGACTGCGGATTGTTGAGCAATTTCATTTAAACTGGTCGCCAGGCCACCTCGGGTGGGGTCGCGCAAGACGTGAATGTCAGCGCCGCTGCTAAATAATTGCGCGACGATTTCATGTAAAGCATTGCTGTCTGATTCGATGGCGGTATCAAAGGTTAGTCCTTCGCGTTGCGACATAATGGCGGTGCCGTGATCGCCTAGTGTGCCGGAAACTAAAATCAAGTCACCAGGAATGGCGCGGTTGCCGGCGGGAGAAATCGGTGGCGTGACGCAACCGATGCCGGTGCTGGAAATATAAACGCCATCGCCTTTGCCCCTTTCAACGACTTTGGTATCGCCGGTGACAATCTGAACGCCGGCGGCGCGTGCGGCTTGCCCCATCGATTGCGCGATCCGCTGTAAATCGCGTAGCGCAAAGCCTTCTTCTAAAATAAAACTGACCGACATCCACAAGGGTTGTGCACCCATCATGGCCAGATCGTTGATCGTGCCATGCACCGCTAGGCTACCAATATCACCACCCGGGAAAAAAAGCGGCGAGACCACGTGCGCATCAGTGGAAATGACCAGTTTTTGGTTGGCGGATGGTAGGGGTAGCACGGCGGCATCATTACCTTGTGCTAAATAGTCGTTCTTAAAGGCGCTGAGAAATAGTGTGTCAATCAGTTGCGCTGAAGCCCGCCCGCCGCTGCCGTGGTTCATTTCGACACAGCCAGCTTTAATATCTAAGGGGTTGGGATAGGTTTTTTTCGGTTTTGACATGGCATTAATCTCGGGGTGAGCGCAATTCGCTTTTGAATTGTGACAGGTTAGCGTGCAATAAAATAGACTGACTAAAAAAGAAACATTGTCATACTATTTCTCCCCGCAAAAATTCAGCGTAATCGGTTTTTTCTAGGTCATTTTAGCCGAGTAGGTTCACACCATAAAAAAAATTCGAATCGACCAAAGCATCGTCGTTCAGGGTGCAATGAGCAAAAAATCAGAACAGAGGAAACGAGAAAATGCACTGCATTATCAGGTGCTGGCTGCAAAGTTGCCCATGCCTATGCTGATTCATGTTGCTGGCGTGCTGAACTAGATGAATGCTGAATGTGTGCGTTTGTGCGTGATTGGGTCGCTGATCATCAAGACAAGGCGAGTGTGCAAGCAATTATTACCATGGCCGAGGCGTTCGGTTTAAAGATCATTGCCGAAAGGTTGGCAACAGAAGCGCAGCGTTCGCAATTAACCGACCAAGGCTGTCATTCGTTTCGAGGTTATTTGTGAGGTAAACCGATGCAAATTAGTCAACTGGATGCGATGCTTGCTAAAAAAACCTGGTACTTTGATGCTGGACTGTTACTGAAAATTTAGTGTAAGTTATTGATTTTATTAGGAATAAAATTTCCTCTTCCGTAGGTGTAATGCGCAGCGCAGGCGCCTTCAGAAGACACCATGCACGAGCCAATCGGGTTGTCAGGTGTGCAGACGGTGCCAAAAATTTTGCATTCTTCGGGGCGTTTTTCGCCACGCAAAATTGCCGCGCATTCGCAGGCTTTGTGATCCGCAACACTGCGATGGGTTAAATTAGGGAAACGTTTTTCGGCATCAAATTCTGCAAATTCAGCGCGTAGTTGCAGTCCAGAGTGCGGCAAAGCGCCCAAGCCTCTCCATTCAAAAGAATCTCTTAATTCAAAGACTTCTGCCACCAAAGCTTGCGCTTTTTGGTTGCCATTTACGGTGACAGCGCGAATAAATTCGTTTTCGACTTCGGCGCGACCTTGGTTAATTTGGCGCACTAGCATCAAAATGCTTTGCAAAAGATCCAAGGGTTCAAAGCCTGAAACCACGACCGGAATGTTGAATGCGTGGCTAATCGCTTGATAGGGTTGGCTGCCAATGATGGTTGAAACGTGTGCCGGCCCCAATAACCCATGCAATTTTGTGCCGTTGGGGTGGGATAAAATGGCTTCCATTGCCGGTAAGGTCAGGACGTGGTTGCATAAAACAGAGAAGTTGCTGAGTCCTGATTCTTGCGCTTGTTTAATGATGCTGGCGGTGGGCGGCGTGGTGGTCTCGAAGCCAATCGCAAAGAAAACGACTTGCTGGCTGGGATTGTCGCTGGCGACTTTCAATGCGTCTAGCGCAGAATAAACCATGCGAACATTTGCTCCCCGTGCTTTGGCTTTTAACAGTGTTAATTGCTTAGAAGCGGGTACGCGCAAGCAGTCACCATAGCTACATAGAATCACGTTTTTTTCTAAAGCGAGTTCAATCGCCAGATCAATTCTCCCGATTGGCAATACGCAAACTGGACAGCCTGGCCCGTGAATCATTTGAACATTGTCGGGCAGTAATTTAAGCAGTCCGTAGCGCGATAACGCATGAGTATGACCACCACAAAATTCCATTAACCGATAGCTTTTATGCGGGTCTGCAGCCTCGATAATCCGATTGGCGAGCGTTTGTGCCAGCGATGAATCGCGATATTCTTCAACATATTTCATGTTTGACGCTCCATTTCTGCAAATAGCGCTAGTGTTTCTGCTGCTTGCTCCGCATCCAGAAGTTGTAAGGCATACCCAACGTGAAGAATCACATAATCGCCCAGTTTGGCGCCCTCAATGAGTGAAAGCGAAATGTTTTTAAAGATACCATCGAGTTCAACACGAGCCATGTCGTTGGGGAGAAGTTCAATAATTTTGACGGGAATAGCGAGGCACATTGGCGTCTTTCGAATATCAGAATGGCATTGAGTTTGCCTTAGAATCAGTCCGCTTGCAAGATTAAGCGCGGAATCCTTAAAGCCGAAGGAAAGCCTAGTATTAAGCTAGCACTCTTGCAGTGGGAGTGCTAGAATTTACCTAGGAGGTATTAAATGATGAGTCAAAATTTGGCTTTGCCCATTCCGGCAGCGGTTGGCAGTATTGATTTGTATATGTCCTCGGTGAGGAATTTTCCGATGTTAACGCCAGAGGATGAATTAGATTTAGCCACTCGTTTTCGGCGCGATAACGATTTAGAGGCGGCGCGCTCTTTGGTCTTGTCGCATTTGCGCGTCGTAGTCAGCGTCGCTCGTGGCTATGCCGGATACGGCTTGCCGCAGGCCGATTTAATTCAAGAAGGGAATGTTGGCTTAATGAAAGCGGTTAAGCGTTTTGATCCTGAGCGCGGCGTGCGGCTGGTTTCGTTTGCCTTGCATTGGATTAAGGCTGAAATTCACGAATATATTCTGCGTAACTGGCGAATGGTGAAAATCGCAACGACTAAATCACAACGGAAACTGTTCTTTAATTTGCGCAGTATGCGAAAAGGTCTTGATACGCTTCGCCCGCAAGAGGTATCGCGCATTGCCACCGAATTAAATGTCAGCGAACAGGATGTCGTGGAAATGGAAACCCGTTTTGGTAATCATGAATTGGCATTAGAACCGGATGCTGCGGATGAGGAAAATACTTTTTCTCCCATCGCTTATTTGGCAGCTGATGTTGAAAATGAGCCAGATCAATTGTTGGAACGTGCTCAGTTTGCAGCGCTTGAAACGAGTGGTTTAAAGCGGGCTTTGAATGGTTTAGATGAACGCAGTCGTCGCATTATTCAGGCTAGATGGCTGAATGAGGAAGCTGCAACCTTGCACGATTTGGCGGCAGAGTTTGGTGTGTCTGCTGAGAGAATCCGCCAAATTGAACAAAAAGCAATGGGTAAAATGCAAGGTTTATTGACGGCGAATTAACCTTTACACAGCAAAGTAATAAAAGCGCCATGTCGGTACTGAATGGCGCTTTTATTTTATTCAATAAAATCAAGATGTTACGATATATTGAGATTATTTAACTAAGGTGAGTTTAGGCCGTCCAGGCGGTTTTGGCGAGTTGGGCGGCGGCTCATCCGTGGCTGGTTGCGGCTTGGTATTAGCGGGTAAAGCGGTTGATTCTGCCCCTTGAAATACTAAGCCTTGGCCATTTTCTTTGGCGAAAATGCCGATGACGGCAGAAACAGGGACAATAATTTGGTGGGCGACACCGCCAAAACGACCGCCACAAACAATATCTTCATTGCCTAGTTCAAGATTGCGCACGGCATCTGCGCCAATGTTGAGCACGATGCGCCCATCTTTGACAAAGTGCCGCGGAACTTGAGTGTATTCATCCACTTGCACCGCCAAATAAGGGGTTAAGCCACTATCTGCGCACCAATCGTAAATGGCACGAATGAGATAGGGTTTGGTGGATGATTCACTCACTTGCGCATTGCCTTTTCAGAAGGGGTCATCGCCTCGCTGTAAGCTGGACGACTAAATAAGCGTTCTGCATATTTCATCAGCGGCGCAGCCTCTTTGCCAAGTTGAATGCCGTAGTGATCCAATCGCCAGAGTAAGGGCGCGATTGCAACATCCAGCATGGAATATTCATCGCCAAGCATATATTTTTGTTTGGTAAATACGGGCGCGATTTGGGTGAGATTGTTGCCAACCGCTAATCTGGCTTTATCAGCGGTTTTGCTAATGCCACTTTCAAGTGCCCCGATGTGACAAAATAATTCTTGTTCAAAACGGTGTAGAAATAATCTTGCCCGTGCCCGCATAACAGGGTCTGGCGGCATCAGCTGTGGGTGCGGAAAACGCTCATCAATATATTCATTGATAATATTGGCTTCGTATAAAATTAATTCGCGTTCAACCAGTACCGGAACTTTGTTGTATGGGTTAATGACGACTAAATCTTCAGGCTTGTTAAAGACATCAACATCAATCACCTGAAAATCCATTCCTTTTTCAAATAATACAATTCGACAGCTGTGGCTGTAAGGGCAAATTGTTCCTGAATACAGTGTCATCATAGCGCGGCTCAACCTATCTTTTGGTCACAGCGAGTCATCGCGGTGCCAACCAATTTAGTCGTTATGGTTACCGGTAAGGTTGTCAATAACGAAGTGGAAATCATAAAACGGGAAAAGCAGTCGCTCCCAGTATTTTCGAAAAATGCGGCCAAAGTAACACTCCTATCAATGCCAATCATTTTGTTTCAGGCAATATTTGACGGTTATTAAAAAACCAAACGGCGGAGCTTGAAGCTCCGCCGGAACGGTCACTAGTTTAATTTAGATTGATTGTACTCAGTGAATATCTTTCCAAATTTCTTTCTTAAGGCTGTACACCAAAACCAATAACAGTGACAGGAAAGCCAAGACATACCATCCAATTTGATGGCGTACTAAAATCGCAGGCTCACCCATAAACACTAGATAGTTGGTTAGATCCGCTATCGTTGCGTCATATTCAGCTGTACTCATCGAACCTGGCGTTTTCAACACCAGATTGCGAGTGGTATGGCCATCATGAGTTTCAACTTCCAAGACTTGCTCACCTTGCAAACTGGACAGAATAAACGGCATGGCAACGTTAGGGAAGGTCTTGTTATTCCATCCGCTTGGACGCGAGGTGTCGAGGTAGAAGCTACGCAGGTAAGTGTAAAGCCAGTCTGGACTCCGTGAACGAGAAATCACGCTCAAGTCTGGCGGCGCAACGCCGTAAGCCAGTTTCGCTGAGTTTGAATCCATCGCCGCTTGCATAGTTGAGCCAATTTTCACGTCTTCAGGCAGAGCCAAGTCTTTTTTGATTTGCTCTTCAGTCATGCCAATGTCGGTCAATCGGTTATACCGCATATAGGCTGCAGCATGACAAGCTAGACACTGAGACGTGAATAGCTTAGCTCCGCGTTGCAAAGAGGCTTGGTCTTTTAGATTGATCGGTGCTTTGTCCAGATGAACTTCTGCACTGGCCGATGCCAAAACCGGTACCACCATCAGAAGTACCAGCATCCCTAGTTTTTTAATTGCATTCATGTTAACGAACCTTTCTTGATTAGTTGGACGTTACACGATCAGGTTCGGGCTTGCACTTGTCGATCTTGGTGTACCAAGGCATCAAGAAGAAAAATGCAAAATACACAACCGACAAGATTCGCGATATGACGGTGTAAGTCGGTGTAGCGGGCAGTAAACCTAACCAACCTAGGCCAACAAAACTCACCACAAATGCTGCCAAGAACGCTTTATAGATTGGGCCACGATAGCGGATCGACTTTACTTTGCCGCGATCTAACCA
>JAVHQT010000022.1:0-55463 GCA_036171275.1 Gallionellaceae bacterium | reverse complement strand
GTGAACATCGGCTTTGAGCCTGATTTTCTTGCACATTGGGGTAAGGCATTCGCCATCGCTTACGTGGTAGGTGTGCCGGTAATTTTCTGTGTGGCGCCACTTGCCCGCAAGTTGACCGGAAAAATACTCGGCATGCCAATATAGTGCCTGAGGGCAGCGAGAAATGTGCGCGCAACGGCTGACAAGGTGTTGCATTGTTAGAAAGTGCTTATCAATTTACCGAAACGCATTCAGGCAAGTCGAAATCGATTCTGGGAAAATTTTTGAAAATTTCATTTACATTGCCACGCGGAATCTGACGGACTGTCTTCGGTATTTTGCAGCTGGACGCATTTTTTGACTGGTTTTACGCAGTGAACTTCTAGCGCCTATACACGTGACCGTTACCTAAATTTTTACAGGTGAGGTTGCGCCTGTTTTGTTTGGAATCGGTACGATTGAGGTGGGACATGGCTATCAGATCGGCTCGACGGGGGCGTTAAGGAAAAACTGATTAATCAGTTATTAGTTCTGAGTTCTTCGATAAACCCAGGAGAGCCTTATTTGAGCATGTTTTTAACGTATTGATTTATAATATATTTGTGCTGTCATGGTTTGATAAGACACGCCTGAGTTAGTCGAAGAACTCACTGTGATTGCAATAAATCAGTGCTGACCTAATGGCGCCGAATGGTATGCCGTTCAGTTGAGCGAAGCTGTGCCGCAGTCGCAGTGAGTACCAGCGCCTTTTAGATTGGATAGTTACATCGCAGTGCATCGAATGATAGGGGGGATTTTCATCAATCGTCGCAGATGGTGGTATTGATACTAAGACAGACAGTGATGGATAATTCGGCAACCAAGATGGTTTTTCAGCTGACAATGCAGCATACAGATGAGCATGGCGTTGTGGACAGCGATGAGACGGACCGCTTGGGCACGGCTACATGAAAACGTAAAGAGGTCTGGCACGCTGTTCAATACGATTGCACCGGGCGCGCAGTTAAACGGAAAACTTCACCGGAAAAATCCGGTTTAATTAATCAAAGCAAGGGAATACTCATTAAAATAACCGTTCACTTTGAGCAAGTCGAAGGGATTGCAACGAACGGAATAAATCAGCGTTACCCAAAAAATCGCAGTTGACTGCCAACCAAAGACCGCATGCAAATAAACAGCCATCGATTGAGAAATTTATTCACGCCCGCCAAGCGGAGTGAGCGGTTATCAAGTGTTTTTTGGGTCCAATCGGTTTTTCATTAAGGGATAATTAAGGATGAGTCATTTATTTTCAGTAGAGTCGACGGTTGTTGCTAGTACCTTGTTTTTATTGATTATATTATCAATTATCACTTGGTCGATCGCCTTGTATAAAGCCTGGAAGCAATTCCAATTGAATAAATTGCATACTGAATTCATGCGTGTTTTTTGGAGTGCGGCGGATTGGGCTGTTGCCGCCGCCGTGGTGCAGCGCAGTACCGGGGATTTTGCACAATTGGCGCAAGCCGGTTTTGCAGAGTTGAAAAGTTTGAATGCAGAACAGAAAGATTTAAAGCATTTGGGTGCGCCGCAAGAATTGTTGGAAAGCGTATTGCGCCAACAGTTGCAAAACATTCAACGTTATCACGAGCGGGGGTTGGCGGAGCTGGCAACGATTGGTTCGACAGCGCCCTTTGTCGGTCTGTTTGGTACAGTGTGGGGCATTATGCATGCGCTGCAAAATATCGGAAAAACCGGTTCTGCCAGCTTGGATATTGTGGCGGGGCCAATTGGTGAGGCGCTGATTGCCACGGCGATTGGTATTGCCACTGCGTTGCCGGCAGTGTTGGCATATAACTTATTTTTACGCCGCTTAAAGGTGCATGTCACCGAATTGGAAAACTTCGCACATGATTTTATTCGCCTGGCGGCTAAACAAGATTTTAAGGGGTAACGATGGCAATCGGTGGCGGTTCTCAGCAAGACGGCATGATGAGTGAAATCAACGTCACACCCTTGGTGGATGTGATGTTGGTGTTATTGGTGGTGTTTATTATTACCGCGCCCATGTTGGCGCCGCAGTCGCTGAAGGTGAATTTACCTAAAACGGCAGCGGTGGTGCATGACGACAAATTGCAAAAAGCCAGTTTGGGGATTGATGCACAGGGCGTGGTCACGTTGGAATCGAAAGCACTGACCGATGCACAATTGCAATCGATATTGCAAACCCGTGCCGCTGATCCACAATTTCAGTTGCAAATTCAAGCAGATACAGCAGTGAATTATGGACGCGTGGCCGAGGTGATGGCAATCGCGCAAAAAGCGGGGGTTAGCAAGCTTTCGTTTTTAACGATTGCACAACCGTAAGTTAGCTTTAGCAAGTGCGGTTAGCGTGCAATATTTCAAATATAATAAAATAATCAGCGCCGCTTTTTAATGGGCAACGCTTTCTGTGGTTTCGGGTGGATACAGTAAAAGTAATTTGTAACCTGCCGGCTTCAAATCTTGCGTATCAAGGCGCAATTGAACTTCAATTTCACGGCTGTTGGCTAAACCGATTGCTTGGTTTTCTTCCGGCTTGAGATAGTCGGCCGGCTTAAATAGCCGTCTTGCCAGTAGCTTTTTTTCGCCATTGGTTAACGTTAATTCTATCGCTGGAAAAGCTTGCGCATACGGGGCTAAATTGCGCAATATCGCACTCAATATAATCAGGTTGGGCGCGGTTGTGTCCGCCGCCAAATCAGAAGATTCAATGCTGAATAAATTAATTTGATGTGGCAACGGTAGGCTGCAATGCAATAAGCGGCAATAAAGTGATAAGGCAGGTTTGAAGCGCGGTGCTTGCGCGGCGATTTCGACTCTTAAAAAGTAAATCACTTGCAGTCCTAAAGCCAACAGCAACATGAAATTTGCAACGATCCATAGCCAGGGAAAATTTTTGTGTCGTTTTTTTGGTCTAAAAGCGCTCTCTTCTAACTCTTTGATTATATTGATATTTATAGCGTCATTTACCGGTTCAATGGGTTCATGCACTTGATTGTTCGAAAGAGGAACGTCGGATTTAGCTGCTGGAGTACTGGCAGGCGGTAAATTTATATCGGCTGCTGGCGTGCTGGAAACCGATTTCGGAATGTCAATTGGCAGGGCAAGTTGCAAATCGTTTTGTGCTTGTTCAAGCGCATTAAATACCGTTTTACAGCGACCACACCGCACCAAACCTTCTTGCGCAGAAAGTTGATCTTCGGTGACTTTAAAATGGGTGTGACAACTTGGACATTCGGTGGTGGAAATCATCGTTTGAATCCAGACAAACAGCTCCACCCCTCTTCAAATATCGCGGGTTGGAAATCAAACCAATTTGCATAAATTCGCATGAGTTCGGTAGCTTGCTCTTGCAAAATTCCCGATAAAACAATCCGTCCGCCTGAGCGTGTCGCACCCGCCAACAAGGGCGCTAAAGCACGGAGTGGATTGGTTAAGATATTGGCAACAACGAGGTCGTATTGTGCCGTTGGATGCGTTTCGGGCAAGAAAAATTCAGCGGCAACTTGATTCGCGAGCGCGTTATCTTTGCTGGCTTGAACGGCTTGCATGTCAACATCGACACCGTTGGCACGTGCCGCCCCTAATTTCATGGCCGCAATCGCTAAAATACCTGAGCCACAGCCATAATCTAAGACGCATTCGCCTCCATGTAAATTGGCGTCAAGCCAACGCAAACATAGCCGCGTCGTTGGGTGACTTCCTGTGCCAAACGCCAAGCCGGGGTCAAGAACAATATTGATGGCGGAAGGGTCACTCGGCGTATGCCAAGTCGGGACAATCCACAGTCGGGCAGAAATACGAATGGGATCAAATTGCGCTTGGGTCAGTCGAACCCAATCGCTTTCTTGCAGCGTATCAATGCGGTGCGGAGGCGGTGAAATACCAAGGACGCTGCAACAGCTTTGAAAAATTTCTGCAACCGCGACGCCGTCCTCAAACAAGGCATTGACTAAATTATGCTGCCAAACTGCGCTAGTGGGCTCGCCTGGTTCACCAAATATGGCTTGCTCATCCGGCGTGTCTGCATCGGCATCCAACATATCCACCGACAATGCGCCACGCTCCAACAGTAGTTCGCTCATGGCTTCGGCGTAATTAGCTTCAGCTTGGATGGATAAATTGAGCCAAGACAAAGCTTATTTAACCTTTGTTTTTTCGGCGAGTTTATGTTCCAAGTAATGGATATTGGTGCCGCCTTGAATAAACGCAGCATCCTGCATTAACTCTTGATGCAGCGGAATGTTGGTGTTGATTCCATCCACTACCGTCTCAGATAGAGCGGTTCGCATTCGCGCAATGGCTTGCTCGCGCGTGTCGCCGTAGGCAATAATTTTGCCAATCATTGAATCGTAATGAGGCGGAATAAAATAGTTGGTGTAAACGTGCGAATCGACTCGAATGCCAGGGCCGCCAGGAACATGCCATGTGGTGATTCGACCAGGCGAGGGCACAAAAGTAAAAGGATGCTCTGCGTTGACGCGGCATTCGATTGCGTGACCACGGAACTGAATATCTTTTTGGCGGAAAGGTAATTTTTCGCCCGCCGCAATGCGAATTTGCTGTTGAACAATATCGACACCCGTAATCATTTCTGTGACTGGATGTTCTACCTGAACGCGCGTATTCATTTCAATGAAATAGAACTCGTTGTTTTCATATAAGAATTCGAAAGTTCCTGCGCCGCGATACCCTATTTTTCGACACGCTTCGGCGCAACGCTCACCAATTTTGTCGCGAAGCTTAGCGTTCAGATGAGGCGCAGGTGCTTCTTCTAAAATCTTTTGGTGACGACGCTGCATTGAGCAATCTCGCTCGCCCAGAAATACTGCGTTGCCATGTTGATCTGCCAGAACTTGAATTTCAATATGCCGAGGATTTTCGAGAAATTTTTCCATGTAAACCATCGGGTTATTGAAGGCGGCCTGGGCTTCCGTTTTGGTCATGGTCACCGCGTTTAGGAGCGCGGCTTCGGTGTGCACCACGCGCATTCCGCGTCCGCCGCCGCCGCCTGCCGCCTTGATAATCACCGGATAGCCAATAAACTTGGCAATGCGCATAATTTCTTTCGGATCATCCGGTAGTGCGCCATCAACGCCAGGCACGCACGGAACACCGGCTTTATTCATGGCATTCTTGGCAGACACTTTGTCGCCCATTAGACGAATTGTTTCGGCACGCGGGCCAATAAAAACAAAACCGGACTTTTCAACGCGTTCTGCGAAATCGGCATTTTCGGATAAGAATCCATAACCAGGATGAATCGCTTGCGCATCCGTCACCTCAGCGGCACTGATGATCGAGGGGACGTGCAAGTAACTCTGATTGGAAGGCGCGGGCCCGATACAGACCGATTCATCAGCTAATTTGACATATTTTGCTTCCGCATCAGCTTCAGAGTGAACGGCGACGGTTTTAATGCCCATTTCACGGCAAGCACGCTGGATTCGCAATGCGATTTCGCCACGATTGGCGATGAGGATTTTTTCAAACATGGCCGGGGCATCTGTTTTTTTAACACTAGCAGCCGGTTTGCGCGGAAACATAACCATAATGAATTAGCCCACAATAAACAACGGTTGTCCAAACTCGACTGGCTGACCATTTTCAACCAAAATGGCTTTAATCACGCCGGTTTTGTCACTTTCAATTTCATTGAGCAATTTCATTGCTTCGATAATGCACAAAGTATCGCCTTCGTTGACGTTTTGACCAATATCTACAAACGCTTTTGCACCGGGCGATGCTGCACGATAAAAACTTCCCACCATCGGTGATTTAACCACATGACCTTCTATGGCGGCGGGCTCGGCAGCTACCGCCTGAGCAGCGATCGGTGCAGGCGCGACCGCAAAATTTTGCTGTGCTGAGGGTGAATAAAACTGTTGCGATGGTGCGATATTACGCGAAATGCGTACATGTTCTTCACCTTCGGTCAGTTCTAATTCAGCGATGCTGGAATTTTCGACTAAATCAATCAGTGTTTTCAGTTTACGTAAATCCATTTTTTAACTCCTTACAGAATGTTGTAGTGCAAATTTTAGCGCCAGCTCATAGCCCATCGCCCCTAAACCACTAATAACGCCGACTGCAATGTCGGAAAAGTATGAATCTTTGCGAAAAGTCTCGCGTGCAAAAACATTCGACAAATGAACCTCAATGAATGGAATATCCACTGCGGAGAGTGCATCACGAATCGCTACGCTAGTGTGCGTAAAAGCTGCAGGATTGATAATAATGAACTCAATTTGATCAGTTCTTGCGGCGTGAATCCGCTCAATTAAGGCCGCTTCACTATTGCTTTGAAAAGACTGCAAATCAGCGGCTTGTAGGCTTGCTTGCGCGGACAACGAGGTGTTAATTTGCTCCAAGGTAACGCGACCATAAACCGTCGGCTCGCGGGTGCCGAGCAGGTTTAGATTGGGACCGTGGAGAACAAGAATTTTTTTCACTTCCGAATTTTGCCGCAAAATGGTGTTGGTTGTCTATCTTTTCGTCGAATTTATACAAAAAAACTGTTTTTGGTCATAATCCAGCATGGTTCAGCGTTGCCAAAAACTGTGCTGAATTTTGGTAACCCATGACACGGGAATCCGTCAGTTCTTGCCCGTGTTCGTCAAAGAACAACGTAGCGGGAGGGCCAAATAATTGGAAATTCTTTAACAACGCCTTGTCGTCGTCGTCATTCGCGGTGACATCTACTTGTAATAACAGTACGTCTCGCAGCGCGGCATGAATTTGTGGATCACTAAAGGTGTGGCGCTCCATTTCTTTGCAGGAAGTACACCAGTCCGCATAAAAATCTAGCATGACTTTCTTGCCTTGTAGGTGTGTTAAGCGTTCGTTTAATGTTGCTAAACGCTTAATTCGCTCAAAACGTAAAGTGTTGGTTTGTCCTTGCGCGGTATGACTTAAATGCGCCAGCGGCCGAAAAATATCCGTGCCACCAGAAACACCAGCAATCAAATAAACCAGCGCCAACAGCGTTGCAAGGTAAGCCAGCGCTTTAACGAAGAGTTGCTTGCTGTGTATTTTTACCGGTTCTTTTTTGAAAGCGCCAATAATAAAACTGAATATAATCAATAAGATAGAGATTAATATCATTTGTATTGCAACGGAAATGACTGGGGAAATAATCCAAATTGCCAAACCCAGCATGATCATCCCGAAGGCTTTTTTAATCGCTTCCATCCAAACGCCTGCTCTTGGCAACAGGCTGCCGGCAGACGTGCCGATGAGTAACAAGGGCGCTCCCATGCCTAAGGCCAAGGCAAATAAAGCCACGCCGCCCAAGGCTGCATCGTGCGTTTGTCCGATGTAAAGCAAAGCACCAGCCATGGGTGCAGCAACGCACGGACTCATAATAATGGCGGATAACGCACCCATGGCAAATACCCCAGAAAAATGCCCGCCATGTAATTGGTTGCTCGATTCTGTCAACCGGCTTTGTAGTGCGGATGGCAATTGCAATTCATAAAAGCCAAACATGGACAATGACAACAGTACGAAGATCACCGCAAACGTGCCCAGTACCCAAGGTGTTTGCAATGCGCTGGAGATTAATTCCCCAGAAAGTCCTGCCATAATGCCCGCAGTAGCGTAAGTAAGTGCCATCCCCATGACGTAGGTGAGTGATAAAAAGAAGGCATGGCGCTGGGTGATTTTGTTGCCATGACCGACGATAATTCCAGACAAAATAGGAATCATCGGAAAAACGCAGGGGGTCAATGCTAACAGCAAACCCGCTCCAAAAAAGAAGGCGACGACCAAGGCAAAATTGCCCTGTTTGAGAATGCTAGCAATATGTGCATTTTCATTTTGCGCATCATTTTTAGCTTGAATTGACGGTGCTGGACACGAAGTAACATTCTGATTTAATTGGATTTTTTTTTCAATTGGCGGGTAGCACAATCCTTGGTCACTACAGCCTTGATAGCCTATGGTGATGTCATTCGGTGTGTCAGGAGCGGCTGGTTTTGGGTCAATTTTGATTTGAAACGGGTGGTGATAAACCGCGATGATTCCAAAATTGGGATCATTTTTGCTTTCTCCTATCGGTAGTTGAACCGTGCTTAATGGCGCTTGTTTATCCAGTGAAAAAGTCAGCTTATTTCGATATAAATAATAGCCAGGCGTGATACTAAAGTTGACTAAAATTTGCTGCCGATCGCACGTTTCAACATTGACGCTGAACGCTTGCTCCGCTGGCAAAAAGGACGGTTGCTTGCTACCGCTCAAGCGTTCCAGAAAGCTATTTGCCAGCGTCAGCGAAGGCGTGGCTAACAGCATAAGCAAGATCAACGCAGCAAGTAGCACTGCCAAGGATCGAAAATTTCGCGTTAAAAAAGTGAAGTACATTTGTAGGGCGAGATAAAGTAATTTAGCAAATAAGGGAACAGTTCGATTATGACATGCTGACGGGTGTTAGAAAAAAACTGACTAATTAAAAAAACGAGAGGTTAATTCGCGCCCGCATGACGCAGCGAGCAAGATTGCCAGACCGGTGAGTGTAAAAGTTTAAGCATTGAGCTTGGCCAGCAGTTCTTGAATTTTTAGCGGATCGTCGGTGCGTAAAATTTTCATAGTGAGCGGCATAATTTCTGGCAAACTGGTGGTGAGAACCCGTTGTTTGGTCGCTAATAACTGCCCTGAATTCATCGAAAATTGCCGCAATCCCAAGCCCAATAACAGCCGCGTATAGGCCAATTCACCAGCCATTTCTCCACAAACCGAAACCGGAATGCCCGCTTTATTGGCGGTACTAATGACGTGACCTAATAAATGCAAAATGGCTGGATGCAAGGGGTCGTATAAATGTGAAACCTCTTCATCGGTGCGGTCGATAGCGAGTGTGTATTGAATTAAATCATTGGTTCCGATGGATAGAAAATCAAGTTTTTTCACAAATGCGTTCAGCGCCAAAGCCGCAGCGGGAATTTCCACCATGCCACCGATTTTAATTTGTTGATTAAAATCAATGCCTTGTGTGGCAAGCTCATGTTTGACTGTGCTGATAAAATGTAAAGTTTGATTGATTTCCGCCACGCCAGAAAGCATGGGAATCAGGATTTTTAAATTACCGTACACGGAGGCGCGCAACAAGCTGCGTAATTGCGTACGAAATAACTGCGGTTCGGCAAGGCACAGGCGGATTGCACGCAGACCCAACGCAGGATTGCTGGCAACGCGCACCGCCCCTTTAATTTGCTTATCCGCGCCCAAGTCAAAGGTGCGAATAGTCACCGGCAAGCCGTTCATTCCTTGTACTACGCTGCGGTAAGCTTGAAATTGTTCTTCTTCATCCGGCAACGCGTCACGGTTGAGAAATAGGAATTCACTGCGAAATAAGCCGATACCGGTTGCGCCGTTTTCTTTTACTTCTGTTAAATCTTGCGGCATTTCAATATTGGCATGCAACTCGATTTGCGTCCCATCCAAGGTGTTGGCGTAGGCTGTTTTGAGACGTTTTAATTTTTGCTGCTCCAGTTCTAACTGGCTAAACCGTAGCCGATATTCTGCGACTAATTGTTTATCTGGATTGACCAAGACCACGCCGTGTTCGCCATCAACAATCAGTAAATCATTGTCTTTAATCAGTTCTCTGGCGTGATGCAAGGCAACAATGCACGGCGTGTTTAAACCGCGCGCCACAATGGCAGTGTGTGAAGTTGCCCCGCCTAAATCGGTGAGAATTGCGGAAAACTGCTGCGGTTTCAGTTGAATTAAATCAGCAGGACTGACATCGTGCGCCACTAAAATCAGCTTTTCGCCCTGTTTGACGCTCGGTGGCGTGTGACCCGGTTGCCCGCTCATGGTTTTCAGCACACGATCAACCACCTGCATCACGTCAGTTTTTCGCTCGCGCAAATACACATCTTCGAATGCTTCAAATTGCGCAACCAAAATTTCCATTTGGGTTTTCAGCGCCCATTCTGCATTGCATTGCTCTTGCAAAATCATCGTGCGTGACGCGTCGCTAATGTGTGAATCCGCCAAAATCATCAGATGCAGATCGACAAAGGCATCAAATTCGGCAGCGGCTTGCTCGGGACGCAACTCGCGCAGCCGGCTTAATTCAAGGTGGGTTGTTTTCAGCGCCTCGTCCAACCGCAGCACTTCTTCCTGAATTAAATGTTTGGGCAAAACGTAATGCGTCACTTCCAGCGCTGTGTGGGACACTAAATGCGCGTGGCCAATGGCGATGCCGCGCGATACTGGTAAGCCGTGTAGCGCAAAACTCATATTAAAAACCTCAATATAATCAATGTGTTACAAATACAATAAAAATAAATTCGCAGAATATATGGTCTATTTCATTCATGCTCGGACAAGGATTGTATGCGCGAGACGAAGCGCTAAAGGCGAGTTTGACGGACTGATTGATAAATAATGTATTCCGCTATGGTCAAATAAGTTCACCACGAAAAGAATAAAACAGCGCCACCTTAGATTTTACTCACCTTCGTCAAAATAATCATTGATTAATGCCAGCAACGCTTTCATCGCCTCTTGCTCTTGTTCGCCATCGGTTTCCAGCGTAATCGTCGCACCTTTTGCGGCTGCCAACATCATCACGCCCATAATGCTTTTTGCGTTGATGCGCCTACCATTACGCGATATCCAAATTTCACACGGAAATTTTGACGCCAATTGTGTTAGCTTAGCCGATGCGCGCGCGTGCAATCCTAAGCGATTGATTATGATGGCTTCTTGTCGCTGCATAACTGACCTTTCATTTCCGAATTCATGGGGACAATACATTCTCGACCGCCGTCTAAGGCGCGTTGCGCCATTTCGAGGAGCGGTTTATCTTGGCTGCAGACTACGACGCGCAGCAGCATGGGCAAATTGACGCCCGCGATGCCTTCGACGCGACCTGGTTCAAATAAACGTTGCGCAATATTGCTGGGGGTTGCGCCTAAAACATCGCACAAAATCAATACGCCTTTGCCGGTATCTAAGGCTTGCACCAGCGCACGACCTTCCGCTTCTTTTTGTTGGGGATCATCGTCCGCCTGCACCGATAATACTTTTACATTTGGCGGTACGCTGCCCATGACATGACGCACACAGTCGAGCAAACCCAGCCCCAATCCATTATGGGTGACTAACAACACACCAATCATTGTATGACCCCCATTAAATGCGCAACCAAAGCCGCCAGCAGTAGCAATATTAGCCAACCGTAGCTTAAAAAATTGTACAAAATTCGGCTGAGCAGCACGTCTTTTTGCTGATCTTCTTCGAGCAGAGTATGAATCTTTTTCATTGCAAGAATGCTCGCGGTATGGCGAATATTCTGCTGCATCGCGTTATCACTTAGTTTTTTCATGGCTCAACTTGAATGACATTAGAATGTTGGACGAATTCTAGCCGTTTCTGCATTGCTGCGCTCAGGTGAACGATTCCAGCGCCATCAATCAGCAAGGCTTCGGGCAGGTTGAGTTGCCGCGCCATTGCACGCCAATTCTTTTTCCCTAAAATAAACAAAGGCTTAGATAGTACATCGGAACGCAAGCCGGCTTGCACTCCGTGCGTCAAAATGGTTACTGCTTGCACGTCTTGCGCCGGATAACCGCTGCGCGGATCGATTAAATGGCAATAGCGTTGGCCCTTAAACTCAAAAAATCGCTGGTAATCTCCTGACGTGCCAATCGCTTCGCCATCGTATAAAGTCAGCGTGGCGAGGGCTTCTGGTCTGCGCGGATGCTGAATGCCGACTCGCCATGGTCGCGCACCGTGTTGCCCCAGCGCTAAGACATTGCCACCAATGTTAATCAGCGCATTTTGAATGCCGCGTTGGTGCAAAATCGCCGCCGCTTTATCCAAAGCATCCCCTTTGGCATAGCCGCCGAGATCAAATTGCAGCGCTGGGTTTGTGCTGCTAATTTCGATGTCTGGCGAATTGGGTTGCCGATTAAACCGCAAGTCAGTCATTTTTGGACGGGCTCTCAATAAGGCGGCAAGGGTTTGCTCGTTCGGTACAAGCGCTTTAAATTCATCAGCTTGAAAGCCCCAGGCGTGGATTAAGCCGCCAATCGACGGATTAAATAGTCCGTCGGATTGAGCAGAAAATTGCGCTGCCTGCTGCAATAACGTCGCCAATTCTGCTGAAACAATTTTAGACTGACCGTGCGCGATTGCAGCGTTCAAAGCACTCAGTTCGGAGGGCTGCCAGGCGTGAAGTTGAGTGTGCAATCGCTGAAATTCGTGCATTACCGCTGCCGTCGCTTCTCTTGCTCGCGCTTCGTCTACATCAGCGATACTCAGTTCAACCCGTGTCCCAAAAACATACGCTTCTTCTTGATAAAACAAAGGCTGATTACAGCCGGATAAGGAAAACAGAACGACAAGAATGAATAAACGTAACTCATTGAATATAGTCAACTTTTTATTGAAGCAGGCGCGATGGGCAAGCAGATTTTTCATTGTGCGAATAAAAGGCCTGTGAAGGTTTTACGGTCAATTTTCTCAGCCATTGATTGGTGTCCTCGGCGGTAATCGAAACCACATTTCACGCTTAGGAGGCATGCGCTCTATCCGTTGAGCTACGAGGACGGGGTATTGATTGTATCAGAGCTTATTTTGCCAGCTCAAAAATTTAAGGCGTGAATCGGTAACTTAGGGAGGCGCTGAGCGATGGTGTTCGTCATGAATCTATCGCATTAGAATTAAAAAATATGAAATAAATCAATGGGTTATATTTTACCGTCGGCAAAATTTTCTACGGTCGGCAGGACGTTTATTCAGCACGTGTTTCGGCTATGAGCGCATTGGTGGTTTGCATAAAGCGGGCAAAGTGACGATCGGATTTGGTGATGTGCGATGAAAACCAATCGAGCACCAGTAGTTCGATACGAAAGGATAAATAGAGTGGATCGTTGATTTTTGCCAAGGTTTTTTTGGCAAGCTCTTGGCAGTTTTCAACAAATCGTTGATGTTCTTGGCAATGATTGTCGGTGAAGGGGTAGCCGAGTTCCCTCATTTGCGCTTCTTCGCGGTGAAAATGGGCTGTGCAATGTTGTTCAAGCTGGGTCAACAGCAAGGTTAATCCTGAAAAATTGCCGGCATTTACTTGGGCAATGAAAGCGTTCACTTGATCAAGCAGCGCGTGGTGTACATCATCAAGGTCGGGTTGTCCTGTGACTAATTCGGCTTTCCAATCGATGCCTAGTTCTAGCTCTCCGGTGCTTTGATGTAGTCCGGTGGCATGATATTCGTAGCAGCGTTCCAGATACATTAAGGCGGTAAAATCGGCAGGCGCGATCGCAATACATTTCCTAAGTAATTGAATTGCTTTATTTATATTCTTTAGATGGTAGTGCGCGATGGCTTCGTCAAAAAAATGCAGTGAGGCGAGTTTGCTGGCACGCAAGTCAGCGGGATCGTTATCAAATACTTCATAAACCGATAAAGGCTGTGACTTTCCTTTGACGCGAATGCGGTCTAAAAATCGAATGTGATATTGGTTTGGATTGATCAAGTCATACAGCGTGTTTTGGCTAATGATCAACTGCGCATGGTAGGTTTTGGTGGCTTCTTCTAAGCGCGCGGTTAGATTCACTGCATCGCCAATCACCGTACTATCCATGCGATTGATCCCGCCCACAGTGCCAATCATCACCCGTCCGGTATTCAGCCCAATGCCAATTTGGATTGGGGTATAGCCAGCGCGAACGCGTCCGGCGTTGTAATAGTTGAGCCGCTCCAGCATGGCAATTGCGCCACTAACCGCATCGTCAGCGCCCTGCGCAAATAGTGCCATAATCGCGTCGCCAATGTACTTGTCGATAATGCCGCGATGCTTGCTAATCACCGGCTCCATCTGGCTCAAATAAGAGTTAATAAATTCGAAATTTTCCGCAGGATTCATCGATTCTGAAAGCGGTGTGAAATCACGAATATCGGTAAACATGATGGTCATTTTACGTTCGACCTGATCGCCAAGTTTCACGTCAACAATGCTTTTTGCTTCTAATAGAGTCAGCAGTTGGTGCGGAATTAAGCGTCCATAAGCGACTTCGGTTTGCTGTAACAAATTAAGCGCTTGCTGATGCGCGTAAATGACTTTGTGCAAAATTTCCTGAATTCCCTCGGCGGTGGGGGCGATCAGTGTGGTCGGCGTTTGGCTGGTTTCAGTCATACCTTACCTAGGTGTTTAAGCAGTTCAAGTGGCTGATCAATGATCGCAGCAGCTTGCCAAGTGACGAGGTCTGCTTCATGCTCTAAATAGCCATAGCGGGCAATAATGCCGCGCATTTTAGCGGCATTAGCGGCTTGCATATCGCGTTGGTCATCGCCCAAATACAGGCAATTTTCTGCATTGACTTTTAGCAGCTTTGCCGCGTGAAGCAGGGGCATGGCGTGTGGTTTTGGCTGGGCGCAGGTATCGCCGCTGACTAAGCAACCGGCACGTTCTGCATAACCCAGCGCTTGCATCAGCGGCAGCGTGAAGCGGTGCGGCTTGTTGGTGACAATTCCCCAAGGCAAACCGCGCGCTTCCAGTTGTTCAATCAGTTGCGCCATGCCAGTAAATAAAACGGTTTGGTCGCAAATATGCGCGCTGTAGTGCGCCAAAAACGCCTCGCGCAGCCCATTAAAGCGCGGGTCTTCTGGTGTTATGCCGAAGCCAATACCAATCAGCCCGATTGAACCGTGCGATGCCTGCGGACGAAGCATATTTAAGGGTAGCGCTGGCAATTGATGCTGTTGACGTACTTGGTTTAACGCAGCGGCCAAGTCGGGTGCTGTGTCGGCAAAAGTACCGTCAAGGTCAAACAGAACGGCACTAATCACGTGTGCAGGCAATCATATAATTGACGTCGGTGTCGCGGCTGAGTGCGTATTTTTTGCGCAACGGATCGTAGCTAATACCGGTGAGCGCGTTTACAGTGAGTCCCGCGTTTCGGCAAAATTGCGCAAGCTCAGACGGTTTAATAAACTTGGCGTAATCATGCGTGCCCCGTGGCAACATATTCAAGACATATTCCGCGCCAATAATGGCCAATAAATACGATTTTGGATTGCGGTTTAAGGTGGAAAAATAAAGGTATCCGCCAGGCTTAAGCAACGTTGCGCAGGCACGCACGATACTGTGCGGATCAGGGACGTGTTCCAGCATTTCCATGCAGGTGACAACGTCAAAAGAAGCGGGGCGCTGCTCAGCGAGAGATTCAACAGATTGTTCAATATAATCAACAACTTGCCCTGTTTCCAACAAGTGTAATTTTGCCACTTGCAATGCCCGTTCGCCCAAGTCAATTCCCGTTACCTGCGCGCCTAAGTGCGCCATGCTTTCAGACAAAATACCGCCGCCACAGCCTACATCCAAAACTGTTTTTCCGGCAATTGGGCTAAGTTGATTGATGTACGCCAAACGTAAAGGATTGATTTCATGCAGCGGTTTAAATTCACTACTCGCATCCCACCAACGATGAGCGAGGCTGTTGAATTTTTCGATTTCAATCGGGTCGGCATTTAGCATGATAAAAATCCAAATAAGTGAGAATGAGAATGTAACAAAACCAAGGTGAATTAGAAAGCTCAGAAAGCACGGATTTATGCAGCGTTTTCTTAGACTAGCGGCGCAGCGCTTGACCGGTCACGGTTACTTTCGCTATCATTCCTGACTTAATTACTCAGGAAAGAAACCATGGATATTCAAACGCAACTTAGGCAACAAGTAAACAGCCATGCCATTGTCTTGTACATGAAAGGAACACCGCAGTTTCCGCAATGTGGCTTCTCTGGCAATGCGGCGCGAATTTTAAAAGCAATTGTCGGTAACGATTTTCTCGCGGTTGACTTAATCCAAAAACCTGAATTAATTCAACCACTTAGAGAATTTGCAAATTGGCCTACCACGCCGCTTTTATTTGTTCACGGTGAATTTATTGGCGGTTCAGACATTATGACGGAGATGTATCAAGCGGGAGAGTTGCAGGCACTCATCGCCAAAAAGGACTAGACCTTGACTAATCCCAGTCGCAAAAGCCTAGTTCGTTTGGCGTATGGTTAAGATTTGATTTGGCGATTAAAATGACGTTCAGGTGCGGTAGATCGAGCATTACAGCTCGCTTCATTACTCTCCTCCTTTTAGGGCGATCGCAAGGTTGCCTTTTTTTTGCGGTTGGCTGCGAGTGGAAAGAAGCGTTGATTTTGTGCACTCACTCGTTAAATCAGACACGATTTAACCATGCAGGGCAGCACGAACCCAATAAATCGGTACATGCTTAAATCACTCCCACTCAATTGTGGCGGGTGGTTTTCCTGAAATGTCATACACCACGCGGTTGATGCCGCGCACTTCGTTAATAATACGGTTCGACACTTTGCCCAGCAGCGCATACGGCAATTCTGCCCAGTGCGCGGTCATGAAATCTTGGGTTTGTACGGCTCGTAACGCCACCACCCATTCGTAAGTTCGTCCATCGCCCATCACGCCGACGCTTTTTACCGGCAGGAAAACCGCAAAGGCTTGCGAAGTCAGTTCGTACCACGTTTTCCCACTTGCTAGGTCGCGTGTGTTGCGCAATTCTTCGATAAAAATCGCATCGGCACGACGCAGTAAATTCGCATATTCTTTTTTAACTTCACCCAAAATGCGTACGCCTAAACCGGGGCCAGGGAATGGATGGCGATACACCATATCGGCTGGCAAACCTAGCGCCACGCCTAGTTCGCGTACTTCATCTTTGAATAATTCACGCAACGGTTCCAGTAATTTTAAATGTAAGGAATCGGGTAATCCGCCCACATTGTGATGCGATTTAATGGTGTGGGCTTTTTTGTTTTTCGCGCCGGCAGATTCAATGACATCCGGGTAAATTGTGCCTTGTGCCAACCATTTTGCCTGGTGCAATTTCGCGGATTCACGCTGAAAGACTTCGACAAATTCACGGCCAATAATTTTGCGTTTTTGTTCTGGATCAGACACGCCTGTCAAAAATGTCAGAAACTCGGTGCTGGCATCCACCTGAATGACTTTCGCGCCCAGATTTTGCGCAAACGTTTCCATCACTTGCGCGGCTTCGTTCAAACGCAACAAGCCGTTATCCACAAATACACAGGTCAACTGATTGCCAATCGCGCGGTGTAACAATGCCGCCGCAACGGACGAATCCACGCCGCCGGACAATCCTAAAATCACTTCTTCTGTGCCGACTTGCTCGCGAATTTTGGCGACCGCTTCGGCAATATAATCCGGCATATTCCAATTTTTTTCGCAGCCGCAAATCCCTTGCACGAAACGTTCCAATATCGCTTTGCCTTGCGCGGTGTGCGTGACTTCGGGGTGAAATTGCACCGCGTAAAAATGTCGAGATTCATCTGCCATCGCGGCAATCGGTGTAGATGCATTGCTGGCGATGACCGAAAATCCCGCCGGCAACACGGTCACTTTATCACCGTGACTCATCCAAACATCGAGCAAACCATGACCTTGCGTGTTGGTTTTGTCCTGAATGCCGTCCAGTAAAGAGGAATGACTTTGGGCACGAATTTCCGCATAGCCGAACTCGCGCACTGTGCCACTTTCCACTGCGCCGCCCAGTTGCGCCGCCATGGTTTGCATTCCGTAGCAAATGCCCAACACCGGCACGCCGAGCTCAAATACCAGCGGCGGTGCTTTCGGTGTTTCGTCTACATAAACCGAATTAGGGCCGCCAGAAAGAATAATTCCGGCAGGGTTAAACGCGCGAATATCGGCTTCGGATATATCCCACGGATGTAGTTCGGAATAAACATTGGCTTCGCGCACGCGGCGTGCAATGAGTTGTGAATACTGAGAACCAAAATCGAGAATGAGAATTTTTTTGTGTGAGTTCATGGTTGCAGTTTAATTAAATAATTAGAGACTTAAGAAAGATACCGTTTGCTTAAATAGGGGCGTTGAATAAATCAAGAAGTTGGATCGTGCCCCAATAAGCCAGAGCGGTAGTGATGCATGAAACACCTAAACTCAACCAAAAACCGAATCCTCCGCGCAATAACAAAGGCAACGCAATAAACAACAGGAGTGACGGAATGACTAACCAGAAAACACTTTGAGACAAGGCGGCTACACGCTCAACCTCCCCAGTGTCGAGGTATAACCAAATGAACGCCAGCAACGAAGTCAGCGGTAAAGAAGCTAAGGCAGCCGACCAAAAAGAATGACGCTTGGCTAGTTCAGCAACCGCAACCAATAGGGTGGCCGAGATCACTACTTTGATTGCATACTGCCACATCAGACGACAGGACTCGAAAATTTAAGGCACATTTTCAGGTGAACGAACTAGTCAACGTGATAGTTTGGCGCTTCTTTTGTGATTTGCACGTCGTGGACGTGGGATTCGCGAATCCCCGCCGAGGTGATTTGCACAAACTCGGCTCTATCATGCACCGCCGAAATATTTTCACAACCGAGATAACCCATGCTGGCGCGAAGTCCACCCATCAGTTGGTGAATCACCGCCAATACGCTGCCTTTATAAGGGACGCGACCTTCCACGCCTTCCGGCACCAGCTTATCTTGATTGCCTTCATTGTCTTGGAAATAACGGTCACTCGAACCTTGTTGCATCGCACCCAGACTACCCATGCCGCGATAAGATTTATAGGAACGGCCTTGGAAAAGTTCGATTTCGCCAGGCGCCTCTTCTGTGCCCGCAAATAATCCGCCTAACATGACTACGTACGCACCCGCTGCAATGGCTTTAGAAATGTCGCCTGAAAAACGCACGCCGCCATCCGCAATTAATGGAATTCCGGTACCGCGCAATGCGTTCGCCACATTTTGAATAGCGGTAATTTGCGGTACGCCCACGCCAGCAACAATCCGCGTGGTGCAAATCGAGCCAGGGCCAATGCCCACTTTTACCCCATCCGCGCCATGATCAACCAAGGCTAATGCGGCGGCGCCGGTGGCAATGTTGCCGCCGATGACTTCAATTTGTGGGAAATTGCGTTTCACCCATTTAACGCGATCCAGAACGCCTTGCGAATGACCGTGCGCAGTGTCCACTACAATCACGTCCACGCCGGCTTCTGCCAGCAAAGTAACGCGCTCTTCTGTCCCTTCGCCCACGCCCACCGCCGCGCCAACACGCAGCCGACCTTGTTCGTCTTTGCAGGCGTTAGGATGTTCGGTGGATTTTAAAATATCCTTTACCGTCATTAAGCCGCGTAATTCAAAGGCATCATTAACCACGAGCACCCGCTCAATTCGATGAGCGTGCATTAAATTGCGCGCTTCTTCTAGTTGGCCGTTTTCTTTCACGGTGATTAAGCGTTCGCGCGGGGTCATAATTGCGCGCACGGGTTGATCAAGGCAAGTTTCAAAGCGCAAATCGCGGTTGGTGACAATGCCGACAACTTGTTTACCTTCGACGACAGGTAAGCCCGAAATTTTAAATTGTCGAGTCAAATTTAACACTTCCCGCACAGTCATATCCGGTGAAACGGTTACAGGGTCTTTCACTACACCACTTTCAAAGCGTTTTACTTTTGAGATTTTGTGAGCCTGGGCAGCGGCAGTCATGTTTTTATGCACAATGCCGATTCCCCCTTCTTGCGCGAGGGCGATTGCTAAACGCGATTGTGTCACGGTGTCCATGGCAGCCGACAAAAGGGGAATATTTAAAGCAATGCGACGCGTCAGTTGGGTTCGTAAACTGACATCGCGAGGCAGTACGCTGGAGTGTGCAGGAACCAGCAAAACGTCGTCAAAAGTGAGAGCAGTTTGAATAATGCGCATAAATATCGTCCTTAGCAAAGAATTGATTATAGCAAAATGACGTTCAAAAATTAGCCGATTTTCTATCAGGAATGACTAATTAAAGGCTTCGTGCGTCCTGAGTCTGCTGACAGTTTATTTTGAATGATTTACTATAAGTTATTGATTTATATAACATTTATTCTGTTATGCTTCGGCAAGATACCGCTGGTTTGGATTAAGGGTTATGCGTGTGCTGTTTAGACTTTAGTTCCTTGCGAGGGCAGCCTGCCCTGTGCGGCCGCACCGCAAATCGACGAATCCAGTGCTGCCTTAAGTCCGACAAGCGCTTAAGCGATGGGTTTGCTCCGATGCTGCTACAAAACCGACCGGCAATCTGCTACATTTCGGTCATGAAAAAACTCAGTTTAGATCGGATTCTGCAATCGCAGGGATTTGGTGCGCGTAAATGGTGTCGGGACTTAATTGCTGAAGGCGAAGTGTTTGTTGACGGGATTTGCTGCGAAGATTATCGCGTTGAATTTACCACGGAAAATTTGCAATTTAAGGTTTATGACGAGGATTGGCAGTTTCGCCAGCAGCTTTATATCGCACTCCATAAACCACCTGATTACGAATGTTCGCGCAAACCCAGCCACCACCCCGGCGTGTTAAGTTTATTGCCAGCACAATTTCGAAATCGTGATTTACAACCCGTGGGGCGGCTCGACCACGACACAACAGGCTTGTTATTACTCTCCGATGATGGTGCGTTTATTCATGCGCAATCTTCACCTAAAAGTCATATTCCTAAAATTTATTTGGCGACGACGCACTTGCCGATTAGCCCTGATTTAATTGAGAAATTACGCAGTGGTGTGAAATTGCATGACGAACCCGAACCGCTGGTTGCTTTGGTATGCGAGAAAATAACGGAGTACCGTTTAAAAATTGTCCTAGAGCAAGGGAAATATCACCAAGTAAAACGCATGTTAGCGGCGGCCGGTAATCATTGCACCGCGCTTGAACGCACCCAAATTGGACAGCTGACGCTGGCGGCACTGGATTTGGCCGTGGGCGAATGGTGCTATCTCAGCGCAGAGCAGATCGCGTTACTGCACGCTGGCTGCAATCTGTTCAATGGCAGCCAGCAGTTGATGCAAGATTAAGGTTTTATCCCCACTGGCGGCAACGATTTGTCTAGCACTAATACACACACGCAAGGCACTCATGTCGAGGCCGTCTCGTTGACCGCAGAGGATGGGTTGCGCCAGTTGTAGGTGCGGAACGGTCAGGTCATGTTGCAAATTTAAATAAATTTGGCGGGTTTCTGCCTGGTTAAACGGCGTTTTAATGCCATTCGTTTGCCGGTGAAACAGCCAAAACGGAAAAATGCTGGGCTGACTATCCCAGTGTGCATCATCCGGAAAAGGGGCGCGGCTCAGTGCCGGTGTGGGCAGGCATTCTAACTGGGGATAACGTGCCAACGCTGACTGCACTGCCTGATTAACCGTCGTCAAAAAATCCAAAATAACGCTGTTTGATAAAGCATGAAAATTGCGCCATTCTGTTAAAGCGGCAAGCCAACGCAACAGTAAACCAAAGTTTGGTTCGGTGTTTTCAAATGCCTCTTTTTGCTTGATATTCAGACGCTTAGTGCTAGTTTCTGGGATCAATAATGCGCCTGAAAAACTCGGTCCGCTGATAAATTTTGACCCAGTCAGGGCAACCATAAAGCCGTGCAAAAGATAGTGGTGTAAGGTGCTGTTCGACAACCTAAATTGGCACGCATCGACCAAAACTGTCAGCGAATCGCCAAAGCGTGCGACACAATTGAGGACACAATTGACACTCGGCGCAATCATGCCGCTTTTAGAGCAATCTGCCATCACCAGCATCATGGACTGCCCCTGCTGGCGCGCTGCGTTCAGGTGAGCTTCAAAATCGGTATCAATTTCGTCGGCGTGCCGAGGTGCGCCATTGGCATGACGAAGCGGAACGCAAACGCATTCGCTATTTAAATCGGTTGTCAGCGCAGACCAAACCCCGCTGCCGGTTTCGTTCGTTTCTACCATCACAATTTTGAGCGGTTTTGCTGCACTGGCATGGCACAAAAGGGTAGCGGCAATGCGATGACTGTCTGTCCCCGACGCAGTCAGTAACAGGGCTAAATCTGCGCGATTTTTGAGTCCGCACAAGGCCAAGATTTCTTGTTTAATCCGCTGCAACTCATCGCTATAAGCCATGGATTTTCCATCCAATTGAATGGCGTGTTGCAGTCTTTTGTGTGCTTGCGCCAAGGCGAAATAGGTCTGGTCGGAAAGGGGCGATGCAGTTGCTGAACCGAAAGCGAGCCAGGACGGTTCGGGTTGCGGGCGCATTCCATATTGGTTTTTGCCGGTTTCGCGCTGCAAAACAATCCGCGCATCACCGCCTTGCGTCAGCAGTGCTTCTAAGGGCGGCAAGGTCAAAGCTGCTTCAGTCGCAAGCATGGACACTGCGCTGTTCGGCGCGGTCAATCAGTAAGGAACGAAAAGCCGCAAAAACCCGATTCATTTGCTGCGCCTTATAGGGAAATAACTCAATAGAATCAAAGGCATGAATAATCATATTGCTATCCACTTCAAAAATAAGTAATTCGCCATTCGGCATTTCTGCGCAGTCAATGCCTAAGTAATCCAGCCCCATGCGCTGATAAATTTGTTGCAACGCAAGAGCGTGACGTTGCGCAAAATCGTGTTCAAAAGTAGTAAAACAACGCGCTTCCTCGGCGCGTTTTTCTGCGCTATCCGCCATGCCGGCGTTCAAATAATGAATCATCCAATGGCTGGAAATCGCTAAATGACAAATAAACGGTTTGCCATCAATCAACACAATTCGGTATTTTCTAAATTGCCCATCGGCACTGCGATAATCAACGAATTGGCTGATATAAAATTCGTCTTCGGGATATGTTTCAAAATAGTCTTTAAAATCAATTGGTTGCGTAATCTTTTGCAGTCCACGCCCAGCATGAGAATCGAGTGGACGGATAATTAACGGAAAACGACTGTGCGCGAAGCAGTCAGAAAGCGCCCGCTGCTGATTGGCGATGGGCAGCAAATCTTGGCGACTGACACGCAGTGCGGGCGGCATGATCACGCCTTGGATATTGCGTAAGACATGACAAGTGTGATCACGCGAAAGCTCAGCGATGCGCTGCGGTGCGTTCAACACGGGCCGCGGCCAAAGTTCACGCAATGGCGCTAAGGCTTGTAATAATGGAATATTTTCTTGCGATTCGCCCATGGCGATAAACAATACATCGTGATCTGGCACTTGGTCGGGAATGTCGGCAACCGCTGAAATATAGAGTAAATCCAAAGCAATGTCGGAACGCTCGACCAAACATTCAATCGGCGTATTCGAGAGCAAATCACCTGCACCCATTAACGCTAATAAACGGATTCGTGCGGGTTGCTTGGCAGCGGATAAACGAAAAATTCGTTGCGTTGACAGTGCTTCCGCTTGCATTCGCATGGCTAAATCATGCTGCAAACTCAGTTGCAAAATGGTGGATAAATCCAGCAAGGCGTTCGCGTCGTGCGGGTCGGCTTCGGCGCGGGCGGTCAATTCAGCCGCAATCGGCTTTAAGTCAATTTTTTCAAACACTTGGCGCATGAGCGCAGCGAAACCAATCAACGGCGGCAAAGGGTTTTTTGTGTCAGTCATAATGCATTATTGTGGGTATTGAGCTGCAATAGTAATAATTGATCGTTGCCTAGAAGTTGAGTTCATTGATCTAACTTCAACTGACAAAGGCACTTTCTCTTGGTGAGTGCCAGCGGCTTTTCATTCATTGAGTTGAATTATTATCTCAAGTCGAATAAACGGTATTCCCATCACCGTCGAATCTGAAGTCTAACGGTGGCTTGAAAATTGCCTGCTCCCCGTTCAGGGTCATCATCATAAGTATTGACAATACCTAAATGTGTGCCGCTAGGATTGAACATCATTCATATTCAAGACTGCCGCTCATTAGCTTGCTCGCGATCAAAAAAAATCTTGCATATTGGCCGAAAATGGCGTGAGTGTTTGCAACATCGCGTCACGCCGTTCGGCTTGCGCTGGCGATAAAGCGGGAACTAAAGACGTGCCAGACTGCGCTTTAAGTGCGTTTACAAAACTGAGCACTTCTGCCTGATATTGGGCAGGTAAGTGCTGCACTTCCATTGCAATTAACTCGGCATAACCCATGACACTCTCCTAAAGCAACGATGCCCCTAGTTTAAGGGTTTCGCGCACTAAGTCGTCAATATTTTCCGTGCGCGTTCGATGGTTGACGATGGCGGCGCGAATGGCGAACTGACCGTTGAGTGTCGTACTCGACGGCGCAACGATGCCAGATAATTGCAGCCCCAGCACGATGTTGGCATTCACCTCGTCTGCGTTTTGGCAACGGTAACGAAAGCAAACAACATTGAGCGCAACCGGCGCGAGCAATTCTAATTCTGCTTTAGATTCAATCAGTTGCCGCAAATATTGCGCCAACTCACAAGTGTGCGCCATCATATTGCCAAGCTGCTCTGCGCCATACACTTGCAAGGTAAACCAAGTTTTAAGCGCGCGAAAACCACGGGACAAATCCGGCCCAAAATCGCACGGCCACGGCGAACCGGCGCTCATGCCGCGCGTGTCTCGGCTTAAATAAGCAGCCGGTGCGGCAAATGTCGCCTCGTGTTGCGCGCCATCCCTTACCAAAATAAAGCCTGCGTCATACGGCACTTGTCCCCATTTATGAAAATCGAAGGCGATAGAATCTGCGCGCTGAATGCCGTGCAATTTTGGCGCCAAGGTGGGCGACAACATGGCCAGCGCACCATACGCACCATCAACGTGCAGCCAAATTTGTTCCCTCGCTGCAAAATCGGCAAGCGCGCTTAAATCGTCAATCGCGCCGATATCGACCGTCCCTGCCGTGCCTACCACTAAAAAGGGCGAAAAGCCGTCGGTGCGGTCTTTTGCAAGTATTTGATTTAATTCAGATATTTCTAGTTCGCCAGCACTGTTGGTTGGAATTTTACGCAAAGCGCCGCTGCCAATACCGGCTAAATCCAGTGCTTGTGCAATGCAGCCGTGCGCGGCGATAGACGCATATGCAGTCAGGCGTTGCGGGCTGGCGCTCAGTCCTGTTTGTCGTATTGCCGTGCCTAATTTGTGCGCGCGCGCCACCCAAGTCGCGATTAAATTCGCCATTGAACTGCCGGTGACGAATAAGCCGCTGGCGTTGTCGGGGAAGGAAAATAAATCACGCATCCAGCGCAAAATTTGTTTTTCTACCTCAATCGGCATGTGCTCGCGTCCGCCCAAATTTGCATTCAATCCCGCCGCCAACATTTCTGCCAACATGCCGACGGGTGTGCCGCCGCCATGCACCCAGCCCATAAACCCGGGATGCGCATTGCCGACTGCGTAAGGTAAAACCGCTTGCATAAAAGTCTGATGTGCGTCACTGAGTGCACTGGGCGCGCGTGGCAAAGTGCGTTGAAATTCGGAACGGATTTCACTGGGAGTGGGCTGCCAAACCGGACGATTGCGCAGGGTTTGTTGATAGTCGAACATGTCGTCCAACATCTGATGACCTTGGGCGCGTAACGCCGTCCAATCGTCAGGGTCTAGCGATGTGGAAAGAGAGTTCAACCTTAAACCTGCATATTCATTATGTCGTTGTAGGCGGCAATCACTTTGTTGCGTACTTGCAGTGTGGTTTGAAATTGAATGTTGGCTTTTTGCATCGAAATCATGGTATCGCTTAAGCTGACTTTATCGTCACCCATCACAAAGGCGTTTTGCATATCCTGCGCTTGGTTCTGCGCTTTGGCGACGCCATCAATCGAGCCTTTCAGTACACTGGCAAAATCCACACTTGCTGGGGCGGCGCTTTCGGCTGTTTTTCCTTGCGCGACCGCCATTGCGCTGCGCATTTGCGCGAGCAAGCTATCGACATTCGAGACATTCATAATGGGACTCCTAGATTCAGTCCGCACAGAATATCACTGGAGTGCCTTTATTAAACTGAGAAAAGCGCTAGAATCCGCCCGCTTTTCGAGCCGCCAAACAACGTGTAAAGCGCTGATAATTCATCGCGTAAGTTTAACGCCTCGCTTCAATGGAAAACAAAATGCCCAATTCAGCTGACAATTTAACGCCACCTCCGATCGCCAATCCTTCGGTTGGGCAGATTTTGCTGGGGCTGACTGCCCAACAAAAAATGGCACTCGGCGTCGCGCTGGCTGCCAGCATCGCCTTGCTGATTGGCTTGTGGATGTGGGGGCAAACGCCTGAGTATCGAGTTTTATTTTCGAATTTATCCGACCGTGATGGCGGCGCTATTATCGAATCTTTGCAACAACAAAATATCCCGTATAAATTTGCTGAAGGCGGCGGTGCTTTGCTGGTACCTGCTGACAAAGTGCATGAAATCCGGTTGCGTTTAGCATCACAAGGCTTGCCTAAGGGCGGTACGGCTGGCTTTGAATTGATGGAAGCGCAAAAATTTGGCACTAGTCAATTTCTTGAACAAGTTAATTATCAGCACGCGCTGGAAGGGGAATTAGCACGGTCGATTGAAACGCTGGATTCCGTGCAAAGTGCGCGTGTCCATTTGGCGATTCCTAAGCCCACCGTTTTTGTGAAAGATAAAGAAAAGCCCAGCGCTTCAGTGGTTTTAACTTTGCATCCTGGGCGCACTTTAGACCCCGGACAAGTGAACGGCATTGTGCATTTGATTTCGAGCAGCATTCCCAATATGCCTGCCCAGAATGTCACGGTACTCGACCAAGACGGCAACATGCTTAGCACGCTACGCGATGGCAATGATTTGTTGATGAATGCGACGCAGTTGAAATTTATCCGTGAAGTTGAGCAAGATTATATCAAGCGGATTGAGGCGATTCTGATTCCGATTACCGGTCAGCAAAATGTGAAAGCCCAAGTCACCGCCAACATTGATTTTGCCCAAGTCGAACAAACCGCTGAAAGCTTTAAACCCAATCAACGCCCCAACACGGCGGCAGTGCGCAGTTCACAAACCTTAGAAATGCAAAACGGCAGTAACGGAACCGGTGGCGTGCCCGGGGCGCTGACCAATCAACCGCCTTTGCCGGCGACTGCGCCTTTGGTTTCCGGCCCGAATGGTCAGCCCATCACGCCAGACGGAGGGACAAATAGTTCGCGCAAAGAAGCGACTGCTAATTATGAAGTAGACCGTACCATTCAACATACCAAAATGCCGGTGGGAAACATTACGCGGCTCTCGGTTGCGGTGGTGATTAACAATCGCAATGTCACCGACAAGAGTGGCAAGGTCACGTCCCGTCCTTATACCGATGCAGAAAATGCGCAAATCACCGCGCTGATTAAAGATGCCATGGGCTTTGATCCTAAGCGTGGTGATAGTTTGAATTTGTTAAACCGCGCCTTTAACAATGAAAGAGAAATCATTCCAGAATTGCCTTGGTGGAAAGACCCGCAAATGATTGCTTTGGCTAAAGAAGGCGCAAAATATTTGCTCATTTTCCTAGCCGCAATGTTCTTGATTTTTGGCGTGATTCGTCCAGCGGTGAAGAGTTTGGCACCGCCACCGCCACCGCCATTGCCAGAAGAAGCGGTCGATGAAGAGGCGGCAGCAGAAGATGAGGCGGTCGATGCAGAAGCAGACGAAAACGAAGAGGGCGAACCGGTGTTGAGTGAAGCGGCACAAAAACTAAACCTGTTTGATGCGAATTTGCAATTGGCAAAAGACCTGACGAAGAATGACCCGAAAATTGTAGCTTTGGTAATCAAAGACTGGGTGAATAACGATGAGTGATGCTGGAATCCATAAAAGTGCCATTTTCCTCCTGACGCTAGGCGCGGATGAGGCGGCTGAAGTCATGAAGTATTTAGAGCCCAAAGAGGTGCAAAAAATCAGTACCGTGATGGTGACTTTAAAAAATCTGACGCGAGACGAAATCGCCACGGTGTTTGAAGAATTTCACCAGTTAGCGAATGAAAAAACGCCGTTTGGCTTGGATTCGGATCAGTACATTCGCGAGATGTTGAAGAAAGCCTTGGGCGACGATAAAGCGGCGGGCTTGATTGACCGGATTTTACATAACAGCGATACCAGCGGCATTGAAAGTCTGAAATGGATGGATTCTGCTTCAATTGCTGAGCTAATTAGTAATGAGCATCCACAAATTATCGCCACCATTATGGTGCATTTAGAAGCCGATCAAGCCGCTTCCGTTTTGGGTTTGATTACTGAACGCTTGCGTAACGATGTGATGATGCGGATTGCCACCTTGGATAGCGTGCAGCCGGTGGCGTTGCATGAGCTGAATGACGTGCTGACAAAATTGCTTTCCGGTAATGCGGTAGGTAAAAAATCCATCAAAGGGGGTGTGCGCACCGCTGCAGAAATTCTTAACTTTATTGGTAGTACGCAAGAATCGGTACTCGATTCGATGCGCGGCCATGATGCGGAATTGGCGCAAAAAATTATGGATGAAATGTTCGTCTTCGATGATGTGATGGGTATTGAAGATCGGGGTATCCAGTTAATCCTGCGCGAGGTTCAGTCGGAATCGTTGATCGTGGCATTGAAAGGTGCAAGCGAAGAGTTGCGCGATAAAATCCTTAAAAATATGTCGCAACGCGCCGCCGAAATGTTGCGCGAAGATTTGGAGTCCAAAGGCCCAGTCAAACTCAGCGAAGTGGAAGCAGAGCAAAAAGAAATTCTTAAAATCGTGCGTCGTTTGTCGGATGAAGGGCAAATTTCGATAGGCGGCAAGGGAGATGAAGCGTATGTCTAATGCGCCTACCGCTGCGAATAAAATGACCGCTTACGAACGTTGGGAACTGCCTTCGTTTGATGAAAAGCCGGTGATTGCCTTGCCTGATATTCAATTGCCCACTGCTGCGGAAATCGAAGCGATGGAGCAGGAAGCCCGTGATGAAGGTTATCAAGCGGGCTTGAAATTAGGACAAGAACAAGGTTATCAAACGGGGTACGCTGAAGGTTATGCGACGGGTAGCGAAAAAATAATCAATGAAATCAATGACTTAGAAAATATAACCGCTGCGATTGCCGAAGCGATTAAAACGGTGAATGAAGAGGTGGCGCAAAGTTTGCTCGATTTGTCCTTGTCGATGGCGCAACACATGGTTAAACAGGTGCTAGAAGTGAAGCCGGAAATTTTGCTGGAGGTGGTTAAAGAAGCGATTAGTACTTTGCCGCATTTTAATGCCGGTGCGCATATTGTGCTGAATCCGCAAGATGCTGAAATGTTGCGCGATAAAATGGGTGAGCAACTCAGCCACGCGGGTTGGAAAATTTTTGAGGATGAAAAAATGAGTCGCGGCGGCGCACGGATTGAAACAGCACACAGTCAGGTTGACGTCACCTTGCAAAATCGCTGGAGCCGGTTAAGCAGTCAATTGGGACAAGATTCGTCTTGGTTAGCACAATGAACAGCCATCAGCAGGCTTGGCAGTCGCTGTTGCAAGCCAATCACGCCGTGCTACAGCGCCATCCACCACAAACCTTAGTCAGCGGTCGCTTGACTAAAGTGACCGGATTGGTGATGGAGGCGGTGGGCTTGCGTATGGCGGTTGGCAGCACGTGTTTGATTGAATTGCCGCAGCATTCGGTGGAAGCGGAAGTGGTTGGCTTCGCCGGCGAAAAATTATTTTTAATGCCCGAAGTGGATGTGCAAGGTTTGGTACCGGGCGCACGCGTCGTCCCGGTCGAAGCAAAGCCTCGCAAGATTGCCTTGGGTGAACCTGCCGCGCCGGACGAACAAGGCCGCACCGATTCGGCACGTCGTTTACCGGTGGGCGAGCATTTATTAGGGCGAGTGTTGGATGGTGCGGGTCGTCCGCTAGACCAATTGGGCGCGCTGGGTAATGGTCCGACTGCTTCCTTGCAAAGTCGTCCGATCAATCCGCTGGAACGCGCACCGATTAACCAAGCGTTAGATGTCGGCGTGCGGGCGATTAACGCTTTGCTTACCGTTGGTCGCGGGCAACGCATGGGCTTATTCGCCGGTTCGGGTGTGGGCAAAAGTGTGTTGCTGGGCATGATGGCGCGTTACACCACGGCAGATGTGATTGTGGTCGGTTTAATCGGCGAACGCGGCCGCGAAGTGAAAGAGTTTATTACTGATATTTTGGGAAAAGAAGGCTTGGCGCGGGCGGTCGTGGTCGCTGCACCCGCCGACACCAGCCCCTTGTTGCGCTTGCAAGGCGCGGCGTATGCCACCACGATTGCTGAATATTTCCGCGATCAAGGCAAAAACGTATTGCTGATTATGGATTCGCTGACCCGCTATGCGATGGCGCAACGGGAAATTGCCTTGGCGATTGGTGAACCGCCTGCCACCAAAGGCTATCCGCCTTCCGTTTTCGCCAAGCTACCGCAGTTGGTAGAACGTGCTGGCAATGGCAGCGAAGGCGGTGGCTCGATTACCGCGTTTTATACCGTGCTGACGGAAGGTGACGATCAGCAAGACCCCATTGCCGATAGCGCACGGGCGATTTTGGATGGTCATATTGTGTTGTCGCGCCGCTTGGTCGAACAAGGGCATTTCCCCGCTATTGACATTGAAGCGTCGATTAGTCGGGCGATGAATCATCTGGTGACCGAGCAACATTACGCGCAGGTGCAACGCTTCAAACAACTGTATGCGCATTATCAGCGCAACCACGATTTAATCAGTGTCGGCGCGTATGTGAATGGGAGTGATCCTTTACTGGATGAGGCGATGATTATCCATCCGCAACAGTCGCACTTTTTGAAACAAGGAATGTACGAGGCGGATCATTTTGATACCAGCATCAATGCCTTTTCTGCTTTGTTTGAAGGTCGAGGCTAAGCATGGCGAAGCCTTTTCCTTTACAAGCGCTGCTCAATTTGGCGCAACAAAAAAACGAAGCAGCGATCAATAATTTGGGAAAATTGAATCAGCAGCAACACGTAGCCCACACAAAATTAGCCACTTTGCAGCAGTTTCGCCGCGATTACCAAATGCAATTTCAGCAGTTGATTGCAAAGGGGATTTCGCAAATAGATATGCGCAATTTTCAAGATTTTATTGTCCGTCTTGATTTGGCGATTGAGCAGCAGCAGCGCAGTACAGACAATGCCAACCACTTGCAACTGCAAGGTATAGCGCAATTAAAAGAAGCGAAACGCAAAATGCAGTCGTTTGATTTATTGGCGCAGCGGCATGAATTAGCAGAAAGACAACGCGAAGCCAAAGCGGAACAGAAAGCACAAGATGAACACGCGGGACGCTTCGCTGCCGCCCAGTTGGCGCAAAGAATTGAACAAGAACAGTTAGAGATAATGAGGAATGACCATGAACAATTTACCCATTAATTTGAACGCCGCTCCAGTGAACACAAAACCCAGCGCTAGCGCCAACGGGCTCAGTGCAAAAGCCACGGCTACGCCTAATTCAGCGGCTGCAAACAGCGTGCCCGCCAAGCCTTTTGGTGAAGTATTGGCGCGGCAAGTGGCAGAGGCTGAACCGGCTAATGAGGACAACCTTGGCACGGAAACCACTGAAAAAGAAGCGACTAAAAAAACCGTCAAGGCTAAAACCGCTGACGAGATTTTTGAACAATTGAATGATAGTCGCGGCGCTGCCGATATGCCTTCGGAAGTGCCCGCTGCGCTGCTGGCGAATTTAATGCCTGCCACAGCAACTGCGATTGCTGTTCCCAGCACTGCAGAGGCAGCTGAGGTTGAATCTGGCGCAACCGCCGGACAAGCCGCTAGCGATGCCTTAGGTTTGGCACAGAAAAAAGCGCCACTGTCAGTCGTGGGCGAGGGGCGAGATGTCGCCTTAGCCCCGCGCGCAAGTACGCAGGCAAACGCTGAACAATTTGGCTTCAAAAAAGAAACCGTGTTGGCAGGTATGCTAGCGAGCAATCAAGAAATTGCAGCTAATACATTGAATAATAAAGATAATATTATGCAATCTTCGCCAGTGACCACCAGTCCTATGTTAGCGAACGTGACCCAGTTACCCCCCGCCAATCTGATGCCGGCGCAATTAAGAATCGACACCCCTGTGACACACCGCAATTGGGGCGACGAATTCGGTCAAAAAATCACTTGGATTGCGAGCAGTAAAGAGCAAAGCGCCGAGCTACATTTGAATCCACCGCAGTTAGGCCCAATGGATGTGGTGTTGAAAGTCAGCGGCGACCAAGCAACCGCTTTATTCACTTCACCACACGCCGCCGTGCGCGAAGCGATTGAACAAGCGATGCCTAGATTGCGTGAAATGTTAGCCGACAGCGGGATTATGTTAGGCAACGCCACGGTCAGCGACCAGTCCTCGCATCAAACTCAAGACGGTAGGGGCGACGGAGCAGCAACGCGTCGCGATAAAAGTGCAGAAGGCGATTTGTCTGCGCTGAACTTGAGTGCGCGGGTCTCCCCAACTCGGCAGCATAACGGTATAGTGGATACCTTCGCCTGATGAGCGCGCGCGGCTTCAATTCGAAACGCTTCAGCTTACGTTGCTAAATTCGCGATGTTAGTGCAATAAATTATATAACTACCTGATTATAAAGTTTTTTTTATAGTTTTATTTGCCTAGCGATGTTGAAAAAAGCATCAGTCAGTGTTTTCGTAACGAAATAATGAACCGATAAAAATAGTCTATTTTCGATTGCCGAATTTATGCTATCGGGCTCAACTCAGGCACAACATGATTATCACTCATCAAATAAAAGGAAATGAATATGGCAGCTAAGCCCGGAAAACCCGTCCCTGCTAAAAAAGAAGCAGCACATGCAGCGGAGGGAGAGGCACCGAAAAGTAACAAAAAAATGATTATTATTTTTGGTGCGGTGATTGGTGTGTTGGTTTTGGTCATCGCAGGGGGAGCAGCGTGGTATTTTTTGAAAGCGCCCGCCGGTGAGCAGGCCGCAGAGAAAAAAATAGAAGTCGCTAAAGAGCCTAAATTCATCCCCTTAGAGCACTTTGTTGGCAACTTGCAGCCGGACGGTTCTGGCCCTGTCAATTTTGCCATTGAAATTACTTTGCAAATCTTTGATCCTGAAATTGAGTTAAAAACCAAAGCCATGATGCCGGAGATTCGCAGTAAGTTAAATTTGCTGCTTTCCAGCAAAACCGCCACTGAAATGGCTTCTATCAATGGCAAAAAGAAATTGGCGATGCAAATTAGGAAATCGATTAACGCTATTTTAGGGGGTCATGCCGAGGGTGAAGCGGAAGGGCACGGCGAAGCGGATGCGCCTGCAACCGAACACGCCACTGAAAGTGCGACAGCTGAAAGCACGCAAGTACCGGCTGCTGAGCATGAAGCAGAAACGGTGAGCGCTGCCGTCTCTGCCCCGGTGGTGGCCGAAACGCCCGTGCCTGACGAACCGGTTGATCCCAACGCTAAAGGTGTTGCTGCGGTGTTGTTTACCTCATTTATCTTGGCTTATTGATTCTGCCATGAGCCAAGAATTTCTCTCCCAGGATGAAGTTGACTCGCTGTTGCGCGGGGTGACGGGTGAGTCTGAGGAATCGGCTGTTGATACGGGGCCTGCGGATGGTGTGCGCCCCTACAACATGGCGACGCAAGAACGGATTGTGCGTGGGCGAATGCCCACTATGGAAATTATCAATGAACGTTTTGCGCGCCTGTTGCGTATTGGTTTATATAATTTTATTCATCGTGGTGCGGAGGTATCGGTCGGTCCGGTACGGGTTTTAAAATTCTCCGAATTTATTCGCAATTTGCCCGTACCAGCTAATTTGAATATGGTGCAAATCAAACCTTTGCGCGGTAATTCGTTGTTTATTTTTGACCCAAACTTAGTGTTTTTAGTGGTGGATAGTTTGTTCGGTGGCGATGGGCGTTTTCATACCCGCGTCGAAGGGCGGGAATTTACCCAAACCGAGCATCGAATTATTCAGCAGTTGTTGGCGGTGGTATTCGAAACCTATAGCAAAGCCTGGGAAGCGGTTTACAAACTTGAGTTTGAATTTGTGCGATCGGAAGTTAATCCGCAGTTTGCCAACATCGCGACACCGAATGAAGTCGTCGTCGTTACCACGTTTGAAGTCGAATTTAACGGCGTAGGTGGCTCGATTCATATTTGCAAACCGTACTCAATGATCGAGCCGATTCGAGAGTTGTTGTTTAGCACGATGCAAGGTGATCATGTGGTCGCCGATCATCGCTGGTCGCAGATGCTTGCCAAACAAATGCAGGCAGCCGAAGTGGAAATTGTAGCTACCTTGGGTGGAGTCAGAACCAATGTCGATCAGGTTTTAAAAATGAAAGTTGGCGATTTTATTCCGTTAGACGTTGATTCCACGATTACGGCGCACATTCTGGATGTGCCGATTATGGAATGTAAATATGGCATGTTTAATAACCAGTATGCGTTAAAAGTTGAAAAAATGATTACACCGGATAACGGTGAAAAATCAACAAAGGGAGAAAATAATGGCGGATGATTCAACAGAAATTAGTGCGGACGATTGGGGAGCTGCAATGGCAGAGCAGGCCGCAACGCCGACTGCCCCCGAAGTACAACCCCATGTTTTTGAACAGTTTGGCGGCAGTAGCGGCGGCACCGCTCATAATGATCTGGACATGATTCTGGATATTCCAGTGCAACTGACCGTGGAATTGGGTCGCACCAAAATGCCCATTAAAAATCTGTTGCAATTGGCGCAAGGCTCGGTGGTGGAATTGGCCGGCATGGCGGGCGAACCATTGGACGTACTGATTAACGGCTTTCTAATCGCGCAAGGCGAAGTGGTGGTGGTGAATGACAAACTTGGTATTCGGCTGACCGATATTATTACGCCGTCGGAACGATTACGGCGCATAAACAAATAACATGTTGATTAAATTAACTTTTTATAGTGCGTCTGCGTTGTTTTCTGTGTCGGCGCAGGCAGTCGATCTGGCGCGTCCTGCATTTACACCACCGCCCACCAGCTCTGTATCGGCGGGCAGTTTATTGCAAGTCATGTTAAGTTTATTGCTCGTATTAGCAGCAATCATACTGGTAGCATGGGTGTTAAAGCGGATCAATTTACCGCAAAATTCAGCCAGCGGGGCGCTAAAAGTAGTCAGTGGCGTTGCTGTTGGTCAGCGCGAAAGAATCGTGCTGGTAGAAATAAATGACACTTGGTTGGTGGTCGGGGTTGCGCCAGGGCAAGTTACCGCGCTGCACACTTTGCCAAAAAATCAACTACCCATCAGTCCAGAAAACGCGACACCGGAAGTGGATAATAAATTTAAAAACTGGCTCAAAATTGTCATGGATAGGCGCAATGCGACTTAAGGAAATACTTTTTAAACTGTCAAGCCAGAAAAATATTTTCTATAACTACATGATTATTAAGGTTTTTTTATCCTTTTTCCGAACCGACGAGAATCCAAGCAAGCCGCATTGGCTGCGTTATGTATTGCGTGGATTGTTGTTTGCATTAATGGCGGTGCCGTTAATGGCACACGGCGCCGATGCAGGCTTGGCCGCTTTTACCAGCAAACCGGCTGCGGGTGGAGGTGAAACTTATTCTTTAAGTTTGCAGACGCTGATTCTGCTCACCTCGCTGTCTTTTTTGCCTGCCGTTATTTTAATGATGACGGCGTTTACGCGAATCATCATCGTCTTATCCCTGCTCCGTTCAGCTCTGGGTACGCCATCCTCACCACCCAACCAGGTGCTCATTGGTTTAGCCCTATTTTTAACCTTTTTTGTGATGTCGCCGGTGCTGGATAAAATTTATGTCGATGCGTATCAGCCGTATGTCGATAACAAAATCTCGTTACAGCAAGCCTATGAAAATGGCAGCATCCCGCTCAAAGCCTTTATGCTCAAGCAAACGCGGGAATCGGATTTAGCCTTATTTGTCAAAGTGTCAAACAGCGAACCGTTGCAAAGCGCCGCCGATGTTCCTTTAAAAATTCTAGTGCCGGCGTATGTGATTAGCGAGCTCAAAACCGCCTTTCAAATTGGCTTTGTAGTTTTTATTCCCTTTTTAATCATCGACATGGTGGTGGCCAGCGTCTTAATGTCCATGGGGATGATGATGGTGTCGCCCTCGGTGATTTCTTTGCCCTTTAAAATTATGTTATTTGTACTGGCGGACGGTTGGAGCTTGTTAATCGGCTCACTGGTGCAAAGTTTTTACACCTAAAGATGCGCCGATTAACGCAACCATTCGCCCTGAGCAGGTTGATAAACTCAGCAATGTCGCGTTGCAGCGCACTGGTAAGGGATTGATTAGACCGATGTTGATCCCGTTATGCCACGCTTCGTGGCTGCGCAGCGAATGAAATAAATCAGTACTTTCTGAAACGATATTATGGCAATGACTCCTGAAACCGTGATGACCATTGGTCGGCAAGCCTTAGAGCTGACGCTGATGGTGTCCGCCCCTTTATTATTAACCGCACTCGTGATCGGCTTGCTGATTAGCATTTTTCAAGCCGCCACACAAATCAACGAAATGACGCTGTCGTTTATTCCCAAACTGATTGGTATGTTTGTCGTGCTGATTATTGCCGGCCCATGGATGATGGGCTTATTGCTGGATTATATGCAGCGTTTATTTTCCAGTATTCCGTGGATGGTTGGTTAGCTAACTAATTGATTTTATTGTGAATTTTATAAAAATCTGCCATGATTAGTTTAACCAGTGTTCAGCTCACTGCTTGGCTGGCGGCCTTCATCTTTCCGCTAGCGCGTATTTTGGCGCTCATCGCCAGCGCCCCAATTTTAGGCAATAAGCAAATTCCGGTTCGAGTTAAAGTCGGACTTTCCATGTTGATTACCTTCATCGTCGCGCCCACGTTAACCATTCCGGCAGGGCTAGACCCCGCCACGGCACGCGGTTTATTGGTACTGGTACAACAAATACTAGCTGGTTTGGCGATGGGCTTTACCATGCGGCTGGTTTTTACCGCCGTTGAAATGGCGGGCGACTTGGCCGGGATGCAGATGGGGCTGGGCTTCGCTAGTTTTTATGATCCGGTAAATGCGGCTTATACCCCGGTGATCGCCCAATTTTTAGGCATCATCACCTCGCTCGCGTTTCTCGCCATGGATGGGCATTTGTATATGGTGTCCGCCTTGATTGACAGCTTTCAGGCGTTCCCAATTAGCACCACCATGCCTGCTGGAATGGCGTACCGCACCTTGGCAGAATGGGGTGGAATCGTTTTTATACACGCGCTGCAAATATCCATGCCACTGATTGGCGCATTAATGATGACGAATTTAGCCTTAGGCATTCTGACGCGCAGCGCGCCGCAGCTGAATATTTTCGCGGTTGGCTTTCCTGTCACCTTAGCAGTTGGACTCGCGACCTTAGCGTTATCACTGCCGTATTTAGCGCCCATGCTGTTGCACGTCACGGGTGAAGCGCTGGAAACCGTGCAAAAAATTAGCGTGCAACTGGGGCGGCAATAATGGCTAGGGCAGCGCTGCTAGAATCGCGGCTACCTTAAGGAACATGCCCGCGACTGGACTTGCAAAAGACGCAACGCTGCAAGGCTCTGCAGGGTTTGCTCGAACCCTTGGTCTTGGCTTTACCTAAAGGAAGCCTCTAAAAATTCTCAACCAAAATAATGTAAGTTATTGATTTATTAAGATAATTTTCAGAACGACCCGTTTTAAGATAAAGCAGTGTCGCTTTAAGACCGACGGGTTGCTAGTTTTGTTTGCGATTATCGAATTTTTCGTTAATCAAATTAGACAGGGCTTCAACTTCCTCCAGCAGTGTGCTGGTCAACATTCGACGCGTTTCTTCATCGTAATTTTGCGACAGCAGCAACTCAGCAAAACCGTAAATACTCGCCAAATGTTCGCGTAATAATTCAGCGGCATGGGGCAGGCTCAAGGTATTGTGCGGAGATGATGCGAATTCAGAAAAATAATAAAGGGCGCGAATTTGATCTTTATTGACTTTGACACGCTGTTTAGTCAGGTGCGGATGGTTCTCAAATAAAGCAGCAAAGCTGGCTTCGCTCAAACCCAGCAACTTGGTCTCGCTATGGCCAGTCAACCCTTCAAACGCAGGATTCACTGCGCCGACATCGCCATTGACATTAATGAGCGCAATGGCGAACGGACAGCGCAGCCAAATCGTTTCTAGATTGGCATACGGCAACAATTTTGATAGATCGGTCATAAAATTACCTCCATGAAGGGCTGGCTGTCGGCGTCATTTTGAGCGCGTCAGCTAAATGTCTTTCCAGTGCCAAGGCGCTGAAAGGTTTAATGAAATAAGCATTCGCACCCAATGCACGCCCCAATTCTTGCTCTTCGACTTGCCCGCAAGCCGTCACTAAAACCACATGAATCGCAGCCCATTTTTCATCTTTTTTAATACGCTCGCACAACTGAAAACCGTTTAGCGAACCCGGCATCATCACATCCAGCACAATGGCATCGGGACTGTCGCATTGCAAATGCGTCAATGCCTCATCGGCGCTGGTTGCCTCTGAAATGATAAAACGCTCGCGTAACGCCAAGCGCATCACCCAACGGATATTAGGCTGATCATCGACAATTAAAACTTTTTTCATACGTGTTTTCCTTTCGTTCCCTTAGCGGTCAAATCGTATCGTTAGTTGCACTTTAAAGATGATCCTGAAACTGGTGCGCGACCTCATTAAACTCCTGTTGTAACTCAAAAAAAGCATCCACCACCGCAGGATCAAAATGCTTGCCGCGCCCCTCGGCAATCAATTGGCACGCCTGCTCATGCGACATGGCTTTTTTGTAGGGACGAACACTGACCAACGCGTCATACACATCTGCTACCGCCATAAGCCGAGCGGAAACAGGAATTTTCTCGCCCACCAAATGATTGGGATAGCCGCTTCCATCCCATTTTTCTTGATGACAACCGGCAATTTCTTTGGCAAAGGCCAAAAATGGCGCACTGCGTCCCAGCTCTCGTTCGGCACTTTCAATCGCCTCTTTACCCATCGCGGCATGGGTTTGCATAATCGTAAATTCATCGGCGGATAACTTGCCCGGTTTGAGTAAAATCTGATCGGGAATGCCGACTTTGCCAATGTCGTGCAAGGGCGCGGATTTATAAATTAACTCGATATTCAGCCGCGTCAGGGTTAACGAAAAACGCGGATGGCGCTGTAAATGTTCCGCCAACAAACGCACATATTGTTGCGTGCGGCGCAAATGGTTGCCGGTTTCGTTATCGCGAATTTCCGCCAATGACGCCAACGCCAAAATGGTTACATCCTGAATAAACTCCAGTTCTTTGGTGCGCTTCGATACCTCGCCCACCAGAAACACATTTTTATCTTTAATAAAATTGTTTGCCTGCTTCATTGCCAAATGGGTTTTAACCCGAGCGCGCAAAATAGGACCGCTAATCGGCTTGGAAATATAATCGACCGCGCCCAGCGTCAAGCCCGCCTCTTCATCGGTTTCGCTATCCATCGCCGTCAAAAAAATAACCGGAATATCGCGGCTCTGCGGATTGTCTTTTAAGCGTTTGCACACCGCCAGACCATTTAAATCCGGCATGATAATATCCAGCAAAATCAGATCAGGGCGCGGATCAGTGACTGCCAAACTAAGCCCTTTTTCCCCGCTTTTGGCAGCCTTCAGCTGATAATCCTGATTTAATAAATTGCTGACAATGCCCAAAATTTCGGGGCTATCGTCAATCACTAAAATCGTTTCTTTATGACTATTCAGCGCGTTCATTTTGCTATTTCCATCCTTATTTAATTGACAGATTAGGTATGTCTGTGCAGAGATTAAATTAAAAAGTATATTGTAATCAATAACTTATATATATTATGCGAACGACTTAGCTTTTTTCTGTCACGATTTCGCGGAGTAAGCGCAGTGCGTCATCCAAATCAAATGCGCGCACAGCGGCTTCAATTTCCAGCACTTTTGACGGCGGCAAAGCGCTGCTTAACGCCGCACTATTAATTTCCATCCATTCCATCACGGCGGGATTGTTTTCCACCAGCATCATGGCTAAGTGCCCTGCCAACGCAGAACCGGTTTGCTGATCAATTACCGCTGGTACGTTCGAGGCGGGTAGTTGCGCTTGAATTGCGGCAATCAATTGCTGCAAGGTATTTTCGACCACGTTGAGTTGACTGCTGACCTCAGGACGGGGTGCTTTATCGCGCGTCATTTTTTCCAGTTGTGCGGCCGATTTTGCTAAGAAATTTGCACCGATGGTGGCGGAAACTCCTTTTAGCGTATGGGCCAAACGATGCGCCGTTGCCCAGTCATCGGCGTTCAAAGCGGCACGCGTGGCAGCGGGCATGGCGGCTTGCAAACTGCAAAATTTGCGCAAAGTGCTGAGATAAAATTCTGAGCTGCCCAACATTCGACGAATAGCCGCCGTCGAATCCACACCTTCAATGTTCAGCGCAAAAGTGGCCAACGGGGGTGGATTGACGCGAGTTTTGGCCGGTAAAAGGTTGGGCTCGTGTTTCGCTGGAATCCACTTCAACAACGCAGCCCACAATTCTTCTGGTGTAATAGGCTTGGCTAAAAAGTCATTCATGCCGGCCTCCAGGCAACGCTGACGATCGTCCACCAGCACATTGGCGGTCATGGCCAACACCGGCAACTTTTCACCCTGCGGCATTTGCCGCAACTGGCGCGTGGCGGTCAGCCCATCCATCACCGGCATTTGCATATCCATCAGCACCAAATCATAGTCATGCTGTTGCACTTGCGTCAGCGCCAGCGCACCGTTCTCTGCCAAGTCCACAGAGAAATGGGCTTGACGCAGCAATTCCAGTGCAACCTGTTGATTTATTTCATTATCTTCCACCAGCAAAATGCGCGCACCGGCAATCGTCCCCAGTGCTTGCAGGGTGGCAGAAGGCGCAGTGAGTACAGTCCTTGCCGCTGTTCCGTCAGTGCTGTGCAAAACGCGCATGATTGAATTAAACAACATTGACGCGTTCACCGGCTTGACCAATACATCAGCTATGCCTGCGTCATCCGCCTGATCAAAGACCGTGTCACCACCATACGCGGTAACCAGCAGCAAATTGGGTGTTTGTGGCAAAGCCAGCGCTTTAATCTTGCGGCACGTCTCCACGCCATTTAGTACTGGCATATGCCAATCCATCAATACGAGTTCATAGGGATTATTGTCAGTCGCGGCTTGCTTCACCGCTACAATGGCCACCTGCCCAGAATTCACCACGTCCACGTTAAAACCCATACTCGCCAACAGTTCATTCATCACCAAGCGCGCGTTGTCGTTGTCGTCCACCACCAGCACATGACGACCACGCAAATCAGGTGCGACCACTAAGTTTCGTTTAACGTGGTGTCCAAGCCCCAGCTTAGCCGTAAACCAAAAGGTACTGCCCTTGCCTGGGGAACTTTCCACACCCACTGCGCCGCCCATCAGTTCCGCTAGACTTTTTGAAATCGCTAAGCCCAAGCCGGTGCCGCCATATTTGCGCGTTGTCGAGGTATCGCCCTGTGTAAAGGCGGTAAATAAACCAGCGATTTGATCTTCGGTTAAACCAATGCCGGTATCGCGCACCGCAAACCACAGCAGCACCTGTTCTGCACTTTGCTCACGCAGTCGCACGATGACAGTAATCTCACCCTGCTCAGTAAATTTCAGCGCGTTGTTTGCGTAATTAATCAACACCTGCCCCAAGCGCAAGGAATCGCCGACCAATTCCACCGGCACATCGCTGGCAATATCCAGCACCAGTTCCAAGCCTTTTTCAGTGGCTTTTTCAGCGACCAGATTCACCACATTCGATAGCGCCGTTTCCAGCTCAAATTCAGCGTGTTCAATGGTCAATTTGCCCGCTTCAATTTTAGAAATATCCAAAATATCATTGATGATGCGTAATAAATGCTGACCGGAAAGTTGAATCTTTTTCAGATAATCGCGCTGCCGTGGCGTCAATTCGGTATTCAGCGCCAAGTGCGCCATGCCGATAATGCCATTCATCGGCGTGCGAATTTCGTGACTCATATTGGCTAAAAAATCAGACTTCATACGCGAGACGTCTTCCGCCATTTTTCGCGCATTGACCATTTCTTGTTCCATTTGCCGTCGCGCAGTGATGTCTTGCAGAATGCCCAAATAACCTGTCACCCCCCGCTGTTCTGAATAAATCGGGCTGGTAATCAACAAGCCGGTGAACTGACTACCGTCCTTGCGTACAAACGTCCATTCGTTTTTACCGGCCTCGTTTGCACCCGCACTATTGATCAGGACTGTGAAATCATGGGTGGCATTTTGCTTGGCTTTTAGCGTGGCAATTTCTTCCGGCAAATGAAACTGCGCTGGCGAATGTGAGCCAATCAATTCAGCCGCCGACCAGCCCAGCAAATACTCTGCGCCCCGATTGAAATGGGTAATCACCCCATCAAGGCGCGTGCCAATAATGCCAATCTCGGTTGCTGCCGCCAAAATGTCATTGAGCATGGCATTGGTTTGACGCATCGCCGCACTGCTTTCCTGTAAGGCTTCGGTTTGCGCTTCTAGTTCGACGGCTTGATGTTTAATCTCTAGCGCTTGCGCCTCAGTGCGCACATTGCGTCTTAACACTTCCAGCATGGGCGCTAGCAGCGTCGGCACTTCCTCGAGCAATAATTGTTGCTGCGTGTTAGGGGGCGCCAGCAACGCTAACTCCAGCACCGCGATCGTGCTACGTCCATGCACCAACGGTAATAAAATGAGTTGACTCGGCGGCACATCGAACAAGCCAGAGCGTAAACGCAGCACGCTGCCAGTCGGATCAGACAATCTCAGTGGCGACAAATCGCGCGCGCATTGCCCCACCAAACCTTCGCCCAACTCGTAATCAGGCACATCGGGTTTGCGACCATAGCCCGCCACCGCATGGAAAATCCCGTAGCTATTGATATCTGCATAAAAAATTCCCTGCACCGCTTCCGTTGCAGTGCATAAATAAGTGAGCGCCGCTTGGCTAAATTCATCAATCGAATGCGACAACTGTGTCGCCGCCAGCAACCCAGCCAGCGTTTCTTTTGCCCCGCGTCGGTCTTGCAGATTTTTACTGACTTCCTGCATGGCGTGAAGAGCCTGAGCCGTTTCGCCAAACAAGCCGGGATACGGTGTGTGAATGCTTTGCGAAAAATTGCCTTCGGCAACCGCATTCGCCATCCGTATGACATCTTTCAAGCCGCTCTCAGAAATGTTCAATAAATTATTCAGCTGCTCGGATAGCGCTCTTACGAAGCCAATTTTGCCGTGCAAATTCAGCTTCACGCTAAAGTCACCACTCAGCGCGCCCGCTTCCACCACGTATTTAAACTCGTTCACCACCGCAGATAAATTTTCCTGCATGGTTTGCATTGCCTCCAACATCTGCGCCGTCTCGTCATCGCCGCGCACGGTAATAGTGGAAGATAAATCGCCTTGTGCAATTTTTTGGGCAACTTGCACGGAAGATTTCATCGCTAGCGCCAGATTTCGCGCCATAAAAAAGCCAAAAGCAAACACCGATGCAAGAATGACAATACCGAAAATAATCAATAAAATCAATGAGTTATGTTTTTGTTGTGCTGCCATATTGGCACGTTCTAAGCCCAGCACACGGTTATACTCAATATGGTCTGACAACGCTGTATTCACTCGCTCAGCGGCGGGAATGGTTTGGATAATCAGCGCCAATGCCTGTTGAGATAAATTCTGATTTGACGCTGCCAAAATTAGCTTGATTTGTGCTAGATAATCCCCCAACACGGCACGATCTTCCAACAACAGAAATTGGTCCTTTTCACTGACAATCATGGATTCATAATCGCGGAATCCTTGTTGCAAAGCGCTTTCTGATTGCTGAATGGATTGCATCACTTCTTGTTTTTTTGGGGTGGAGGTATTTAAAACATGAAGAAATATTCGCACGCGCAAGCGCCCAAACTCTTCTAAAGTGTCATGCAGTTTAATCATTGAGGGCACGATATTGACATTGCTAAAATTGACACTGTCGTACACTTTTTCCGTTTCAAAGACAAACACGGTCACTAAGGTGATGAAGCCCAGAGCAATTGCCAAAAATAGCGAGTTAAAACGTTGCGCAATGGTCATTTTTTTGCCTCTAAAAGTGTGTGTACAAGGGCTTCAAACTGAGTAATCAGCATTGGCTTGCCAAATAAATAGCCTTGAAAATGCCGACAGCCATTCTGCAAAAGCAGCGCACGCTGCGCCTCGGTTTCCACGCCTTCTGCAATCACGTTTAATTCCAAACTATGCGCCATGGCAATAATGGTTTGCGTGATGGCGCGGTCACTTGGGTCAACCGTTAAGTCATGCACAAAAGACTGGTCGATTTTTAATTGATCTAAGGGAATGCGTTTGAGATATTGCAGCGAAGAATAGCCGGTTCCAAAATCATCCAGCGCGGTTTGAATGCCCATTTCTTTGAGCTGCGCAATGCGGGTAATCATCTCACCCACCTTGTCCACCAACATACTTTCGGTGAGTTCTAGCTTGAGCAAGTTTGGCGCAATAGCCTGTCGCGTAAGGGTTTTTTGTACTTGCTCGACAAAATCGGGCTGATTAAATTGCTTAGCGCTGACATTGACTGCCAGTACACAATGCTGAAACTCTGGCAGGGATTGCCAGGTGTTAATTTGCTGACAAGCCGTTTCTAATACCCACAAACCGATTGGCAAAATCAGTCCGGTTTCTTCCGCTACCGGAATAAAGTCCGCTGGCGAAACCATGCCGCGCAGCGGATGTCGCCAGCGAATCAGCGCCTCTGCGCCAAACGGTTGCGCGTTTTCATCGACCTGAATTTGATAATGCAGCTCAAATTCGTTGCGCTCAATTGCTTGCCGCAACTCACTTTCCAGTGCCACCCGATGGATAATCGCATCCTGCATTTTGGGGTCAAAAAAGCGCAGCGTATTACGCCCCGCCTCCTTGGCTTGATACATCGCAATATCCACTTGCTGCATCAATACTTCGGATAATTGCTGCGTGTTATTCACCAGCGTTGCGCCGATGCTGGGCGTGCTGCTAAATTCGATATTGCCTAAGAGATAAGGCAGATTGAGTTGCGCAAATATTTTCTCGCTAATTTTTTTCGTTTCACTGGCGGCCTCAATTTCCAGCGTGCTTAACCCTTCCAGCAGCACCACAAATTCATCGCCACCTAAGCGCGCCACGGTGTCACCTTCGCGCACACAGTTGACCAAGCGATCCGCCACTTGTTGCAACAAAAGATTGCCAATGTCATGGCCGCGCGTGTCATTCAAATTTTTGAAATGATCGAGGTCGATATACAGCAGCGCGCCTTTTTTACCGGTCTGAGTAGTGGACGTCAGCGCTTGTTGTAAACGTTCCATGAATAAGCGACGATTCGGTAGCTGCGTTAACGCATCGTAGTGCGCTAAATGTTTAATCTTTTCATCGGCAATGCGATGGTCCGACGTGTCGCTATGTATGCTGACGTAATGGGTGATGATGCCGGCGGATTTAACCGCCGTAATGGACATCCACTTTTGAATAATGTCGCCATTTTTATGGCGGTCAAAAATTTCACCTTCCCAAAAACCATTGTGGCGAATGCTGCGCCACATCGCGTCATAGAACGCTTTATCGTGTTTGCCGGATTTAAGCAGGCGCGGCGTGTTGCCAATTAACTCCTCAGCTGAATAGCCGGTACTGGCTAGCAAAGCTTGATTCGCATGCAGAATAACACCCTCAGCAGAGGTAATCATCAAGCATTCAGGCACTTCAAAGATACTGGCGGCAAGGGTCAGATCGTGCTTGGCATCCACCAGCGCTTGAGCGACGTGCTTCAGTTTAAGCGCCTGGTTTTTCTGGATGCTTAAATCTTCCACAATCGTCCAGATTAATTTGCGCCCATCGCTGCGCCGAAACAGCGTGCCGTTGACGCGCACCGGAATTTTGCTGCCATCTTTGCGAATCAATCTTTTTTCGTAAGGGCCACAGCGCCGAGTGGTTTCTAATAAAGCTAACTGCCAAATTTCATTCTCGGCGAATTTATCTGGCGTTAAAGTCCAATAATCAATTGTTTTTAACTCCGCAGCGCAATAACCGGTCAGCTTGCAAAAGGCGTCGTTAAAATCAACAAAATGCCCAGATACATCCATCAGCGAAATGCCTAAAGGAGAAAGCTCAAATAAATTGTGGCGCATCTCTTCGCTATCCTGCAGCGCCAACGCGGCCAGTTTGATGGCCGAGGGTTGGCTAATCGCCAGTTCAGGATTGGTCTGTTCGATTGTTGTGTTAGGGAAGCGCATAGGTTGTTTGCGCAACCATTGCGCGGTAATTTGACTCAGCACCGCGAAACTCACCGGTTTGCTTAAAAAATCATCCATGCCGACTTCAAAACACTTTAAGCGCTCTGCTGTCCCTGTTTCGCCGGACAAGGCAATAATCGGCACGGGTTTTTTGTTATTTCCCTGTTCCCAAGCGCGAATCAAGCGGGTTGCCGCAATGCCGTTTAGCACCGGCATGTGCAAATCCATCAACACCAGCGCAGGCTGCAGCTTGCCTTGTTTGATTAACTCAAAGGCCTCTTCGCCATTATTGACACACACTGTTTCCAAACCCAGTTCGTGTAATGCGCTCTCAATTACATTCCGATAAAAAGTAAAATCATCCACCACCAACACGGTGTGCGCTGCAGGCGCAGCCAATTCAGGTTTATCTGCATTGGCTGCTAGCGTTAACTTGGCGCCGTATTCTGTCGAAACAATCTGGGCAGGGATGCGAAACCAAAACCGTGAACCTTTGCCCGGTTCACTTTTAAAACCGACTTCACCACCGATTTTGCTGGCCATTTTACTCACCAGCGCCAAGCCCATACCCATGCCCCCAAATTGACGGGCAGGCGAACTATCTACTTGGGAAAAGGGTTTAAATAGCAAAGTGTGGCGTGTCGGATCAATACCAACACCGCTATCGCTGACGGCAAATTCCAACAAAGCTAAGCCACGCTCCTGCTTAATTTCTTGCATGTCGAGGGACACAAAACCTTGCTGGGTAAATTTGAGCGCGTTATCCAGTAAATTGCTTAACATCAGCGTGATCCGTGGCATATCGCCCAGATAAGATTGCGCGGACTTGCCGTGCCAGACTGCGTTAAAACTGAGTTGTTTTTTGGCGCAGGTATCCGCGTAGGTTTGCGTCATTGTTTCCAGAATTTCACTGGGAATAAAAGGTGTGGGCCGCAACCTTTCCAAAGTCGATTGTGAATCGGAAAATTCTAGCAACACATTGAATAAATTGAGTAAATCGTTGCCGCAATGCTGAATGCTGGCGACAAATTCGCGCTGATCATCGTCTGCCAAAGCTGACATTTCGAGTAATTGCGCCATACCCATAATGCCATTCAGCGGTGTGCGCAATTCATGCGACATAATCGACAAAAATTCAGCTTTTGCGCGATTCGCCACCTCGGATTTTTCCATCGCGCACGCCAATTCGTGTTCCTTGAGTCTGCGTTCGGTAATGTCTTCAACGATTGACCAGATATATTTCTGTCCATCCCCTTGCGTGATCATCATCCCATTCAGACACACCGGAATCAGGCTGCCGTCTTTGCGGATATACTCTTTTTCATACGGACCAAAACGCCCCGTTTTGATAAATTCAACCAAAATTTCAGCTTCTTTTGCTGCGTATTTTTTGGGCGTGAGCTGCCAGTAATCCAGCTCCATTAACGCCGCTGCCGTATAGCCGGTGAAGGATAAAAAGGCTTCGTTAAATTCTATAAAGCGACCGCTCATGTCGGCGAGCGCAATGCCTAAAGGTGATAATTCATAGAGTTTGTGCAGCTTTTCTAGGTTGTCGCGCAGCGCTAAAGTGGTCTGTTTCAATTCAGTGACATCGGTGATAAAAACAAAGAATCCCCGCACTGTGTGGTCAATCATTTGTGGAATATATTCAGCAATCGAAGATCGCGACTGTTTTCCATCGGGCAGGGTAATGTCGCGCTCGAATTTTTGCGCTTCTCCGCGCAAAGCCGCTTGCATATACGGCAGATTGAGTTGGTAATTTCGCTCGCCAATCACGTCTTTAATGTGCTGTCCGAGAATGTCGGCAGGCGTTTTTCCGAACCAAGTCGAATACGCGTCGTTGGCATACAGATTGCGAAGATCGACATCCCAAAAGCCAATCAGCGCCGGCAATTTGTTGAGCAAATAGGATAAGTTTACCTGCACATCAGAAGGTACGATGCTGGTTGTGCTAGGATTTTTTTTATATAAGTGCATGATTATAAATGATTTTTTATAAAAATTAAGTGGATTTGTGCTGGGTTTGCACAGGTAAAAATAGCGTAACGGATGTGCCGTGTTCGATTTGACTTTCCACCGATACTTTGCCGGCGTGAATCTCCATAATTTCATGCACGATGCTCATACCTAAGCCGGAGCCGGGGATTTTCCCTGAGCTGTCGGCACGATAAAAACGCTCGAAGATGCGAGTTACTTGTGTTTCGGTCATGCCCATGCCTTGATCGGATATTCGAATACCGACATAAGGCGCGGCTTCGCGCAAGTCGGGTTGAATTATTTCTAGCCGCACGTCTTCGCCGTTGGGTGAATATTTGTAGGCGTTGGTCAGGACGTTAGTGAACACCTGCATCATTTTGTCGGCATCGGCGCGGATATAAATTGGCGGCAACAAAAAATCCGTTTTAGGGGCGCTGCGCGCTAGCGGCGGCATAAAACAGTCCAGTGTTTCGGTTAATAAATCCTGCAGGTTGAGTTCGGCGAAGTTGAAATCTTTGCCACGGCGCGCCTCGATTCTGGCGAGGTCGAGTAGTTCATTGATGATGGCGACCATGCGTTCAGACTGTTTAAAAATAGTCGCTAAAAATTCGCGCCGCTCGGCTTCGCTAAATTCTTGTGACAGCATAATTTCTGAAAATCCATAAATGCTCGCCATCGGCGTACGTAATTCATGCGCAGCGGTGGACAGAAATTCACTCTTCATGCGATCGACTTCGGTTTCGTGGGTGATGTCGCGGAAATATAGAATTTGCGAAATGCTTTCCGCCTGGGATTCGCGCAGACCAACTTCCAGTGTGCGCTTATTTTCTCCTTTTAATTCAATAACTTGTCGTATCAAAGGCGTGTTGTCATCGGTCGCTCTTTGCCGGGTCCGCAAGTCGGCAATGCTCAAAAATTGGGCGTTTGGCAAGCAGATATTGGCAATTAAGTTGGAAAATTCGGCTTCAGTTCTGCCCAGAATCGACGAACGAGCTAAGCCGGTGAGGTGATGGAAAGCGGGGCTGGCATATTTAACGCAATGCGCATCGTCAAACGACACGAAGCCATCGGGGCTGAGAGCAAAAATCGCATTCAGTTGTTCGGAGCGATCTTCGGCGCGGCCTTGGGCTATTTGCCGCTCGTTCATTTGGAAACGAATTTGCAGTAGGTAGCGCGTTAACGCAGTCGCCAGCGCCACAATCAACAGGCTTAAAAAGGCGGCTTGCAACCATAAGGCTTGTTTTTCATGTTCATAATTGCTGAGTAAAGAAGGTGTGTCGATGCCATCCACCACCGCTAAGTTGTACCGTGGCAGTTTACGGAAGTGATACATCCGTTCCACGCCGTCCAGCGCAGAAACCTGCGTGTACGTGCCTTCTAACTGACCGCGCTGCATCCAATTAAAAATCGGCGATTGACGTGCGTCCGTGCCGAATTCTTCTTTGTCACCGACTTTGCTTGCACGGGCAATGCCGTCCAAACCATACAACGCCACTACGCCTTGCGAGCCTAGCTTGATTTCGTTGTAAAACCGGGTGAAATAACCCGGGTCAATGGAAACCACCACGACGCCGGCGAATTCACCATTTGCTTTGCTAATGCGCCGCGTTAATTGAATCGACCACTTGCCGGTGGCGCGTCCCAACACCGGTTTGGAAACGAATAGCTCGTCGCTGTTTTTGGTTAGGTGATATTTAAAATGTTCACGATCGGATAAATCCAATTTACCGGTGATGGGGCGATTCGCCAGCGCATAAATTCCTTTGGCGTCAATAATGCCGATTTGCGGGAAAATTTCGGTATCAATTACGCCTTGTTCGCTGAGTTGCGTTAAATCCAAACCTTTTCCCAGTGCTAAATAGCGAGACTGAATAAAGCGAATCACTTGATCTGCGGCGCGAAAAGTGCGATCGGCGTGCTCTTGGCTGACGCGCGTTAGGTTGGCTAAATCGCGTTCGGCCGAAGCGATTACTTTATTTCTACTTTCAGTCAGCAGCGAATAAATGTGCCACCAAGTGATCATTAAAAAGATCGTCGCCGCTAGCCAAATCCAAAAATAAGACCAGCGCGAATTCTGTTCGGTGCTGCGGGACGCAGCAGAATTCGCCCGTTGATTGCCGGGGACGCTATTTGCTAAATTGTGCGGAGTTAAGCTCATTTTTGGTGTCCGCTCAGAGTGCTTGATCCACGTGGTTCTTGAGCCAAGTGCGATTTTCTATTTTCCTTGATTCGACGCGGCGGATAATTAATAAAGTTAGTTTAATCATGTAGTTATAAAAATTTAATTGGGTAATAGCCCGTTATTCAGCGCTGTCTGAATTTGGCTGCTTGGCAAGTGGCAGCCAAATAGTCACGGTAGTCCCTTGGTTAAATTGACTTTCTACGGTGACTTTGCCACCGTGCAATTCGATAATTTCTTGCACGATACTCATCCCTAAACCCGTACCAGAAATTTTCCCTGAGGTATCTGCACGATAAAAACGCTCGAACACGCGCGCCCGTTGTTCGGCTGTCATGCCGATGCCGTGATCAATAATTCTGCAACCGATGGTTGCCTGGTCGGGGAGTTGCGCTGTTTCGTGGCTGGGTTCAGGCAGGATCATTTGCATCCGAATTTCACCGCCTTGTGGCGAGTATTTGAAGGCATTGGAAATAACGTTATGCAAGGCTTGTGTCAGCTTGTTCTCATCGCCGCGCACGGTGAGCGGTAGATGCAATTTTTCGAAGCGAATGCGGTCGCGGTTAGCAGGGGTTTTATAACCGGCAATAGTTTGCTCAACCAGGGTGTTGAGATTGATTGCCCTGAGGTTGAAATCTTTGCCGCGACGGGCTTCAATGCGAGCTAAATCCAGCAATTCATTGATGATGGATACCATCAATTCCGACTGCTTAAAAATGGTGGCGAGCAATTCTTTTTGTTCTTGGGCGCTAAATTTTTGCGCCAGTAGCAGCTCAGCGAATCCGTAAATACTCGCCATCGGTGTGCGCAGTTCATGGGCGGCGGTGGATAGGAATTCACTCTTCATGCGATCGACTTCCGATTCGTGGGTCACGTCGCGCAGATATAGAATTTGCGAAACAGAGTCAGCCGATGCTTCGCGAAAACCCACTTCGAGCACGCGCTTGCCAGCACCGGCAATTGCTATTTTTTGGCGATGATGGCCAGTGTCGTCGATTTTTTGCAGGAGGCGCAAGGCGGCGACGCCGGTAAAACGGGCTTGCGGAAGACACTGTTGCGCCAGTTTATTGGAGATTTCTGTTTCGTTTAAACCGATGAGGGTTGCGGCTTCCAAGCCGGTCAGCTTGGAAAAAGCAGGGCTGATATATTTTACGCAGTGCGCAGCATCAAACGAGACAATGCCATCGGGACTGAGCGCAAAAATCGCATTTAATTGTTCTGCGTGTTCTTTGACACTGATTTCATCGGCGCGACGTTCAGTGATGTCGGTATGTGAACCGGTCATGCGAACGGCTTCTCCGTTCGCATCCAGCTGTGCTTTGCCGCGCGCTAAAATCCATTTGTATTCGCCATTTTTGCAGCGCACCCGATGCTCCGCTTGATAAAAATCGGTTGCGCCGCGCAAATGACGTTGCACTTCCGCCATGGTTTTTTCTAAGTCGTCGGGGTGAATGCGCGTCGTCCATTCCGTTACCGAATGGCCAATTTCAGCTACGTCGTAACCTAGCATGGTTTTCCAACGATCCGAAAAATACACTTCGCCGGTTGGTGGGTTCCAATCCCAAAGACCGTCATTGGCGCCACTTAAAGCCCGTTGCCAGCGGTGTTCGCTTTCGGTGAGCGCTTCCAGTATTTTTTTGCGTTGGCTGATATCTCTAGCGAATCCCACTGTGCCTAAAATCGAACCATCTCGGTCTAAAACGGCTTTTTTGTAGGTTTCAATCCAGCCCGATTCTGAGCCGCCCGCGACGGGTTCTTCAACCGATTTTTCTTGGCGTCCAGCCATGATTGCTTGGTCATCGGTGCGATAACGTTGCGCTAAGTCGGCTGGCCAAACATCGAAATCGTTTAGTCCAATAATCTCGTCAGGATTGGCATGGCCGCAGGCTTCGGCAAACACTTTATTCACCGCCAGGAAGCGACTATCGGCATCTTTTAGCCAAAAGAAAAAAGGTAGATTGTCCAGCGTCGCCTGCAAATACAGTTCGCGTTGTTGCAGCATTTCGGTGCGTTCTGTGACGCGCTGCTCCAGCTCGGCATATGATTCCGTTAGCCGATCAATCATGGTGTTAAAGGCGAGGGAGAGTCGGCTAAATTCATTATTTTGCCCAGACAGTAAGCGTTTTGTGGGGCGACCCGTGGCGGCAATCGCTTCGGCTGCGCTGGCAATTTCAGCCAACGCCTTGGCGCGAGAGGCGTTGTTTAAGCGCACCAACACAACTACCCCCGCCGCAACCAGTGCGCTGAGCGCCATGAACAGGACAATGAGCCCGTAAAGCGAATATTCGACTGCCGATTGTTTGAGCAGAAAGAGCGCGTATATAGGCACGGCCATCATTGCTAGGGGCAGCAGCGCTAACGCCAGCGTGATTTTTTCACGCAAGCTGAGGGTGTTGCCGACAAAAGCTGGGCGCAATGTTTTAGGCATTACCTGCCTCTTTGTGTGCTGCCTGCGCCTGTTGTTGGTAAATGCAGAAGGTGTTTCCGCCCGCTTTCTTGGCTTGATACATTGATTTATCTGCATGTTTGATCAGCACTATTTCATCTTCTCCGTGCCGTGGATATTCGGCGCAACCTAAACTGCCACCGATGGTTAACTTGAGTCCGTCAAGTTCAATCGGGTGCCGTAAGGTTGCGATGATTTTGTCGCACAGTCTTGCAATGTCAGCTTCACCACATAATCCGGGTGCCAAAATAACGAATTCGTCGCCACCGAGTCGCGCCACAGTGTCAATCTCTCGCACCGCGACGCTCATCCTTTGCGCAGCGACTTTTAAGACGTAATCGCCTATTTCGTGCCCATGTAAGTCATTGATTTTTTTGAACAAATCGAGGTCAATAAAAATTACCGTAAAGGGTGCGCCGCTGCGACGTGCCTGTGACAAAATTTGACGAATGCGTTCATGCAGCAGTAGCCGATTGGGTAGTTTGGTTAGCGTGTCGTAATAGGCTAAATAGGTCAGGTCATTTTCAGCTTTTTGTAATTCGGACAAATCCGATAGGACGGCGATATAGCTGAGCAGTTGATTGGCTTCATTGCGAACGCCGGTCACGGTCAGCCATTGCGGATACATTTGTCCGTCTTTGGTGCGGTTGTGAATAATGCCTTGCCAATTGTCTGTTTCTTTGAGCGATGCCCAAAACGCTTGGTAAAAATGGTCGCTTTGCAGGCCTGATTGCAATATTCGGGGATTTTGCCCAATGGCTTCTTCTGCGCTGTAGCCGGTGATGCGGGTGAAAGCAGGATTAATAGCGCGAATCTGCCCTTCGGCATTGGTAATCATCACGCCTTCAGTGGCGTTTTTGAGGATGACTGAAGAAATCTGACTGTCAAATTCACGTTTGCGTAGCTGGGTGATGTCGCGCATAACCCAGTGAAAATCGCTGCCTGCTTGCACAATTTGCACGGCAACTATTAGCACGCCAATGTTGCTGTTTGGATGCCGCAAATGGAGTTCGATTTCGTCTAGCTGACCTGAGCGATGCACTGTTGTTACTAAGTTTTGATGTGAAGGCAGAACCCAATCGCTCAGGTAGCTGTTGATAATTTTATTTTTCGCGGCAAGGATTTCTACCGCTGGATTGGCTTGCAGAATGCGCCCGTCACGATTGGTCACTAGGTGAATATCCTGCGAACGGCGCATGAGATTTTCCAACTCCTCTCGACTTTGCGCGAGCTGATCACTGAGCGCCAGTAAGGATTCGTAGTGCGCCTTCATCTTTTCGTTGCGCTCGATCAGGTGTTGCAAGTCTTCGGCGTACCGATAAAGTTGCTGGCTGATTTCGGCACTGAAGTTTTTGTTAGTTTGGTGAACAGGGGATGTCTCTACCTGCGTGGTTTCTGATTTTGTATTCATGCCTTTCACCTAAAGTAGGGTTTCTTTAATTGCAGCGACTAATTGCAGCGGGCTGAAAGGCTTGATGAAATAGGAATCTGCGCCGCGTTTCATACCTTGGTCATAGTCGTGTGCTTGCCCGCGCGCAGTGACCATAATGACATGTGTGTGCTTCAATTCCGCGTTGCTTTTAATGATGTCTAGTACCTGCAACCCATCTAATTCTCCTGGCATCATGACGTCGAGCATGACTAAATCCGGTTTTTCTCTGTGGATAATCTGCAAGGCTTGTGTGCCATTTTCAGCTTCGAAAATAGTAAAAGTTGCACCCAAGGTAATGCAAATCAGCCTGCGAATGTCGGGATTGTCGTCAACAATCAGTACTTTTTTCATCTCACCTCCGGGGTTGTTGATTTGTGGTGTTTGAGCGCCACCGCCTGCGCAATCGCTTGCAGCTGATCAAAAGGTATTGGTTTGGGCAGCACGGGAATGCGCTTGGGAATGCCGCCGCGATAGGTAATTTCAGCCGCATCCAAACCGCTGACCACGACAATTTCGATCTCAGCTAATTCCGGCATATTGCAGATGGTGTTGAGCATTTTGAAACCATCCATGCCCGCCATTTGCAAGTCGGCAATCAGCATATCAGGCTTGGCTTGACCAATTCGCACCAATGCTTCGTAGCCATCTTCGGCAGTGCGGAGGTTCAGGGGAATTGGCCAGCCGCGTAGTTTGATTTCGTAAAGTCGGCGCAACGCAGCCTCATCTTCGACAATCAAAATATTTAACTTGTCTGCAGACGCCGAATTTTCATGCGCAACAAGCGCCGCAGGCTCAGGTGCCAGTTGACCCGCCGTTGAATTGGCAAGAATGCGCTCGATAGATTCACGGGTGATACGCCGATGACCGCCACTGGTTTTCCAAGCTTCTAGTAAACCTTGTTCGACCCATAATTGGGAAGTTCGTAAGGACACGCCAAGGAGTTGAGCCGCTTCACGTGTTGTGCAAAATGTCTTAAGCGTTAGCCTACTGTTTTCCATGGTCACCCTTTAATGCCGAAATTAATTTTCATATTTTATCATTTATTTTCATATTTAATCAAACCTGTCCAAAATTGACCAGAATTAATTCCTGGGTGCGTCAATGTAAATCGATGTGGTCAGGCTCGATTGATTTTGAAAGCGCGCTTCGCTAGCGGGAATTTTGAATTGCCTGAGTGAGTGCGCGCTTGGAATGAATTGTCTAAAACGTGTGCGAATGGCTTTGAGGAAAGTAAGCGTTCAACGGCTTCGTGCCAAGGGAATATACTTATTTTGCGCGAATAAAATGTAAAACAGGCTTGCTGTATTTAAGCGCTATCTATATAATCGCGCCCTCGTTTCAAGGGTTGCCAAGATTTTAGGTCAACTCTGAATCGTAAAATGTTGCACATCGGGTGATTAGCTCAGCTGGTAGAGCACCGCCCTTACAAGGCGATTGTCGGCGG
>JAVHQT010000021.1:0-55615 GCA_036171275.1 Gallionellaceae bacterium | reverse complement strand
GCAAGGTCAGCAAAATGTCCAGCAAAGTGTAAGAATCTTTACCACCGGACAAACACACCATTACCGTTGAGCTTCTCTGAAATTTGCTGCCACTTTTCGGGGATTGACGATAGAAATTCTTCATCGATAGGGTACGCCAACATATTTCCATCTTGGCATTGTTGCCATAGCAAGCTTGCTTGAATTTGATCTTTATTTTTCTTTTTTGCAGCTCTATCACGTTGATTTGACAGCCAAAACTTATGCAGTGCCATGCAGCGCGGGTCGGGCACCACGAGAGGAGATACGCCGCCGCCCCGGGCAACGGCGATGTGACGCAATGGGTTACCAAAGTGTAAAATTTCCTGGCCTTCCATTTCAAGCGGGACAAGTCTTCCGCCAAAAATAGTATTTTTCTCGGCGACTTCAACTTTAAAGTGATCGCCTTGTGAGCACAGTACATCAATTTCAAAAGCATCTTTATTGACTAATTTGTGGGCTGAAAAAGTTGAAACTTCAAAGGATTTATCCGCTAATTGAATGATATCAAAAAGCGCATTTTTTTCGATCGTGGGTGCGGCAGAAAGCGGCAGGTAAGCAGAGGGGGATGTTAGCCAAGAAATATCAAAGTCTTCCGTTTCTTCCACCCCTTCCATAAATCTGCATCCCGCTTCCATTTCGTAAGCCGAGAATCCGAATGAACCCACCACTAAAAACTGATTCCCCAGCAATCCGCGCACATCCATTTCTTGTAATATTTTTGCGGGCAACCTCATCGTCATCGGCAGTTTTAAAGCACGATATTGAGCTGCAATAGAATTCAAGCGTTTTTCCATTGAGGCACTGCGTAAAGCCAATTCATTTTTTCTTTGCGTAAATGTATTAAAAATTGAAATTGTTTTTTCCGATTCTTTGCCGAGTGATTTCTCGCCGGCGGGTGAATCTTGATATAAATATTTTCTGTCAGAAACGGTTTTCCAGGTCATATATCGAGGCATATTTAACTTGGTCGCATTAACTTCTTTCAACGCTTCATAGACTTGGTCAAGATTGGCCATGATTCGATTATCTTCTTCGGTAAATAGGCGCATATCAAATTACCTTTCATGCTATTTCTGGTTACTAAGACGGCGATTATCGGTAAATATTGGCATACAGTCAATTTTACCGATAATTTTGTAATCCAGCATTCTCCGTCGTCAAGGATGAATAGATAATCATTATTTTCGCTTCATCTGGGTTTGAGACCTGTGTTGTTGACGGCGACGTAAAAGCGCGCAAATTTGGCGCGGCTTCATAATAGGTAGTTCACGGCATGACCGTTGTTACGCGAAATGTCGCTGATTTTGAAAAAATGGGCGTCAAAATTTTGAATCTCTTCTAGTCGCTAATTCTGTGTCGTTTCAGGAATGAGTGAATCATTTCATTAAGGAAACGCTGCTTAAATCTAACGTTCGCCCTGCGTCTTTCGACTAGCTCAAGAGAACCCTGTCGAACCATAACTAATTAAATCAACAAAGAATCAATCACTTAAAATCACCCTTCGACCAGCTCAGGGCGAACGGATGATTTAAACAATGCTTCTTAAGAGAAATATCTGTAGGGAGCCGCTAAAGAGTTGGTTTTGAAGTGCTTGTTAGTCAAACGCCACATCACCTTCGTCTATTTTTGAACCTAACACCATGTTTTTAAAGTCAAATAAGTTTCCATCCAGCAAATGGGATGGTTTGATATTTTGCATTGCGGTGAAGATGGTTTGGCTGCGTCCTGGATAGTGACGCTCCCAGTCGGTGAGCATGTGTTTGATGTTTTGCCGTTGCAAATTTTCTTGAGATCCGCACAAATTGCACGGAATAATCGGGAACGCCATACCCCGCGCAAAACGAGCAATGTCTTTTTCAGCGCAATACGCCAACGGACGAATGACAATATGGTCGCCTTTATCCGTCACCAATTTTGGGGGCATTGCCTTGAGTTTTCCGCCAAAAAACAGATTCAAAAATAAGGTTTCGACCATGTCGTCGCGGTGATGACCGAGCGCGATTTTATTTGCGCCCAATTCGGCCGCCACCTTGTAAATAATGCCGCGCCGCAGACGTGAGCACAGCGAACAGGTTGTTTTTCCTTCTGGAATTTTTGCTTTGACGATGGAATAAGTGTCTTGTGTTTCGATATGAAAATCCACACCAAGATTGTTGAGGTAATTGGGCAAAATATCCGCCGGGAAACCCGGTTGTTTTTGATCCAGATTCATCGCCACAATTTTAAAATCAATCGGCGCACGTTTGCGCAAGGTCAGCAAAATGTCCAGCAAAGTGTAAGAATCTTTACCACCGGACAAACAGACCATTACCGTGTCGCCGTCTTCAATCATATTGAAATCGCCAATGGCTTTTCCGACTTGGTGTTCTAGTCTCCCTTTTAGGCGATTAAAATTAGTCGAGCGGGATTCAAGATGGATAGGGTGAATATTGTCGTTCATGTTTGTAATCTCAAAGGTTAATACTGCGACCGCCATCCACCGCAATCACTTGTCCGGTGATATACGGCGCATCAGCAACTAGAAACTGAACCGTGCGCGCAATGTCGTCGGGTTTGCCTTGACGTTTAAGTAAGGTGTGGTCGACGATTTGTTGCCGCTTCGATTCATCTTGCCAATCCACGTTTTCTGGCCAGCTAATCACACCGGGCGCAATCGCATTCACGCGTACTTGTGGTGCTAACTCTTGTGCCAAGCTTTTGGTCAATGCCACCAAACCGGCTTTGGCTACGCTATATAACAAATGACCTTGCATCGGGCGTTCAGCGTGAATATCGGCAATGTTGATAATCGTTCCACCGCAACGGCGTAATTCCGGTGCCGCCGCTTGTGCCAAAAATAGCGGTGCTTGCAGATTTGTTCCCAGCAAATCGTTCCATTGCGCTTGGTTGATGTCAGCCAGCGGCGTGGCATAAAAGCTGGAAGCATTGTTAATGAGCGCATCTAAACGTCCAAAATGTGCGATGGTTTTTTCTACCAACTGAGCTAATGCGGTCAAATCCAGCAAGTCGGCGGCCAAGCAATGCGCCGACCCTGCGCGCTGCTGATTCAGTTCATCGCATAAGTTCTGAGCCTCCAGCGCGGACTGCCGATAATGAATCAGCACATTCGCACCCGTCGAATGCAGCCGCCGACTAATCGCCGCGCCCACTCGTTTTGCCCCACCTGTAATCAACACCACTTTACCTTGCATCATGCTCTCCACTACACTGCTGACTTTCGCTGATTATACCTGACCATGAACCACTCTCTACCGCAACCCAGCAACGACGCACTCGCCCACAGTGCCCAACTTTGCCAATTGATTCAACACGAAATCGCCAGCGCGGGCGGCTGGATCCCCTTTTCACGCTTTATGGAATTAGCCTTATATGCGCCGGGCTTGGGTTATTACGCCGCTGGGGCGCACAAATTTGGCGAAGCAGGCGACTTCATCACTGCACCCGAAATTTCAGCTTTATTTGGGCGCAGTTTGGCGCGGCAACTGATGGAGGTGATGGAAGCAAGTTCGCCGCATATTTTGGAACTCGGCGCGGGCAGCGGTAAATTGGCGGGCGATATTTTGACCGAATTGGCGGCACAAAATGCGTTGCCTGAGCGCTACGATATTTTAGAAGTGAGTGCCGATTTGCGTCAGCGTCAGCGTGAATATTTAACCCAGCAAATCCCGCAATGGATTGACCGCGTGCATTGGTTAGACACATTGCCAGAAACAATGAGCGGCGCAGTCATCGGTAACGAAGTGTTGGATGCGTTGCCGGTGACACTGTTTCATCGGGCGGACGGACAAATTTTTGAACGCGGCGTGACGCAAAATTCAGCTGGATTCGTTTGGCAAGATCAATTCAGTACGCAACTTGAATCTCTAAATATATTCAATATAATCAATGAGTTAAGTGATTATCAAAGTGAACTATCATTTGCTGCACGCGGCCTGATCGCCAGTCTGTGCCAACGCCTAAAACACGGCGCACTCCTTTTTATTGATTATGGTTTTGGCGCAAGTGAGTATTACCATCCACAGCGCAATCGCGGTACTTTAATGTGCCACTACCGACATTATGCGCACGACGACCCGTTTTATTATCCGGGTCTGCAAGACTTAACCGCGCATGTCGATTTCACTGCTATCGCCGAAACAGCGATTGACCACGGCGCAGAATTTTTAGGCTACACCACGCAAGCGCATTTTTTACTCAACCTTGGTATGTTGGATTGGTTAAAAACGGTTTCGCCGGAAGACGTAAAAACTTACGCCCCGCTGTCTGCGCAAGTGCAAAAACTGACTAGCCCAGCCGAGATGGGCGAATTATTTAAAGTGATTGCGCTCGGGAAAGGGATTAAGTCAGTACTCAGTGGGTTCAGGTGCGGTGATCGGTCGCGATTGTTATAGGGGAGATGTCGGCTAAATCCACCCTTCGACAAGGCTCTCCTGAGCCAGACGAAGGACTCAGGGCGCACGGTGGATTTAATCCGCATTTCCCTAAAACGACTCATCGTGACCGATTTAAGAGGGTGTCCAGCGACTGCGTATTTCGCGTGCAAGGCTAAAAACGGTTTCTAATTTGTTCGCATCTTGGTTGGCTAGCGCGGTTTGAATCTCATTTAATTCCGCAATATAACGCGCTAATTCTGCTTGCAGTGGGGTGCGATTAGCGAGGCAAATGTCGCGCCACATTTCGGGTGAGCTCGCGGCAATGCGAGTGAAATCGCCAAAGCCGCTGGCAGCGAATGAAAGCAATTGCTCACGATTGTCGCGCTGCGCTAAATCATGCACCAGAGCAAACGAGAGTAAATGCGGCAAATGGCTGACGGCTGCAAATACTGCATCATGTTGCTGCGCAGTCAATTCGCTGACATTCGCACCGCAGCATTGCCAAGCTTGTCGGACTCGGCTGATTGCGTCCAACGAGTTTTCTGGCAAAGGCGTAAGGACGACTCTTTTTCCTTGGTATAAGCTGGCTAAGGCTGCGCTTGCGCCACTTTTTTCGCCCCCTGCAATCGGGTGGGCAGGCACAAACTGCCCGATTTTATTCCCCAGCTTTGCATAGGCTGCGGCGACGACATCGCTTTTGGTGCTGCCGCCGTCAGTGATGAGCGTTTTTTCACCCAGATGAGGTGAAATTAACTCAAATAAATCAGGGAGTTGCGCAACGGGCGTGGCGAGCAAAATCAGGTCGGCATCGCAAACTTCCAGCGCGATACTTTCGCCAATCCGCTGAATAATGCCCAGTTGCTTTGCTTGCGCCAAAGTGGCTGCGCTACGACCAAAACCGACCACCTCTGAAACCGCATTGGCGTGACGGAGCGCCAGCGCAAACGAACCGCCTATCAGTCCTACGCCAAAGATAACGATTTTCTTTAATTTACAATCCTGATTGCTCATGATAATCAAGTAGTTAGATGATGATCTGCGAGAGTGCGCTTTATTTTTTCAGCGATTCCAGCTGTTAATGCGCCGGCGCAGGTTGGATTTTGTCATTTAAATCAGCACGAAAAGCTGCGTCAATCACCGCTTTTTGTTGTTCATTGTGGACGGCCAAATATCCAGCTGCGGGTGAGGCGGACGAAGAGCGCAAGGCATAACCAAGGTGCATTTCAGTGCGCATTTGCCGCAATAAATAGTGCTGAATCCGATGCCACGCGCCTTGGTTGCCGGGTTCTTCCTGACACCAAACGACTTCTGTGGCATTGGGATAGGTGGCAATTTGCGCGGCAAAATCTTGGTGTGGGAACGGATAAAGTTGCTCTAGGCGCACAATTGCCATATCGGTAATGCCGCGTTCACGTCGCGCTTTTAAGAGGTCGTAATAGATTTTTCCGCTGCAGGCGATGATGCGTCGAACTTGGTCTGCGGCCAGTGAATCGATTTCGCCGATGACCGGTTTAAAGCTCCCTTGTTCAAAATGTTCCAGTGGTGAAGCTGCGTCTTTGCTCCGTAATAGGCTCTTAGGTGTGAATATAATCAATGGCTTACGAAATGGTCGCAACATTTGTCTGCGCAGTAGATGGAAAATCTGTGCGGAGTTGGACGGAATGCAAACTTGAATATTGTAGTCGGCGCAGAGTTGTAAGTAGCGTTCGATGCGCCCCGATGAGTGTTCGGGTCCTTGCCCTTCGTAACCATGCGGTAACAACATAGTCAGCCCGCACAGTCTGCCCCATTTGGCTTCGCCCGAGGTAATAAATTGGTCGATGACAACTTGCGCACCATTGGCGAAATCGCCAAATTGCGCTTCCCAAATGGTCAATGTGTCCGGTTCGGCGGAGGCGTAACCATATTCAAATCCGAGCACAGCCTCTTCCGACAAAATGGAGTCAACGACGATAAAATCGGCTTGATCTGGCGCAATGTGTTGCAGCGGAATATGCAAACCTTGATCCCATTCAACGCGATTTTGATCATGAAGCACTGCATGGCGATGGAAGAAAGTGCCGCGCCCGCAATCTTCACCGGACAGGCGAATCGGGTAGCCTTCGGTCAGCAAACTGGCATACGCTAAATTTTCGGCCATCCCCCAATCCAAAGGAAGTTCGCCTTTGCTCATGGCAATCCGGTCGGTAATGATTTTTTCGACGCGGGAATGCAGTTTGAAATTGTCGGGTAGCACAGTGAGTTGAGTCGCCAACTGTTGCAGGTGTTGGCGCGGTAATCCGGTTTCGACCGGTGTATTCCAAGGTAAATCATTTTTAAATTTTCGCCAGCTGATCGCTTGATGATGCTGAACGCCTTGCAGCGCTTGCTGCAATGGATCGCGTCCTTCATCCATCGCTTGCCGATAATCCTTCATTAGATCATTGGGTTGCGAATCGATTAACACACCTTCTGCAACCAGTTTTTGGGCGTACACCGCACGCGTACCGGGATGTTTATTGATAAAACGATACATAAACGGTTGAGTGACCAGCGGCTCATCTTGCTCGTTGTGGCCGAGTTTTCTGAAGCACACCATGTCAATCACCACATCTTTGCCGAATTGCATCCGGTAATCAAAAGCCAGTTCGGTGATCAATAAAACTGCTTCAGGATCGTCGGCATTGACGTGAAAAATAGGGGCATCGACGATTTTGGCTACATCGGTGCAAAACAGTGAAGAGCGAATGTCGCGCGTATCCGAGGTGGTGAAACCAATTTGGTTGTTGACCACAATATGAACCGTGCCACCGGTGCCGTAGCCACGCGTTTGCGATAGATTAAAGGTTTCTTGGTTGACGCCTTGTCCGCCAAACGCAGCATCGCCATGCAACAAAACGGGCAATACTTCTTTACCTTCATGATCTTTGCGTCGATGTTGGCGGGCGCGAACAGAGCCTTCTACCACCGGATTGACGATTTCCAAATGAGAAGGATTAAACGCCAGCGTCACATGCATCGGTCCGCCAGCGGTGTTGATATCCGAGGAAAATCCTTGGTGATATTTCACATCGCCGGAGGTTAAATGCTCTAAATGCACGCCCTCGAATTCGGCAAATAAATCTTTCGGCAGCTTGCCTAAAGTATTGACCAATACATTTAATCGGCCTCGGTGCGCCATTCCAATGACGGTTTCTTTCACGCCCTGTGCGCCCGCGCGTTGCAATAAAAAATGCAGCAAAGGAATCAGCGTTTCGCCGCCTTCTAAGGAAAAGCGTTTTTGGCCAACGTATTTGGTGTGCAAATACCGCTCTAAACCTTCGGCGGCAGTAAGGCGTTCTAAAATTTGTATTTTAATTTTAGGGCTGTAATGCGTATGGCCGCCCGCACCTTCTAGACGCGCTTGAATCCATCGTTTTTGGGCGATTTCGCTGATGTACATATATTCTGCACCGACGCTGCCGCAGTAAATCCGGCGCAGGCGTTGCAAAATTTCGCGCAAAGTCATGCGTCCACCGCCAACCAGTGAACCCGTGTTAAAAGTTGAATTCAAATCGTCGTCATTGAGGGTGTAATAATTAGGATTCAACTCGGCAATTTCGGCTTTGGCATGACGTTTTAGCGGATCAAGATTGGCCACACGCACGCCCAAAAACCGATGCGCGTTAATCAGTTGCAACACTGAAGCTTGCTTATGCGCATCGTCTGTTTGTAATGCCGGCGAAATCGAATGTGTTGGCAAGGCAGCAAAGTTGCGTTGAATGACGCTATGCGCTTGTTCGCCATCGCCGCCGCCGATTTGTTCAAAATAGTGTCGCCATTCGGCGGAAATGCTGTTCGGATTGCGTAAAAAATCTTCGTATAAGCTTTCGACAAAGACATTGTTGCCGCCGAACAGCAGCGAAGTTTCTTGCATTTTTTGCATGTACTGAAGTTGGTTATTCATGTTTTCTCACCGTCACCTTTTGGGCATTCTGTTCGTTAAAATGAAGTTTCATTAAAGCTTATTTTGGGCAGACTTTTAAAGTTAATAAATAAAAATTCTTTATAAATCATATACTTAGTTAATTATTGCTTTTTCGATTGATTTTTTTCTTGCAGTAAAACATCAAATTCCGCAATCGGCAAAGGCTTGCTAAATAAATAGCCTTGGAAGCGCGTGCAGCCTTTGTTGAGCAAGCGTTGTAACTGCGCTTCAGTTTCCACGCCTTCGGCGATGACTTCTAAATTTAGACTATGCGCCATAGCAATGATGGTTCGGACAATCACTTGGTCGCTCATGTCGGTGGTTAAATCTCGTACAAAAGATTGATCAATTTTGAGTTGGTCTAGCGGCAAGCGTTTTAAGTATTGTAGCGACGAAAAGCCGGTGCCAAAATCGTCTAGTGAAAATTGCACGCCCAATTTCTTCAGTTGATTCATGGTTGAAATGGTTTGTTCGACGCTATCAACCAGCATACTTTCGGTTAACTCTAATTTTAGTCGATTGGCGGGGATTTGGTGTTTTTCGAGGGTGGCAATGACTTGTGCTGCAAAATCAGTTTGCTGAAATTGTTGAGCGCTGACGTTCACGGCTAGACGTAAATCGCGGGTCAGGGCGGTGTTTTGCCAGCGTTTAATTTGTTGGCAGGCAGCTTCTAAAACCCATAAACCAATCGGTAAAATCAATCCCGTTTCTTCGGCCAGGGTAATAAATTGTTGCGGTGAAACCAGCCCAAGTGCAGGATGCCGCCAGCGAATCAGTGCTTCTGCGCCAATTGCCGTCAGTGCGCTATCCATTTGAATTTGATAGTGAAGTTCAAATTGATTTTTATCCAAAGCTTGCCGCAACTCATCTTCTAGTGCGGCGCGTGCCGTGATGGCACTTTGCATTTTTGGATCAAAAAAGCGTAAGGAATTGCGCCCTTCTTGTTTGACTTGATACATGGCAATGTCGGCTTGTTTCAGTAAATCATCGACGGATTGTAGTGTGCCATTAAATAAGGTTGCACCGATGCTGGGGGTGTTATTCAGTTCGTGTTTGGGCAGAACATACGGTTCGCTGAGTGAGGCGAGAATTTTTTCGCCCACCACTTCAACTTGTTCGGCAGATTCTATCGCGGCTGTGCTGAGGTCTTCTAGCATGACGACAAATTCATCACCGCCTAAGCGTGCCACGGTGTCGCCTTCGCGCACGCAGGCATTGAGGCGTTGTGCAACCTGTTGTAAAAGTTGATCGCCAACCGCGTGCCCCAGCGTGTCATTGATGGTTTTAAAGTGATCCAGATCAATAAATAAAATCGCCCCTTGTTTGCCGGTTCTGAAACTTGACGCCAGCGCTTGTTGCAATCTGTCCGTTAGCATTCTGCGGTTGGGCAAGTTGGTCAGTGGGTCGTAAAAAGCCAGTTGCTCAATGCGTTTTTCAGCGGCTTTATTGGCGCTAATGTCGGTAAAAGTCGCCACGTAATTGACCACTAAACCATGTTGATTATTGACCGCCGTGATGGTGAGATATTCAGGATAAATTTCACCATTTTTGCGTTTATTCCAGATTTCACCTTCCCAAGAATGCTCGCGGTAAATCCGTTCCCACATGCTTTGAAAGAAATTGGCATCATGCTTGCCAGAGCTCAGAATTTTGGGATATTGACCAATCACTTCTGTTTCGGCATAACCGGTAATTCGCGTGAAAGTTTGATTGACCCGTAAAATCACTTGGTCAGCATTGGTGATTAACATCCCTTCGCGTGCTTCAAATGCCGTGGCAGAAATGCGTAAATCTTGCTCGACCAGTGCGCGTTCATTAATCAGGCGAATTTTATCCACTGCGACATCGAGTAAATGACTGATGGAGTCTAAAAAGTCAATTTCGCTAATGGACCAAACTTTGCTTTGGTAAAGCTGATTGAGAACCAATAAATAAAAACCATCCTCTCGAAAGGCAAGCGGATGCCAGAGCAGGCTTTTGATGCCGAGAGTATGGTGAAAAAATTCGCTTACACCATCGGCCAGCAAAAAAGGGTTTGCGTTGTCCGCTTGGCTGATTATGCAGGTTTGTGTGCGGCGAATTTCAGTTAATGAATGCTTAAATGATTCCAGTAAATGCACCGTTTTGACGGCAGGTGTTTCAGGATGGAGTGGGTTTACCCATTCGCAAATTCCATTCGCTGAACCGCGTGAGTACGAAATATCATAAATTAAGCCTCGATCGGCGTTTAGCGTTTGTGATACTTCCAAAATAATTTCTTCTAATAAGCTGTGCGAATCTTCCAGCTCAACAATCCAGCGGCCAATGCGATTCAGGGCGCTGGCAAAACGCAGTTGCTCTTGTAAATCCAGTTCAATTTTTTTGCGCTCGGTAATGTCGCGCGACATGACAATAAAGCGCGAACTGCCATCGGCGGCGGGCATTTTTTTGGCAACAGACAATTCAAACCAACAATGCCCGATGGGCAGCGTCAGTTCAAATTGTTTGCCGTGCGAATAGTGGATGCGTTCTGCTTCTTGCAGGACGGTGAAAACAATTTTAGCAGCGGAAGGAGGTAGAACATCGCTCACGTTTTTGCCGATGAGATCAATAATTGGGGCCGCTAAAAGCTGATTACTTGGCGAATGGGCGCTGTAATAGTGTCCGTCTAGTCCCATTTCAAACAGTAAGTCTGGAATCGCATCGAGGGTTGCTTTCAGTTGCTCGGCCATCGCATCGAAATCATGGGCGGCTTGGGCTATTTCATCGTCACCGATCACCTGCGCGCGCGCAGTTAAATCGCCAGCGCCGTAGCGACGCACCGATTTCGCGAGCGTTTGCAGTCTTAGCACAATGTTTCGTTGTACCGCCATTTCAATCAACAGTCCAATTAACACACCGATTGCCATGATAGTGGCGAGTAATTCTGGAAAGTTGTAGCGAACGGGTTTCAGAATTTGTTCGGTGGGCACGAGCCTTAGATATTGCCAGCCAAGCGGCTGTATTTTGATGCCAACGGCTAAATATTGACGACCTTGCAGCGTAATTGGGCTTTTGAAAGCGTGCGCTTTTTCCGTAAAAATTAGGGTTAATAAGTGTGCAAGCTTGGGGTCGTTGCTTAAATTGGGTTTGAAGTTTCCCGGGCCGGCTTCTAAGTCTGCTTGCCACGATCCGGCCAAAATATAGTGACCTTGTGCATCGCGTAAAAAATGCTGTTCAGCGGACAGGCGTTCATTGGGTTGCAATAGTAAAGGCAAGATTTGATTTAAATAAAGACCGTTTCCAATGACGCCAAGCCAGTTGCCGTTGAAGTCTAAAGGCTGGACTGCGTTAATCATCCAGCGGCGCGGAACTGGATCAAAAAAAGGTTGCGACCAGCGCATTTTTCGTTCTGGATTGGCTTCAGGCGAAGCTAGTGTCATCCATTCGGTGTGCAAATAGTCAGTGCCCGACGCCATTTGATGAACAAAATCAGGTAGCTGGTGATCGAAAATAACGGCTGTACGCTGGTGTGTCAGCAACCAAACTCTGCCAAAGGGATTGGTGAACGAACTGCCAAAAATGTCCAAAATATGCTTGGCACGAAGGTGAAATATTTTTTGTTCAGTGCGAATGGCTTGAGCAGGGGGTAGAAAAATCCCCGCTTCTTGTAGTTCGTTAAACGGGTTAAAAGGATTACGCCACGCGCCATCCACTTCTTGCTTGACGAGCTGATCAAAAGCGGCCGTCTCACTACGTTCTGGGGCTTGTGCCAGCGATTTGTTTAATAGCAGAGAGAGTGTTTTGAGATTCGATTCGGCTTTACTTAATTGTCGCGCATGGGCAGTGGCGAGCGCTTCCGTTTCAAGCCGTAAATTTTCGGCTGCGTTAGCCAGTAAATTGTTTTCAGTCAGTTGGTCAATGAGCGCAACAGCAGGAATTGTAACCAGCGCAACGCTACCAATCACGATCAAAATTAATTTACGCCCAACTTTCATTTATTCGTCGAATTCCGCTATCACTGGCACCGGTTGGCGCGGCGCGATTTTACCCGAATAATCAGTAACGTGAAGCGAAGAATGATTGCGTTTTGGGCTGCCGTTTTGTCGAGTTAGTATGGGCAGAAAATGGTTTGGTTGTGAGGCGTTTCTAGCAGGTTGTCGGACTTAAAGAATCGCAGCGGTTTTATTTCTCCTTCATTGTGACGGAGTGGCAGGTGCAGCCTGACAGGGTCACACCGCTGGTATTCATGGTTACTCGCAGTGTGGGTGTACGCGCTGCGAGTGACCGATGCCGCTCAGGAAAATTTACGGCTGCTTGTCTTTCAGTTCGACAATCGCTAAGCGGCGGATAGTGCAGTGGGTTCGGTTGGTGCGGTATATATAACATCCTGATTATAATAGACTTTTTAACTTTGATGCCGTGATTAAAATGCACGCAAGCCGTGTGTTCTGAGCGGGATTGGCAATGCAAAGTGAATTTAGCATAGCCGACCCTGCTTATGTTGCGCTTAACATTTTGTCCGCTTCAGGATGTAACTCTGCCACCGTCTGATCCATGCTACGCATCACGTCTAAGCTGGCTTCTTCTGCGCAGAACAGGGCATTGAAAATGCGATCTTGTAGCTGATCGTCTTTATCCCAAGGCTTATCCAACATTTCCGCCATTTCATGAATGCATTCATGCACTTTGCGATGCGGTTCCAGCAGTTGACGATAACCAGTGCTGTTGCCAAAAATGGCTTTGCCATCACCGGCGTACCATTTTCCAAGTCGGCATTGTTGATGATCCACGCTGACCGCTTTGCGAATCTCGGTGTTATTCGGGTCGTTAATCAACACGTAAGCGCGCTGTTTATAAATGACGTGATCGACTTTAATTAGCGAGGCAAAACTTAAATCTTGTGCATAGCGCGCGCCTGCATAGGTAGTCACGGCTGACTGGTTAAACGAAGTAAATTTGTGTTCGAGGCGGCTAATCACGTCTTGCGAAGCATTGGCGATTTCGTGCATTTCGGCAGAATCTTTTTGCATTTTTGACGCATCGTCTTGCAGCATGAGCATGATTTTACCGATTGATTCTGAGGCGTTTTTGGTATTTTCTGCCAACTTTCTGACTTCATCTGCCACCACGGCAAAGCCGCGTCCTGCCTCACCGGCGCGCGCAGCTTCGATTGCCGCATTGAGCGCTAATAAATTAGTTTGATCGGCAATCGAATTGATTAACCCGACAGCACGGGTAATTTCTGCGCTTCGGGCGTTGAGCGCGGTGATCGCTTCGTTGGCGCGATTGACGCGCTCGACAATTCCGGAAAGCCGCCGCACCACCTCTTGAACAGTCAATCTGCTGTCATCGGCATCCTCGCGCGTTTGCTTTGCCAGCTCGGCAAGATGCTGCATATTGTCGGTAATAACCTTCATATCTTGTTGATTTGATTGAAGATTTTTTAGAAGGTGATCGGTGTTTAAAGTTTGAACGCGCGACAGCATTTTGGTACGCATGGCGGCGGTTTTTTGTGCAGTCATGCCAGAAAGCAAGATATTTTGATTATCAAGCCCTTTTTTGAAGCCGCCGCGCATGCCTGTGCCTATCGCCAGTCGGCTAAATTGCCCATTTAAATTGCAACGAAAACTGGTTTCTTGTTCGCGAAAAAAAGCGGCTAGTTGGTCTAACATATCGTTGACGCTCCAGCAGAGTGAATTGATTTCCTCTTGATTTTCCGCAATGCCAGTGACGCGGCTATTAAATTTACCTTCCGCGACTTCATCAATCACTTTTTTGAGTTTATCAATGGGCGCAAGCCAGCGTCGCGTCAGCCATTGACCCATCGCCGAAACGGAAATGGCAACGACCAAAAAAAGAAACATGATCCAATCATCACCATCAATGCCATGCAAATAAAAACTGGTGCCAATGATGACAAATGTGCCGAATGAAAACGACCATAACAGCGCTGAAAACCTAAAGAGCAAGGACGAGTTCATCATAGCTGAGCCCCTTTTCATTTAAAATGTTGACGAGAATTTGCGTGGAGGCGGCAATGGCATTGGCAGGGCCGGCGCGTTTTTCAGCTTCTAACATCAAGCGGTAAACTTCGGTTGTCACGGCAACGCCGCTGGCTTTCGGCTTTCGGCGTACTGAAAAATAACCGGTGATGTTACCGGCCGGATCAAACGTCGGTGTGACGTTGGTAAAAACCCAATAAAAGCTACCGTCTTTTGCCATGTTTTTAACATAAGCAAAACACTCTTCTCGATTGGCGATTTTGTCCCAGAGTAATTTAAACACCGCGCGCGGCATATCAGGATGACGGATGATATTGTGTTGGCTCCCGAGTAATTCGGCTTCGGTATAACCAGAAAATTCGATAAAAATCCGGTTGCCATAGGTAATTCGACCTGTTGTGTCCGTCATGGAAACGATGAAATCGTCTTCACGCATGACTTTCTCAACCGAGGTTGGAGTGATGTTTCTTTTCATGTTTCCTCCTAAAAATCTTTTTTTTGTAATCTTGATCAGTTAAGTATTGCCACAGCAAGTCTGGCGAGTACTGATACTATAATCTTAGCACCACCCTATCATTTTGTTGAATAGAAAGCATATATGCCCGCAATTCTGCCTCATCTGACTGTTGAAACGGGCGCGAATCCCGCGCACAGCATTATTTGGTTGCACGGACTGGGCGCAGATGGCGAAGATTTTTTGCCGTTGGCATCCGACATCCACTTGCCGGTGCCGGTGCGTTATGTCTTTCCCCATGCGCCCTTGCAAGCCGTGACCTTGAATGGTGGTGCGATCATGCGCTCTTGGTATGATATATCGCCTAGCGAGTTAGACCCCGCCCTAAATCAGGGGCGACGTACGCACACTAATCAGGCAGATTTAACCCGTGCCCAGTGGCGAATTGAGCAATTAATTACCCAGGAACGCGCGCGCGGGATTGTTGCGTCGCAGCTTTATTTGGCGGGGTTTTCTCAAGGTGGGGCAGTCGCGCTGCATACCGGATTGCAGCACAATCAAGTTTTGGGCGGCATCATCGCGCTGTCCACTTATTTGCCTTTGGCTGAAGAAAATAGCGTCGAAAATCAGCTTGGGATTCAACAATCTATTTTTATGGCGCACGGCCGACAAGATTCTGTCGTCGCGTATTCCTTGGGAATGTCTGCGAAAAATAATTTAGAAAAACGAGGGCATCAGCTTGTTTGGCATGAGTATGCGATGCCGCATACCGTCTGCGCCGCAGAAGTGCGTGATATTGAAAACTGGCTGGCGATTCGGATGAGTAGTTAGTTTAAGTATATGATTATATTGAATAATTTTAAATACGCTCACTGAGCGATTTGGTATTCTTGACCACAATAGAAACGCACGCTGTTGCTTTTATTTGCAGTAAAAGCGCCCTGTCTCTTCCTTTTCAAGGAAGGGGTTGGAAATTCCAATGCGGCGCTTGCAAGGTGGAGTGTGCGCTTTCCCTTTTTCAAAGGTTGGAACGAGCTTTGACCACGCTGCTGCGAGCCAACGTTGACGAACTTTGGTTGATTCTCACGTTTAGTCGCGGCAATTGAGGTCAGCCCAGATTGCGTCATTTAAAACCACTACTCTGTCCGGCTGGGCGTGACGCGCCTTCACATGCACGGAGTGAAGTTTAGAATCGTTTGCCAACTCAACGGCGCATTATTTTGATCGGTTTAAGACAGAAAAGGAACACGAACATGAATGCATTGCAATCTTTTCCGCCACTCGAAAGTGCCTTGACCGAGCCGAATGGCTTGCTGGCGATGGGCGGGGATTTAAGTGCAGCGCGGTTATTGCAAGCGTACCGTCAGGGTATTTTTCCTTGGTTTAATGCGGACGAGCCGATTTTATGGTGGAGCCCTGATCCGCGCATGGTGTTATTTCCTGCGGAACTTAACGTGTCCCATTCTTTAAAAAAAACGCTACGCCGTACGCCGTTTGAAGTGCGGACCGACACGGCATTTACAGTAGTGATGCGAGCGTGTGCTGCGCCACGGCAAGGGCAAGCCGGTACCTGGATTAGTGAACCGATGATTGCCGCTTATACGGAATTGCATCGCCAAGGTTTTGCGCATTCGGTGGAAACGTGGCTTGATGGCGAGTTGCTGGGCGGGTTATATGGCGTGGCAATCGGGCAAATGTTTTATGGCGAATCGATGTTTTCTCGTGCCACCGATGCGTCGAAAATTGCTTTTGTTGCTTTGGTGAATCGTTTGCAAGCCGATGGTTTTGGCTTAATTGATTGCCAAATGCGCACCGCTCATCTGGCATCGTTGGGCGCAAGAGAAATTCCGCGAACGGAGTTTAGTCAGTATTTGCAAGTGTTGACGGCGCGTTCACCCGCTCAGCCTTGGCAGAAAACTGAGCGTTTAAACGCCAATTAAGTGATTCATTAACGCTACCGTAGCAACGCCGCAAACAATGAGTGTCACTTGCTGGACGGTATCGCGTAATTGGGTTCTTTTGTGTAAGCCCGGAATTAAATCGGCAACAGCGACATAAATCATGCTGGAGGCCGCCAAAGCTAACAGTGCAGGAACCCAAGTTTGCATGGATTGCAAGGTGATATACCCCAAAATTCCACCGATTACAGTGGCCAAACTAGAAACTAAATTCATTTGAAAAGCGCGTAATTTGCTGTAGCCAGAGTGCAGTAAAATTGCAAAATCGCCAACTTCTTGCGGAATTTCATGCGCAATAATTGCCAGTGAAGTAACTACGCCTAGATGAATGTCGGTGGTAAATGCGGCAGCGATGATGATGCCGTCCACGAAATTGTGAAAGGTGTCGCCGATCATAATCATCATGCCGCTGCGGCCATGGTCGTGCGCAGAAGCGGCTAAAGGTTCATGTGCTTCGCAGTGATCGTGATGGCAGTGCCGCCACAACACCAATTTTTCTAAAATAAAAAATAGCAAAATTCCAAACAGCAAGCCACCGGTGACCACGGGAATGTTGCTGCTGAGTTTGAGCGCTTCGGGCAAAATATCGAGGAAAACCGCGCCTAGCATGGCACCGATGGCATAACTGACTAAGGCGCTAATCCAATGTGTGCCGCCCTTGAACGTGAATACGGCGGCGAAGATGACGCTAAGTGCGCCACCAAAAAGACTGGCGACGATGATCCAAGCGAAGACGCTCATAAGTTTGGTTTGGGGATGGGCAAGGGGCGCGGATTATACAGAAACAAGCGTCAAAATTTGAATTTTTAGCGCCGCGCTTGAGGAAGCGCTGATTTATCTTGTAGGGAGTGATACTTTTAATGCGCTTAAGATGAACGGTTTGTTTTAAGTTGTTGATTTATTAGATATTTTTTTCGTTCATGGTGCGACAAACTTACCATGAACGAAACGAATGCGTGCTTCCGAGGGTTGCTGGTATTGCCGTTTTGCCGTGATTAAGGAAGCGGTTCGCCTTGTGCCAGTAAAGGGGCGCTAATCAGGGCGAAATCTCGTGGCGCAACGTATTGTAAAACCGATTTTTCGCTTCCACCTAAGGTGATATCCAGCCCGAGTTTTGGATACAACCAGTGAATTGTGCCGGTCTTTTTTTCCTTAATTCGTTGTTCGGCTTGCCCAAAACGCTTGGCAAATAGCGCATCTTCCAGCCTTGCGCTGGGTAAATAGGTGATGCTAGCAACGGCGGCTTCGCGGACGCGCGCGGTATCATCAAAGCTCAGCGTGATGCGCTTGCCGCTTGGCGTACCGTTAATGCGTAAACCGCGTTGATAAATAGCCGGTAATTCTGCAGGAGGAACGGCGAGGGTGATGACAAATTTTGCTTTTAAGCCATTGAAATTCAGTTCGTCATAAAAGCCTTCGATCAGCATTTTCCCTTCGGTCGTTTTGAACAAGCTTATTTCGGCTTGCTCGCCAAATAAATGATCCATTTGATTGAGCGTGGTTTGACCGAGGGTAATGCCGAAGACACGAGTGGTGTCGGGGCTAGGATGGGAAATTTTCCACGGCAGGGTTTCAGGGATATTGACATCCTTGGCGGGCATCATCAATAAAAGCGTAATGACACCAATCGCCACAGCGACCACACTGAGAATTATTTTTTTATCCATTTGATTCTTGACCATTTGATTCTTGTCCTTCTGCTGCAGGGAGAAGGGCGCTGGCCGACGTGGGAATTTTGCCGGCCTTGCATTGATGAGACGCATCAAATTGCAGAACCACCAAGGTTAGCAATGCGACCATAAAAGGGAGTTGACCAATGCCAAAAGCCAGGGCTTTAGAGGCAATCGGCGACATCCCCAGCTTGGGACCACCGATGAGCATTAAAGCTGTGAACGAGCCGGTGATTAGGAATAACAGCATAAACAGCTTTGCGCGTTTTGCGGCCAGCAACTGGTGGCAACGGACAAAATAAGAAGGTTCGGTCGCCAATGAACGCTGCGCGCTAAAAATTACAAAGCCCAGCAAGGTGAGTGAGAGTGTCACCATAAAGTAAATGGGAACAAAGGTTGATTTAATCATGCTCAATGCAAGAAGAAAAAGAAAAACGTGCACCACGATAAAATCAAAAAGAAGCGCTGAGTGAAGTTTGTCAGCGCGTTTGATTTCGGCTGCAGTGACGGGTTGATTCATGGTGGCTTCCTCAATCTAGGATTAGAAAATTTTGAGGCGCGACACTATCACAGCACGGACGAGCTTGCCAGTGATTCAGCATCAGCATTGCGCGTTGTTTTTAGACACCTCGGTCAGTCTGTATTGCAATGAGTCAGCGTGGAAATGCGTGGATAAATGCGTTACTTCGGAACATGCTGCGACAAATTATTTTCATAACATACTGATTTAATTGATCTATTTTACGGTGTGGCGCGATGAAGTTTGAGCATGGCTTGTTGCAGGTTTCCGGCAAAAATTAAAGCCGACACGGCGTGAGCGCGTTGCATTGCTTCGTCAATCAGCGCTTGTTCTTCTTGCCGTGGCGCATTTAGCACATAATTGACCACGGCAGCCCGATCGCCGGGATGTCCAACACCCAGTCGTAAACGCCAAAATTCTTTACTGCCTAAATGCGTGATGATGTCTTTGAGTCCATTGTGACCGCCATGCCCCCCGCCGAGCTTTAACTTTGCACTGCCGGGTGGCAAATCTAATTCATCATGCACCACCAAAATTTGCGCCGCTTCAATTTTATAAAACTGCGCCACCGCTAAAACGGCACGACCACTTAAATTCATAAACGTCTGCGGTTTAAGTAAATGAATGTCTTGATTGGCTTGAGTTAAGCGCGCTACGTGACCATGGAATTTTGTCTGGGCATGAAAAGTGAGTTGATGCGCGGCTGTCAACTGATCTAGCCACTGAAAGCCGGCGTTATGGCGTGTCGCGGCATATTCTTGTCCAGGATTGCCAAGGCCAACAACGAGTTTGATTGAGTTGCTCATGATTAATTAACGAATTGAGAAGTGTTTTAACAGGGAGCGTTTTACCAATTATCATACTACAGTCGTTGCGGATTTTGCCGTAGGTCTTAGGTTGCGGTGTGGGAACGAGTCCGTTAAGATTGATCGACCTTGCTATACAGAAATCTAACGCATCCGCCTTAATTTTTTGGAGTATTTAACATGTTATTGCGTCTCTTTTTGCTCGCCGTGTGTAGCTTTCCATTCGCGGTTTCGGCGTTAAATTTACAGGCGGAGGCGCGGGCGGCGACGGCGGCGCAGGCAAAGCGCGAAGCGTTGGCGGCGTTGGCAGAGTCAATTTTTATCACCGTTAAATCTGAAACTAATAGTGTTACAGAAAGTACGGGCAGACAAAAACAGTCGCTTCAGTTACAGACAAGCAGCGATGTGCCGCTGATGGGGGTGGAAACGCGTACCCAGCAATCGGGTGCTGAATTTGTCTGTACGGTCAAATTAGATGCCGCAAAAAGCGCGCTGGCATATCGACAAAGAGTGGGAGAATTGTTCATTGAAATCAATGAGTTGGATAATAGAATTGCACGCACAAAGAGTCCAAGCAATCAATATAGTATGCTGATTCACGCACTGACCGTGCTGGAGCAGTATGAAAAATATAAGGCGGTAGCGCAGTTGTTGGGTGAAACGCAATTTGCCGTTTTGTCGCGTAGTCGTCAGGACACTGAGGCGCAGTTGCGAGCGCTGGAGAAAGCGGCATTTTCGCTCGAGTTGGCAGCACAAATTTTGAGCAAAAAGCTGCAAGCGGAAAAAGTGTTTGTTTTTCCTGCCATGCCGCAGGGTTCGCATGAGGTGACGGCATTCGGGCGGTTGATGCGTGACCGTTTGGCGGAACTTTTGCCGACTGTGGAACATCCGGATCAGGCGAGTCAGTTTTTTAAAGGTGAATATGAGATTTTAGAAAACGGCATTCATCTGACTTATCGCTTGGTGGATCGCAGTGGGAATACCTTGCTGACGCGCGTAGCGACACTTGCGCCTGCGGCTTATCAGGGTTTGCAAGTTCAACCGGTGACAGTGGATTTTGACCGTTTGCTGCATCAAGGTGTGGTGCTGAGCAATAATTTTCGCGTGCAGTTGAGCACCAATCATGGCGGCGAAAATGTGTTGTTTATTGAAAAACAGAAAGTAAAGTTGTTAGTAAAGTTGAATCGTCCCGGTTATTTTTATGTGGTGGGGCATGTGCTAAAAGCAGGTGAAAATCAGTCGTATTTATTGGAGTTAAGCAATGCCGATAGCGACCGTCGTTTTGTGCGTTTTGTGAATGCAGATGAGGTAGATCATTGGATTGCGATAGGCGGAGCTGAAGGGTTTGAAGCCAGCGCGCCATTCGGCGTCGAAAGTTTGCAAGTGATCGCGAGCAGTGACGATCCGCTGAATCGCTTGCCACCACACGTATTAAACCGCAGTAGCGAACTCTATGTGATTGCTGAAAACGCGCAGCAAGGCATCACCCAAACCCGAGCCCTGAAACCCGTTCGCACCCAATCTGATCAGGTGTATCAGCAGGAAGCGGTGCTGATGTTTACCATCATGAAATCTGAATAAGTCAATATAATTATGGTGTTAGTAGATGTTATCGGTGGCATTGCCGCCACCTTAACCACGTTTTCCTTCGTGCCGCAAGTGTGGCATATTTGGCGTTCGCACAACGTACAGGCCATATCTTTAAGCATGTATCTCGCGTTTACCATTGGCGTCAGTTTGTGGTTGTTGTATGGAATTATGCTTGGTGCGTGGCCGATTATTATTGCCAATAGTATTACCGTTTGTTTAGCCGGGGCAGTTTTGGTGATGAAAATCCGATTTGGCTGACCCTGTACACTGGTTATAATGCCCGCAATCACGCAACCCATCAAAAAATCAATTATGTTGAAAAAAGTCAAAGTCCAAGATCTGACGCTCGGAATGTATATTCAAGAGTTGTGCGGTAGTTGGATGGATCATCCCTTCTGGAAAAAATCGTTTGAGCTGTCTGATCCCAATGAATTAAGAACCCTGCAAAATTGTGGGCTGCAAGCGGTGTGGATCGACACCAGCAAGGGGTTGGATGTCGCGGCTGACGTGCCAACATTGAGCGCGGAAGAGGAACAAGATAAGATTGAACAAGAGTTGCAGCAAGTTGCAAATAATGAAATTAAACAAGAAGTTAAGCGCGTTTCCATGGATGAAGAAGTGGTGCGCGCTCGGCAACTGCAAGCTAAAAGCAAAGCAGCTGTGACGTCGATGTTTCAAGAAGCGCGGATGGGTAACGCGATTAGTTGTTCGGAAGCCGCACCGCTGGTGGATGAAATTAGCCAGTCGATTGCGCGCAATCCTGATGCATTTCTGAATATTTCCCGGTTAAAAAACAAAGATGATTACACCTATTTGCACTCAGTGGCGGTGTGCGCCCTGATGATTGCTTTGGGTAAGCAAATGGGTTTATCGAGCGCTCAGTTGAAAGATGCTGGTATGGCGGGCTTGATGCATGATATCGGTAAGGCAATGATTCCAGAAGCTATTTTGAATAAGCCGGGGAAGTTAACCGACGAAGAATTTGAGGTGATCAAGGCGCATCCGATGCGCGGTTGGGAGGCGATGGTGGATGCGCCCGATGCCAATCCGCTGACCTTAGACGTCGTTCGTCATCATCACGAACGCGTGGATGGCAAAGGCTATCCCGATGCGATTTCTGGGGAAGATTTAAGTTTCTTTGCGCGCATGGGTGCGGTGTGTGATGTGTATGATGCGCTGACTTCGAACCGGTGCTATAAAGCCGGTTGGCAGCCTGCCGAGGCATTGCGCAAAATGGCGGAATGGAAAAATGGCCATTTTGATGAGCGCGTTTTTCATGCGTTTGTCAAAACCATCGGCATTTATCCTTCGGGTACCTTGGTCAAACTGAAATCCGGACGCCTGGCGGTGGTGATTGAACAAACCGAAAAAAGTTTGCTCACGCCGGTTGTAAAAGCCTTTTTTTCCACGAAATCGAATGAGCCATTTAAGCCTGAAATCATCGATCTAAGTAAAGCAACCGATGCGATTGCCAATGTCGAAATTGTGGAAAAATGGGGCTTTGACTTAAAGCAGTTGACCGGTTTTTAAATTCTTTTCAATTATCTAACTTAACTCAGGAGTGACTATGTCTATCGAATCTAGCCTAAACGAAACGCGCGTTTTTTCACCTTCAGATGTTTTTGTGGCGCAAGCCAATGTATCGGGTATGGCGGGTTATCAAGCATTGATAGACGCTGCTGCTGCCGATTATCCCGGTTTTTGGGCGGCGTTAGCAAAGAAAAATATTCAATGGAAACAGGAGTTTACAAAAACTTTAGATGAAAGTGCTGCTCCGTTTTACACGTGGTTTGAAGATGGGTTGCTCAATGTTTCTTACAACTGTTTAGACCGTCATTTGAGTACTCAGCCGGAAAAAATTGCGCTGATTTTTGAAGCGGATGACGGTACCGTTACCCAAATTAATTATCGCGATTTGCACGCCAGAGTTTGCCAATTTGCTAATGGACTTAAAGCGCGTGGTATCAAAAAAGGCGAGCGTGTGGTGATTTATTTGCCGATGAGCATTGAGGCCGTCGTGGCGATGCAAGCGTGTGCGCGGATTGGCGCGATTCACTCGGTGGTGTTCGGCGGTTTCTCGTCTAAGAGTTTGCATGAACGCATTACTGATGCGCAAGCGGTAGCGGTGATTACCGCCGATGGTCAAATGCGTGGCGGTCGCGCTATTTCCTTAAAACCTGCGGTGGACGAGGCACTGAGTTTCGGCGGCGTGGATTTTGTGCATACCGTTATCGTTTATCAACGTACCAAAGCCGAAGTGGCATGGAACGCGGCCAATAATATTCGTTGGGAAGATGTTATTGCCAATCAAGCGACAACTTGTGAGCCGGAATGGGTCAGCGCGGAACATCCTTTATTCATTCTTTATACCTCCGGTTCGACCGGCAAACCGAAAGGCGTGCAACACTCTAGCGGCGGCTATTTGCTCGGCGCGATGGTATCGATGCAATGGGTATTTGATTACAAACCGAACGACGTTTTTTGGTGTACGGCTGACGTAGGTTGGATTACCGGACATAGTTACGTCACCTACGGCCCGCTGGCGATGGGTGCAACCGAAGTTATTTTTGAGGGCGTACCAACCTATCCTGACGCGGGACGTTTTTGGAAAATGATTCAAAATCATAAGGTTACAACTTTTTATACCGCGCCCACTGCCATTCGTTCGCTGATTAAATTGGGTGGCGATTTGCCAAAACAATATGATTTGTCCAGTTTGCGCTTGCTTGGCTCAGTCGGCGAACCGATCAATCCTGAAGCGTGGATGTGGTATCACACCGTGGTGGGCGGCGAGCGTTGCCCGATTGTGGATACGTGGTGGCAAACCGAAACCGGTTGCCATATGATTTCACCGTTGCCTGGAGCGGTAGCGACTAAACCAGGTTCTTGCACGTTGCCGTTGCCTGGCATTATGGCGACCATCGTCAATGAAGCCGGCGATGAAGTGTTTGACCAACATGGTGGCTTTTTGGTGATTAAAAAACCATTTCCCTCGCAAATTCGTAACATTTGGGGCGATCCTGAACGTTACCAACAGAGTTATTTCCCCGCTGAAATGCTGGGCGCATATCTGGCGGGCGATTCAGCACACCGCGACGAAGACGGTTATTTCTGGATTATGGGGCGTATCGATGATGTGTTAAATGTGTCGGGTCATCGCTTGGGTACGATGGAAATTGAATCGGCACTGGTCTCTAATCCGTTGGTGGCAGAAGCGGCTGTGGTTGGTAAGCCCCATGAAATCAAGGGTGAGGCCGTGGTTGCGTTTGTGGTGTTAAAAGGCGAGCGTCCCGCCGATGCGGCTGCTGCAAAAAAACTAGCCGAAGATTTACGCAATTGGGTGGCTAAAGAAATTGGACCGATTGCCAAACCAGACGAAATTCGTTTTGGGGAAAACTTGCCGAAAACTCGCTCCGGCAAAATTATGCGTCGCTTGTTAAGAGCGATTGCCAAGGGTGAGGAAATTATCCAAGATGTTTCTACGCTAGAAAATCCAGCAATTTTGGAACAACTGAAAGAAGTGATTAAGTAAGGACAGCGCTGCTTAATTCCGTTCGTGTTGCATCCGCAAGGGCGCAGGGCGAACGGTTAATTTAACCAGCGTTTCCCGGATACCGAATTGTATGGGTGAACTTCAAATGGTAAACAATGCTAAAATGCAGCATGATTTACCAGTTAGCTTAAGTTGTGTAAATAAACAGGCTCTTGTTTCATTCGTTAATAAAAATAGCGTAGTTGTCTGGTAAAGTCTGAAATTTTTGTACTTGGAGACGCACGAATGCTAGAAAAAAATAAACCCCTCGCGCCTTATAAAGCTAAAAAAAGCGAGGCTTACATGAATGCTAAGCAACTTGAGCATTTTCGTCAGCTTTTAACTAACATTAAGTTAGGCTTAAGCCAAGACATTGATCGCACCGTGCACACCATGCAAGACGAAGCCACTGTATTCGCCGATCCGAATGACCGTGCAACTCAAGAATCTGATATGAGTTTGGAATTGCGTAATCGCGATCGTGAGCGAAAACTGATCAAAAATATCGATAAGATTATTGTGCGAATTGATCAAGGTGATTATGGTTATTGTGATAAATGTGGCATTGAAATTGGTCTGAATCGACTAGAAGCTCGTCCTACGGCAACGTTGTGCATTGATTGTAAAACACTAGATGAAATCCGTGAAAGACAAGTTGCTAAATAACGTCACAATAAAATATTAAATATAATCAATAAGTTACAAAACAATTCGGTGCATGTTTTTCCGTAAATTAAAGATGTGTAAGTTTGGTAGCGAATGCCCGTCCGCTGTTTTTTGTAGCCGGACGAATCCAACACTGCTACATTTATTGTGGTTATAATCAGGACAATATGAAAAAATCCTCTCGTACTAAAACCGACCCTCGCCCTGAATTGCTGTTGCAAGCTAGGTTGCATGATCCCTTTTCCTTTTTAGGGTTGCACGCAGAGACTCAAGGTTTTGTGCTCCGCGTTTTTAATCCTTATGCCACTGAAATTTGTTTGGTGCATGGCGATAAAGAACAGAAATTGAAGCGTGTCCATTCTGACGGCTTGTTCGAATGGCGCGGATTGCAAGCTCCCTCTGAAGTGTATCAACTTCGCGTAACTTCAAATGGTTCCGATTCCTTAGTATTTGATCCGTATGCTTTTCCTTCGCAGCTTAAAAGCTTTGATTTGCATCTTTTTAATGAAGGGAAATTACATCAGGGCTATACCGTTTTAGGTTCTCATTCCGTTTCTATCAACGGAGTGTCGGGCATTCGATTTGCCGTTTGGGCACCGAATGCTGAGCGTGTCAGTTTAATTAGTGATTTTAATCACTGGGATGGTCGGGTTAATCCGATGTCGGTTCATGGCTCGAGTGGTGTCTGGGAGTTGTTTATTCCAGGAATGGAAAGAGGCGAGCTTTATAAATTTGAAATTCGAAATCGCGCGGGCAATGTGTTGGTCAAAACCGATCCTTATGCGAATGCTTTCGAATTGCGTCCGGGAACGGCGGCTCGTTCAGATTCTGGTGTTAATCACCAATGGGAAGATGGTGCGTGGCTTAAAAATCGTAGCCAGTGGAATTGGTTGCACGCTCCACTCAATATCTATGAAATCCACGTCGGATCATGGAAACGTCATCCCAATGGCGCGTTTTATAACTATCGAGAATTAGCGGCGGCGTTAATTCCCTATCTAAAAGATATGAATTTTACCCATGTTGAATTGATGCCAGTCTCTGAGCATCCATTAGACGAATCTTGGGGTTACCAAGCAACTGGCTATTTTGCGGCAAGTAGCCGCTTTGGTTCGCCCGATGACCTCTGTTTTTTCATTGATAGCTGCCACCAAGCGAACATTGGTGTTTTGCTAGATTGGGTACCAGCGCACTTTCCACAAGATTCGTTTGCCTTGGCGCGCTTTGATGGCACTGCGTTGTACGAGCATGAAGATCCTCGTTTGGGCTTTCATCAAGATTGGGGAACGCATATTTTCAATTATGGGCGCAACGAAGTTAAAAGCTTCTTATTGTCTAGTGCTCATTATTGGTTGTCCGAGTTTCATTTTGATGGATTGCGTGTGGATGCAGTTGCTTCAATGTTGTATTTAGATTACTCACGCAAGGCGGACGAATGGTTGCCCAACAAATTTGGTGGTCGAGAAAATTTAGAGGCAATCGATTTTCTGCGTGAATTAAATATTATGGTTCACGATGACTTTCCCGGCGCGCTAACCTTGGCGGAAGAATCAACTTCTTGGCCAGCTGTTTCTCGCCCCGTATATATGGGTGGACTTGGCTTTTCCATGAAGTGGAATATGGGCTGGATGAACGACACGCTCAAGTTTATGCAGCAAGATCCTGTGCATCGTCGTTATCATCTGAATCAATTGACCTTCAGTCAGCTCTATGTTTACACGGAAAATTTTGTCTTGCCGTTTTCGCATGATGAAGTCGTGCATGGCAAAGGTTCTTTGCTAAGCAAAATGCCAGGCGATGCGTGGCAAAAATTTGCCAATTTAAGATTATTACTCGCTTATCAAATGACCAGCCCGGGTAAAAAGTTGAACTTTATGGGCAATGAGTTTGGTCAAGGACCTGAATGGCGTTCTGCATGGGAAGTCGATTGGTGGCAACTCGGCATGGAGCCGCATCAAGGTATTTTAAATTTATCCCGAGATTTAAATAAGTTGTATCGTGAACAGCGCGCTTTGCATGAACTTGATTTCGAGCAGGGTGGTTTCTCTTGGCTAGACTGCCAAGATGCAGAACGCACTTTATTGTCCTTTATTAGACGCAGTCGGCACGGTGAGACTATTTTAGTTGCCTTTAACTTTACCCCTGTTCCTCGGGGCGGTTACCGAATTGGGCTGCCCTTTGATTGTCATTATCAAGAAATTTTTAATAGTGATTCTGAATATTATGGTGGAAGTAATAACGGAAATGGCAAAGGCATTCGAGCAGAGCCGATTCCTTGGATGGGGCAACCATACTCAGCGGAAATTCAATTGTCACCGCTTGCTTGTTTGATGCTCAAACCAATCCCTTAATCTTTGTTTATAAATACCTTATTTTTTTAGGAGAAAACTCATGGCAACAGCAAACAAAAAACTAACAGAAAAAACAACAGCTTCAGTCAATGCGAATAGCGCAGAATCTAAAGTTTCAAACAAAACCGGCACTAAAAAAACAAGTCCAAAAGTCAATAAGGTAGTTACTGAAACTGTTGAAATTTCAAAAGATACGCAAGCAGCTAAATTGGCAGGGAAAAACACCGTTTCGACTCAATCCTCTAAAACCATTTCAGCAGCGCAGCATGCTGAAATGGTTGCAACTGCCGCTTACTACATTGCAGAGCGACGTGGTTTTGCCGCTGGTTATGCGAATGAAGACTGGCTCGCGGCAGAAGTAGAAATCAATACTCGACTCAGTGCTTAAGCGCAGCCCAATGGCGCAATTGGTCATGCGCTTTTTTATTTGAATTTTTCCATTGCCCCATTAACATCTAAACGGTAGAGACTTTAAATGTCCGACCTCACTCGCTCACCCGCTTGGCAAGCGCTTTCTGATCATCAGCGACAAATCAGTCAGCGTTCAATGCGCTCGATGTTTGAGCAGGATGCCAATCGTTTTCAACGGTTTTCCTTAAAATTTGAGGGCTTGCTTTTCGATTACTCAAAAAATTTGATTAACGAAGAGACGGTTCAATTACTGCTTGATTTGGCGAAGCAGGCTAAGCTTTCTGACTGGATTGAAAGTCAATTTTCTGGCGAAAAAATCAATGTCAGTGAAAAACGGGCGGCGCTCCATACTGCTTTGAGAAGTCCATCTACGGGCGAAGTCAATGTGGATGGTAAAAATATCATTCCTGAAGTGCATCGTGTGTTACGGCACATGCGTCGTTATGTTGAAGCAATTCGATCTGGCGAACGATTGGGACATACCGGTAAACGACTTCAACACATTATAAATATCGGCATTGGCGGATCTTCGCTCGGGCCAAAAATGGTCTGTGAAGCCTTAAAGCCGTATGCAAATTCAGACTTGACGACACATTTTGTTTCTAATGTTGATGCAGCCGATATCGCTGAAGTATTAAAAAAACTGAATCCCGAAACCTCACTGTTTGTAGTTAGCTCCAAGACATTTACCACCCAAGAAACCTTAACCAACGCTGCTACAGCACGCGCTTGGCTGGTTGAAAAATTAGGTGAACAAGCCGTTTCAAGCCATTTCGCCGCTGTTTCCACTAACTTGGCAGCCACCTCAAAATTTGGTATCAATCCGGATAACGTCTTTGAATTTTGGGATTGGGTTGGCGGGCGCTATTCTCTCTGGTCAGCCATTGGATTGCCGATTGCTTTATATATCGGCATGGATAATTTTGAACAACTGTTGGCTGGTGCGCACTCAATGGATGAGCACTTCCGCCAAACCCCGTTTGAAAAAAATATCCCCGTCGTTTTGGGATTGCTGGGTATTTGGTATGGTAATTTTTTTGGAACGGGCTCGTATGCAATTCTGCCCTACGATCAATCCCTGCAATACTTCCCTGCCTATTTGCAGCAATTAGAAATGGAAAGTAACGGAAAACGCATTGATCGTGCCGGCCAACTCGTTGATTATGATACTCATTTTACTGTGTGGGGAGAGCCAGGAACCAATGGGCAACATTCTTTTTATCAGTTAATTCATCAAGGCACGCGCATTGTACCGGTTGATTTTATCGTGCCACTGAGAACACATTATCCACTTGGCGAGCATCATTCGATGCTACTGGCCAATTGTTTTGCGCAATCTGAGGCTTTGATGTTGGGGAAAACGGAAGCAGAAGCGCGCCATGAATTATCAGAGCAAGGGTTGAATGAGCAAGAATTAGCGGCATTGCTGCCCTATAAAATTTTCCCCGGCAATCGCCCGAGTAGTACTTTTTTACTTGATAAACTTGATCCTTTTACGCTAGGAAATCTGATTGCGCTGTATGAACAAAAGATTTTTGTTCAAAGCGTTGTATGGAATATCAATGCTTTTGATCAGTGGGGAGTTGAATTTGGTAAACAGTTAGCAAACAAGTTGTTGCCAGAGCTAACAGGCGCGCAAGCAGTTTCAACCCATGATGGCTCGACCAATCAGTTGATTCGTTGTTATCTAAATAAGTCAATATAATCAAGTAGTTACGTTTCTTTGTCCCTTGTAAAATTTTAAATTCACTTCCGAGATTGCCATAAGCCATGACTGTAAGTATTAAAACGCCTGAAGAAGTAACCGCGATGCGCCTAGCTGGGAGACTGGCAGGTGAGGTTTTAGATTACATTGCCCCCTTTGTTAAAGTCGGTGTCACCACCGAGGTGCTTGATAAATTGTGCCATGATTATATGGTCGATATTCAAGGATGTATTCCTGCGCCCTTAAATTATGCACCGAACGGTCATCGTCCTTATCCAAAATCTATTTGCACCTCAATTAATCATCAAGTCTGTCACGGGGTTCCTAGTGACAAGGTGTTAAAAAATGGCGACATTGTGAATCTGGACATTACCACCATTAAAAATGGACTGCATGGTGATACCAGTCGGATGTTCTACGTGGGCGAGCCTTCAATTCAAGCGCGTCGTTTATGTGAGAAAACCCATGAAGCCATGTGGATTGGCATTCAAGCCGTTAAACCGGGTGCGACTTTAGGTGACGTGGGTTTTGCAATTCAGCATTTTGTGGAAGCGCTGGGATACAGCGTAGTTCGCGAGTTTTGTGGGCATGGCATTGGTCGCAAATTTCATGAGGATCCGCAAGTTTTGCATTACGGGAAGCCCAATACCGGCTTAAAGCTTCAAGCAGGGATGGTTTTTACCATTGAACCGATGGTCAATGCCGGCAAAGCGGCGATCAAACAATTGGGCGATGGTTGGACAGTGGTCACTAAAGATCACAGTTTATCCGCGCAATGGGAACATACGATTTTAGTCACAGAAACTGGCTTTGAAGTTTTAACCCTTTCTGCTGACGCGCCACCGCCACCCTTATTCTTCTAAGCACGTGTTTACAACCACGCAGATTCGTGACGCCTTACGCGCCGCGCGACTGGCTCTTCAGCAAAGTTATGAAGCGAAACCATTGGCGCAACGTTTATTGCGTCAGCACACCCAACTGATCGACGACACTTTACGGCAAGTTTGGGCACAAGCCTTAATGCCTGAATCCTTAGCATTGATTGCGGTCGGCGGGTACGGGCGGCAAGCGTTATTTCCCAAGTCAGACGTTGATTTACTCATTTTACTTCCCCAACCCGCCAGCCCTGAACTTGAGCAACAATTACAAATATTAGTGGGGACTTTGTGGGATATTGGTTTGGAAATTGGCCACAGCACTCGGACGATTGAAGAGTGCCTCGCGGAATCTGCCGATATTACGGTACAAACTAATCTACTCGAAGCCCGCTTAATTCAAGGCAATCGTCCCTTATTTAAAATGATGGCAGCCGCACTGACTTCACACTTAAGTCACCGCAATTTCTATCTTGCGAAAACACAAGAACAAGAAGATCGCCACACACGGTTTATCGATACTGACTTTAATTTAGAGCCCAATGTCAAAGAAAGTCCGGGTGGTTTAAGGGATTTACACACCCTTATTTGGATTGGTCGAGCGGCTAAATTTGGTCAAACTTGGACTCAGTTAGCGCAAGCCGGGCTAATTACCTTGGCGGAAGCACGGGCGATTTCGCGCCATGAAGCGTTGCTACAAACGCTGCGTATTCGCTTGCATTATCTTGCAAACCGCCGTGAAGACCGTTTACTGTTTGATTATCAGACTGGATTGGCTGAACAAATGAATTTTCAGCCAAGTGCGCAACGTCGTGCCAGTGAACATTTAATGCAGCATTACTACCGGACAAAATATGCGGTGCTGCAATTAAACAGTGTTTTATTACAAAATATGCGCTCGCGTATTTTTGTTGAAGCCAGCACGGTTGTTCCGGTTAATGAGCGCTTTGTTGCGCGCGATCATTTCTTAGAAGTTCGGGATGAAGATTTGTTTAATCAACAACCTTCCGCTATTTTAGAAAGTTTTTTGTTGCTTGGGCAGCATCCTGATTTAATAGGCTTTTCTCCGATGACTACACGCGCTTTATGGCGCAGTCGAAAAAACATCAATGCAGCGTTCCGTCGCAACCCGGTCAATCGTGCGCTGTTTATGCAACTTTTTCGCCAATCACAAGGTTTAACGCATGCGCTTAGACGCATGAATCAATATGGCTTGCTGGAGCGTTACTTGCCGATTTTTGGTCGAGTCGTTGGGCAAATGCAACATGATTTATTTCATGTTTATACCGTCGATGAGCATATTTTGATGGTGGTGCGCAATTTGCGTCGCTTCACTTTAGTCAAACATGCGCCAGAAAATCCACTTTGTAGCCGACTGATTAAAGATTTTGCTCGTCCCGAAGTGCTGTATGTCGCGGGTTTATTCCATGATATTGCCAAAGGAAGAGGGGGTGACCATTCTCTATTGGGAAAAGGCGATGCCAGTCGTTTTTGCAAACAACATGGCTTAAGTAAAGAGGATACGCAGTTAGTTGTTTGGCTGGTTGAGCACCATCTAACCTTTTCCGCGACAGCGCAAAAACAAGATTTGTCAGACCAAGATGTCATCGCCAGATTTGCTGCTAAGGTCAAAAATCAACGCTATCTGACGGCGCTGTATTTGCTGACCGTTGCTGATATTCGTGGAACCAGTGCAAAGGTATGGAACGCTTGGAAGGGGCAGCTATTAGAAAATCTCTTTAATGCCACGCGCCGGTATATGTTAGATGGAAAAATTGCCGATCAAATTGGCGAGATTCGACAACGCGCGGTTGAAACCTTGAGTCTGTATGCGGTAGCGCCAGAACGGTATGAATTGCTATGGGCGCAGTTGGATGCGGAATATTTTTTACGGCATGAACCGCATGAGATTGCCTGGCATACACGGCAATTAGCGCATCGAGTTAATGCCGAGCTGCCAATTGTAAAAGCGCGACTGAGCCGTTTGGGTGATGGTACGCAAGTGCTTGTTTATTGTGCAGATTATCCTTATTTATTCGCCCGAATTTGCCATTTTTTTGAGCGAATCAACTATAACATTATGGAAGCTAAAATTCATACCACGCAACACGGCTATGCGATTGATAGTTTTTTAGTGATGGATGCCCATAACAATAAAACCAATTATCGCGATGTGATGAGCTACATTGAACACGAATTGGCACTGATGTTGGCGCAAAAAGAAGCGCCTACCCTGATCGGAATTGGACGGAGCAGTCGTCAACTTAAGCATTTCCCCATTCAGCCGGAAGTCAGTATCCATAAAGATGAAAAAGGGCAGCAAGTTTTATCCTTAATTGCGGGTGATCGCCCTGGTTTACTGGCTCGAATTGCTTACTTTATGGCGCAACATCACATTGAATTAAACTGCGCTAAAGTCAATACTTTAGGCGCTCGCGCGGAAGATACATTTTGGATTCAACTGGGGAAAAAAGAAAACGAGCAAGCTGTCTGTGACGCATTAAAAAAACAATTGACGGCACTCGGATAGCCGTCTGCCATCAATCATTTCGCCGTTGGTTTTGTGCTAATGACAGTGAGAATACCTTGCAGAATGGCAGTCGGTGTCGGTGGGCAACCCGAGACGACCACGTCAACGGGAATAATGTTTGAAACTTTGCCGCAACATGCATAACTGTCATTAAATAAGCCGCCCGAACACGCACAATCGCCAATGGCAATCACTAATTTTGGCGCTGGAATAGCGTCATAGGTGCGTTTTAGGCCGGTGAGCATATGCCTAGTAACGTTACCGGTCACCATCAGTAAATCTGCATGACGGGGGCTGGCGACAAATTTAATTCCTAAACCTTCCAGGTTGTAATAGGGATTATTTAAGGCATGTACTTCTTGTTCACAGGTGTTGCACGATCCCGCATCGACCATACGAATCGCCAGTGCTCCGCCGAACGCAGCTAAAATTTCATGCTGTAAACGGTCAGTTTCCGTGCGCAAAGATTCATCAACGCCAGGAGGCGTTTCCGTCCTAATCCCCGTATTCAAGATTTGTTTTAGTGTTTGGTACATTACAGATCAGGCCCCGCATAGCTCAGGTTGAAGGATTTATTGATTAAAGGAAAGTCGGGAACAATATTGCCCATAATGGCATGTTCTAGGATTGGCCAATTTTGCCAAGAAGGATCATGGGGATGAACACGAGCCAGTTGTCCGTGTTCGTCGGTATGCACCGCGACCATAACCTCTCCGCGCCAGCCTTCCACTAAACCAAAGCCAAATTCATTGGCCGGTAAAGCGTTGAGCGGATGCGCCAATTCGCTGCCGCCGATTAAATTGACTAAAATTTTGCGTTGCAATCGCAGCGATTCCACAATCTCGTCAAATCGAACAATGACCCGCGCAGCAACGTCGCCATTGCGATAGGTGGCCATTTTTACGTCTAACTTATCGTAAGGTGCGCAAGAAAAATGAACTCTGGCATCCCACGCTTGTGCGCTCGCTCTGCCCGCCAAACCACACATACCTAGTTTTGCAGCGAGAGGGGGTTCGACCTTTCCTGCACCGATAAAACGATCTTGCACACCCGCGTGTTCTTCATAAATGCTGCGTAAAGTGGCGACGTTTTGCTCCAGCATTAAGCTCTCTTCTTCAATAATTTGTTTGCCATCCAAGGTTAAGTCAACCTTCACGCCCCCAGGAATAATCCGATCCATTAAATAACGATGACCGAACAAGCTGGCGTTATTACGCAGGAGTTGTTCTTTTAGAATCCAAAACTGATTAAAACCAAACGAAAAGGCAACGTCATTGCCCAAATAGCCGAGGTCACCCAAATGATTGGCTAGACGCTCGCGCTCCAAAAACAAGGCGCGCAACCATAATGCGCGATCAGGTGGCGTGATTTTTGCGATATTTTCTGTTGCCATACAAAACGCCCAAGAATAGGCGATGGAGCTGTCGCCGCTGACGCGTCCTGCGAATTGATTTGCATTTTCTAAGTTCTTGTTCTCAAAGAGTTTTTCGATACCTCTATGCATATAACCAAAACGTTCTTCTAGCTTAAGTACTTTTTCGCCAACGATTGAGAAGCGGAAATGTCCGGGTTCAATGATGCCGGCATGAACGGGCCCGACTGGAATTTCATGGACACCTTGTCCTGCAACGCTGACGAAGGGATAGTCATCCATTTCGCTTGTGCTGACGGGGTTGGCAATAAAATCTTTGCGCAGTGGAAATTGCTCAGTTTGCCAGGCGCCATGCCGCAACCATTGCCGCTGATCCGGCGCGTTTTGCGCTTGAATGCCCATTAAATCAAAGGCGGCGCGCTGCAAACGATTGGCCACCGGAAACAGTCCACTTAAGTCAGGATAATGCGGCTTTGAAGCGTCTAATGGAACGTGTAAACAGAGGTAGCCTGCTTCAGTCATCAGTAAAACGTGCAGCTGGAAGCGGTTGTTTAAGACACGCTCGTCGCTGCCCCATAGCGAAATTAAACGGCTGCCGCCTTCGCTTAAAATTTTACAAACATCAATTAAATCAATGGGTTGCAAAGTTATTTGCTGGGCAGGTATTGCGCTAGTGAGGGGGGTTAAACTAGCTAAGAATTGAGCGTGTGTCATGTTTTATCCTAGTAAATCTGCCGCTTGGTGATACCAGTTTGCCAAATAAGGCGGCATATAAATCCCTAAAATAAACGCTAATAATAGGTGGATGAAGACGGGCAGGAGTGCCGGAGGATGGGGTAGCGCTTTGGCTGTTGTTTCACCAAAAACCATCGGTTGAACTTTGCCAAAAATAGCCGCGAAAGCAATGCCAAGGGCAATCAATAAAATCGGCGTGCTCCACGGATAGGCATGCATTGCGCTGGTGATAATTAGAAATTCGCTTGAAAAAACCCCGAAAGGCGGCATGCCTAAAATTGCAAACGTACCCAGCACCAAGCCCCAGCCAACCGTGGGGCTGACTTGCAGTAAGCCGCGAATATTGTCCATTTGCTGTGTGCCTGTTTTTTGCACTGCATGACCAACGGCGAAAAAGATGGCGGATTTAACGAGTGAGTGCATCGTCATGTGCAACATGGCGGCAAACGTCGCCACCGATCCTCCCATCCCAAACGCAAAGGTGATTAAGCCCATGTGTTCAATCGATGAATAGGCAAACATGCGCTTAATATCTTTTTGACGGGATAAAAATAAGGCCGCAACGACGACAGACAGCAATCCGAATCCCATCATTAAATTGCCAGCAAAATGAGTGCCGAGCGAGCCATCGACTAGGACTTTGCTGCGCATAACCGCACACAAAGCGACATTCAGTAATAAGCCTGAGAGCACGGCGGAGACCGGTGTCGGCCCTTCGGCGTGCGCATCCGGTAACCAGCTGTGTAAGGGAACGAGTCCAATTTTGGTGCCGTAACCCACCAGCAAAAATATGAAGGCAAGTTTTAGAACGGTGGGCTCTAAGTCACCTTTGACTTGATTCAAGTGCGTCCATAACAAAGCGGTTCCACCTTCGCCTAGTACGCGTTCGGCGGCAAAGTACAATAAAATTGTGCCGAACAAGGCCAGTGCAATGCCAACGCCACACAATATAAAATATTTCCAGGCAGCTTCTAAGCTGGCGGGAGTGCGATAAAGGCTGACTAATAATACGGTGGTGAGGGTGGCGGCTTCCATTGCCACCCAGATGATGCCCATATTATTGGCGGTTAGGGCAATTAACATGGTGAAGGTGAACAGTTGATACATACTGTAATAAAGATGCAGCATGCTGGTGCTGAGCTTGCCATGGTGTTGCTCAATTCGCATATAGGGGCGAGAAAACAAAGAGGTGGTGAAAGCAATGAAAGCGGTTAACGCCACTAAAAAAACATTGAACGGATCAATGAAAAATTGTTCATTGAAAGCCACTTGTGGGCCGATATTCATAATGCGAATTGACAAGGCGACCGAAGCGATAAAGGTGAAGGCGCTCATAATTGAATTGAGTTCAGCCGCCCAGCGTCGTGAGCCGAACAGTGCTAAAAGTGCGCCACCAATCAGTGGCGTCAGTAGCAATGCGAGCAGATAGGTGTTAATCATCTTTTAGTTTTTCCATGTGAGCAATGTCCAGGCTATCGAAGGTTTCACGAATCTGGAAAAAGAAAATACCAAAAATAAAGGTGGCGACCAACACGTCTAAGGCGATGCCCATTTCGACCACCAATGGCATGCCTTGCGTTGCGCTCGTTGCGGCAAAAAAAAGTCCGTTTTCAAGCGATAGAAAAGCGACCACCTGAGAAATGGCTTTGCGACGGGTTAGCATCATCAGCAATGACAGCAAAACGCTGGCAAGCGCAATCCCAATTAAACCGCGCGTCATGCCTTCAGCTAAGGTAGAAATGGGCGCTGCAAGATTAAAAGCAAAAATGACTAGGCCAATACCGACTAACATGGTTGTGGGAATGTTGAGCAAAGTTTCGACGTCCCAGCGCACATTCAGCTGCCGAATTAAGCGATGTAAAAGCAAAGGCAAAACAATCACTTTTAACAATAAGGTGAGCGCCGCCGAATAATAAAGATGCGATTGATGCGTCGAGTAAGCCACAATCGCGGTGCTTAACACCAGCAAGACGCCTTGCCAGGCGAATAAGTTAATCAACGATAAAATGCGCCGCTGCGCTAACATTGCAAAGACAATGAGCAAAAGCAGTGATGCTAGTAAGTTGATGAATTGTAAGGATAAATTGATATTCATCTTTTTATGCGCCAAGTAAAAAATGAATCAATAAACCAAGAACTGCCAGTAAAAAAGCGGTACCTAAAAATTCGGGCATCCGAAAAATGCGCATTTTTGCCATCAAAACTTCTAATAAAGCCAAGCCGGCCCCCGCCAATAATAACTTCAGCAACAGTAGCAAAATGGCGAGCGGCAATTGTTCCCAATGGCCAATGGCTGCCACACCGTGAGGGAAAAATAGGGCAATGCCAAGCGAAAAGTAGGCAAATAATTTTAAGCTACTTGCCCATTCTATAAGCGCAAGATGGCGTGCCGAGTATTCTAAAATCATTGCCTCGTGAATCATGGTGAGTTCGAGGTGAGTATTCGGATTGTCAACGGGAATGCGGGCATTTTCGGCCAGTAAAACAATGATAAAAGCCAGCGCGGCAAATGCGAGGCTGGGATAAAGAATAAATTGATGGTGCGCCAAGGCATCGACAATTCTGGGTAACTGTGTTGAGTGGCTGATCATGGATGCGGTAAACAATACCATCAGTAAAGCCGGCTCGGCTAAAAAGGACACTAGCATCTCGCGTCGTGCGCCCATTGAGCCGAAGGCGGTGCCGATATCCATTGCTGCCAACGCAATAAACATCCGTGCTAAAGCAAAAACGCCCACCAAGGCGATGACGTCGGCGGCCTGTGAAAACGGCAAATCGACCGCGATGATGGGAATAATAGCGGCTGCAAGCCACATACAACCGAACACGATATACGGGGTAATTCTAAATACCCAAGAAGCATTATGTGCGATTAGCGCTTCTTTTTTAAAGAGCTTATGCAGTACGCGATAGGGTTGCAGCACGCCTGCCCCTGAGCGATTTTGCAGCCATGCTTGGCATTGGTTGACCCAGCCGCTCAGCATCGGTGCAAGCAATACCACCAGTAGCAACTGTGCAAGTTGAAAAATTCCAGCCAAGATTGAGTTCAGGGTGATCATCAGACGAAAATTAGCAGCACAATTAAAGTGAGAAAGGTGTAAGTCAGATAGAGGTGAATGCGCCCATGTTGCAATAAGGACGCCCAGCTCGACAATTTTTCAATCAGTTGTTTAAGTGGCAAATAAATGAAAAACCACAAACGATCATCGCTGCGCCCTTGGTATTTGGGCTGAGTATCAAATGCCGTCGGAAGGATGCTTTCAATCTTGAAAAAAGGTTCAAAAATGCGACGAATCGGTTGCCCAAAACCTTCTGCTGTATCTTGCATTCGCGCTGTCTGGGCTGGAAAACCGCAATCCCAAGCGGGGACGCGTCGGGTGCGGCGCTGATAAAAATGATGGACGATACCTAAAGTGATCAGCATGACGCAGCAGAAGGCAAGTAAAAAGTACAGTGGGCTATAACTGGCTCGTCCGGTATCGACTGGGGATAAAAATAGCCAATTGTCAGTTGCGTTGCCTAGCGATGTGCCTAATAAATAATTGCTAATAAAATCAATATGTTGCACGATTAAAACTGGGAAAAAACCTAAGAAAATGCAAGTAAAGGCGAGCCATGACATCCCTGCGCGTTCCCAAGCGTTGGCATCGTGCGCGTGTTCTAAGCCAGGTTCTCGGCGTTGCCCTAAGAAAATCACCCCGTAAAATTTGACCATGACGTAAGCTGCCAACGCGGCGGCTAGGGCAATCACTGCAGCCGCTACCGGAACTAACATATTGATATAGTTATTGGGCAAGCCGGGCGAGAGTAAAAAGGCTTGTAACAGTAGCCATTCTGAGACAAAACCATTCAGCGGCGGCAACCCGGCGATTGCTAGAACGCCAACCAGCATCAGCGCGGAAGCCCAAGGCATTTGATGAATCAGTCCGCCCAGTCGCCCCATATTGCGCTCGCCAGTAGCGTGCAATATGCAGCCAGTGCCAATAAATAGCAGGCTTTTGAAGCAGGCATGATTCATCGCGTGATAGAGCGTGGCGGTTAACGCCAGCGCAGCCAGTGCGCTTTTGCCATAGGATTGGAAAATAATCGTTAGTCCGATACCGGTCAGGAGTAAGCCGATATTTTCGATTGAGGAATAAGCTAGTAAGCGCTTCATGTCTGCTTGCACCGCTGCAAACATCACGGCATAAACCGCAGTAAGTAAACCGAGAATCAATGTGAACACGCCCCACCACCAAAACTGCGTGGGGAGTAGATCAAAGGTGACGCGCAATAAACCATAAATAGCGGTTTTGAGCATGACCGCACTCATTAGTGCGGAAACGGGTGAAGGCGCGGCGGGGTGGGCTTCCGGTAGCCAAACATGGAGCGGCAAAACTCCCGCTTTAGCGCCGAATCCAAAGAGTGCCAATAGAAATGCGGTGGAAGCCCAGAAAGGGGAAAGTTCGATTTGGCGCATGGCATCAAAGGTATAACCGTGCAAATTATGTCCGCCTTGCAGTACCCCAAAGCAGAGCAAAATCGCCATTGCGCCCACGTGCGCAATCAGCAAATAAAGAAAGCCAGCCCAGCGAATTTCGGCAAACTGGTGATCGGTGGTGACTAAAAAATAAGAGGAAAGCGCCATCAATTCCCATGCCACCATGAACAAATAGGCATCATCCGCCAATAAAACTAACGCCATCCCCGTGAGAAATAAGTGGTATTCAAGATTGAGTAAAGCCAGCGATGCGCCATTAAATGAGCGGAAATAATCACAACTAAAAAGCGTTACACCAAAGGAAACAACGCCGAGTAGCAATAGAAAAAAAGCAGATAAGGCATCCAGTCGTAGATGAAAGGGCAGGTCTGGTAAACCCAGCGGCAATACCATCACGCTGGGGTTTGCGCTTAAACCCCATAGACCAATGCCAGCAAATGCAAGGGAAACGATGGCGCTGCAAGGGAAAATAAAGCGGGTGATGGAATTGGGGGTGGCTTGTAAGGCGAGACCAGCTAACCCCAGAATCAGCCAAATCTGGACAAGCGCAGCCGCAATATCCATCGGTAAAATGTCGACACTATTCATTTAGGTTGGCAACTTTGGGGGTGGGAGCGGGCAGGGAATGAATGAGTAGAAGGTTAAGCATGGTTTGATAGTAACCAAGCAGGTTTGGAATGTCAATTTGACATTTGAATCTTGAAAAAGCTGTTTAACGCTCCGTGCGTGTGAATGCATTGGGTCAAGCAACGGTTTAGGTGTCGCGGATAGTCACGCAGCTCAGCACTTAAATTCACTAAAAAAAAGTTGCACTTCAGGGTTGAATCCTCCTCTTATTTAACGTGAGGAACTGGATAAGTCACGCGATGAATCAATTGCAATCGTGTGCGAAAAAAGTGTTTTTGACTTGCTTTAAAAACAGCTTTTCATGCTTGAGTCATTATTTAACAGGGTAATTGCGTTCAAAATTAACGAGGATAATGGAATCAAAGATCAGACGGCGCGTTAACACTGCGGGTAAAATTTAGCAAAAAAACACTTAATAATCATATACTTACGTTATAATCTGCCCTGGCTTGATGCATTTGCTGTGTTTGGCTATTTGGGGGTTCTGGCAATAATCCACGCGCTGATTGTGCGCGCACCCGCTTGGCGTAAACAAAGCGCCAGTTCGCTAATCGATGCGCCACTCGTCATGACATCATCGACGATGGCGATGTGTTTTCCGGTTAAATCTGCATCGCACTTAAAGGCTTGGCGCAGGTTTTTGCTGCGCGCTTTCCAGTCCAAAGTGGATTGTGGTGGGGTGTGGCGAATGCGCTGTGCCGCATTTTTGAGCAGCGGAATATTCCGGTTTTGAGCGATGCGTTGTGCCAGCAGCAGGGATTGATTAAAGCCTCGGTCTTGCAATCGTAACGGGTGTAACGGCATGGGAATAATGGCATTGGGCAACTTGATTAAGCGCTGGTCCAGTGCGTCAGCTAATTTTTGTGCTAGTGCGAGGTGTTGCGCGTATTTGAACGTTTGTATTAACCTATTGATTGGAAAGGCATAATCAAACGCTGCAACGGTAAAATCGACCGGCGGCGGATTTTTTAGGCAATGACCGCAAATCTGTCCGTTGGGCGAGGGCAGGGCGCATATCGGGCAGCGCGGACTGATGATGCGGGGCAAATCGGCATTGCAATTCTCACACCAGACACCCGCTTGACTGGATGCACCGCACAATAAGCAAGGTTGCGTCGGCAAAAGTCGCTTAACCCAGGCTAGTAAATCCTGCGCCATAAAATTGTGCGCGCCGCTCGTTGCGTGCTTAGACCTGCTCAGCTTAAGCGGTTCTTTTTTTTGCGCCAAATTGTGAGACGGGTTTTCTGAATTCACTGAAGAAAAGATAAAAATGAGTGCTGCAAAATTGACAGGGTGGCCGGTTTAATTGAAGATGCGCATCGTTTAATTTTTCGCCTATTCTGACATGACCTTGCAAACTGTAAAGCTGTATCGCCCGCTCGCTGAAGCCAATCCGCAACCACACCGTTGGACAGTGGCACAAATTGAAGCCTTATTTAAGCTGCCCTTTGCTGATTTGCTGTATCAAGCGCAGCAAATTCATCGGCAATATTTCGACCCGAATGCGGTGCAACTTTCGACTTTGCTGTCGATTAAAACCGGTGGATGTTCAGAAGATTGTGGTTATTGTCCGCAATCTGCTTTTCATAACGCCGGTGTGGAAAATCGCAAAATGCTGGATGTCGCTGAAGTGCTTATCGCAGCAAAAGCAGCTCAAGAAGCGGGCGCAGACCGTTTTTGTATGGGCGCGGCGTGGCGCGAACCGTCAGCGGAAGACATGGCAAGCGTGGTGGAGATGGTTAAAGCGGTGCGCGGGCTGGGCATGGAAACCTGTGCCACGCTTGGGATGTTGAACGATCAGCAAACTGAGCAACTGCGCGCCGCCGGGCTTGATTACTACAATCACAATTTGGATACATCGCCGGAATTTTATGGTGACATTATCAGCACGCGCGATTATCAAGACCGGCTGGATACATTGGATCGGGTGCGCAAAGCTGGAATGCACGTGTGCAGCGGTGGCATTGTCGGCATGGGCGAAAATTTAACTCAGCGCGCCGGACTGATTGCTCAGTTGGCCAATCTGAATCCCTACCCTGAAAGCGTACCGATTAACAATCTCGTCAAGGTAGAAGGCACGCCGCTGGCCAATCAGTCTGACCTCGACCCGCTGGACTTTGTTCGCACCATCGCCGTGGCGCGTATCACGATGCCGACGGCGCGGGTGCGGTTATCAGCGGGGAGACAGCAAATGTCCGATGCCGTGCAAGCTTTGTGTTTTTTGGCGGGCGCGAACTCGATTTTTTACGGCGAACAGCTGTTGACCACCGGCAATCCTGAAGTGGAACGCGACCGTGCCTTGATGAATAAATTGGGGATGTATCCGTTTGCAGATAAGTCTTGAATCAGCCGTTTTTAAGAAAGCACAGATTGATTCCGTTTGGCGTGCACCCGCAAGGGTTAGGCATTGGCTGCAAAGCGCTAAAACCCCAGCAGCCTACGCACAGCCCTTTGATTAGCTTAGGAAGAACCTTGTCCAACCATAACCGAATAAATGTGATTTAGCTGCTTGCAAGATTCCTGAACGCAATGATTTCAGCGGGGAATGTCTCATAAAATCTACATCGGCAGGGCCGATCTGATTTTATCGAAGGGTATAGCGGGAACGGTTGCTTTAAGCAATGCATCCCTAAGCCAAACGATCGGGATGAAAGTCTCGATTGACGAAAGAAAAAACCTCAATGAACGGGCTATTTTTGACGGTATTCAAGAAATTAATGATCACAAACCGTGCTAATTTTTTCAGCATTACGCTTAATTGACGGTCTAATTTTTGATGCAAAATCCACGGAACAGTGAGACCAACATACGCCGCCACGGCGCAGAGCGCCCCGCTTAAGGTCAGTAAGCGCTTCAGTGAGCTGCGATGGCCATGCGACTGCAATAAATCAAATACGACAGAACGATGTCCAATTTCTTCTTCTGCGTGCAGTAAAAAAAGTTGCTGCGGAAAGGGCGAGGAAAAATGCAGTGTTTTTTCTTGCTGGAGATAGCGTTTGGAAATGACCGTGGCAAAGTGCTCCAGCACTGCTGCTAACTCGATGCGTTGTATAAGCGGTAAGCTTTTGCTGGCGCGATTGAGCAAGGCTTCAATCATGCCAAGGCTGGGTGGAGTTGATTGTAAGCGCTTGATTAATAAGGAATTAAAGTGTTTGTGCATTCTGGAATGAGTCGATTCTTCGTGAATAAAACCATGGCAACGATTCTCTAGTTCGGTCGATTGTGGGCTGCGGATGCCATCGATGACGGTGCGAATAAAGTAGTTTTCTAGAACAGGAGTGGCAAAACTCACTGCTTCCATGATGCTACTGGTCACGGGATCATCATTGCACCAATTGACGGGAAGTTCGTCTATCGAAAATTGTTGAGTGAGATTTTTCATTCAAAATCCTTTTTGATTTGAAAGCGTGGACTTTAGGCCGTTGACGTATTTCGGTTAGCAGGCGCGGGCTTTATTGCCGGTCAAATTTAAGTGCGGCAAAGGTCTGGTCGTTGATTTGATATTCCTCATCGCCAGAATAAATTTCAAATTCGGTCACTTCTCGAGTTGCTGTAGTCAGGCGAAATTTTTTGGCGAGATAGCCGTTGCCGCTGCTTTTTGGCCAGGTTTTCAGGACTTCAAACCGGCGCACTTCGATATTATCGGCATTAAAAATTTGAATTTTGAGCGCCAAGTTGTGTTGTAGGTCGATGCAGCTTTCAGCTCGATGGTAGCGCAAATTTTGCTGTGTAGAAGGGTCGACTGAGTGCAAAATTTGGCATTTTTTCCCTTGAATGATTGCGCTAGCGCCTAGCGACTGTTGCCAAGACCACCAAGGACTGAGTAAATCGATGGCTTGCAGTGCCGATTCCAAAAGTGGTACGTGCGGTGGCAGTGTCGAAGGTGTTGCATTGGTTGCGTTGAGCTGCAAAATTTTTGGGGGGGTGTTTTCTGTTTGCTCAATCAAGATTTGGGTGGGGTTGAGTGTGTTTGCCGATACGCTGCGCAGCAGAAAACGACGCTGTAGGGCGTTCACTTGTCCGATCAGGATCAGTTGCATTGGCGCAGAGGTCACCCCTTTTTGATTGCGATGCAAAACATTAAAACGCGCTTGAAAGCCACTACTATATTGGTTTTCGCGTAAATTTTTGGCAATGTCGTCGCCATTGAGTACGGCTGAAAATGCGTTATGCGTGTAAAAAATGAGCAACAACAGAACCGTTTTCATTCGTGACTCAGCGCGTTGGCGGGGTGTAAACCAGCGGCTTTGAGTGCAGGGTAAAGTCCGCCTGCCATGCCGACAAAAAGCGATAAACCCAGCACGAGAAAAAAGAATGGAATGGAAAAAACGGCATCAATTTTGCCGCGCATCAATTCCAAATGTTCCAGCCCAACTGTCAGACTGGTGCCGAGCAGAATGCCGATCAGTCCGCCAAGCAGGGATAACAATATAGACTCTAAAATAATCAATTTAATCAATGTGTTACGCTGCCATCCCAACGCGAGCAAAATACCGATTTCGCGAGTGCGTTCGTTGATGCTCATCAGCATGGTATTAAAAACCACTAACGCGCCTACCAAGCTGGCAATTAAAATCGTGGCTTGACTCATGGCTTTTGAAATGCGGACAATGGTATTTTGGCTGACCAATTCGCCTGAAGTCATGGCGATAAACCCAGGCAGTGTTTGTCGCACTTGTTCTTTGAGTTGCGCAAGCTCCGCTTCGCTGGTGTTGGCCGCAAGTTTGAGATTAAGAACATTGACCTTGCCAGGTTTGTCGGTGATCCGTTGCGCTTGCGATAGCGTCATAATCACTGCGCCATTTTCAACCATGGCGGCGCTTTCAAAAATGCCGACAATTTGGAAATCTTGGTTTTCGATTTTCAGCACGTCACCGGGTTTTTTGTGCAGCATTTGCGCCGCCAACGTACCCATAATCACCGTTGCTTCACTATCGTTGGCCGGCAAACGCCCTGCTACTATTTTTAAATGTTCCCACAAATAGCTGGCGTAAACCCAGCCAAAAACAAAAGTGGGAGGGGAATTTTCGCTGACGGTTAACATTTCACTTAATAGGCCAACCACCTGATTTACATGTGGAAAGTTCGCTAAAGCGGGTTGAATTTTGGCCGCTAAAAAGGGCGATGGCAGGGTGTTTTCGCTGCTACTGCGGGTGACGATTAAGTCCGTGCCGCGCGCATCATTGGCTTTTTGCCAGCTGGCTTCAAAGCCCCACGCGATACTGGTTAAGGCGACTACTGCTGCCGTGCCAAGCGCAATCGCAGCCAGGGTTAAAACGCTACGCGCCGGGCGACGATACAGATTTTTCAGGGCAAATTGAAGTAAGGTCATCGCTGGGGAGCACTGTCAGTTTCGATTCGCCCATCACGCATAAAAATCAGCCGATCGGCGCGCGCGGAAACGCTGGAATCGTGCGTAACCATGATGAGTGTCATGCCTAATTTACGAACAACATTTTCCAATAAATCAAGCACTTGGTTTGTATTTTTACTGTCTAGACTACCTGTGGGTTCGTCCGCCAAGATTATTTTAGGCTGATTGATTAAGGCGCGGGCAATTGCCACGCGTTGTCTTTCGCCGCCAGAAAGTGTGTTGGGAAAATGTTGTAGGCGCTGATTTAATCCGAGCTGCGTCAGCCAAGATTCTGCTTGCGCTTGTTTTTCGCTGGTCGCGCCTGCTGTGCCTAGGGTTGCTACCATGACGTTTTCGAGGACGTTTAGGGTTGGCAGTAGATGAAAGGCTTGAAAGATAAAGCCAAAATTTTCGCGTCGAAAACAGGAACGGTCTTTTATCGTTTGGTAAGACTGATTTTCTAGAATTATTTCGCCAGAAGTGGGTGATTCAAGTGTGCCAATAAGATTGAGTAAGCTCGATTTGCCGCTGCCACTAGCGCCAGTAAGCGCGACAAATTCGCCTTGCCGAAACTGCAAATTAACGTCGTTCAGCGCGACGGTATGACCTTGGTCAAAATGCAAAGTTAATTCGATGAGCTGGAGAAAAGGAAGTTCGCTGCGGCGCATTGGGCTATTTTTTCAGTTTGCTGACTGGGGCTAAAACCAGTTGAATTTGCAATGGAATGGCTTCAGCAACCACGCCGCCTTCATTCCACATTCCGCCGCCAATGCCAAATTCACTGCGCTTAAGTACAAAGCGGGTGTTCAGCATGGTTTTGCCATTGGCTTGATCGACGCGCACTAATTGCAGCGTTAAATCACGCGCTTTGTTGCGAATCGTCAGTGTGCCTTTTGCCTCCAAGCGTCCTTGGTCAAGTACGCGAATTTGGCTGCTTTTAAAGGTGGCGAACGGCGCTTGGCGCTGATTCAGCCAGTCCTCATTCAATGCAATATCATTCGCTTCTGCATTGCCGGTGTCGATTGAGGCAATGTCGATGCGAAAATCGGCATTGGATTGCTCAATATGCTCATTATTCAGAACAATGCGCGCATCAAATTTGTTGAAATGACCGCCGACAGGTACACCCATTTGCATCACGGTAAATTCAATTTTGCTTTCGGCAACCAGCAAAGTGCGCGGTGCCGCTAGCACAGAAAAAGAAGCGAAAAGTAGCAAGAAGGTGAGTAAGTGAACGCGTATCATTGTTTTAACTTATTGATTTTATTAAGTATTTATTAGAAATAAATCATGCCGCCTAAGTAAACGTTCAACGGTGTTTCGGTTGCATTGGCGCTGTTTTTGATTGAATAGCGATCGATTCCTGCTCGCAGACCAATATCAACGCCGCCAATATCGAACGGGAGTTTACCTTGAACGCCTACGCCCATCAGCGTGCCGCTCCATTTTTCTTCCCATAATTCATTGGTTGCGCCGTTAATTTGGTTTGAGCGTTCAAAACTGACGCCACCTAGGCGTAGCAAAAAATTCATCTCGTCCAAAATGGGAAAGGTTAGCAACGCGGCAAACTGTGTCCCTGCCATGGATGATGAAGTGTAACCGCTCGCTTGCGGGGTGGTGTAAGCGGCATTGTCAAACAGCAATCCCATGCCGCCTTCAACTGCAAAAAACTCGTTGACTTGATAGCCGATTAAGCCGGTGGCGGAAGTGCCATCGGCAGAGCTGGACATTTTACTGGTTGTACCCAGCAGACCGACCAAATACGGACCTTCGTCACTATTAGCAGCCCAAACTGGCAAAGAAAGTGTGGTTAGAAAAGCCAGTGTCAAATAGTGAATTTTCATTTTTACTCCTTTAGGATTGAGACAAAATTAATCAGTCCGCATTCAGTGCGGGCATAGCACAGCGGGTGAGGGTTAAACTAGGCAGAGCGGTTTTTTGCGAATAAAGCTGAAAGAATCAAGTATTGCTTTGAACCGTCTTATATTTCGCGTGGTTAAATTTCCCACGCGCTGCATTTTAGCCAAACAATTTAAAATCAGCAAATAAAATAATGCCGAGCTTGAAATCACGCCTGCCAGCCCCATTTAGCCAGCCGGAACTAAAAAGGTTTTCGGATTAAAAACGAGAAACTTGAGTGATTGTTTGTAAGTGCATGATTATATTGAAATTTTTGGAGAAAGCGAATGAAGCGAATATTTTTATTTATTTTGACTAACCTAGCGGTATTGCTGGTGATTAACCTGACTTTGCGCTTGTTAGGTGTGAATCGCTGGATGGATAGCCACGGCGCGATCAACTTTACCTCGCTGCTAATTTTGTCGGTAGTGATTGGTTTTTCCGGTTCGATTGTTTCTCTATTGATGTCGAAATGGATGGCGAAACAGTCGGTTGGCGCTCAAGTCATCACAAATCCATTTGATGCAACCGAACGTTGGTTAGTGGAGACGGTGCGTCGGCAGGCGCAGAACGCCGGTATTGGGATGCCAGAAGTGGCGATTTATGATGCACCGGATGTGAACGCGTTTGCCACCGGTTGGAATCGAAATAATGCGTTGGTGGCGGTCAGTACGGGTCTGTTAAATAACATGAGCAAAGATGAAATCGAAGCAGTCTTGGCGCATGAAATCAGCCATGTTGCCAATGGCGATATGGTGACGCTGGCACTGATTCAAGGCGTGGTGAATACTTTTGTGGTGTTCTTCGCTAAATTATTTGGCTATTTTGTTGATCGTGTATTGTTGAAAAATGATGAACGCGAAGGACCTGGTATCGGTGCGTTTGTGGCTGAAATCGTTGCTCAATTAGTGCTGGGTGTGTTGGCGAGCGTTATCGTGATGTGGTTTTCGCGGCAACGTGAGTTTCGCGCCGATGCAGGTGGCGCAAGCTTAGCCGGACGACAAAAAATGATTGCCGCCTTGGAACGTCTAAAAGTCAACCACGAACCTGCTGTCATGCCGCAAAATATGGCCGCCTCCGCGATTTCGAGTAGCGGTGGCTTGAGCAAAATGTTCATGACTCATCCGCCGTTAGACGAACGCATTGCGGCGTTAAAAGCGCTGCGTTGAGCGCGCGGAATATTTAACTGTTCGCCCTGAGTCCTTCGATGAATTCAGCGAATTACCTTCGGCTAGCTCAGTAGATTCTTGTTGAATTTTGCGGTTAAGTGATTGATTATTAAGATATTTATTCTGTTGTGGCGCGACAAGATTCTCCAAGGTTTGTCGAAGAGCTTTGCGTGAGCTGTTGGGTTTTTACCAGCTTGCCGCCACGTGCGGTTGCACCACGAACAGAATAAATCAGCGCTTCCTAAGTTTGGTAAAATGTTGATTCACGATTGCTTTGAGATGAAAAATAAAGTCATTGAAGTTGCCGCTGCCGTGCTACGTGCAGCTGACGGCAGCTTCTTACTAGCCCAGCGTCCTGTCGGCAAGCCGATGGCCGGTTTTTGGGAATTTCCTGGTGGCAAATTAGAAGCAGGCGAAACTGCGCGGCAGGCGTTAATCCGGGAGTTACAAGAGGAATTGGGCATTGTCGCGGAAACACTTTTTCCGTGGCTGACGCAAACTTTTACTTATCCGCACGCGAGTGTACGCCTGCACTTTTTTCGCGTCACGGCTTGGCAAGGCGAAATTCGCTCGCTGGAAGGGCAGGCTTTTAGTTGGCAACAGCCCAATTCGACTTGCGTACAACCGATTTTGCCAGCCAATAAACCGATTTTACAGGCGCTGCAACTGCCTGATTTATATGCACTTAGCAATGTTGCCGCACTCGGAATTGAAACATTTTTAGCGCGCTTAGCGCGGCGTTTACAGCAAGGCGTACGCCTGATTCAGTTGCGTGAAAAATCCTTAGATGCAGTGACTTTTCGGGCGTTAGCAGAACAAGTGCTGCGCTTGGCTCATTCTGCGGGCGCGCACGTATTGTTCAATGAGAACATAGCGTTAGCTCAGGAATTAGGGGCAGATGGTGTGCAATTAACGTCCACACAATTACTGACGATGACGCAGCGACCAGCATTAAAATTTTGCGGTGCGTCTTGTCACAACCGTGTTGAACTGCGCCGTGCCGAGCAACTCGGCTGTGATTTTGCCTTGCTGAGTCCGGTTTTGCCGACACGGTCTCACCCCGGTGCTGCGCATTTAGGTTGGGAGACTTTTGCTGCCGTGGCAGCCGGCGCAACGATTCCGGTTTTTGCCTTGGGTGGTTTGACGAGGGAAGATTTTGATTGCGCTTGGCAACATGGGGCGCACGGCATTGCGCTATTAAGTCAGGCGTGGTGAATTGCTAAGGAACGACTGATCTAGTCAGTCGCTGTCTGATGTTCGGGTAAGGTTGTTTCTGGTTGTTCGACGCGATATTCTTCGTTTGCCCATTTGCCCAAATCAATCATTTTGCAACGTTCACTGCAAAATGGGCGGTAGCGATTGCTGCTGTCCCAGCTGTGTTTTTTTCCGCACTGCGGGCAAGAAATGGTGGGTTTGTCGGTGATCATTTACAGAGTACAGAACACAAGCTTAAAAGTGACGTCTTGTTCAAAGAGACTGGTTTTAGCGCTAAAGTCACCGCTGACAAACCGAATATTGAGTGCATATTTATTGGCGCTAACTTCGGGAATGCAGGACAGCTCATCGTCTAAATTGATGCGCAGCATGTGCGCAACTTTGCCGCCTTGCATTTGCTGAAAACTACCGCCAGTCGCAACGAATTCTCGTTGTTTTCCGCCTTCGCGCAACAGTTTTAAAATAATCGCTAAGCCCTCTTTGAGCGGCAGCATGGGCGCGAGCCATTCGTTGAGATGTTGCCTGCGCACAGCGGTAGGTTGATGTTGCCAAAAATGATACGAAGGTAAGTCGAATTCACACACGCCGCCTGGAATGCCGGTGCGCTGTTTGATGCCCATCAACCATTCATTTTCACGTAAATATTGACCAATTTTGCCGCTCATGGAAAGCAAGTCGGTGCTGGCGTTGTCAATTTGGTCTAGCACCGTTTCTAAGGCGGATTCAGAAATTTGCGGATTGCTGTGCAGAGCAAACAAGACCTTTTTTTGTCTTTCTAGCTCTTGCAAAATATCGGATTTTAAATCCGCGCGCGCCGCCACTTCTAAAATTTCAAACAAAACGCTCAAGGCGACGTGATGATCAATGCTTTCGTTTCTGGCGGCAAACAACTCGAAGCGCGCGAATAAATCCTCCAGTCGCAATAGAGTGCGCATCCGTTCGTTGAGAGGAAAATCGTAGCTAATCATGGGTTGTTAAAATTGAGGTAAACCTAATTATTCAGTCAGATTGGAATGGATTTGGGATGCCAAACGATATAGGCACTCTTTCATTCAGTCAATACCTTATCGCGCTAAGTGCGCTATAGCGCCGATGTAATGCGGCAACCTTTGAAACCAGTGTCGCTCTGTCGGTTTGATTTTCTAAACGATCATCTCCCAAGCTTAAGCGTTTTGAACGTGACATTTGTTGCGCCATAATTTGCTTGACTTCAAGTTCGGAGAGTCCGCTACGGCGCATGGTGCGTTCAATTTGCAAGGCTTCTGGGCAGTCAACCACCAAAGTTCTTTGCACCCATTTTCGATAGCCTTTTGCTTCAAACAGCAAGGGCGCGACGATGAGCGTGTAGGGCGACGAGGTGGCCAGTGATGCCTGCTTTTGAATCTGACTAAATATCATCGGATGCAAAATGCCTTGTAGTTTTTTTCTGGCATCTGGATGCGTGAAGAATAACTCGCGCATTGTTTTGCGATTCAGTCCGCCTGTGTCATCAATGTAGCTTTTGCCAAATGTTTCAAGCACGGCCGGAATGGCTGCGCCATTGGTCATGGTTAAGTCACGCGAAATTTCATCTGCATCAATAATCCTAGCGCCATATTGCTCAAACAAACGCGCCACGGTTGTTTTTCCACTGCCGATTCCGCCGGTTAGTCCGATTAAATAGGGAGATTCGTAATTGACGGTGTAAGGCGGAGACATGGTTTATCCTAAAAATTGTAAATAGCCTTGAGTAATTTTGTCCCCCCAAAACAAGGCAATGACGCCGCCACCCGCTAAATAAGGACCAAAAGGAATCGGCACATTGCGTCCCATTTTTGCGGCGACGATTAGACTGATGCCGACTATCGCGCCGACTACTGAAGACGATAAAATGATCAACGGTAACATTGGCCAGCCGAGCCATGCGCCCAGTGCTGCCAACAATTTAAAGTCGCCGTGCCCCATGCCTTCTTTACCAGTGGCAAGTTTGAATAACCAATAGACGCTCCATAAGCTTAAATAACCGGCCATCGCGCCGATGAAGGCGCTTTCTAATGAGATGAATGCGCCGTTTAGATTGAGCAATAAGCCGAGCCAGAGTAAGGGTAAAGTCAGATCGTCTGGCAATAGTTGCGTGTCAATATCAATCGCTGTTAAGACGAGCAAAACCCACAGTAGAACTAGGGCGGCAATGCCCGCCAAGCCAAAGCCAAAATGCCAAGCGGCCAAGGTACTGAGCAAGGCGCTGGCGAGTTCAATCAGTGGGTAACGCATCGAAATGGGGGCGCGACAAGCGCGACATTTTCCCTGTAACCACAGATAACTGAGCAGCGGAATGTTTTCGAATGCGCTAATCGGGTGCTGACAATGCGGGCAGGCAGAAGGCGGAATTGCCAAATTAAAGACCGGCATAGGCGCGCTGCTTTGCCCGGATAATTCTGCGCATTGCCGGCGCCAACCGCGCTCCATCATTTTTGGCAAACGGTAAATCACTACGTTCAAAAAACTGCCGACAATTAAACCGAGTAAGCCAGATAGTGTGATGAAAAGCGTAGGCGAATTTTGCAGCGCGTTAAATAAAGTCATAGCCCTTGTCCCATTTTAAAGATGGGCAAATACATCGCAACCACCATGCCGCCAATGAGCGTGCCTAAAACTACCATGATGATGGGTTCCATCAGGCTCGATAAGGCTGCGACGGCGTCATCGACTTCGCCTTCATAAAACTCGGCGACTTTGGACAGCATATTGTCGATTGAGCCAGATTCTTCACCAATCGCCACCATTTGTAGCACCATGTTGGGAAAAACGTCGGTGTTTTGCATCGCCACCGTTAAGCTGCTGCCGCTGGTGACTTCGCGCTGAATTGCTTTAGTGGCATCGAAATAAACGGCGTTACCTGCTGCGCCAGCCACTGAATTAAAGGCTTCAACCAAGGGCACGCCGGCGGCAAACATGGTGGATAAAGTCCGTGCCCAGCGTGCGATGGTGGCTTTGCGTACCAGTGTCCCAAAAATAGGCACTTTTAAAAGCAAGGTATCCATATTCCGTTGCAGGATTTTGCTGCGTTTCCAAGTATAAAAAAACCAGTATAAACCGCCGCCAAGGCCGCCAAAAATCAGATACCACCATTTCACAAAGAAATCGGAGATGCTCATCACAACCAAGGTTGGATAGGGCAATTCCATATTCATGCCTTCAAACATTTTTTTAAATTGCGGGATCACGAAAATCATAATCACTGCCGTAATGCCAACGGCAATCACGATGATAGAAATGGGGTACATTAAAGCGGATTTAATTTTACTTTTGATTGCTTGGATTTTTTCTTTGTAAGTTGCCAAACGGTCTAGCAAACTATCTAAAATCCCCGCTTGTTCGCCAGCGCCAATCAGATTGCAAAATAATTCATCAAAATGCAGAGGGAATTTTCGAAAGGCTTGCTCCAAGCTGCTTCCAGTTTCAACGTCGGTTTTAATGTCTTGCAGTAAACGTGACACAGCAGGATTGTCATGTCCTTTGCCAACAATATCAAAGGCTTGAAGTAAAGGAACGCCAGATTTCAGCATGGTGGCTAATTGACGGGTAAACAAGGTCACATCTTTTTCAGAGACGCTGCCGCGCTTGCTGGAAATTTTGTTGACCTTTGAAACGACGACACCTTGACGGCGCAAGTGCGCGGAGACGCTGGCTTGTCCGACCGAGCGCATTTCACCCTTTAAAATTTTGCCGTGCTTATCTTTTCCTTGCCAAGCGTAGAGAAATTCTTGGGCTTTTGCTGCTTTGGTGGGAGTTGCCATTACTTTTCCTAAGCTGAAAATTACTATTTAGTGGAACGTCGGTCAGGGATTATAAAGGTTTTTGCGCCTAGCCTTCAGCGTATCAGTCTTGCGGTTTTAGTGTGGGTAAAAATAAGCGAGCGACTTTAACCACGCGGTCTTGAGTTTGAATAATCTCAATCGGATAGCCTTTAATTTTCAGGCTTGTGCCCGCTTCCGGCATTTCTTCAAGGTGTTCTAAAATCAGGCCATTTAAGGTTTTTGCCCCGCTAGTCGGTAAGTGCAAATCCATTTTTCGATTTAAATCGCGAAGCAGAGTGCTGCCTTCAATAAAGACACTGCCATCGTTTTGGCGTAAAAATTTTCCCGTTTGCGACGGGGCGTCGGTGGTGAAATCGCCGACAATTTCTTCCAGAATATTTTCTAAGGTGACCATGCCTAATAGTTCACCATATTCGTCCACCACCAAGCCGAGTCGCAGTTGGCGTTCTTGAAACTGCTGCAGTTGATTCAGTAAGGTGGTGTGGCTGGGGATAAAGTAAGGTTCTTGCAACAAGGCACGTAAATCATCGGGCTCAAAAACAGGCTGCTGCAACAGTGACAAGGATTTCCTGACATGCAAAATACCCATTACCTTGTCTAGTTCGCCCTCATAAATCGGCAATAAAGTATGGTGACAGGTAGCCAGTTGCTGTTTTAAAGTCTGGGAATCGGTTTTGATGTCCAAGCCCTCAATTTGATTGCGCGGCACCATGACATCATTGACCTCGATTTTTTCCAAATCCACTAAATTGAGCAACATTTTTTGATGTTTGTGCGGCAAAAATTGTTCGGCTTCCAGCACCAGCATTCGCACTTCTTCTAAGCTAACACTTTGCTTACTTTGATCAGTTTGAACTTTAATGCGCAACAGGTTGAGTACCCCGCGCACGATGGAGGTGGCAATAAACACCACCGGATAAAATAACTTAATGAAAAAAACCAGCACCAAACTCGCGGGGAGTGCAACTCTTTCAGCATGGCTGGCGGCAATCACTTTGGGCATAATTTCGCTAAATATCAAAATAGTGAAGGTAATCAATAACGTACCAAAGATGAGCGCGCTACTGTTGCCATGTCCAAACAGGCGAGACACCATGATTTCCGTCAACGTGGCTGCTGCAACGTTGAGCAAGGTATTGCCAAATAAAATTGATCCGAGCAATTTATCGGTTTGTGCGAGTAGTTTAGCAGTCAGGCTCGCACTGCGATTTCCCTTACGAATCAAGTGGTTAAGTCGATGACGATTCAGTGCCATCATGCTTGTTTCAGAAGCGGAAAAAAAACCGGATAAAATCAGCAAGACCAGCAGCGCCAGAAACAGCGTGCCCAATGAAAATTGTTCCAAAGCAAAAAGCCTGTAAAAAAGTGAGAAACGAAGTATCGCGGTGCGCGGGCGAGGTGTCAAATCAGCTAAGTGACGGTTGAACTTAACGAATCGAGGCGAAAATTGGGCGGAGTGAGGGTGGGTTTTGACGATTTTGCAGGATAATAAATGTTCGATTGCTCAAAAAAGCGCTGCGATAGGCAACGCTTAGGCAAATTTGTAGCGGGTTTCCTGTTGAGTTCGACCGCCTCCTAAAGATCATTGATTTAA
>JAVHQT010000020.1:13930-20759 GCA_036171275.1 Gallionellaceae bacterium | reverse complement strand
GGACGAACGGGGTAGGGGTTTGGGGTGGGTTGATTAAAACAACCGTTCGTCCTGAGCTTGTCGAAGGATGGTTGCAATGCAACTGCGGTTTCTAAGGTGAATAAAAATTATAAAAAAATCAATATAATCAAGGACTTATAAATATGAATTTTTACAGGGCAAACTTATTTGCGAGTTGGGTGTTGTTGCCGCATGTGGTGGCGATGGGTTGGATTGCTGCGATCGGCAGAATGCTATTGGAGTTGGCCGGTGCGTCGACTTCTGAAGGTGATATTCCGGGGCGACTGGTTGGTTTATTGCTGGTGCTTGGGGCGGTCGTTTTGTTGCAACATTATCGCGGCGGTTTATCACCTGCAGGAAATCCTGGCGGTTCTGGTTTTCACTGGGGTTTCCGGCTCATTTTTTGGGCAAATATGCTCGCTTTAACCTTGTTTATTTTCGAATTTATCAAACCTTTGCTCTCCAATTACAACTTGATTTTAGTGCTGTCGCGCTTCACCGATGCTTTTGGCTATTGGGTATTGGCGATGTGGGCGATTAGTTTTTCTTTGATTTATCAATCTTCACTGCCGCAAAGCTTAAAGACACCTTCCTGATGCCCTATATTACTTTAGACAAAGCCGCACTGGCTTTTGGTCACGTTGCCCTATTAGACGGCGTGAATTTTCAACTCGACGAGGCGGAGCGCGTCGGTTTAATCGGGCGTAACGGTGGCGGAAAATCCAGCTTATTGCAAGTGCTTGCCGGTCAGTCCGCTTTAGATGATGGACTGGTTTGGCGACAACCTGGGGTGCGAATTTGTTATGTCAGCCAAGAACCGGTGTTAAATCCTGAGTCTTCAGTGTTTGACGCGGTGGCAGAAGGCTTGGGCGATTTGCATCAAATTATCACCGCGTATCACCATTTATCGCATCAACTCGCCGAGCCAGACGCTGATTACGAAGTCTTGCTGGAAGCGATGCAACCGTTGCAAACCGCCTTGGAAGCGCAAAACGGCTGGTCAGTACAAGCGCGGATTGAAACCGCCATTCAACGTTTGGAACTCGAGCCAGAAGCCTTAGTCGGATCACTGTCTGGCGGCGTGCGCAAACGGGTGGCGTTGGCGCAAGCTTTAGTTGCCGAACCAGAAGTGCTGATTTTGGATGAACCGACTAACCATTTGGATTTTTCCTCGATTGAATGGTTGGAAGGGCTGCTGAATAGTTTTCGCGGTAGCGTGTTGTTTGTCACCCACGACCGGCGCTTTTTGGACAATGTGACCACGCGCATTGTCGAATTAGACCGCGGTAAGCTCTCCTCGTTTCCAGGAAATTTTTCTGCGTATCAAAAAATAAAAGAACAAATGTTAGCGGACGAAGCGGTGCATAGCGCCAAATTTGATAAGGTGCTGGCGCAAGAAGAAGTGTGGATTCGCCAAGGCATTAAAGCCCGTGGTGTGCGCAACGAAGGGCGGGTGCGGCGATTGGAACAGCTGCGCTTGGAACGGGCGGCACGGCGCGAAAAAGTCGGTAAGGTGGAGTTGAACGTGGAAACCGGTGAGCGTTCCGGCAAGTTAGTGGCAGAACTGTGCAACGTCAGTAAAACCTACGGCGAGCGCAAAATTATTAACGATTTTTCTTGCCGCATTCAGCGCGGCGACAAAATTGGCTTTTTAGGACCGAATGGCGCGGGCAAAAGCACGCTGCTGAAAATTATTCTGGGCGAATTAGCGCCGGATAGCGGCGACGTAAAACTGGGCACAAAACTGAGCGTCGCTTATTTTGACCAACTGCGCGCGCAACTGAATGAAGAAGCGACGCTGGCGGATACGATAAGTCAAGGCTCTGATTTTATTGAGATAAATGGTGCGCGCAAGCACGTGATTAGTTATCTCGGCGACTTTTTATTCGCACCGGAACGCGCCCGTTCTCCGGTAAAAAGTTTATCCGGCGGCGAGCGCAACCGTTTGCTGTTGGCACGATTGTTTACCCGCCCCGCCAATGTGTTGGTCTTGGACGAACCGACCAACGATTTGGATATTGAAACATTGGAGTTACTGGAAGAATTGTTGGCGAATTACGATGGCACGCTGTTTTTAGTGAGTCATGACCGCTCATTTTTGGATAACGTGGTGACGCAAGTGATTGCGTTTGAAGGCGACGGCAATTTGCTGGAGTATGTCGGCGGCTATGAAGATTGGGTGCGGGTGAAAAAATACGAGGCAGCGCAAAGTAACAAAGCGATTGCCACACCGCCTAAAGCGGCTGCAAAAAACGACGCACAGAAAGCCAGCGCTTCAGTTAAACTGAGCTTCAAAGAACAAAAAGAACTGGCAGAAATTCCCGTCAAAATTGAGCAATTAGAGCGCGAGCAGGAAGAATTATCCGCAGCCTTAGGCAATGGCAATTTGTACCGCGACAATCCGTCTCACGCCAAACAGTTGCAAGAACGCGCCGCGATTATTGAAGATGAATTGCTGAAACTCATGGCAAGATGGGAAACGCTGGAAGGGAAATAGGCGGTGCTGAATATACCCTTCGACTAGCGCAGGGTGAACGGTTGAGTTATTCGGCACTTCCTTAAATCCACCGTTCGCTCTGAGTCTTTCGACTGGCTCAAGAGAGCCTTGTTGAAGGGTGAATTTAGCCGATTGATTTGTTAAGGAAACGCTGATTAAATCCACCGTTCGCCCTGAGCTAGTCGAAGGGTGATTTTAAGTGATTGATTCTGTGTTGATTGATCCGTGTTGATTTATTCCGTTATGGTTCGACAAGCTCACCACGAACGGAATAAATAAAGGTTCGACAAGGTTCTCCTGAGCTAGACGAAGGGCTGAGCGTGTGCTGTTGGGGTAAAGCCCCTTGCAGCCACGGCCTACCCTTTGCGGGTGCACCACGAACGGAATAAATAAAGGTTCGACAAGGTTCTCTTGAGTTAGACGAAGATCGCACCACGAACGGAATAAATCAGCGCTTCCTTAAGTTTAAATGCTCAATATAATCAAGTAGTTACATTAAAGGATTTAATCATGAATGCTTTCAATTTAGCACTACGCGTACTGGTTTTGATTGGTTTGACTTTATTCACGCAGTCGGTTTTTGCGGCGGGTAAAACCTGTACCAGCGTCAGAAGTGGTGATTGGGCTTCGAAATCCACTTGGGATTGCAATCAAATTCCCACCTCAATTGACGCGGTGATGATCGTTTCGCCGCACACGGTGACCTTGGGCACTAACAATAACACTTCATTTTTCGCCGTTTCTTTAACGGTGAATTCTGGTGCTACGCTCAGCGATACTCAGGGCAGTGATTTGGCAGTCGGTGGCGATATCACCAATAACGGCACGATATTTAGCAACAACGGCGGGATGATTTATGCGACTGGCAATAGCGCGGTCGCGTCTGGCACGGGCACATTTAGCACCGATATTCGGCTGTACTTTTCAGGCGCAACGCCTTCAATTGCAGTGGGCTCAAACTTGGCTTTCACCGGCGGCAGTCGATTGTATGCTGGGCGAGATACTAACGGTAACACCGTTGCCAATTCAGTTTTAACCATCAATGGCACATTAAATGGTAGCGCGCAGCAAAACGGCAACTCATTCTTGCGTTTGTACGCTAACAACACGGTTGTTGGCAGCACTGGTGTAATTACAGCAGGCACGGCTACGATTGAATTTAAAAATGCTGGAACGCTCACTAATAACGGCGCAGTCACCGTGGGCAACGTGAAAAGTAGTGGCACGTGGACGAATGCGGCGAATTCCAGTTTAACCGTCAACACGTCATTCGGGGCGACCACACTGAATGCTTCTGCTAGCGGCAATACCGTGACTTGGGTTGCTCCGGCCGTGCCATTCACGCCCAGTAATAATACCTATTACAATTTGGCTGGAAGTTCGGTGAGTTGTCCTAATTCGTTTACGGTGCAAGGATCAAGTCCGTGCGTCGCGGTTGTCGGTTCCGGTTCGGTTACGTCTAGCCCGACTGCCTGTGTGAGCGTCAGCAATACTTGGAGCCGTGTTAATCTTTCAGCCAATGGTGTAGTCGGTGGCGCGTGGAGTTTGCCTAATAATGCTTTAAGTACGAATGCTACCTATGCAACTGCCCCCAATTTGATTCATGGCAATGTCACGGAATATTTACAATGTACCGGTTTTGACTTTTCGACGGTGCCAGTGGGTGCGACAATTTCCGGCATTACCGTGTATGTGACGCGCAAGACCAATGGCGGTACGATGCGCGATGCCTACGTTTACTTGCTTAAGGCGGGCACTATTTTAACGGGTTGGAATGGTGCAACGATGACCAAGTACGGTAAAACCGACACGTTTGAAACGCACGGTAGCTCAACCAGCTTATGGAATACCACTTGGACAGATGCAGATTTAAAACTCTCCACTTTTGGGGTCGCTTTTGCCGCGCAAAATGCCAATACCGGATCCACTAAACAGCGCACGGTCAGTGTCGATCACGTCCAAATTCGGGTGGATTACGGGGCCTCTACCGTTGATCACGTCAGTATCTCAACGCCGAGTTTCGGGGATACCTGCTCTATTGCTAACGTTAGTATCGGTGCGCATACCGCAGTTCACGCAGCGCCGAGCCGTGCTGCCGGAATGATTCGCGTTACCTCGTCAGACGGCATCGGCACCTGGTCAATCGTAACTGGAAGCGGTACGTTAACTAGCCTAGGGTCGGGTAGTGCCAAGTATGCGTATGGCACGGGTGAAACCAATGTGGTTTTAGGTTTGTCGCACAGTAGCGCCGGCTCGGTGATAATTGCGGTGGCAGATAATGCAACTGGCAACTCGTTGCTGACGCGAACGCCGGTTACTGAGTTGCAAAACACGATTACTTTTGCGGCAGGCGGGTTTGCGATTTCCGATTCTGCGGGCACGATATTGAGCAGTGCGAATTTGACGCAAACAGCCGGAACGACTTCGCCAATCTACTATTTAAAAGCGAGTTGTAGCAATGCGTTTAAAGGCAAAACCATAAAAGTTGATATGGCGTTTGAATGCGTTGATCCGGTCAGCTGTCAAGCACCGGTTATCTCGATTACCAATCCCAACACCAGTGTCAGTAGCAATTTAGCGCAAGGCAGTAGTTTGGGGAGCGCAATTTCTTACAGTTCAGTATTTTTAAACTTTGATAACAATTCGCTCGCACCCTTCCAACTGAATTATCCCGATGTTGGCAATATCAGAATGTATTTCCGCGACACGGCAAATAATCTGTTCAGTGCAGGCGTGCCTTTTGTGGTCAAACCGGCTGGATTTGTATTGACTAATGTCCAGCGCAGCAGCGATAGTTTGGCCAATCCGACAGCGGCGAACGCAACGGGTGCGGCTTTTGTGAAAGCCGGCGAAGCGTTCAGTGCCACCGTAACGGCGGTGAATTCAGCGGGGAATGCTACGCCGAACTTTGGACGGGAAGTGACGCCGGAAAGTGTGACGCTCAGCCCCACTTTGGTGGCAGGTTTGGGGCTGGTAAACACGGCAATATTGAATGGAACGCTGGGTGCTTTTACCAATGGCGCAGCCACTGGCAGCAATTTTAGCTGGGACGAAGTGGGTATTATGACGTTGACCCCGAGTATTGCCGATCAAGATTATTTGGGTGTGGGTGATGTGATTGGCACGCCTTCTGCGAACATTGGCCGATTTACGCTTGGTAAATTTTCCATACAAAACAATGGGTTAGAAAATAGGGCGGATGTATGTCAGGGCGGTTTATTGGTGTCAGATGGCGTATCAACTTGCCGACCTGATATTTGCGTCATTAATAATGGCGAAAATGTTTTGCAATCTGATCTCGTCACCGCTTGCCCAGCTTTGCCGATGACGTATATGGATGAGGAAATGGATGCTTCGTTTATGTTGGTGCCGATGAGTATCAATAACGTCATTTTGCAAAACTATATCGGCTCGGCCACTGCTTCGCTCAATTTTGGAAAATTCAATCCTTTGGTATTCGGAAATTTGAATATGGCCGCTCGCGATGGCACGGGGACTATTTTGACGAATCGTTTATCAGTGACGAATATGCCTGCGATTGCCTGTGCGGACACGCCGTGTTTTTTAAACTCACAAGCGGACGTGATTGTGCCTTTTAAAATAACGCGGGGAACAACGCCCGATGGTTTTTATGCAACGACAGAAATTGGGCTCGCTCCGACGGATGAAGGTGCAACCGTTGATTTTGATATGGACGCGGATGCAACCGCAGGGAATGATCACGGCTTGCTGGCAACAACCGCGATTCGCTATGGACGCAGTCGAATAGTGAATGTGCTAGGCTCGGAATTGTTGCCGCTGAGCGTACCTGTCGCTGTGCAGTATTGGGACAGTAGCAGTCACACTTATTTGACTAGCACAGAGGACAGTGCCTCGACGTTGCTAATTGGGTCTTCGGTTTTTCCTTCGGCGAATACAAGTATTTGGACAACCCTGCTGACGCAGCCGACGCTGACTGCGGGTATCGGGAAAATTAGCTTATCTGCCCCGGGCAAAAATAATACCGGCTATGTCACTTTAAATGTAACCAGCCCGAGTTACTTACCGCAAGCGGCCGAAGGACGAGCAACTTTTGGCTTGTATAAGGGAAGGAAAGAATTCATTTATTTCCGGGAACGTTATTAGAACTGCGCATTAGCTTAAGGATGCACGGTTGTTCTAATCCGTGTTTCGTTTAATGGATTTGAGTATCGTTAATGGTGTCACACGCATTCCCCATCCCCCACCTAGCCTCCCCCTTGAAGGGGGAGGAACTGTACTCCCTCTCTTTCAAGGGAAAGGGCTGGGGATCGCGTCCAACACGCAACCGGCTGATGCGAACTGTACTCCCTC
>JAVHQT010000020.1:0-13830 GCA_036171275.1 Gallionellaceae bacterium | reverse complement strand
AGGGCTGGGGATCGCGTCCAACACGCAACCGGCTGATGCGAACTGTACTCCCTCCCCTTCAAGGGGAGGGCTGGGGTGGGGATGGGTTTGGTATCGGTGACGTAGTCATAACTTGCAGGAAGGTGATTCCCAGTTGGCTAAGGTGCGGGGTAGTGAAATTCTCGAAGTAATTCTACCGTTTCAAATAACGGCAGACCCATAACGCCAGTGTAACTGCCTTCAATTCGTTCGATGAATGCGCCCGCGTAGCCTTGAATTCCGTAACTTCCGGCTTTATCCAGCGTATCGTTGGCGAGCAGATAGCGATGAATTCGCTCATCGTCTAGTCTACAAAACTTAACTGACGTCGTCGAAAGGCGTTGCTCAATCCGGTCTTCGAATGCCAGGGCAACTGCGGTGAGTACTTGATGCGTGCGCCCCGATAGGCACTTGAGCATCGCCGTCGCTTGGGTAATGTCGCGCGGTTTGCCCAGAATGACATCGTCTATCGTCACCGTTGTGTCAGCCGCCAGCACAGGGAAGGGCGGCAAGTTGCGGTGATTCATCGCCCCCAAGCCCGCTTCGGCTTTGGAATGACAAATTCGCTGCACATACGACACTGGGTTTTCATTTGGCCAAGGCGTTTCGTCAACGTTTACCACGCGTCTGGCATCATTTCGCAGCAACAACATGCCAAAATTAATGCTGATTTGCTTTAATAATTCGCGGCGCCGTGCGCTTTGCGAACACAGATAAATGCGTGGTTGTTTAAGACTCATGGCCTTCCTTTATTCTCGATGATAGGGATGGTTGTTTAACAGGCTATGCGCCCGATAAAGTTGCTCAGCCAGCAACACCCGCACCATGCCATGCGGCAAAGTGAGCGCCGATAGAGCCAACAGCACATTGGCACTGCGTCGAATAGAGTCATGCAATCCATCTGCGCCACCAATTACAAAGCTAATATCTTGCCCAGCGCTTTGCCAAGCTTGCATTTTGACTGCTAATTGTTGTGTGGTGAGTGCCGCGCCGCGTTCGTCTAACACCACGCGTAAGGCATTTTTCGGCAAGGCTGCTTCGATGCGTTGCGCCTCAGCTTCCATCATTTGCGGCACAGTTTTGCCCGTGGTGCGCGGCTCTGGTTTCAGTTCAAGCAAGGTTATTGTCGTCTCGCGCGGCATTCTTTTGCGGTATTCGTTAAAGCCTTGGCTAATCCATTCTGGCATTTTATGCCCGACTGCTACAATAATTAGCTTCATATAACTACTTGATTATATTGAATAATTTACTTTACTGAGCGCGGTACTGCGCCCCATAATTCTTCTAAATTATAGTAAGCGCGCACGGCAGGTTGCATGACGTGCACCAACACGTCGCCCAAATCAACCAACACCCATTCGCCGCCTTTTTCGCCTTCGGTGCTTAAGATTATTTCACCTTGGAGTTGCAATTTATCCATGACATTTTGTGCCAAAGCTTTGGTTTGACGGTTCGATTGCCCACTGGCAATCACCATTCGTTCGAATAACGGACTGCGTTTGCTGGTGTCAATCACCGTGATGTCGATGGCTTTGATGTCTTCTAGCGCATCGGTGATGATTTTAATTTTTTGTTCTACATTTAGCATGATGGGTACGGGTTGTTATAAAGATAATGTGCAACAGCATCAGGGACTAAACCCTGAATATTTTTTCCGGCGATGCAACGGCTGCGAATGTCGGTGGCGGAAATATCTAACGCAGGCATATTTAACACCACGATATGACCTGCCGGCGATGCTTGTAAAACCTGAGGTGACGGTGCGAGACGCTGAGTATATTCCTGCAGCAAAGTCGCGTCGGCGTGTGTCATCGAATTACCCAGCGGTTTACCAGCGCGCTGCATAATGACGAGGTGAGCTAAGACAAATAATTCTTGCCAGCGATGCCAAGTGTGCAAATGTAAAAAGGCATCGCTGCCGAGCAATAAACACAGCGGTTGCTGCGAACCCAATTCGGCGCGTAAGGCGGTGAGCGAATCCACGGTGTAACAAGCGTCCGTGCGATAAGTTTCACGCTGGTCGGCTAAAAAAACCGGATTGTTGTGTACCGCCAATTGAACCATCTGCAAGCGATCTGTCGCACTGGCGAGCGGTAAAGGGCGATGCGGCGGGGTGCCTGTTGGCATGAAATGCACTTCGCGCAACTGGCATTGTTCCTGAGCCTCGATGGCTAAACGCAAATGCCCGTTATGAATGGGATCAAACGTGCCGCCTAAAATGCCGATGGGTAAAGTGGGTGTCATGATTAAACCGTTGATTAAAATAATTTTTAAACTGTATAAAAATGCGCTGTCAAATTTTGATTATTTGAGAGGCGTTTGTGTTTTTATGTGACTAATCGTCTGTGAACCAAAGCGTCACATCCTGCAATCATTGATCCATGAATAGTCAGCATACACTAGGTGTCAATGTCCGTCTTTTTCGTGAGTCGCACGGCTGGTCGCAGGACAAGCTGTCTGAAATTTCAGGATTGCATCCTACTTACATTAGGGGCATTGAGCGAGGAGTGAGAAATCCGACCGTTCAACATTGCTCATAAAATCAAAGACATAGTATCTAATCGGTCAGGTTTGCTTTACAGCGCCATTCGCCGCATATCCGCCAAGACATGCGCGAGATAGGTGGTGAACCGCGCGCCCGCTGCGCCGTCAATGACGCGATGGTCGTAAGACAGCGACAGCGGCAACATCAAGCGTGGCACAAATTCACCTTCTTTCCAGACGGGTTTCATGCTGGAACGTGACACGCCCAAAATCGCCACTTCTGGGGCATTGATAATTGGTGTGAATGCCGTGCCGCCAATGCCGCCTAGGCTAGAAATGGTAAAACAGCCGCCTTGCATTTCTGCCGCCGAGATTTTTTTCTCACGTGCGCGCGCCGAAATTTCGCCTAACTCTTGGGCAAGTTGCACAATGCCTTTTTGATCGACATTACGCAGCACCGGTACCATCAGTCCGTCCGGCGTATCCACCGCCACGCCGATATGGATGTACTTTTTAAGAATCAGGTTTTCGCCGCTGGCATCCAGAGAAGCGTTGAAATCGGGAAAGTGCTTCAGCGTACTGGCGGCGGCTTTGAGCAAGAACGCCAGCGGGGTAATTTTGATCCCTTGCGGCGCGTATTCTGCGCCCAATTCTTTGCGGAACGCTTCCATGTCGGTGATGTCAGCGTCTTCAAATTGCGTTACGTGCGGGATAGTGACCCAGTTGCGATGCAAATTTGCACCGGACATTTTTTTGATTCGTGACAAGGGTTTACTCTCGATTGCGCCGAATTTTGCAAAGTCGATCAGCGGCATTTCCAACACCTGCAAGCCGTTTCCTGCGCTGGCACTGCGCGGTTGCGCTAGTGTTGTTTTGACAAAATTTTGCACATCTTCTTTGGTAGCGCGACCTTTTTCACCACTGCCGGCAACCAGTGCTAAATTGACACCTAGTTCCCGGGCAAAACGGCGTACGGAAGGGCTGGCGTGCGCTGTTCCGGTGGGCGCAGTCACGGCAACTGCCGGAACAACCGGCGTCGCAGCAACAGGTATTGGCGCAGCCGGCGTTGCCATAGCCGGGGCAGCGGCAGGGCTTGGCGCACTAGCGACAACAGCCGGAGCAGTTGCCGCAGCGGTTACCGCTAGCGTCATAATCAGCGCACCTTCGGAAACTTTATCGCCGACCTGCACTTGTAAACTTTGCACCACGCCATCAAATGGTGCCGGCACGTCCATGGTGGCTTTATCGGTTTCCAAAGTCAGTAAAGCTTGTTCTGCCTTGACGCTATCCCCAACTTTTACCGCCACTTCAATCACGGGAACGTCGTGATAATTTCCAATATCGGGAACGCACACATTTTTTATTTCAGCCATTTTGTTCTCCTTGCTTTAAACCGTGGTCGGATTGGGTTTTGCTGCATTGATTTGATACAGGGCAATAGCGCGACTGACTTCGCTTGCGGCAATGCTGCCGGCATCTGCCAACGATTTCAGTGCTGCCAAAGCCACGTAATAACGATCGACTTCGAAGAAATGCCGCAATTTTTTGCGCGTATCGGAACGACCGAAACCATCTGTGCCCAGCGTTTTGTAAGGCGCGCTGACGAAAGGACGAATCTGGTCGGCATAAGCGCGAATGTAGTCCGTTGCTGCCACCACCGGCGTCGTCGCATCGAGCATTTTCGCAACATAGCTAACCTTTTGATTTGATTCAGGATTTAGCATATTCCAGCGTTCGCAATCTAGCCCTTCACGCCGTAGCTCGTTAAAGCTGGTGACGCTCCAAAGATCTGCAGCAACGTTGAAATCTTTTTCCAGTAATTCAGCTGCCGCAATCACTTCACGGAAAATCGTGCCACTGCCTAATAACTGCACGCGGGCTTTGCTGGCCAACGCACTGCGTTTGAAGGCATACATGCCTTGCAAAATGCCGTGTTCTGCGTCGGTTGGGATGGCCGGATGCGCGTAATTTTCGTTCATGACCGTTAAGTAATAGTACACATCTTCTTGTTCAACATACATTCGACGCATTCCGTCGTGAATAATGACGGCCAATTCATACGCGAAAGTAGGGTCGTAGGAGCGGCAATTGGGAATGGTGGCGGCCATTAAATGGCTGTGACCATCTTGATGCTGCAAGCCTTCGCCGTTTAAGGTGGTGCGTCCTGCCGTGCCGCCGACTAAAAAGCCGCGCGCGCGTAAATCGCCTGCCGCCCACGCCATATCGCCGACGCGTTGGAAGCCGAACATTGAATAGTAAATATAGAATGGAATCATGGCTTTACCATGATTGGCATACGACGTCGCGGCGGCAATCCAGTCGGCCATGCCGCCGGCCTCGTTAATCCCTTCCTGCAAAATTTGTCCGGTTGACGATTCTTTGTAGAACATCAGTTGGTCGGCATCTTGCGGGGTATAGAGTTGTCCCACTTGCGAGAAAATCCCCAGTTGGCGGAACATCCCTTCCATCCCAAAGGTGCGGGATTCATCGGGCACAATCGGCACAATTTTCTGTCCGATATTCTTATCTTTAACCAGTACGCCTAACATACGCACAAACGCCATGGTGGTCGAAAATTCGCGGCCTTCGCTGTCTTTTAACAGCGCATCGAAAGCTGATAAGGCAGGAATTTCCAACACTTCGGCCACCGGCTGCCGGGCGGGAATCGAGCCCATGACCGCACTGCGCTCACGCAGGTACTTCATTTCTTGGCTATCTTCGGCCGGGCGCACAAACGGTAAAGCCGCTAATTGATCGTCGGGCACAGGAATGTTAAAACGGTCGCGGAAAGCGCGTAACGATTCACCATCCATTTTCTTTTGCTGATGCGTTGGATTCTGAGCCTCGCCGGACGAACCCATGCCGTAGCCTTTGACGGTTTTCGCTAAAATAACGGTGGGCTGACCTTGGTGTTTAATCGCAGCGGTGTAAGCAGCAAACACTTTAATCGGATCGTGTCCACCCCGATTTAGTCGCCAGATTTCGTCATCGGACATATCGGCAACCAAGGCGAGCAACTCCGGATATTTGCCAAAAAAATGTTCACGCACATACGCGCCATCGCGGGATTTATAGGTTTGATATTCGCCATCGACCACTTCTTCCATTCGTTTTAGCAGCAAACCGCTTTTGTCTTTGGCGAGTAAACGATCCCACTTGCTTCCCCAAACGACTTTAATCACATTCCAACCGGCGCCGCGAAATACGCCTTCTAATTCTTGAATAATTTTGCTGTTACCGCGCACGGGTCCGTCTAGGCGTTGCAAATTACAGTTAATCACAAAAATCAGATTGTCCAGTTTTTCGCGTGCCGCCATGGAAATCGCGCCCAAAGATTCGGGTTCGTCGGTTTCGCCATCGCCCAAAAATGCCCAGACTTTGCGACCTTTGGTTTCGGCTAAATTGCGGTGCTGTAAATAGTGCATAAAGCGGGCTTGATAAATCGCCATCAGCGGGCCTAGACCCATGGAAACGGTTGGAAATTGCCAGAAATTGGGCATCAACCACGGGTGCGGATAGGACGACAGACCGCCTCCGTCAACTTCTTGGCGAAATTTGTATAACTGCGCTTCTGATAAACGCCCTTCCATAAAGGCACGCGCATAAATGCCGGGTGAGGAATGACCTTGGAAATAGACCAAATCGCCGCCGTGTGTGTCGGTTTTGCCATGAAAAAAATGGTTAAAACCCACGTCGTACAAGGTGGCGGCAGAAGCGAAGCTGGCAATGTGGCCGCCCAATTCGGATGATTCTTTATTGGCATTCAGCACAATCGCCATTGCATTCCAACGCATTAACGCGCGAATTCGGTGTTCTAATTCCTTGTCGCCAGAAGAACGTTCTTCCTTGGTGACGGGAATGGTATTGATGTACGGCGTGGTCGCACTGACCGGCATATCGTCACCGGCGATGCGGGCGTGATGCACCAATTGTTCCAATAAAAAATGCGCACGTTCCGCGCCTTCTTTATCTAAAACAGATTGCAACGAATCGATCCATTCTTGGGTTTCTTGCGGATCATAATCAGGTAATTGTGCCATAGTCGTTCACTTCCTCTCTATAAAATACGCTTTATAATCATGGTGTTGCAAAATAATTGTCCAACTAAATAAGCGGGTTTTTGCAGATAAAAACCTGCTGTTCCGTCACCACAAAATCCACTGGAATATCGGTTGATTCTTGCGGAATTTCAGCCACGATTTGCACTGAAAAAGCGGCGGCAAGCAAGGTCGGGTGAGATTCTAGACGCGCTAGAAACTGGTCATAAAACCCGCCGCCGTAACCCAAACGTGCTCCTTGTATATTGAAAGCCACGCCCGGCAGCAAAATAAAATCCAGCGTGGATAAATCTTCAAGCTCGGCACAGCGTGCGGGCACGGGTTCACGAATTCCCCAGATCCCAGTTGCCAAATCCGCGTCAAAATCGGTGACGCGATAAATGGCTAGCTGTTTTGTGCGTTGATCAACTTTCGGTAAATAGACTATTTTTCCGTCTTGTAGCGCCTGTTTTAGCCAGTATTCGGCGGCAAATTCTGCGCCAAAATTCCAATAACCCAACACACAAATCGCGCTTTTATACGCGTTTAGCTGGCAAATTCGCCCCACAATTTGCTGGCTTAACTGCCAACGCTCAGTTGCTGGCAACGCCATCCGACGGCTGATTATACTTTGCCTTAGGGCTTGCTTCCTAGTCTGCATTTTCAGTTGTGATTTCAATACTCGAATCGCAGCCGATTCCGGCGGCAATTCTGCTGGCAAAAAAAAGCCCCATCGTCGCCGAAAATGCGCTTGGAATCAGACGGGAATACTGCGCTGGGTGACTGACCATCCCACAAAGATAGCGACCGGCATCGCTGTGCCACATTAAGGCACGGCAGCGTCCGCGCCGTTGCCACAAAAAGACCCATGCCACTGGACACGGCACCGTCGCGCAACACACGCCGCAGCCATTACACGCTGCACCCATTTGGGGTTTGCGCGGCGCTAAAGGATGCAACTCAATGGTTTGGAAGGCGAAGCGGTTTAAGGGCATAGGGATAAAGATGAAAGTCGGATTAAGTGAGGTCAAGTTTGAGGAATAAATCCCAAACGCGCTGGAGTTCGGCTAGGCTGGTTGCAACATCGTGTTGGTTGCTTAAAGCCAATTCCACTGTATTCGCCGCCCCGGTAATGTCGTCCGCACCTAAATTGGCAGCCACCCCTCTTAAAGTATGAATCATGCGTTTTGCCTCGGTAAAATTGCCGGTTTCAACGTGCTTGGCAAAGTCGGGCACGATGGCTTTAAAGTCGCTGCGCAAGGATTGAATCAATGCTAACACGATGGTTTTATCGCCCATAATGTCGAGCAATTCTGCCAAACGTTTATCACTAAAACCGGCGATTTTTAAGACAAATTGGTCGCTGAGTGGGTTGGTATTGCTGGTAATGCTCAGATGCTCAAACAAGGTGTTTTTGAGTTCATTAAAATCAATCGGCTTGCCAATAAAAGCGCTCATGCCCACTTTGGCGCACAGCGCTTGCTCGTCTAAGGTGACGCCGGCACTCATCGCAATGATTGGTAAATTCGTCAAAAGTGGGTTCTGGCGAATGCGCCGCGTCGCTTCCAAACCATCCATAATCGGCATTTGAATATCCATCAGTACAAAATCGTAAGTATCTGATTCTAAAGAGTTAATTGCTTCTTGTCCGTTTTGGGCGAGCGCAACTTCAATGTTGAGCTTTTGTAATAAGCGCGTGGCGAGTAATTGATTGACGTGGTTATCTTCCACTAGCAACACTTTCTTATGCTGTAAAACTTCGCTGGCATTGGACGCGTTATTGAGTAGATTTGTCGCGTCGCGCTGGCTAATTTCGCTGGCAATTTGTGCAGCGTTAGCGGCTGGTAAATCAACTTGGAAGCTAAATTGGCTGCCGATATTTGGTGCGCTTTCAACCGTAATTTCGCCGCCCATCAAGTGCGCCAAATTGCGGCTAATCGACAGTCCTAGACCGGTGCCACCAAAGCGACGGGTAATAGAATTGTCGGCTTGCGAAAATGGTTTAAACAAGCTTTCTAATTGAGATTGGCTCATGCCAATGCCACTATCCTGAAGCTTAAAAATCAGCGAAATGCGCTTGTCTGTGCGCGCGAGTTGTACCACGTCTAATTTTACGGCGCCGCGTTCGGTAAATTTAAACGCATTGCCCAGTAAGTTGGTTAAGATTTGTCGCAAGCGGAGTGGGTCGCCGAGCAAATATTCGGGTAAATTTTCATCTTTATTTAAGGTAAATAGCAGGCCTTTTTCTTGCGCTCGCAACTCAAACATCCGCTGGAGATTATTCAGTAATTGATTCAAATTAAACACTTTATTTTCGATTGAAAGCTGGCGCGCTTCAATTTTTGAGAAATCGAGAATGTCGTTCAAAATACCCAATAATGATTTGGAAGAATCAAGAATTTGCTTGAGGTAGGTGTGTTTTTCTGCCTCATTTTGGCAGTCGAGTGCCAATTCAGAAAAGCCGATGACGGCATTCATCGGGGTACGAATCTCGTGCGACATATTGGCCAAAAATTCACTTTTTGCTTGGTTGGCCGATTCCGCTTTTTCTTTGGCGAGGGCTAATAAATGTTCTTGTTCTTTGCGCTGAGTAATATCGTTAAAAATGACCACCACACCGTCTAAAACGCCGTTAATTAAAATGGGAGAGGTGGCATATTCAACATCAAAATGGCTACCATTTTTGCGCCATAACACATCGTCTTTGCCTAAACGCGCTTTGCCATCTTGTCCAGTTAAGAACATCGGACAGGTTTCTTTGGGGAAATCTGTCCCATCGGGATGGCTATGATGCACTTGTTTATGCAGCACCGAGCCGATCAGTTCAGTCGCCGTATAGCCCAGTAATTGCGTCGCCTCTTGGTTCACAAAGGTACAGCGCCCATTGGTATCTTGTCCCCAAATGCCACAATTTGCCGATTCTAAAATAAGCCGTAACCGCTCCTCGCTTTTATTGGCGATGGCTTGCGCGCGATATAAAGACAGACCCGCGTAAGCAATTAAAATCAGCGCGCTGCCCAATACGCTCATCAAGATAAAGTTATTTTGCCGATCTTTTTCGAGGGCGTTAAACGCCGCTAACGGGGTTTGAGAAAAGACATTGAGTTGATATTCGGGGAGGGCAGTTCGCCCCAAGGTGTACGGTAGAGACCGATTCGGATTTTCTTTTAATTGTGGATAGTGTTGCCAAACAGGCAGGGCAAGCGGTTCAAATTGAGTGCGCTGATACATGTCCTGTTTTTCGGCATTGGTTAATTGATTAACGCGCGCATCTGGCAAGGTTTTTAGGATCAGACTGGCGTCATGCGCCAATATAATCACGCCATGACGGTCGCTGATATAAGAATCAGTTTGTTTGATTAAAAATGCCAGAGACGGGACGTCCACTTTGACCACAATTGCGCCGGCAAAATGACCGTCGCGCATGATCGGGGTGGCAAAATATAAACCGGCGATGCCGGTAGTTTTGCCGATGGCATATTGTTGCCCGCGTTGGCCATTTTTGACGGATGCAAACCAGTTGCGCTCCGCATAATTACTGCCAATCGGCGAGCTTAATTTTTGCCAATTGCTAGCAGAAATCGCATCGCCCGCCGCATTGACCACAAAAATTAAATCCACCCCCAGTGAACGTTGCGTCATGGTAAGGTAATGATTTAAATCCGCTAAATCAGGATTGCTAAGCCACTGTTGTGTGGTCTTTGTTTTGGATAATCGGCTCGGCTGAGGGTTTGGGGTAAATAAAGAAACGGCTTTCCAAACCCGTAAGGAATGTTGAAATGTGTCCGGAATGCCAGCAACAAAATGTAAATTACGTTGCACGCTATCGGCGACGGCGGCGGCGTTGTTTTCTGCATTTTTTTGTTCGTCTGCAAAGGCGCGAACCAGCTCGTGTTTAAACTGATATTGGCTGCCTAGCCATGAAGCGCCAATCCATAGAAAAATAGCCAGCAGCACGCTGATCGATTTGTAGATTGAATGATTGTTTGACTGTTTTCGCATAAATCATCTTGGGTGAAAAGTTTAAAATCAAATCGCGCTGCGCAGGCCGCGTTCTGCTAATCAGAGCTGATTTATTCTTAAGGAAGCTTGGGATAAATCAGTGCTTCCTTCGGTTTGGTGCGGGCGTAAATTCAGAAAAATTAAAATTAATCAACGTATTAGAAACGTATTTTTTTACCGTCATGCGCGGATTCTAAGGCAGTAACATTCGAAACACGGCACCGTTTTCGTTACTTAATTCAATCCGACCTTGGCGCTTTTCTAGTTGGTGCAGCTCGGCAATTTGCCGGGCTAAATATAAACCCAAACCGGTGCCACGATTGCTGATGTTAGACGGACTGGCGCCGCCTGTCGCCAAAATCTCGTCGGGGTAGCCGCTGCCATCATCTTTAACCCCCAGCGCTAACATGCCATCCACTGTTTCCGCAAACAGCATGACTTTGTGTTTGGCGACGCGGCACGCATTGTGCAGTGCATTTCCCAGTGCCATTCTAACCAGTGCATCGTCGAAAAACGAAAATGCTGGGGGATTATTTTGTTGTAACACTATGATTATATTGGGAAATAATTCTCTGTATTCGGCGGCTAAAATAGATAAAAAATCAGGTGCATTCACCGCAACCGGATTGATGCTGAGTTGCCGGCTTTGATGTCGGTGCATCAATAACATTTCTGAAAGTCGATTGGAAGCATTCATGGCAATGCTCATTTCGGTTTGCGCATCGGTACGCTCGCCTAGACGCAAAGACAGTTCTGCCAGTTGATTTTTAACATCATGAATCACCGCTGCGTAAAGATTGTTCATAGATTAACTGGCTGATTTATCAGATAATTGTTTGAGAAGAGTGTCAATTTGGGCTAGTTTGGGATTGTTGGGTGATTTGTTGACGAGTGCGCTGCGATAATGCAAACATTGCGCAAGTTCTTGCGAATTGTTGCCATTGCGCACCAAATGCAGCGCCATAACTAAAGCGGCATTGGCCACAATCTGCAGGTTGTTGGGCAAACGATTTGCGGCTTCGCAGAGTAATTCAATCGCCTCAGAAAGTTGACCGGATTGCGCTTTCTTCACCCCATCGTTATTCAGCTGAATGACCTCGCGGGTGGTTGCCTCAATCAGCGCGGTCGCCTCGGCAGGATCTTTGCCCGCTGCGGTTAAAACATCGTGCACTTTGCGTTTTAAGGCGTCGTCTTCATGGTTGTTCTGAATAGCATGACGCAATAAATTGTGCGCATCCTCTTCTTTTCCCAGAGCAAAACAGGCATCGGCAAGCGACACCACGGTTTGCGCCGGCAGCTTGCTCATGTCGCCATGATCCATCGCGCGTTTTAAGGCTGCATCCGCTTCAGAATGATTGCCTACAGCGCAGTGCGCAACGCTTTCGGTGGCGGCGAAAATAATTGCACTATGGTCGTCTTTAAACGTTTTTTGCGCATCATTAACCATTGCCAGTGCTTCAGTAGCTTTGCCTTGATTAATCAAGGCTTTTGACAGCACCGCGTAATCATTGGCTTCGCGCACGGGCGAATATTTGTGCTTAAGCAAGGCTTCACGCATTACCGTTTCGGCCAACTCAGGTTGCCCAGCACTGACCGCCAAGCTGCTTAATTCACGAATGCGGCTCATTGTGCCTGGCGAGACTTCCCGGGCTTTTTGCAGCACCCCCAAAGCAGATTTTTTATCGCCAGTCGCAGCCAGTAAGTCGCTCAAAACGTCGTAAGCTGCCATAAATTGCGGGGATTCGGCAAGAATTTCGCGCACCACTTTTTGAGCTTCGTCTTTTTTATTTAATACCGACAAAGCCCGTGCCAGCCCTAATTTTGCCCAAGCGACTGGGCGCAGGTTGAGCACTTGCTGATAGGCATCGGCGGCTTCTTGTGGACGACCATCGCGCATCAAGGCAGACGCTTTAATTTTGCACAACTCAATGAAGTATTTGTCCTTTAACGGCAATTTTTTATTACATTCTGCGATTACTTTGCCCCAGTTTTTACTGTCGGTCGCTTTATCAATCGCTAAAAAATAAGCTTGCTTCTCCAGTAGTTTTTCGAGGCGAGCGGTAAATTGAGCAGAGGTAAAGGGTTTTAAAAGATAATCATCCGGCGCGCATTCGGAAGCCGAGACGACTTTTTCGTAGGCTTGCTCCGCAGTAATAATGACAAAAATCGTATTACGGGAAATTAAATCGTTGGTGCGCAAATACTCCAGAAACTGCTGACCATCGGTGCTGTCGCCCAGCGAGTAATCGCACAAGATAACATCATAGCGACTGCTTTCCATGCGTTCTAAAGCATCTTTAATGCAGCTCACGACATGAAGTTTAGCAAAGCCAGCGCTGGATAAAGACATACGCAACTGCGAGCGCATTCCTTCCAGATCATCAATCACTAATACCCATTTTTCGGAAACATCTAGCAACATGTTTGACACCTCAATCCTCTAACGTTGATTCAACTAATTCGCTTGCTTGCAACACTTTAAAAATAATATCCAAGGAAAAGCCACGCGCCTGTAAAAAGCGAATTTGCTTGGCTTTTTCTTTGGGTGTGTCTGGCAGCTTGGCAAATTTACGTTGCCAAACCGCTTGCGCATGAACGCCTTCATTTTCTGTTAAGGCGGCTAAATTATCTTCGATAATCGCTGCTGAAATCCCTTTTTGTTGTAAGTCATGAGCGATGCGCTGCGCACCAAATCGCGCTTGTTTAGCCTGAACCCATTGTGTGGCGGCGCGGACATCAGACAAGTAACCTTTTGTAGTTAGCTCGTCTAATAACTCAATTAAATCATGGGGTTGCAACGAATTTTCTGCTAAAGCAAGATAGGGGCGCAACTTGGCAGCCAGCTCGGCACGGCTATATTCTCGTCGCGCCAAGTATTGCAATGCGCGCCCTTTGAGCGATATCTTAGGCTTCACCCGCCACTTTCAACGCCGTCTTGGCTTCTTTTGCCGCCGCTTTTTCGGTTTTTGTGTCACTGTCTGCGGCGTTTGCCAACAGGGAAATGCCTAAGGCAGCGCGCACTTTGTTTTCAATTTCAAAGGCAATGGCGGGATTATTGCGCAAAAATTCGCGGGCATTGTCTTTGCCCTGACCAATTTTTTCGCCATTGTAAGCGTACCAAGCGCCGGACTTTTCGACCAGTTTATGCTGAACACCGAGTTCAATCACTTCGCCTTCACGCGAAATGCCTTCGCCATACAAAATATCGAATAATGCTTCTTTGAACGGTGGTGCGACTTTGTTCTTCACCACTTTGACGCGGGTTTCATTGCCGATGACTTCATCGCCT
>JAVHQT010000019.1:0-4871 GCA_036171275.1 Gallionellaceae bacterium | reverse complement strand
AGCTCGCCACCTAAATTCACTTACAAAAGTTGCACTTCAGAGTTGAATCCGCCTGGTCTATCATTTGGCGATTTTGCTTGTTAAAGGCAGCGGCCGAATCTTTATAGCTTGCCGTCACATTGTTATAGCCTTGCACCGCGCCCGCTTCGGTGCTGACTTGCTCTACCCGCGCGCCAAATAAGCCATTCCATTGCGAATTCCAACGCGTATCAAGCTCGGCAAACATCGCTAAACGATCCCGCTTGCCGTTGCTGATATTCCAAAAAGTATTGGGTGCCATGCCACCATAGGTCGCAGGCTTCCACATTCCGTTCATATAAGTTTCCATGCCAGTTAACGAGGCAGGAGAGGCTGGCCACCAATCATTCAAGCGATAGTTTTGCACTTCCGCGCCTACGCGAAGCACTTGTTGCTCCGCAAGGGTAATATCACCCTTAAGTTTCACTCCATTGGTAACACCCTGCGTATACATTGGCATACCCGTTGCAACAATTGTGCTGCCACTCGTTACCCCGTTCATGGTATTAGTAACTCGTGCTGACGAGCCGTAAGTAAACTGTTTATCTGCACCAAAATCCATAAAGTGATCAACATTTTCATGCCAAGCGCTGGCCTCTAAACTGCCCCAATCAAAATCACCCGCATATCGAAGTTTTGATTGTTTCGACTTATTACTCAACATATCCATCCGTTGGTTTGGATAAAGTTCATACGGAATATCCTGAAGCGCAAGCTTTAACTCAACAAGATGGCGGTCCGTGCGATAGGCAAAACCGAGTGCATGATTTTGAGTTTTATAGGCAGAAGAACCAACTACGTCACTCGGAATCCAATTTGAAGGCTTATCAGATGCTGCCGCACTCGCTGTTTTGAATCCACTTCCCGCACTGTAATTACCCGATTGGGCGGTAGAACCTGCGTAATGAATATTGAAACTTTCATTCGCGAGTGTTGCTGACAAATTACCTCCTTTTGCTTGACCATTACTGCGATAAAAAGCACCTAACTCTCCTGTAAGTAAAGTGCTCCCATCTGCTGCAAATTGCGGCGCGGCTGAATTCACCTGAATTGTGCCGCCGATACTGTCGCCTCCCACACTAACCGGCGTAATTCCTGCATAAACATTGACACTGCCAACATTTCTCGGATCAATATAGGAAAGAGGCGAATTCATATGATTCGGACAGGACGCAATTAAATCCATTCCATCCACTTGAACTCGTACCCGATCATCCGCCATGCCATGAATAGCCGGCAAACTGGAGACACCGCCGGCGCTGAACACACTCACACCCGGCTGTCCATCCAACAGCGCTGCCGTATCACTACTGCGAGTGCGACCTGCAATCAGCTCACTTTGGCTTAACGTGGAGCCACTGAACGCTGGTAGTGCTTGTATTTTTTTAGCGGTAATCAGAACTTCTGGAATAACGATCGCTTCATCAGCAAACGCTTGGGAGGAAAAGGCAAGGGCGATACAAACAGAGAGGCGTTTCAGTTTCATGGGAGGCTTTCTAGTCGAATTAATCATAACTCGAGTTTAGCAAACCACTCTCTGCCCTCTCTGCGACATATTGTCGCACCCTCTGCACTTTTATGAGCAATCAGCGTAGAAGCGGATTGCCCTGAACGCTGTCTTGAACTCAGAACGAACGATTGATTTTATTGAATCAGCCTTTTCCTAAAACAAATCGACATCGTTGCCTTTTTCTTTCATTTCGCAAATATAGTGTTCTATCGCTTCGTTTACCGGCATTCCGCCCATCACGGCATCAAACATGGCACATTCATCAACCGTGGTATATTTTGAGCGGATTTTCCCTTGTAAAACCACCCATTCATTCGGGTTAAAAATCCGTTGTTGATCGCTGACAATTTCATTTAATTCCGCCAAGCTGTGCGAAACATGCGCCAAGCGTTGCGTTAATTTATCGTAGAACTGAAAAGCAACAATCGAATGGTGCACCATGCCAGACACTTGATTGGCGGTTTCCAGTGACGATTTTTTAATCTCGCCAATTTCGCCGGCATCGGGCAAAGTACTCAGCGTTGCCGAAATCTGCTGCAAATAGCCAGCCATCGTCATAAAACTTCCAGTCAACACCTCAATCGAAGAATTACTATCTTTCATCGCCGACTGAATTTGCCCTGTTGCCAACTCCAACATCAGCATAGTTTCTCGCACTTGACTCCAGCTTAAATCAGGTTTGTGTGCGCTGGTTCCGGCGATTTGAATTGTTTTTGACATGATCTAGGCTCACTTTAAAAATATTGAATTAAATCAATAGGTTATAAAAAAACATTGAAAAACAATGAATGAAAACTAAAATTGAACAGGTTCGGCTTTTCTAATTTGGCTTATATTGCCATATCAACTCAATTTACGTTGAGAAAAATATCTATAACAGCACTGACTGCGTTGCCATTCCCAGCCAAAATAAGTATCTAAGTACTTGATTATAAATAATTTTTTATACGGCGCTCGGCAAGCCACCTTCAGCAGCGTTGCCTTAACTGGCGACACTTTCGGCAGATTTAAAACGCCGCAACTGCCTACCCGACCAAACAATCAAATCATCAACGTAAGTAAATAGCACTGGAATGACCAACAAGCTTAAGAACGTGGACGTAATCAGCCCGCCAATCACCACAATCGACATCGGGGCACGAAAACTGCCATCGCCCATGCCGAGGTCGAGCGCGACGGGCAACATACCCGCCCCCATCGCCATGGTGGTCATCACAATCGGGCGCACCCGTTTTTGGCAGGCATCCAACAGCGCTTCGGCACGATTCATACCCCGCTCACGGCGCGAAACGATGGCATATTCCACCAACAAAATTGAGTTTTTGGTGGCAATACCCATCAACATAATGATGCCGATCATGGAAGGCATGGAAATAGCGGTGTGGGTTAAAAACAACGCTAAAAACGCGCCCGGAATCGACAATACCAGCGCGCCCAAAATGGTAGCTGGCTGCATAAAATCTCTAAACAGCAGCACCAAAACGATATAAATACACAGCACGCCGGTAAACATCGCTAGACCAAAACTGCCGAACAATTCTTTCATCGCTTCCGCATCGCCAATCGGCGCCATTTCCACGCCATCCGGTATGTTTTTAATCGACGGCAACGCCAACACCGCCGTTTGTACTTTGCCCAAAGGTTGCCCTGCCAGTTCAATATCAAAAGTGATGTTGCGCTGACGGTCGTAACGGTCGATTTGCGCCGGACCACTTTCAATGCTCAGCGTCGCCACCTGTCCCAACATCACCGCGCCGCGCGTGCCGGGCACAATCAGGCGCGAGAGCAGTTGAATATCTTGCCGTGCCGTGTCACGTAATTTAACGATGATTGGAATTTGCCGATCCAATAAATTCAATTTTGCCAAGGATTGGTCGTAATCACCGTTGGTTGCGACGCGTAAGGTTTCGGCAATCGCCGCAGACGTCACGCCTAAATCTGCTGCTTTGGCAAAATCAGGACGCACCACTAATTCAGGACGCAAAATGCTCGAATTGGAAACCACGTTACCAATGCCAGGAATGGTACGCAATTCTTGTCCGACAATCAGGGCTTGTTTATTCAGCAATTCACTATTTTCACTGGTCAATACTAATTGATACTTATCCGCCGACGAGCCCATACCTACTTTGACGCGCACGCCGGGTAACACTTTCAAAGCTTCACGCAACTGACTTTCAATTTGTTGTTTTACCACGCGTTCATGGCGCGGTTTAAGTTGAATCGACAACGTGGCTTTGCGTGCTTCCGGCACACCGCTAGGTTCAAAGGCGTTACCGCCGGCAGAGCCCCCACCAATCGCCGTATATACCAAGGTGACATTGGGATTTTGACTCACAATTTGCCGCGCTTGTTCTGCCAATGCGACCGTTTGTTCAAACTGACTTCCAGGCACTAAAGTCAGCGAAACCTGGGTTTGCGATTGATTATCTTTGGGCTGAAAAGCGGTAGGCAAACTGCTTGCCAAGCCAAAGGAGCCGAAGAAAAATACGGCCGTGAACGCCAAGGTGGTTTTGCGGTGCGCCAAGCACCAGCTCGCCCAAACCAAATAAGTTTGAATCCACGCAGGGGCTTGATGTAACACGCGCGGTTTCAAAAAATACGCCGACATCATCGGCGTGAGCAAACGTGCCACCACCAAGGAAAATAGCACCGCCACCGCTGCCGTCCAGCCAAATTGCACAAAGAATCGCCCAGGAATACCGCTCATAAAAGCAGTGGGCAAAAACACCGCCACCAGCGTAAAGGTTGTGCCAATCACCGCCATACCGATTTCGTCCGCTGCTTCCATCGCCGCTTGATATGGCGTTTTACCCATTTCCAAATGCCGCATAATGTTTTCAATTTCAACAATTGCATCATCCACCAACACGCCCACCACCAACGACAACGCCAGCAAAGTCACCATGTTGATGGTAAAACCCAGCAGATACATCAGGGCAAAAGTGGGGATAACTGCCAGTGGCAAAGCAATCGCCGCCACAATCGTCGCCCGCGTATTGCGGAGAAAGAAAATCACCACAATCACCGCCAATAACGAACCTTCAAAAATCATTTCCATCGAACCTTTGTAGGTTTCAAACACCGCATCAACCGTATTGAACACCCGCTCTACGATCAATTCAGGATGTTTGACTTTCAGCTGCTGCAAAGCCGCCGCCACCCCATTACCCACCTCAACATCGCTGGCGCCAATCGAGCGCATAATTTCAAAACCCACCACCGGTTTGCCATCATGGAAAGCAGCCGAACGCCGTTCCGCCATGCCATCGGTCACCGTGGCAACTTGATCTAGGCGAATATGCCGGCCATCACGCAAACTCATCTCCATTTTTGCTAATTG
>JAVHQT010000018.1:0-4885 GCA_036171275.1 Gallionellaceae bacterium | reverse complement strand
TTCGCTTTTGAATGTTAAGCCCCAGCGGGGCGGCCATAGCCAAAGTAGGTCATCGTCAGACTCCTTATTAACCTAAAAAACGCAGTTGGAATTTATGGAAAAAACAGCTGTAACCCAATACTGGCGTGTGTTTGCGCCAAATAACTCCAACTACTCCGAAGTTTCCATGAATCGGCTGTAAGCAAGTAATGGCGTGGCTTTCAGGCTGCCCGTGCTGTTTTTTCATAACCGCACCGCCTGGGAGATGTCTTTAAAACCCTCAAAAGCCACTATCCATATGGTTTGTACTCAACTTGAGAGGCTTCAACTACGTTTTTTAGGATTAAGCAAAACGCCCCTCCAGTAATGGTGGGGCGTTTTGCTTTCTAGCTTTGCTATTAGCTGCCCTTCTGATGGCGCGAATTCATGCGCACGTTTCTTTCACGTTAACTGGCAATGGCTGATATAATCTCGATCACACGATCATTCTGGTTTGACTGCGATCTAAAAATAATTCATGTTATTTAATTCTTACGTTTTTATCTTCGCCTTTTTACCGATTGTGGTTTTTGGTTTTTTCCGCCTTGGAAAAAACAGCCACGCGTTAGCTTCGTTATGGCTTGCGGCCGCTTCATTATTTTTCTACGGCTGGTGGGATATTCGATTCGTGAGTTTGCTGCTGGGCTCCATCGTCTTTAATTATGCCGCCGGTTATCTGATTGCGCGTAGCCTCGTCAGTCAGTCAGTCAGTCAGTCAGTCAGTCGCGGGCAAGGCTTTTGCTTGTTGCTGCAATTTTCATCAATCTAGTTTTATTGGGTTATTTCAAATACGCCAATTTCTTTGTTAGCAACCTAAACCAGTTTATCGGCTCCTCATTTTCGCTTGGCGAAGTCATTCTTCCCCTTGGCATTTCTTTTTTCACCTTCACCCAAGTTGCCTTTCTGGTCGATACCTATCAGGGCAAAGTGAAGGAATTCAATTTTGTTCACTACACCCTGTTCGTTACTTACTTTCCTCACTTGATCGCCGGCCCCGTGCTGCATCACAAGGAAATGATGCCGCAGTTCGCGCGTCCCGCTATTTTTCGTTTCAACGGAGAAATGTTCTCGTTGGGGCTGACCATCTTCATATTGGGGCTGGCGAAGAAAGTATTGATCGCCGATTCGCTGGCGGAGTTTCCGGCACCGATCTTTTCCGCAATAGCTGGAGGTGGTCACCCGATGTTCTTTGAAGCATGGATAGGTGCCTTGTCCTACACCCTGCAACTGTACTTCGATTTTTCCGGCTACTCGGACATGGCGATTGGACTGTCCCTGATGTTCAATGTACGGCTGCCGATGAATTTCAATTCGCCATGCAAAGCGACAAGTATCATCGATTTTTGGCGTCGCTGGCATATGACTCTGTCGCGATTCTTGCGCGACTATCTGTACATCCCGCTTGGAGGGAATCGTAAAGGCAGGGGGCGCCGCTTCCTAAATCTGTTTGCCACTATGCTGTTAGGTGGCCTATGGCACGGTGCGAGCTGGACCTTTGTAATCTGGGGCGGGCTACACGGTATCTATCTGGTCGTGAATCACGCTTGGCGTGCATTCAGGAGCAAACTGGGTATAAGAGAGGGAGGCCGTTTGATGCGCCCATTCTTCATTGCACTGACCTTCCTTGCAGTGGTGGTGTCTTGGGTGTTTTTCCGGGCCGACAGTTATTCATCTGCGATCTCAATGTTGGCCGGCATGTTCGGGCTGAATGGCCTGTCGTTATCCGAGTCGGTCTGGCAATCAGTGTACGCAACTCATCCGCAATGGCTGGACGGCGCGGTCATGAACGGCCTTGCACCATTATCCAAAATCAATCCGGACCGCGCATTGATCCTCATTATTGTTGGACTCATGATCGTCTGGCTGACGCCAAATGTGGGACAAATGATGCGTCACTTCAGACCTGTGATAGACGATGCGGAAATCGAATCCAGCCGCTTGCGTTGGCGCTTTAATGCCGGTTACGCATGGCTGGCTGGCCTTGCTTTCATACTCTCGGTTTCGTTCCTTTCGCGCGTGCGCGACTTTCTGTATTTTCAATTCTAGACATCATGTCGCGCTATATCATTCACTTTCTGATTTCTTCCGTGTTGTTGAGCGGAGCCATAGCTGGATTTAACTGGTGGATGGATCCTTACGCGATTTACCATAAACAAGCGCCGCAACAATCACAGCCGTTGGTGGTCATGAATGAGCGCGTGTTCAAAACGGTTGGACTGGCGCACACCCCGTCCGATGTCGTCATACTCGGCACCTCGCGTGCGGACCTCGGCATCGGCAGGGAGCACGAGGCGTTCAAGGGAAAGCGCGTGATTAGTCTGGCGACCTTCGGGCAAACGATACGCGAATCGCGCCGCCTGATGGAAGTTGCCGTAAAAGATAGCAAGCCCAAGATCGTCATACTTGGCCTAGATTTTTTTGTTTTCAATGCGCTGTTTGCGCCACCCCTAGATTTTGTAGAGGAAAACTATTCCCCCTCAAGGGCATACCATCTGATGCTATCCATTAACGCGTTGACCCATTCATGGACGGTCATGCGGCGCAAGATACCTGACGAGAGCGACCTTTTCGATGCGGATGGGTTCCGCATCCCGCGATCCTTGTCGCGTCTGGCAGGGGGCTATCGCGAGAGCTTTTCTCACAACGAACGCTCGTATCTATTGGAAAAATATTTGCCCTACCCAAATTGTCGTTTTGCTTTTTCCAGCAATAGATACGGCTCTTCGCTTGAAGATTTTCGCGCGATAGTTCGGTTAGCACACCAGCAACATATCGACTTGCGCTTGTTTATTTCACCATCGCATGCGCGGCAATGGGAAACGCTTGCGATCTCCGGCCTGTGGCAACAATGGGAAGAATGGAAACGCGAGATGGTGCGGATTACCGACACCGAGGCGCGCATGGCGAACGCGGAGTCCTTTGGGTTGTGGGATTTCAGCGGTTACGATGACATCTCCACTGAAGTGGTTCCGGCTTCGGGAGACAAGACGACTATCATGCACTGGTATTCCGACTCGGCGCACTACACGCCGGACTTGGGGAAAATAGTAATTCAGCGCATGTTCATGCCTGTGACTCAGGATGGGTGGAAAACATGGGGGGCGGTCATAAATAGCTCGAACGTGGAGCGGCATCTCGATCATATCCGCATGGTGCGAACCAGCTATCGCGCTACCCATCAACAAGATATTGCCGAGATTGAAAATACTGCGCGCACAGTGGGTCGTATAAAACGCTGCCCCGCAACTCCGTGAACGATCAGGAAAATACAGTCGGCCTCGTGGCTGAAGTCGCACTGAGTTAGGCCGAGGTTTGTTACGCCGACGGGGCGGATGCTTTCTTTGTGATGTTAGCGATGCTGGCAAACGAAGCAGCTATTGTCGCGGCTGAGTTTGAGCACGCGTGGTTCCATGCTGAGTGCGTCGAGTATCAAAACCCTGCCACAGAAAACGCGGGGTCAAGTCTTTCATTATCACATCAGTCAAGCCTTCAAGGCTTGACTGATTTATCAGGTCAGAAATAAAAACCCCGGATTCATCACCTACCCGAAGGTGGGGAGAGGAGTGGCACGGGGACTGCGCGTGTATTATAACTACCTTGTGAGCGGGTAGGGCGGAACGCATACGGTTCCGCCGAACGTTCGCGTTTCAAGATGCAGTTGCTCGCTCTCTTCTACGCATGTATCATTCATTCATGAACAAGAAAAAACCATCGGCTCAAAAGAAACCGGACGTGACTAAAAAAGTCTCGTCTGGCACGGGTGAGCGCGTGTCCCAAAACGCTATCAAGGCCGTTACGGCATCGAGTCTCGCCAGACCGGGCACAGGCAAAAGAAGGTCGGCAGCGGGGTTTGTTCGCGTAGTTATGAATCCTGTCGTTAAACCCAAGCACTTCTCTGTTGCCGCCATTCGTAACGCCGTCCAACAAGTGGTTGCCAGCAGGTAATTGATGACCATCACCAGCAGTTATGAAACCAACGTATTCATAAATTGCCCTTTCGATGACGGCTATAAGCCAATCTTCGACGCTATTACGTTTGCGGTCTTCGATGCTGGCTTCACCGCTAGGACTGCGCTTGAAGAAAATAACACGGCACCCGAGCGCCACGGCAAGATCGCTACTTTAATCAAAGAATGCAAGTATGGTATCCACGACATCAGCCGCGTGGAAACCGACCCGGCATCTGGCCTGCCCCGCCTCAACATGGCCTACGAGTGCGGCCTATTTTATGGTGCCCAGCTATTCGGCAATAAGCAACAAAAACAGAAAGAAATTCTTGTCCTTGATGCCGTGCCATTTCGCTATCAGCGAACGATGAGCGATATTGCCGGGAAAGATGCCTATGGTCATGGCAACGACCCACTAAAGGCAATCGAATGTGTGCGGCGGTTTCTGAACAACAAGGAGCGCAATCAATTACCCGGAGCGGCAGTAATGAAGAAGCGCTTCCTAGCGTTTTCCGCCGACCTGCCTGCGATTGCTACAACAATGTCGTGTAAGCCAGATGAACTGCGAAGTTTGGAATACTGGGGCGATTTTGTGCAAGCTGTCGTGGAGTGGATTAGGACGAATCCTTAAATGATGGGATGCAAGCTCTTGATCGAAACCCCATTAAACAGCGTCCGTAACTATAACGGTGCAAAGGTAGCGAAATCCCTTGCCGGGTAAGTGCGGGTGCCTCTAAAAATCCAATTTCCGTCGCCATACCGCGTTGCTCACAAAAAATTACTTCTTGCATATAAATCATATGCGGCGGCGCAATTTTTTGTTCGCGCCTTGTCTGGCTTAGAAAATTGAATTTTTAGAGGCACCCTTCCGACCTGCACGAATGGCGTAACGATGGCCACACTGTCTCCTCCTGAGACTC
>JAVHQT010000017.1:0-56106 GCA_036171275.1 Gallionellaceae bacterium | reverse complement strand
TTGAGAGTTTCTTCAAGAGCTTTCATGGCGGTTTCAATTTTTTCTTTTTCACCCAAGTTCCATAGGGTGAAACCGATCGGAAAGCTCCCTTTTACATTGTCAAATGTGTCGGCTGGCACAACAAATCCAGCCAGATAGCGGGCTAAAAAATAATCTTTGAATTTGCCAAAATTTGTGCCTTGAATAAATTTTAGTGTAGAGAATTGACCCAAAATCGCATCCGGCATTTTTTCGTAAATTTTCGCCATAAACAGTGCAAAAATTTCATTAGAAGCGTTACCAATTTTTGAATGGCTGACTTTATTATTGGTCGCTACGCCGGCTTTGTTTTCACCCGTGCCGGTGACTGTTTTAGCGGTGGTCGCCTCCGCATACGGCGGATTGATATAAATCACCAGTTTTTTGCGTTGCTCAGGGTCGTTGATAATGGTTTGTAAACCGTGCGGCAGCTTGCTCAATTCGTCATTCAAAAAATCAAACTGAAACACGTGGTCTTTTAACAAGTTAGCACCATTTCCGCTCACGGAATGGCGGTTCATGCTGTCAATCCGCTCGTGCATCACATCGACATCTTGGGTGTCTAAGGTGGAAGCCCAAATGTTGTATTTGTTGGTGAGCCCCGTCAATAAGTTGCCCGTGCCAGCGGCACAATCCCACACGGTGTATTCGTCTTGCCAGTTTTCACCTAAAACATCAGTGAGATATTTTTGCGACAGTTCAACCCAAATTTGCGGGGTAAAGAAGCTGCCTTTGCGTTCGCGCACATCTTGCGGCACGAGTAAATCGCGGCGTTCAACAATGTAATCCCAATACTCGGATTTGGGCGGTCTGTCGTAGCGATTCCAAAATTGTGTGTGGGCGGTTTGTGTGTCGCTAAAAGAGGCCGTGCTATGGCTGAACATACCAGCCTCATCAATTTTTCGGCTTAATTCGTAGTGGTCATGGTTGAGTAAAACAAAGAGTTTTTCTTTTAAGGTGTGGTTTTCTTGGCTGAGTAAATCGGCAAGGTAAAAGTCACCATCAATAATGCCGCTTTTTTTGGCAATGTCCCAATTCACGGCAATGCTGGGTTTAACCGCTTGTAGCCATTTGTTGTAAATAACCATGAAGTTATTTTTATCAATTTTGGTTTTGCTTAGGCCTAATTTACCCACGACAAAGTTTTGTTTGATAAATTTTTGCAGCTCTGTATCGTCTTTTTCATAATCAAACAGCAGCGCTTCGCGGTCTATTGTGGCTTTGACTTTGGCGTGAATTTGCTTAAATTCTTTCGTACTGTAATCGGATGGAGTGACGTTCCAGTTAAAGTCATTTTGGTAAAAGATATCGGTAATTTCGGCGTAGGGAATAAAGGCGATTTTTTCGCCATCAAACGCGCCCAGCAGCGGTGGCGGCAAGAATTTGTCAAAGGTGCGCGCTTTGCCAATGGTGAGAATCAATTGCACGATGGAATTGTAAATGTCGGAACCGCCTTTTTTGGCTTCTGCCCAAAGCAGAGATTCTTGTTCATCAAATAGTTCGCGCTGGCTTTGCTGTCTGCACACGCAAAAATCGACATTGCCGATGATTTTTGTGCAGTCATAAGCTTGGAAATAGTCGTGTGCGACTTTATTTTTTAATTCTTCTTCGCGAATGGCGGTATATTTCATTTTTTACCTTGCTTAACTATCTGATTTTATTGAACTTTTAACTTTTCCATGATAATGCGTGGTCAACGACAAAATGCCACGCAGGATGTTGATTTCTTCTGGCTCTAATCTTGCGCGCGCGTACAAACGGCGCAGTTTCAGCATCAATTTGGTCGGGTGATTGCCGTTGATAAATTCGATTGCTGTCAGCGTTTGTTCCAATTGCTGAAAATAGCCTTCTAAATGTTCAGCGGGCGCAGGGTTGACTGTCGGTGCGCCGCAATCCGTCAACCCCGCCGCTAAGCGACATTCATAGCTCAACAATTGCACCGCTGCCGCTAAGTTTAAGGAAGAAAAGTCTGGGTTAACCGGAATGCGTACCATCAGCTGACACCGTGCCAATTCGTCGTTGCTTAAGCCGGACATTTCTGTGCCGAATAGTAATGCGACTGGCTGCTGCGCATGTTGCAACAGCAGCAGCATCGCCTCACGCGGCGGCAATACTTCGTGTGAAATATCGCGCACCCGCGCCGACATTCCCGCCACAAAAACCACGCCGCGCAACGCCTCGTCTAACGAAGTGCAAACCTGCGCATTCGCTAACACATCATCCGCGCCCGCTGCCATCGCCGTGGCTTGCGCATCGGGGAAAAAACGCGGATTGATCAGATACAGCTGGGTTAAACCCATTGTTTTCATGGCGCGCGCCGCCGCCCCAATGTTGCCAGGATGACTGGTGTGGCTTAAAACAACGCGGATATTATTCAGCATAACAGTGGGATTTAAATGGGGGCGCGCATTGCACCAGATGTTTGCATTCAAGGCAATAAGCGAAGAAATTTATTCCGCTTGTCCTTTGGTTTAACGGTCGTCTCTAAGGATTCAAATGCCATCATTCCGACCCTGCAAAAGCGCGGATCCACTCGAAGGGGCGCAAAAAGGTTAGTTGAATAGTTAAGTTCGAGCCTGTTGCTTTTGCGTCGCAATGCCACACCAGTTGAATGTTGATAAATCCTGCCGCTTTGAATAAATTGTAATCACGCGTGATCCTAGTGCTACCGTGAAACAAAAGTCCTTTAGTTCGCGGAGCATTCGCAAGCGATTGGTCGCGGCGGTAAAAGGTTAAATTCCCAACTGCGCAGGTTGGCGAACAAAAATAAATACGTTTATAATCAGGTACTTAGAATTGCATTGCGACGGGCTCAGGGCGAACGGTTGAGTTAATCATACTGCCTTGATTCTTTTTTATTTTGAAGGGGGAGGCAGATGCAGTCTGACGCGCTAGTTGGCTGTTGAGTGTGGCAACTGCCTAGGTGGGTGTTCCCACGGATGAGCGTGGGAACACGCAATGGCATTCATTCCATTATGGTTCGACGAAACGCGCTTGAGCTAGTCGAAGCGTTGATGACGAATGGCATAAATCAGTGCTTTTTTAACCCTTTGCTGCCATGAGTTTTTCATACTTGGCTTGCAGTTGATCTTTAGTTTCCGTCACGTCAGGGTTAAGTGGAATGCAGTCAACCGGACATACTTCAACGCATTGTGGTGTGTCGTAGTGCCCAACGCATTCGGTGCATTTTTTTGGGTCGATAATATAGATGGTGTCGCCTTGTGAGATTGCGTCGTTAGGGCATTCTGGTTCGCAGACATCGCAGTTAATACATTCATCGGTAATCATTAGTGCCATTTTTACTCCTCCTTAAGTTAATTTTTTCTCTTCCAATTTTACAGCAACTGAGGGTGAAACAAACTGGCTGACATCGCCGCCGAAACGTGAAATTTCGCGCACCATGCTGGCGGAGATAAACGTATATTTTTCAGCGGGGGTTAAAAAAACGGTTTCCACATCGGGATGCAGGCTGCGATTCATGCCCGCCATTTGAAACTCATATTCAAAATCAGAGACGGCGCGTAAGCCACGTAACACAACGCGCGCTTCTTTGGAGCGCACATAACGCATCAGTAAATCATTAAAACCTTCAACCTGTACATTGCTGAAATGGGCAAAAACTTCGCGCGCCATGGCGACGCGTTCTTCGATAGCGAAAAGGGTGCCGCCACGGCTTTGGGCTACGGCGACAATGACTTCGCCAAATAGACCGGCTGCGCGGCGAACGACGTCTTCGTGCCCCTTGGTAATTGGGTCAAATGTGCCGGGATAAACGACTCGAATCATTATAAATTGTGTGCCTGAAGTAAGTGATAATAAACTGCGCCTGCGCGCGCTTGCTTGAGCACTTGCCAGGGTGGCTCAGGTGAAAATGGCTTAGCGCTCTCAAGGTAAATTACGCCGTCTTGGGTTAATTTATCCGTTAGTAAAGGCAGTAGTTTCGGTAAATAATCGCTTTGAAACGGCGGGTCGAGAAAAATAACATCGAATACGCCGTCTGCTGCTGCGGCGAATTCTAGCCCATCCGTGCAACGAAGGGCGGTATTTGCAAAACCTAATTTTTGTAGGTTATTTTCTAAGTTTCGATAAACTTTCCGTTCGCGTTCAATCATCAATACTTCGCTTGCGCCGCGCGAGGCTGCCTCAAAACCTAACGCACCACTACCAGCAAAGAGGTCTAAACAGCGTTGACCATTGAGCGTTTGCCCTAGCCAATTAAACAAGGTTTCGCGCACGCGATCCGGGGTTGGGCGCAGACCTTCTGAATCCGGAAAGTCGATAAGACGCCGGCGGTGTGAGCCGCCAATTATCCGAACGTGGTTAATGTTAGCCATGCAATGGGTGGTTACTTATTGCGCACGGGGTGGCGCAGCGACTAGCACAGTTGCCATGGCTTCTGGGTGCAAGCGACGTTTAACAGCATCGTTGATTTGCGCGCGCGTCACTTGATTGACGCGGAGCGTGAATTCATCCAAATAAGTTAAGGGCAGCTGATAAAAGCCGATCACGCTGAGGTAATCAAGAATTTTACGATTGCTGTCAATTCGCAGCGGAAAACCGCCAATTAAATTATTTTTAGCGGCTTGCAATTCCTGTTCGGTTACGCCTTGCTGTACGAAGTTTTTTAAGGTGCTACGGGCTAAACTTAAGGCCTCATTGGCTTGTTCCTTTTTGGTTTGCAAGCCAATTTGGAAGGCACCCGCTTGTTGCATTGGCATGAAATAACTGTAAACGCTGTAGGCTAAACCACGCTTTTCGCGGATTTCGGTCATCAAGCGCGAGACAAAACCGCCACCACCCAAAATGTAATTGCCAACATACAGCGGGAAGTAATCAGGATCGGTGCGGCTGATGCCGGGTGCGCCCATTAATAGATGGCTTTGCGTGGCGGGGTGATCCAAGCGCAATTCCGAGCCCGTTTTGAGGAGCGGTACGGCGGGAATGTGTGCGGTTGAGCCGCCTGCAGGCAGATTGACGGTCAGTTGTTGAGCAAGCGTTTCGGCTTCGGCACGCGTTATGTCGCCCATCAGTGCAATGACCGTGTTATTGGCGGCGTAATGCCGTAAATAAAAACTTTCAATGTCACTGCGCTGAATTTTTTCGATAGGTGCTACTTCCATCGTCCAACCATAAGGATGATTGCCATAAACCGCTTTGCCAAAAGCCTTATTTGCCAGCGCTTCAGGCTTGGTTTCGGCTTCTTTTAAACCGGCAATTAAGCGCGCCTTTTCGCGTGCAATAATCGCTTCAGGAAACAGCGGTTGTTGCAGTACTTTAGTAAAAATTGACAGTGCAAGGTTGCGTTGAGCGGGGTTGCTTAAGGTTCGGATACTGAGGCTGGAGCGGTCTGCATCAATTTGATTGCTACGTTGCGCGCCAATATCCGCCAGCTGCCGACCCAGCTCATCTTCGGTTAACCCCGTGACGCCTGCATCCAATAAACCATTGGTCAGCAAAGCAACGCCGAGTTTATTGGGTTCGTCAAAGGCGCTACCGGCCGGAAAATTCACAGCCACATCTAACATCGGCACATCATGATCTTCAACAAAATAAACTTGCGCGCCGCTAGGCGCTTGCCAATGCTGAATTTTTGGCGTGGCAAAAGCGGACAGTGGATTTGCAAAAATACCTAATATAATCAAGTATTTACAAACTAATGCTAATTTAGTGCGCATCAGAATTTCCTTCCGGTTTATTGGATTGAACAGGTAAAGATTGGGGATTCAGCACGGCAACCGTCAAATTGTCGTCAATTAAAATATCGCGTGCCGCTGCTTGAACTTGTTGCGCGCTGACTTGCTGAATTTTTTGCAGCATGACAGGAATGACGCGCTGACCGAGTCCAATACTTTCCATTTGACCGATTTGCATCGCCTGATAAAAAACAGAGTCGCGTTTGTAAACTTCATTGGCCGTCACTTGCGCTTTGACACGTTGCAGCTCGTCTGCGCTGACTCCGTCACGCACCAGTAAGGCTAATTGTGCGCGAATACCCGCTTCCAAATCGGCGACGGTTTTGCCTTCGGATGGAGTTCCTTCCAGTGTAAACAGTGCCGGTCCACGCGTCGAACTATCGTAGCTAGCGCCAATTTGGCTGGCGAGCGGCTGTTCGCGCACCAGTGTTTTGGTGAGTCGCGCCGTGTCATTTCCGTCCAAGATGGCGGCCAAAACTTCCAGGGCGTAAGGCACGGTATCGTGTGCGGCATCGCGCAGGGCAGGCGCGTGATACGCCATCATTAAATAAGGTAATTTGGCGGGCGCTTTAAGGGTAATGCGTTTAATGCCTAATTGGGGTGATTCTTGGATCACGCGGCGTTTTGGCAAAGGGTGCGCTTTAATTTTGCCGTAATAGCGTTCGGCTAAGGCAAAAACGTCAGCCGCTTTGACATCGCCGGCGACCACCAAAGTTGCATTGCTCGGTGTGTACCATTGCCGATACCATTCGCGCGCATCCTCAGCTTTCATCGCCAATAAATCGTTCATCCAGCCGATGACCGGATGTTGGTAGGGATGCTCTTGATAGGCGGCTGCCATCAGTTTTTCTTGCAATAAGGCGCGCGGTTCGTCATCAGTGCGCATCCGCCTTTCTTCCATAATGACGCGAATTTCTTTGCCGAATTCTTGGTCGGTTAGGCGCAAATTTTGCATCCGGTCGGATTCGAGTTGCATCGCGAGGGCTAATTTGGACTGATGCAGTTGTTGGAAGTAAGCCGTGTAATCGTTGCTGGTAAAGGCGTTTTCTCGTCCGCCAGCGGCAGCAATGCGGCGCGAAAATTCACCCATCGGCACAGATTTTGTCCCTTTAAACATCATGTGTTCAAGAACGTGTGCGACGCCTGTGACGCCATTGCGTTCATCAATGCTGCCGGCGTGATACCAGATTTGCTGCACTAGAACAGGCGCTCGATGATCTTCTTTGACAATGACTCTTAAGCCATTGCGTAGCGTTTTTTCAAACACTTCTGCGTGTGCGGTGACGTTTGAAAACGCGAAAATACTTAGCAAAATCAACAGGAATCTTCCGTGCATAATATCTAGCCCAAGTTGAATCAATCAGAATAAAATAACAAAACGCAAATAAGGTAAGCACTTTTTTTAAATCGTTTCGGTAATCTCAGCGATTAACTTAGGACAAACGATTAAATTTAACCGTGTTTCTTTAAGCTTGCGAAGGGCGCGCATTATGCGTCATTTTAGTGTTGTTCGACTACTGCCTTAATCAATCATATGTTCAGTTTCTTTAAAAAAAATGCCCCGCAAATTCAGCCAGAAAATCTCAGTTGGCTAGCGCGTTTAAAGCAAGGATTAGCACGTACCGCTGCGCAATTGGGCGGATTATTCACACCGGGCGGGCGGATTGATGATGAATTTTATGAAGAATTGGAAACGATTTTAATTACCTCCGATGTCGGAATGGAGGCGACCAATGTGTTGTTGGCAGAGGTTAGGCGGCAAGTTAAAGAACAAAAGTTAACCGAGTCTTCTCAACTAAAACAGGTGCTTGCAAATGCCTTGCTCAAGATGCTCAAACCGTTGGCGCAGCCTTTGCAGACGGAAGGGCATAAGCCGTTTGTGATTATGTTGTGCGGCGTGAATGGCGCGGGCAAAACGACCTCGATTGGCAAGCTCGCCAAATATTTTCAAACGCAAGGCAAATCTGTTTTATTGGCAGCGGGTGATACATTTCGCGCCGCGGCTCGCGAGCAATTGCTGGAGTGGGGTGCGCGGAATCAAGTGACGGTAATCTCTCAGCAAAGTGCCGACGCAGCTGCCGTCATTTATGACGCGGTGCATGCGGCGCAAGCGCGGGGTATCGACGTGGTGTTGGCCGATACGGCCGGGCGGCTGAGCACACAAGCCCATTTGATGGAAGAAATTAAAAAAGTAAAACGGGTGATTGGCAAAGTCATGCCAGATGCGCCGCATGAAGTGCTGCTGGTGTTGGATGCGAATACCGGGCAAAACGCCTTGTCGCAAGTGAAAGCCTTTGATGCTGCGCTGGGCGTCACAGGCTTGGTGTTAACCAAGTTGGATGGCACGGCAAAAGGCGGGGTGATTGCCGCCATTGCGAAAGCGCACCCGATTCCCGTGCGTTTTATTGGGGTGGGCGAAGGTCTGGATGATTTGCGGCCGTTTGTGGCGGAAGATTTTGTCGCTGCATTTTTGGGAATGGATGCGTAAATTTTGTATTTGAAAGATGTAGATTCTATATAAGTTATTGAATATATTCATTTTTTTCGAAGCACGAATGAATTAACAAGGTCTTATGCCTAATTTAAATTTGAGTCATTCAGTCCATTTTTTACCGTCGCCCCTCAAAAAACTGGGGCGAGAAGTTCGGTTAATTTGCAATGACCTGATTGCAGTCCTTAAAACACACTATTTTGATTATTTTCTGGTAGCGCTGGTTTTATATGCGCTGCTTATAATTGGACTGTGGGGAGCTGAGCTAGAAAAATTTGAACGATTGCACCTGAGCTTAGATACTAGCAATGCTATTTTATCAATGCTGCTGGCGGTTTCTTTATTGGGTGAGCGGCACCGATTGCAGCCAAACGTTCGGCATTATTTGGTGATTGGCTTTGGCTTTGCTGCGGGGACAGAATTATTACACGCGCTGATCGGCATTGAGTGGAGTGGTCATTTTGCTTGGATAGCGCAATTTTCACGTACGATGCGTCCAGCAACTTGGCCGCCTTCAACCTATGTTTTACCGCTTGCCCTCGCTTGGATCTATTGGCTAATCCGTCATCAGGCATCGCTTTCTCCTGTGCGATTTATGGGGGGGATGATGCTGTTAACGGTCAGCCTTTTTGCGTTGGCTTTTATTTTGCCGTCGTATGTGGATACCGGCATTTTGGGTATTCAGCGGCCAACACAAATTCCGCTGCTGTTTCTTTGGCTGGGCGTGATTTATGTTTTTTGGCAAAAACGTAACGAACATCGCTTGTTTAGAGGGCTGGCGCTGATGGGGGTGCTGTTGTTTCTGTCCGATTTGTGCATGCTGTATTCAACGTCACCCCACGAAAAATTTACCATGATGGCTCACCTAGGTAAGTTCATTGCCTACATTTTGCTCCATACTATTCAGATGCGCGTGGCAGCAGAAGATGGGCAAGCACGCGATGCGGCCGAGGCAGCATTAACCCAAGAAAAAGAACGTCTGCAATTAACTTTGAATGAATTAAATTACCAAAAATTTGCATTAGATCAACATGTTATCGTTAGTGCCGCCGATGCCGCTGGGCGGATAATCTACGTCAATGAGAAGATGTGCGATATTAGTGCCTATTCTAAAGAGGAGTTGCTTGGCAAAAATCATCGCGTATTTAGCTCCGGTACGCACTCGGTTGAATTTTTTCAGGAAATGTATGACGCGATTACCAGCGGCAAAGCCTGGCATGGCGAAATTTGTAACCGGTCTAAAAAGGGCGATTTATATTGGCAGGACACAACGATTGTGCCTTACGCTGACGCAGCGGGAACGATCAGGCAATATATTGCGCTGGCCACGAACATTACAGAACGTAAACAAGCGAATGCGCAAATTTATCGGCTGGCTTTTTATGACCCACTGACCAATTTACCAAATCGTCGCTTGTTAAATGATCGCCTCGCGCAGGCTGTAGCAGCCAGTAAACGCAGCGGCCGGTATGGTGCGCTGATGTTTATTGATCTTGACCATTTCAAGCCGCTTAATGATAAGCACGGCCATGCGGTGGGTGATTTGTTGTTAGTTGAAGTTGCGCGGCGGCTTGTCGGCGCAATTCGAGACTGCGATACGATTGCCCGTTTTGGTGGTGATGAGTTTGTGGTGCTGTTGGCGGAATTAACCGCTGACCAAGCAGCGTCGACAATCCAAGCCAGAAATGTGGCAGAAAAAATTCATCATGTTCTGGGTGAGACCTATTCTCTGAAACCACAAGACGAGGATGAAAGCAAAAAAATCACGTTAGAACATCATTGCACGGCAAGTATTGGCGTGACTGTTTTTGCAAATCAAGACAATACACCCGAAGAAATTATGATGCAGGCTGACATCGCGATGTATCAATCTAAAACAGATGGACGCAATGTAATCCATTTTTATCAACCGACAGAATGATGACATGATTAAATTTAACCAAGTTTATAAACGATATGCCGGTGGCTATGAAGCCTTAAAAAACGTGACTTTTGAAATTGCTGAAGGTGAAATGGTTTTTTTAACGGGACATTCTGGTGCGGGAAAAAGCACGTTGTTAAAATTGATTGCGGCGATTGAGCGTCCGAATAGCGGCAGTGTGCTGGTGCGAGGTCAAAATATCAAAGCGCTAAAAAGTGGCGCATTGCCCTATTTGCGTAGGCACTTAGGCTTGATTTTTCAGGATCATAAATTGTTGTTTGATCGTAGCGTGTTTAATAATGTCTTGTTGCCGTTGCAGATTGTCGGCTTCGACCATCGAGAAAGTGTGAAACGGGTGCGCGCCGCTTTAGATAAAGTGGGTTTGTTGCAGCGCGAAAAGGCCAATCCGATTGCGTTATCAGGCGGCGAACAGCAACGTTTGTGCATCGCCAGAGCCATTGTCAATCGTCCAAGTATTTTGCTGGCAGATGAACCGACCGGAAATTTAGATACGGAATACTCTTCTGAAATCATGAATATTTTTCAATCCTTTCATCAAGTTGGCGTCACTTTGTTAATTTCAACGCATGATGAAATGGTTATTAACCGTTTTCCCGCGCGGGCATTGACACTCAAAAATGGGGAGCTGCAACCATGAAAAATCTGAGCATCCAGCATTGGCATGTTTTTAACGTTACCTGGCGGCGATTAGTTAAGACGCCGGTAGCGAGCCTGTTGAATGTATTGGTAATTGGGGTGGCGCTGAGCTTGCCGGTTGGCGGGTATATTTTATTAAAAAATACGCAGCATTTTTCAGATCGCTTGGTTGGCGCACCGCAAATTACGGTATTTTTAGAGGCAGACACGACGACGGCGGAAGTTGAATCCACGCTTGAAAAATTGAAAGCCTTGGAAACAATCGATCATGTGGAGTTTGTGCCGCGCGATTTAGCGTTAAAACAACTGCAGCAAAGTACCGGTTTAGCCGATGTGGTCGGTAGTTTGACAGTTAATCCTTTGCCAGATGCATTGGTCATTTATCCGTCAATCGTTGAGGCTGAAAAAATTGAAGCACTCAGAGATGACTTGAAGTTCTGGCCAAAATTTGAAAAAATTCAGCTCGATTCGGCGTGGGCGTATAAGTTACAGGCGATACTTGGCTTTGGTCAAATGGCGGTCATTATTTTAGCGACCTTGCTCAGTTTTGCTCTGGTTGCCATTACCTTTAATACCATTCGCTTGCAAATTTTGACGCAACGCGACGAGATTGAAGTCGCCAAGCTAATTGGTGCAACCCATCAATTTATTCGTCGGCCGTTTTTATATTTCGGTTTTTTACAAGGAATGATGGGCGGCGTGACGGCTTGGTTGATTATCATTTTAAGTTTATTTTTACTGAATCATAATTTGGGAACATTGGCGCAACTTTACGGAAGTCAGTTTACTTTGAGCTATCTTTCTGTCGCAGACAGCCTGACTTTACTTGGTTTTTCTGCATTTTTGGGTTGGCTTGGTGCGGGGCTGTCAGTGTCGCAACACTTGTGGCAGATTGAACCTAAATAGCGTGCAAAACGAGGGATGATGAAATGAATGTGCAGGCAGTTCGTGCCGTTAATCAAACCTACGCGCAAACCACGGTTGCGCAGCAACGGGTTGCGTTTGATCGGGCGAATGTGGTTGAGAGTGAAACTCGACTGAGCCAAAATTTAGCTGAGTTGGATAAGGATTTAACTTATTTAGCGAAACTTCAACAAAAATCTCATCAAAATCAGCACCTGGAAATGGCACAAGTTCAGGCATCAGCGAGTGATCGTTTGACGCAAAATATGCGCGCTGCTCAGCAATTTTCCCAAGCAATCCAGCAATCTTTATCGCCGGCCAGTAGCGAAGAAAGTTCGGTCGGTAAATTGCTCGATATCACTGCCTAAATGACAGTGATAAATTATTTAATATAATCAAGGACTTACCTTGTTTTTTGCGCTGCTGGCGAAGGTTTGCTAGGCGCTGCGTTGTTCGGTTTTTTAGCCGGTGGCGTGGTCGGTTTTTTTGTCGATGCGCTAGCGCTAACACTCACATTGCCGCGTACATTTGCCAGGGTTTTTTCGCCAAAGCCAGGTACATTTTGCAAATCATCGACGCGTTTGAATTCACCGTTTTTCTTCCGATAGTCCACAATCGCTTTGGCTTTGACAGGGCCGATGCCTTTGATGCCCTCAAGTTGTGATTGGCTCGCGGTGTTGAGATTGACAGCGGCAAAAATGCTGTTAGTGCAGGCAAATAAGAGTGCAAGAATTAAAAACAGTGATTTCATCATATTCTCCAGAGTGAGGCTTAACGTTTTATCAAAAATTAAGGAAACACGGTATAAATCAATCGAACGCGCTGAACTTTGCAATGAACTTAGTCAAGTTTTATTGTGGGGTGAGCTTAACTTATTGATTTATATGATATTTATTTTTCCGTGGCTCGACAAGTTTAACACCAACGGAATAAATCAGCATTGCTTTAACAGTTACTGTGCTGCCAAATACTTGATATATCGCGAAGTGCCTTGTTCAACGGTTAAAAAGGCTTCTTGATAACCCACGGCGCGCAGGGCTGAAATATCAGCTTGCGTATAACTCTGATATTTACCTTTGAGTGCGTCGGGGAACGGGATATAGCGTAAAAGTTGCTGTTGCAACATGTCATCTAGAGATAAAAGGCGTTCGCCGTTGATGGCGCGCAACGTGTTGATCGTTGCCACTGCAACTTCATTAAAGCTCTGCGCTTGTCCTGTGCCTAAGTTAAAAATGCCCGATTGTTCGGGGTGATCTAAGAAGAACATATTCACTTTGACCACGTCTTCAATCGAAACGAAATCGCGCAATTGCCCACCATTAGCGTAGCCTTCGCAGCCTTCAAATAGTTTGACATAGCCTTCAGCGCGAAATTGGTTGAAAAAGTGAAACGCCACCGACGCCATGCGCGCTTTATGGGTTTCGCGTTGTCCGTAAACATTGAAATAGCGCAGTCCGACAATTTGCCCGCTTTTTTCTGCCCAGCGCCGTCGCACCACTTGGTCAAATAAAAATTTGGAATACGCATACACATTCAGTGGCGCTTCATATTGGCGGCTTTCGCTAAACACAGGTCCCATGCCATACACCGAGGCGGAAGAGGCATACAAAAAGGGAATGTCTTCGCGTTGGCAATGGTTGAGAATAGCTAAGGAATAGCGGTAGTTATTTTCCATCATGTAATGACCATCGCTTTCCATGGTGTCAGAACACGCGCCTTGGTGCAGCACGCCGCGCAACATTCCGTCAAACGTGCCTTCATTCAGTTGTTGAATAAAGTCTTCTTTGCTTAGGTAATCGGCAATTTCGCAATCAATTAAATTTTTGAATTTATCGGCTTTTTTGAGGTTGTCCACCGCAATGATATTGGTTTCGCCGCGTTCATTTAGTGCTTTAACCAGATTCGAACCAATAAACCCTGCTGCGCCCGTGACTACGTAATACATATCTCACCTCATTATTAATTAGTATTGCGCAAATTATACAGTCAAAGCAGCGGTCGATTTGCCAATTGAATGGCGCGGGTTTTTAAAAAATAAATGCCGACAGTGGCAGACAGTTGGCGATAGAATTGATTAAGTGATTTCATCAATTATCAGGAGTATTAAAAATGAGCCTCATTGAAGTTAAAGTTCCTCAACTTTCCGAATCCGTCTCTGAAGCAACGCTGCTCACTTGGAACAAAAAAGTGGGCGAGGCGGTGACTGAAGGTGAAAATTTAATCGACATTGAAACCGATAAAGTCGTGTTGGAATTGCCAGCCATTAAAAGCGGCGTGCTGACCAAAATCCTTAAGGGCGATGGCGAGAAAGTCGGCAGCGGTGAGCTGATTGCACAAATTGATACCGAGCAAGTAGCGCAAGCTTCGCCGGTCAAGGCAGTCGATCAAAAGGAAGCCGTGGCAGTATCGCCGTCGGCGCGCAAGTTGGCGCACGAATTAGAAGTGGATACCGCTAGTTTGCAAGGCAGCGGCCGCAAAGGCTTGGTGACCAAAGAAGATGTGTTAGGTGCGGTCAAATCAACCGCCGAAGAGCCAGTTGCCCCGATTGCCATCGGCATCGCGCCTGCTGGTAATCGTGCTGAGCAACGTGTGCCCATGACGCGGATTCGGCAGCGCATCGCTGAGCGTTTGCTGCAATCGCAACAAAATGCCGCCATTCTCACCACCTTTAACGAGGTGAATATGCAGCCAGTAATCGAGCTGCGGAATCGCTATAAAGATGGGTTCGAAAAGAAACATGGCGTGAAACTGGGCTTTTCTTCTTTTTTCGTCAAAGCGGCGGTGCTGGCATTACAAAAATTTCCAATTGTGAATGCGTCCGTGGACGGCAACGATATTATTTACCACGGGTATTTTGATATTGGCGTGGCGATAGGCAGCGAGCGTGGTTTAGTCGTGCCGATTATTCGCGATGCGGATAAATTATCTTTTGCAGATATTGAAAAGCGCATTGTGGATTTTGGAGCACGCGCCAAAGTGGGCAAGTTGGGTATGGAAGAATTAACTGGCGGCACGTTCTCTATTTCAAACGGCGGTGTTTTCGGCTCAATGCTTTCCACTCCGATCATCAATCCGCCGCAAGCCGCTATTTTGGGAATTCACGCCACCAAAGATCGCGCCGTGGTCGAAAACGGTCAAATTGTGATTCGTCCGATTAACTATCTGGCGGTGTCATACGATCATCGGATTATCGACGGCAGGGAGGCCGTGCAGTTTTTGGCGACGATTAAAGAAGCGCTTGAATTTCCTGGGCGTGCGCTGCTGGATTTGTAAGTCGCTGTGGATTTTAGTTTCGCCATTTCGGTGTAGATTAAAATCTAGAGCGGTGCTGATTTATTCCGTTCGTGGTGAGTTGACAAGATTAGGAGTGCCGTCGATCCGTAATGGAATAAATCTCATACTAATCAATTACTTAGTGCCTCATCCGTCAAGATTAGGGAATACGGTTGATTGAATTGTGCTTCACCAGAAACCTTGACTAAGCAATCCAAAAAAAACGCGCCATGCTTTCGCAGGCGCGTTTTTTTAGGGCAAGCGGAAATTTATTCTGCTTTAGTTTTGCAGGTATTAACACCCAATAAGGTGTAGGCGGGACAAAAGCCGATTGCGCCGGTGAGCAAAGGCACTATCCCGATCCAGCCCCAAACACCAACGATATTGCTTGCCGCCAAACCAACTAAAACCAAACCCGCTACAATCCGCAAAATACGATCTAAACCACCTGAATTACATTTCATACTGTTCTCCTAGATTAAATTATGATGCTGAATGAGTGACACTAACATCGTTGGTAACGAACTCAACCTTACTGCCTTGCTGCACCAATTCTTTGACCGCGCAATGGCGAATGGATTCTAAAATAGCGGCTCGCTGTTCGGAATTGATTCGGTCTGGGAAAGTAACATCGGTTACAAAACGTTGTGGAATCAACATGTTACCACTTCGTACAACCGGTTTGCAGTGAATGTCGATTCCCTCAGTGCTAATCCCTAGTGTTTGCGCTGCTTTGCGTGCGTATACGCCAGCGCAGCCGGCGAGTGCCGCGTAAGTGGCTTCTAAAGGATTGACAAAACTATTATCAACGCTGTAATTAAGTTGATGATTTTTATAGCGCACTTGGAATTGCGCGCTGCCATCTAAAGTAAGTTGATACATCGTTATCCTCGGGTAAATTATGATTTGCTAATATAGCAACCGAGTCCAACAATTGCAACCCTGTTTTCGGTATGGAGTCTGCTAGTCAATCTTTCAGTTTGCAAGAAGGAAGCTACGTCAGGTTAAATGTGCCGAAATATTATACATAACCGATTGATTATAAATTGGTTTTTTAATCAGAATCACGCTGCCATTGGGCAATAATCAGCATGGCTCGGGTAAAATTGCAGAGTGATCCGCGCTTATTGGTTAGAAAAAGTCAGCATTGCGCCGCCACCGAGTGCGGGGCTTGAAATGCCTTCACCTTTAAAGACATAGGTTTGGATGCGCCATTTGGCATTGATTTTTCCATTGAAAAACAGGGTCAGTATTTGTTGTGGATCGTAGTTAGGTGAGGTGGCTTGACGATAGTCAAAAATTAAACCACTGCTAAGCTGCGGATTAAATTTTCGGCTAATGCCAATCGAGCCGTAAAAAACATTATCCAACCTATAGCCAGTTGATTGCCCAAATACCTTATAGCCGACTGTGCCGAAACGACTGAAGCGTCCATTTGTTTTGTAAAGACTAAGCTCGGCAGCATAATCATTGGCACCGGTACCCAGTCCGAGATATTTATCCGCCGTCCCAAATTTAATTTTGCTACCGATGTCCAACAATAGCCCTTTTGCAGCCGAATTGATCAGGCTATAACTTCCCGCTAGCACAACGTCACCCATGCCCGAATCAGTACGAACTGCATTGCTGCTATAAACTGCCTGACCGATATTTGGCGTGACATTCGCCGGGCCGGTGATGCGCAAATAGGGCAGGGTTAATTTAAACAGCCAGGGGTTAATTTCATACTTGCCAACCACTGGCAGATAAGTCACGTCGGTGGCGGTGTTGCCACCATAGTTGCCAGTGCTAAAATCAAATCCGCTGCTTAAGCTCAATGAACCATTGGCCGCCTGGGCATGCCCGAAACTAAAAAATATCAATATAATCAATAACTTAGTCATGATTATGGCTGTGGCGAGAATGTTCTTCGGAGCTGGCATGATCAGTGTGGTCGGACTGTTCCGGACGGTCCAATTCTTGGCGATCTAGACGATCCGGAGATTCATGATGGTCTGGACTATCGTGATGTTCTGTATGCTCAGTCGCGCCATCATGTTCCACCAAAGCGCTGTCGGGAATCAGCCTTTCATGTCTGTCGCGGCTAAATTCAATCCGGTCAACAATTAAATGCTGATCGACATTTAAGTGGCCGCTGACGTGTACTAACTCGCCCGCTTGCCAGTTTTCTGCCCCTTCGGGTGAGACGAGCTGAACATTGCCCACTTTAATTGCGCCTGTGTCACTGGCTTTGCCAACGAAACCTTGCAATTCAAGATTTGCGCTTTGATTGAGCAACTGACTGACCGCGCTTAAAGTGACTGCATTGGCCTGCATTTCCCCGTCTGACACAGGTCCGCTGACACTGATTTCTTGTCCGATTTTAAAGGGGGTAACAGTGGGTGGTTTAATTTTTAAGCCATAGATTTCAAGCGAATTGCCGTTGATTGCTGTAATCGGTCCGACCACGCTCGACTCGGTTGCCGCGCCAGACGGCTCAATATAAGCTGCAATAATTGTGCCGTCACTTAAGCGTAAGCCACTGATTGTAATGGTTTTTCCGATTGAGAGATTGGCTTGACTCACGCTGGGTGCAAGTACGGTATCCGAATTTAACTTAACAGTTTGACCCAAAACACGCAACGAACTAGCCGCGCGATTAAGCTCACTAATTGGCCCGCTTACGGTATGAATGATCGCAATGCTGCGCGCTTGCAAACGGCCAGACTGTGCATTCGCTGCAATGGCGACCACTTGTCCGATGGCTAACGGCTTGCCGACTTGCGCATCGAAGTGCACTTCCAGTCCATTCACCCAAACGCTACCAAATCCGGTAATAATTCCGACAATTCCTGTGCCACCGATTCCGTCAGAACCATGCCCTGTTCCGCCCACGCCATTTTCAGTCGCACTTCGTCCGGTTCCGGCAATGCCATCTTGTCGCACTCCTGTCCCGCCAATGCCACATTCCGAGCTGAGACCTGTGCCACCGATGCCGCACAGATCGGCTGCTTGTGCCAACGGTGCCGCAAGAAAAAGCGCGACTAACAGGTTGCCCATCGCTAAATAAAGCGCTTTCATGGTGCGCTCTTTTCTTTTTTGTGCAGGAAATAAACGCCGAAATTGATACGCTGATTGGCACCGGGCTGGCCGGCATCGAGTGTTTGTAAAACTTGGGCGCGTTTATTGACCGTCACCAAGGCTTGCATCGCGCATTTTTTGGAAAGCTCGGCTAATTCTAGGCTGGATTCTAGGGTCAGTGCGCTGTAATAAACGCTGCGCTCTAAGAAGGGTGGTTTTTGCCCTAAGAGATTGTGTGCCCCGGCGATAATATGATCTTGTAAATTTTGACCAAAATAATAAGCCTTTTCTTCGTAGCCATTTTTCGGCACGAAAGCATCAGTATTCAAACAAACGCGCGCTTGTTCGTCCAGATGCACAATGCCAATTCGCAACCACTCATCCAAAATAGCGCGCGGACGAATATCTTTACTGACCGCGCTGACCAGTGCCTCAAAAGATTGCGCACCGCCTTCACTGGCTTGTCGAGGAAGCGGCAAATGTTGACCTGTTTCGTCCAGATACTCGGCAGCACTGGTCCACAAAGCCACCAACTTGGCGCCCAAAGAAACGGATGGTGGAATAGACGATTCCTCAGCGCCATTCAATCCTAAACGTTTCACATCTTTACGATGCACGCCACTAAGCAAGCTAATTCGACTAACGGTTTGCGCTTTGCCTTTCAAGACAAACTCTTCTCGGGCAATCTCAACGTACAAGGTTTTTAATAAATTAGAAAATTGTGGGTAAGTTAGCCCATTGACCAACAAAAGCTTAATCAATGGGCGCAACAACTTGCGCAAGGCATTGAGTAATGCAGGGGCGGGAACAGGAATGGCGGCAGGAAGTGGGTTGGAAGAGTTCACTGGCTAATTTTATCATTAAAGCGCCATTTTTCGTGTGACGAAATCACACGAGAGCGCTCATTGAAAATCCCGAGTTGTCGTAATATCAGTGGGCGCTTGTGCCACGGTTTGCGCGCTGGGTTGCGACAATAAAACCGAAAGTAAGCGTCGATCGGTTTCGCCGATACGTGAAATCATTAAATTTAAAAAGCCTTTTGCAAAAGCGGCTTGCAAGCCATCGCTCGCCTGTTGCAAGGCTGTGCCTTCAATCATAATTAAGCGCAAGGGCGTAATTGCTTGCACGGTTGCCATGCGGGTATGTCGCGTTTCGTCCAAATAAGCAATTTCACCAAAACAACTGCCACCGTGCATTCGTGTCAATTCAATGTCGTTTTTAAGTACTTTCGCTTCGCCGTCAATCAAAATAAAAAAGCTGCTGCCAACTGCGCCTTCTTCAACAATCGCCTGCCCCGAAGCGGCATTTTGCCATTCGCTGATGCCCACGGTTTCCCATATTTCGTTATCGGTAAAATGCGAAAAAAACAGCAGATTCCGTAATACGTCAAAACGTGAACAATCAAACGAAATTTCTGGCCGCTTTTCCAACGTCGGCAAAGCGGCCGCCAAATCATCGCACAAGCCTTTCCAGGAACGGTAGCGCATGTCAGCGTCGCGGTGCATGGCGCGATGAACGGCAAAACGCAAAGCTTGAGGAATATCGAGGCGACGTTTTTCTAAAGGCAGTGCGTCTTCATGCAGCTTCTGATAAATCATTTCGTCGTAGGTTTTAGCGTTAAACGGCAAAGCGCCTGTCAAAAGCTGATACGCCATCACGCCGACCGCATACATATCAGACTGAATTGACGGCCTTGCTTGCATAAATTGTTCTGGTGGCATAAACGGTAACGTGCCCACCATATCCACTTGCGTGGTGTCGGAGTTCAGTAAAAACGCAGCACCAAAATCGGACACTTTAATTAAGTTATCGGTGCCAAACAGCACATTGCTCGGCTTAATATCGCGGTGCAAAATGCCCATTGTATTGGAGTAGTCCAAGGCATTGCAGACTTTATACAAAATATCGACAAGGCGTGGAATGGGTAATAAGTTATCAAAAGAAGTATGCTTTTTCAGCGTTTCTCCAGGCACATATTCCATCACTAAATAATCAAAATCCGGCGTGCTGCACGCCTCGTAAACCTCAACGATAAAAGGATGTTTAAGTTTGCCTGCCAAGCGCGTTTCGTTTAACCACATTTTCCGATTGCGAACGCGCTCTTGCGGATTATCCAGATAACCCGAACGCGTCAACTTTAACGCGACCTCGCGCTGCAAATACGTATCAAACGCTAAATGAACTTCGCTGCTCGCGCCACGCCCAAGTGCTTTGCGCATTTCAAAACGATGACGAAAATGATCGGTAGGGTTAGTCATGACGGGGAAGGAAGTCGAAACCGGGTGGCGGATTGTAGCGTTATTACGCGCCGAAAATGAAGACTAGCGAATGATTTTCAAATGATTTTCAAAGGGCATCTGTATAATGAATGTAGGCGGTCAAACGAAGGTAAATGTCGCTTTGTATTATTTCTACCCTGTCATTGTGGCGCATAATTCAATAAAAAATCTCTTTATAATCATATACTTAGATTCATATAGATTTTGACATTAAAAATTAATCAAGTCGCAGATCGTAACTAAAACACAATGAATGTCCAAAATTTAGCTGAAGCAAAAAGCAATCTTCTTTCTGGGCTCGCAGTCGCTCTCGCCCTTGTTTCTGAGGCGATTGCTTTTGCATGAGTGGCGCAAGTTCATCCGCTGGTCGGGCTGTATGCAGCCTTATGGTTAGCCTGATTACCTCGCTGTTTGGCGGACGTCATGGCATGATTTCCGGTGCGACGGGCGCGCTGGCGGTCGTGATGGTGGCGCTGTCGTGATTCACAGTGTGGAATATCTGTTCGCCACAGTGGTGTTGATGGGCGTGTTCCAAAAGTCATGGTGCACTTGATGTTTGATAGGTTGGTGCTGACGGCAGCACAGTGGCTGTGCCTACTCACCTAGCCGCATCAAGGCCGGCCGATAAAAGCAGTAAGCGGTGCGTTGGCGACAATCGACGCGGTAACGCAGAGACACAACGGAGCAGAATCGATGATTTCGGACGGGTAAAGCGAAAAATGTCGCTTAGAAAGTGAAAGTCTTATCCTTGGATGAGACGCATGCTGCTCAACCCATTGGGTTCGGCTATTTTTGTAAGAAGCACTATAACTAATCAGTTACATAAAATGAAATATTACGACTTACGCGATTTTATTGCGCAACTGGAAAAGCACGGGGAATTAAAGCGGATCATCGTGCCAGTTTCACCGCACTTAGAAATGACCGAAATTTGTGATCGCGTATTACGCGCTCAAGGGCCAGCACTGCTATTTGAAAACCCGATCGGACACACCATGCCAGTTTTGGCAAATTTGTTTGGTACGCCACGCCGTGTGGCGTTAGGGATGGGCGAAGACTCGGTGAGCGCGCTGCGCGAAGTTGGAAAACTACTGGCGTATTTGAAAGAACCTGAGCCACCAAAAGGTTTAAAAGACGCCTGGGATAAGCTGCCGCTGTTGAAGCAAGTGCTCAGTATGTCGCCCAAAATTGTTTCGCGAGCGCCCTGTCAAGAGGTGGTCTGGGAGGGCGATGAAGTAGATTTGGCGAAGTTGCCGATTCAACATTGCTGGCCGGGTGATGTGGCGCCGCTGATAACTTGGGGCTTGGTGGTGACGCGCGGACCTCATAAAGTTAGACAAAATTTAGGGATTTACCGGCAGCAAGTGTTAGGCCGAAATAAAGTGATCATGCGCTGGCTGGCGCACCGTGGCGGCGCCTTGGATTTTCGGGAGCATTGCCAAAAAAATCCTGGGCAACCCTTTCCCGTCGCCGTCGTGATTGGCGCTGATCCGGCGACGATACTGGGCGCGGTCACGCCGGTGCCGGATAGTTTGAGCGAATACCAGTTTGCCGGACTGCTGCGTGGTCGTAAAACAGAATTAGTTAAGTGTTTAGGCAACGATTTGCAGGTGCCCGCCAGTGCAGAAATCGTCATGGAAGGCGTGATTTATCCCGATGAGGTAGCGCTGGAAGGACCGTATGGCGACCACACTGGTTACTATAACGAGCAGGATAAATTTCCGGTATTGACTATTCAACGCATTACCCTGCGGCGTGATCCCATTTATCATTCGACTTACACTGGCAAGCCACCCGATGAACCGGCGATGCTGGGCGTGGCGCTGAATGAAGTTTTCGTGCCGCTTTTACAAAAACAATTTCCCGAAATTGTCGATTTTTACTTGCCGCCTGAGGGCTGTAGCTATCGCATGGCGGTGGTGTCCATTAAGAAACAATATCCCGGTCACGCCAAGCGTGTGATGTTCGGTATTTGGAGTTTTCTGCGGCAATTTATGTACACGAAATTCATTATCGTGGTGGATGATGACATTGATGTGCGTTCTTGGTTCGAGGTGATATGGGCCATTACCACTCGCGTCGATCCAGCGCGCGACACGCTGCTGGTGGAAAATACGCCGATTGATTATCTGGATTTCGCCAGTCCGATATCTGGTTTGGGTGGCAAGATGGGATTGGATGCGACCAATAAATATCAGGGTGAAACGACCCGAGAATGGGGAACGCCGATTGCAATGAATGCCGAAGTTAAAGCGAAAGTGGATGCGATGTGGGCTGATTTGGGCTTGTAGTTGCCTTGTCAATCAGCTTGATTCAGTTAGAATTGCGCCCCCGAATATAAGTCTAAAAAACGCGATAAATTATGTCTGAAACCCCTCCAATTGTGCTGACCTTTTCCGCTACCGATCCTAGTGGTGGCGCAGGAATGCAAGCCGATATTTTAACGATCGCCAGCATGGGCTGCCATTCACTGTCTGTCGTCACCGCGATTACCGTTCAAGATACCCGGGGTGTGGACGACGTTCAGCCGATGGAAGCAGAATGGGTGATCGACCAAGCACGCACTGTATTGGAAGATATGCCGGTTGCGGCGTTCAAAATCGGATTGCTAGGCAGTGTCGAAAACGTGGCTGCGGTGGCAGAAATTATGGCTGATTATCCCAACATTCCATTGGTGTTCGATCCGGTTCTGGCATCAGGACGTGGGGATGAATTGTCTAGCGATGAGATGCTAGCTGCCATACGAGACTTGCTGTTGCCGCAAACGACGATTCTGACGCCCAATAGCATCGAAGCGCGCCGCTTGGTCATCGATGAAGAGAACGAGGCCGATAATCCCAATCTCGCTGAATGCTCAAAAAGAATTTTGCGTTTAGGATGTGAATATGTACTAATCACCGGGACACATGAAAATTCTCTCAAAGTAATCAATACCTTATATGGTGAACGTGGCGTGGTGCGCAGCGATAGTTGGCCGCGACTACCCGGTAGTTACCATGGGTCAGGCTGCACTTTAGCCTCGGCACTGGCGGCCTTATTGGCAAATGGCGTGCCGATGGATGAGGCAGTACGCGAAGCGCAAGAATATACGTGGGAAGCGCTAAAGTGGGGTTTCCGTCCTGGCATGGGGCAATATATTCCAGACCGTCTATTTTGGGCACGCGATGATGACGACGACGAGGAGGACGAAGAAAGTGATCTCAAAATCACCCGTCATTAAAGGGCTATATGCCATTACACCAGATGAATTAAATAGCGAATACTTATATGAAAAAGTCCGTCAAGTGTTAGCAGGCGGTGCGAGTGTGCTGCAATATCGAAATAAAAAAGCAAATCAAAATATGCTTTATAATCAAGCACTTATGCTAAGAAAAATAACACGTGAATGGGGTGTGCTTTATCTGATTAACGACCATCCGACTTTGGCAGCCGAAGTCGATGCTGATGGTGTGCATCTGGGCGGAGAGGATGGCAGTGTTGCCAGAGCACGTCACTGTTTGGGTGCAAACAAACTCATTGGTGCATCTTGTTACAATCGCACTGATTTAGCCCGTGCCGCAGTCACGCAAGGTGCAGATTATTTGGCATTTGGGGCTTTTTTCCCGTCTTTAATAAAACCGAAGGCCGCGCGCGCCGAGCCGGAAATTTTGCGTTGGGCGCGGCATGAATTTTCAAAGCCCTTAGTCGCCATTGGCGGTATTACACAGGACAATGCCGCAAGCTTACTGGCCGCAGGAGCAGATGCGCTGGCGGTCATTTCGGCAATCTTTGAAACCAAGCAACCACAAATCTCAGCACAACAATTTTCAACACTTATCCAAAAAGGTGCACTATGACATCGCATAACCAGCAGCTGTTTGATCAATCTCAAAAACTTATTCCCGGCGGGGTGAATTCACCGGTGCGGGCCTTTCGTTCGGTTGGCGGCACTCCGCTGTTTTTTAAACGTGGGCAAGGCGCCTATGTTTGGGATGCGGACGATAAAAAATACATTGATTACGTGGGCTCTTGGGGGCCAATGATTGCTGGACATTGTCATCCTGACGTGGTGAAGGCGGTGCAGGATGCCGCCGCGCAAGGGCTGGGTTTTGGCGCACCGACAGCAGGCGAATTAGCCATTGCAGAACAATTGTGCCGACTTTTGCCGAGCATGGAAATGGTAAGAATGGTGAGTTCAGGGACAGAAGCAACCATGTCGGCAATCCGCTTGGCGCGTGGCTTCACCGGGCGTTCGCGCATTGTCAAATTTGAAGGCTGTTACCACGGGCATTCCGATGGCTTGCTGGTTAAAGCGGGCTCGGGTGCGCTCACTTTCGGTCAACCGAGTTCATCTGGCGTGCCTTATGAAATCGCGGCACTGACCACGGTCTTGGAATACAACAATGCGCAAAGTTTAGAAAAATACTTTGCAGAATCGGGTAGCGAAATTGCCGCTGTGATTGTTGAACCCGTGGCAGGAAATATGAATCTAGTCACGCCTAAGCGCGACTTTTTAGATGCCTTGCGTCAGGTGTGCACGCAATACGGTGCGGTACTGATTCTGGATGAGGTGATGACTGGTTTTCGCGTAAGCCTGCAAGGGGCGCAAGGCTTTTACGGCATCAAACCCGATTTAGTGACCTTGGGTAAGGTTATGGGTGGCGGCTTGCCGGCAGCCGCCTTTGGGGGGCGGCGCGACATTATGCAATGTTTGGCACCGCTGGGAGGGGTGTATCAAGCGGGGACTTTATCGGGTAATCCGATAGCGGTCGCAGCCGGTTTGGCCACGCTGAAGTTGGTGCAAGCCCCTGGTTTTTATGAACGACTAGCCCAATTAGCAACGAAACTGACACAAGATTTGACCGCAGTTGCACAAAAACACAAGATTGCTTTTTGTGCACAATCTGTCGGTGGCATGATGGGGTTGTATTTTAGAGCTACGCCACCGACTTGCTATGCGGAGGTGATGGCAAGCGACAAGGACGCATTTAACCGCTTCTTTCATGCGATGTTAGACGAGGGTATTTATTTCGCTCCCTCAGCATTTGAGGCCGGTTTTGTTTCCGCTGCGCATAGCGAAGCAGATATTGCCGCAACTATCGCCGCCGCAGATAAAATTTTCGCGGCATGGAAATAATGGGACTTTTTTCACAAGCGACTTTTTATACAACAGTTAATCATATTAAAGATTTACCTTTACACGGCGGCAAAGAGGTTGCGTTTGTTGGACGCTCAAACGCTGGAAAATCCAGTGCAATTAATACCTTGGCGAATCATGTGCGGCTGGCTTATACCAGTAAAACACCGGGTCGAACTCAGCATTTAAATTATTTTTCCTTGGGAGAAAATAATTTTCTGGTGGATTTGCCTGGCTACGGATACGCCAAAGTACCGCCTGATGTGCAACGACATTGGGAAGAACTGCTCAACGCGTATTTGCAGACACGAGCGGCGCTGTGCGGTTTGGTGGTAATTATGGATTCGCGTCATCCCATGACAGCACTGGATGAGCAAATGCTGACTTGGTTTGCCAATACACAAAAGCCCGTGCACATTTTGCTGACCAAGTCCGACAAGCTCAGTCGTCAACAAGCCACTCAAACTGTACGTGAGGTGACTGCGTATATTGCAGAACACTTCCCATTTTGCTCGGTGCAACTTTTTTCTAGCTTAAAAAAGCAAGGAACGGAAGAGGCAGAAGCGGTCATTGCAGCTTGGTTGGCGGCATGATTTGATGAATATCAATAAAGCTCAAACCGCAGATGTCGCTCGTTAAAGGCGGCAAGGAAATGAATAGATAGGGATTGAGTATTTTACGCACGCTTACCCTTTGATTGAGTTGTTCCCGAGCGTAGGGGGCGTTCATCGCAGCACAGGGGTGTTGTTCCTGCTTGGAATGGAATGACACGTATTCTTCAACACGACTTGCCCTGCGCTACGATGGACGCACACAACATTTTGTTAAATAGCGGTTTATAGGGTAAAAAAATGCCACTAACCAAGGGGGGGTAGTGGCATAAAGTCTCAACGCTTATGGTTAAGACACCCGCTCAGGGAGGAGAAACGGGGAGCAGTTCTCACTGCACTCTGAATCTGAGTGCCTAGTTATAAAATAGTTCCAGTTAAACGTTAATTTTTTTAGGAGTTGCAATGCAAACACTCGCAAACTATCCCAATAAACGGATGCGTCGGATGCGTCACGATCAATTTTCACGTGACTTAATGCGTGAGCATGTACTTACACCAAATGATTTTATTTATCCAGTTTTTGTGCTGGATGGGGTAAATAAAGTCGAAGAGGTAAAGTCCATGCCAGGCGTTCAGCGCAAAACTTTAGATAAATTGCGCTACGATGCCGAGCAGTGCCTGCGGTTAGGCGTGCCAGTGATGGCGATTTTTCCCGTAATTGAAGCGCCATTAAAAAGCCTGGGTGCAGAGGAGGCGTTTAACCTCGCGGGTTTGGTTCCTCGTGTTGTCGCCGCGCTGAAGCAGGAGTTTCCGGAGCTGGGCATTATGACTGACGTCGCGCTCGATCCTTACACTAGTCACGGACAAGATGGGCTGATTGACGCAAGTGGCTACGTGTTGAATGATGAAACAATCGCGGTGCTGACGCGCCAAGCTCAATGCCATGCGGCGGCAGGTGCTGATATTGTGGCGCCTTCTGACATGATGGATGGTCGCATTGGCGCGGTACGGGCAGCGCTGGATGCTAACGGACATATTCACACCCGCATCATGGCATATTCCGCCAAATACGCCTCCAGTTTTTATGGACCCTTTCGAGATGCGGTGGGTTCGAGTGCTAACTTGGGTAAAGGAAATAAATATACGTACCAAATGGATCCGGCAAATTCTGACGAAGCCTTGTGGGAGGTAGGTTTGGATTTACAAGAGGGCGCGGACATGGTGATGGTTAAGCCTGGAATGCCTTATTTAGACATCGTCCGCCGCGTAAAAGATGAATTTAAAGCTCCAACTTTCGTCTATCAAGTGAGTGGCGAATACGCCATGTTAAAAGCGGCTGCGCAAAATGGTTGGTTGGAAGAAAAAGCCTGCGTAATGGAATCACTGCTTGCCTTTAAGCGCGCAGGAGCAGATGGAATTTTGACTTATTTTGCCTTGGATGCGGCCAAGTGGCTAAAGTCTTAGTTTGACAAGCTTTGCCAATCCACGCCCTCTGTGCTGCAGCGTAAGGCATTGGCTCGGCTATCCCAGTCACCTAAAACCCAACGATCACAGCTGTGATCGTTGAAATGGTGCAAATGATGCCCTTGACGATGGGTGTGGCCATGAATTATTTGTGGATACTGATGCTTTTCCAGTAATTTATGCACGGCTTGTAAGTTAACATCCATAATACTAGTTGACTTGGATTTTTTTGCAGACTGACTTTCAACGCGAATAGCCGCAATTTGTTTTTTTCGCACTGCGAGCGGTTGCGCCAGAAATTGGGCTTGCCAACTGGCTTGTCGCACTTGGCTTCTAAAATCCTGATAAGCCAAATCGTCCGTGCAAAGCGTATCGCCGTGGGTTAGCAATGTGGGTCTGCCGTATAAATCAAGCAGAAAAGGGTCTGGTAGAAAGGTGGCTTCACATGCTTCTGCCAATCCTTGGCTCATCAGAAAATCGCGGTTGCCGTGCATGAGAAATAGGCGGGTATTTGACTTACTTAGCTGCCATAAATCATCGGTTATCTGCCGGTGAAATACAGTTTCTAAGTCGTCGTCTCCCGCCCAGTATTCGAATAAATCACCCAAAATATATAACGCTTCAGCGTGCGGCGCAGTATTTTGAATAAAGTCACGAAACAAACGGATCGTTTTTCGACCCGTTGCGCGTAAATGAAGATCAGAAATAAAAAGGCTGAATTTCATAGTTGCTACTTCATCGCAAATAACTTACTGGCTGACGACTTCCGCTTTGAGAATAATGACGTCTTCGGTTGGAACGTCTTGATGCCCAGACTTCGAGCTCGTTTTAACTTTCTTGATGGCATCAACAACATCCATTCCTTCAATGACTTTCCCAAATACGCAATAGCCCCAACCTTGGCTATCCGGCGCGGTGTGATTTAGAAAGCGATTATTTTTGATATTGATGAAGAACTGGGCGGTGGCAGAATGAGGGTCGCTGGTGCGTGCCATTGCAATGGTATACATATCATTTTCAAGTCCATTGTCGGCTTCATTTTTAATCGGCGCATTGACCGCTTTTTGTTTCATTCCAGGTTCAAAACCGCCCCCTTGAATCATAAAGCCATCAATCACGCGATGGAAAACAGTGTTGCTATAAAAGCCGGCGTTTACGTAATCCAAAAAATTACTGACCGTATTGGGTGCTTTCTCTGCATCCAGTTGCAAAGTAATGACGCCGTGATTGGTATGAAGTTTAACCATTATTAATTCTCCTAAATGTGCGCGTGAGGATGCTGCATTGGCGGGCAAAACGCACAGCACCGCAAGCAGAAAAGCAAAAAAATTTCTTATTATAATCAACATGTTACTTAACAGAACCTTCGTAAATAATCTGCCATTGATTATAGCGTTTGAGCCAGTATTGGCGTTTTTTCATTTTATTAGAAAGATTATTGCTACTGTAATCTTGCTCAAAATTAACCACAACCAAATTGGATTGATTGGGATATGCAAAAACGCTCAATTCGGTCAGCTTGACTTTTACCCAAGATTTACTGGCGTTAACTTGGCGTTTTTGTTGTGAAAATTCGGTTAATTTAACCTTGCCTGCAGAAAAATCGTTGGCGTAATGCGCTAAGAAAGCATCAACATTACGACTACTCCAATCTGTTCGCCATTGTTCGAGTGCTTGCATGAGGGAATGGCGCTCTTGTTGATCTGCCTCATCACTCCAGTCCATTTTGCTGGTGATAATTACCGGTGTGAGCCCGATTTGTAAGAGTTTGCCCAGTTTGAGTAAGTCTCGATTGGTTAATACCACGCAGCCATTGCTCGCTTTAGGGGGGCGGCTATAGGTATCGTTTGGCGTGCCGTGCAACCAAATTCCGTGGCCATCGCGCCCTTGGCGTTGATCCCATTCGTTGGGATAGCTAATCGGATAAGCATCGGGGCCATAAAAAGCGGGAAGCTTATTTCGCGGTAATTTACCATTGACAAAATACACACCGAGCGGGGTGCGCTGGTCACCTTCGGAAACCTTGCCAATGCCTTTTTTGCCGACGCTGATATAAAAATCGGTGACATAACGCGGCTTGCCGTTGGCGTTTTCGTAGAGATACAACGTTGATTTGCTGGTATCGACTACGATAATGTAGCGTTGTTGTGAATCAAGTTGCCACAGATATTTAGGCGTGCGACCAATTGGCTGAACTTGTTGCACGCGCTGCAGACGGGCACGCGCTTCTTCGCGAAAGTCATTGAGTTGATCGCGCGGGGCGTTGGGCGCACTGCCAAAACTGTTCAGTGCTTGAGTACGAGCGAGTAGCAAATCACCCCGAACCAACTGTGCTAATTTGAAATTAGGATTGATGCTGAGGAGCGAATCGACTTGACTTAAGGCGAGATCCAGTCGGTTGTTGCTAATAGATTGCAAGCTTTTCGCCAGGAGTATTTCCATTGCGCGCGAGTCAGGTTCGGCAGCCATTGCCGGCGCAGACAATGCGCCGATTAGCAGCAAAGTCGAGGTTGCATGGAGCATCAATTATTTGCCTACGTGCTCGTCAGCAATCTGCCAGCGACTGCCAGTCTTAACCATTCGAATTGTTTTGACCGTCGAGGTGTGCATGTGGGTTGCTTGGTAGCTCTGCCTGAAAGAAACGTTGACGTGGGTTGAATCCAGTTTTTTGACTTCAAATTCACTCACGGCAACCCGAATGGATTTGGGTTTATTGATTCGCTCTTCGCGCTGAGTTTCCCAAACAGTGCGAGCTAAGCCGTCGGGTGCTTTAAATTCTTTGGCGTAGAAAGCAAGGTATTTCTTCACATTTTTAGCGGACCAAGCTGCCGCCCAGTCGTGCAAAGTACGCGCAACTTCGTCTTCCACATTGTTGGTCGGAACGGGTTTAGGCGCGACAACCGGTTTTTCCACCGTGGGCGGATGAACAACAACTTGGGGTTTGCTAGCGGCAGGCAAAGCGACAACCACATTTGGTTTTACGACAACGGGCATGGGCGTAGGCTTATTGGGGCTGACGATAGCGGTGACGGCATTTTGGGATGCGACGTTACTTCGCCCGCCACGATTACTACCAAATAAATCCTTAATCATCTCTAACTTGGTTTGAGTGCTGGTATTGCTTCGGTCTAATTGCAGGGCGCGGTCATAGGCTTGACTCGCCATCTTTGCATAAATATCGCCTAAATTCTCATGGGCAGTGGCGTAGCTTGGATGGGTGCGAATTGCCATTTCTAAAGCAACTTTCGCTTTTTCGTATTGACCTTGTCCGGCAAAAAGCACAGCCAGATTGTTATAGGGCTCAGGCAATTCAGGATAATCATCGGTGAGGGCAGAAAATACTTTAATCGCTTCCGTCGTTTTGCCTTGTTCCGTCAAAATCAAGCCCTTTAAAAAGCGCGCCTGCGCATCTTTTGGCTTTGATTTGAGGAAGGATTCCACCTTTTCTAACGCCAAGGCGTGTTGTCCTTGCTTGAAGTATCGATTCGCGTCTTGCAATTCGTCGGCTCGCGCCATATTGGCTAAGGTCAACAAAAGGCAGAGCGCCATGAGCTGGCCAATCCGTTTAGTGATTATCATTGAAGCATTCATTCCAAAAAAAAAGAGGGATAAAGACGCGGCTAAAGTAAGTAGAAAAGCAACATTCAGAAAAATTTTCGCCGATTCTAACAAATAAGTGATGGGATTTCATTACAAATTCCGTTTGACAAACGACTAAGGTTGTTGAGAAAACTATTTCGTCGAGCAGAATACCGCTTTCATTAGTGCCACTAGTTTGATGGTTTGAGGATCATTAATTCGATAGTAGACATGATTTGCTTCTTTGCGGGCGATGAGAACGCCTTTGTTGCGCAAAATAGCAAGATGTTGTGAAATGTTGCTTTGGGATGTTCCAACATAGTCAACGATATTGAGCACGCTTAACTCTTCAGCGGCCAAAACGCATAAAATTTTCAAGCGCAAAGGATGCGCCATCGATTTAATTGCTTGCGAAGCATGAAGAATATCTTCATCTTTATCAATCAGTTGCTGACTGGTCATGCCGTTCTTTCGGTCTGTTTTACGATCTGCATATGGCCTTGCCGAAATCGGCTAAAATACGAGGGTGCATAGTTTGACGATAGTGCGCTGGGTTAGCAACCGCTAAAATTCAAATTAATCAGATGAAAGATCATTCAAGATGAAAGTCAAATCGGTTTTATTGTTAATTTTAGATGGTTTTGGTTATCGAGAAGATGCGGATGCCAATGCCGTGGCCGTGGCACAAAAACCGAATTGGGATCGGCTTTGGGCGCAGTATCCGCACACGTTAATTAACGCGTCTGAGCTGCATGTGGGTTTGCCACGTGGTCAAATGGGCAATTCTGAGGTCGGACATTTGAATATTGGCGCGGGGCGAGTGGTGTACCAAGATTTAACGCGCGTTGATGTTGCGATTGAAGACGGCAGTTTTTATACCAATTCAGCGCTCAACAGTGCCGTGGAAACCGCGAAAAAGAATCACAGCACCTTGCATATTCTTGGGTTGTTATCTGCCGGCGGCGTTCATAGTCACGAGCTACATATTCTGGCAATGTTAGAAATGGCGGCGAAAGCGGGACTGAAAAAGATTGCGCTGCACGCTTTTTTAGATGGGCGCGATACTCCGCCACGCAGTGCCGCAGCCTCATTAAAATTGGTTGAAGAAAAGTGCGCATTATTGGGCTGCGGGAAAATCGCCACGATCAGCGGACGATTCTTTGGCATGGACAGAGATAATCGTTGGGAGCGGGTGCAAATTGCCTACGATTTATTCACGCAAGCGCGCGCTCCTTTTGCCGCGCCAAGCGCGCAAGCGGGTCTGGATTTGGCCTATGCACGCGGCGAAAATGATGAGTTTGTTCAAGCAACCGTCATTGGCGATGCAACTTTGATGCAAGATGGCGACGCAGTGGTGTTTATGAATTTCCGCGCAGATCGTGCCCGAGAAATTACACGCGCCTTGACCGACGCGAAGTTCGATGGCTTTGCCCGAGCCCAATTCCCTAAATTGGCTAATTTCACCAGCTTGAGTAGCTATGGCGAAGAATTTAAGCATTTGCCGCATGCTTTCGCGCCAGCCAGTATTTATAACGGTTTGGGCGAGTATTTGGCTGGACTAGGTTTAAAACAGTTGCGGATAGCTGAAACTGAGAAATATGCGCACGTCACCTATTTTATGAATGGTGGAAATGAACTGCCGAATCCTGGCGAAGACCGGATTTTAGTGCCTTCACCGAAAGTGGCTACGTATGATTTGCAGCCAGAAATGAGCGCATTCGAGGTGACCGATAAATTAGAAGAGGCGATTCGGAGCCAACAATATCAAGCGATATTATGTAATTACGCCAATGGTGACATGGTTGGGCATAGCGGCCAAATGGCGGCAGCCATTAAAGCGGTGGAAACGCTCGATGCTTGTATCGGTCGAGTGGTTACTGCCATGTTGGAAACGGGTGGAGAGGTGATTATTACTGCCGATCATGGCAATGTTGAACAGATGCTGGATCGAGCCACCGGGCAAGCTCATACCGCGCACACCCTGAATTTAGTTCCGCTTATTTATGTTGGTCGTCCGGCGCAGTTAGCAACTACTGGCGCACTGCAAGATATTGCGCCTTCGCTTTTGAGTATGATGGGGCTTCCCAAACCCCTAGAAATGACCGGGAATTCGCTGATTCAGTTTAGATAAATTGTTCTTTATAATCAAATACTTAGCTATTTTTCTGCTGGGGGCAAGTCTAGCAGATGCTTCTGAGCAAGAAGCCTTAGAGAATTTGCGTCATAGAATTGGCGCGCTTCAGCAAGATTTAGAGAAAACAAATGAATCTCGATCAGAAGCCGCTGATGCTTTACGAGATGCGGAGCGCACCATTAGTACCAGCAATCGCAGACTGAAAGAGCTGGCGCAACAGCAGATTTTAAATGCACGCGAGTTAGAGCAACTGCAAACGGAATCTACGCAATTAGAGAAAAGTATGCAGCTTGAACAAGTTTTGCTCGGCAAATTGCTCTATCAGCAATACTTGGGCGGGCGGCAAGAGTATTTAAAACTTTTGTTAAATGACCACAATCCTAATCAAGTGGCCAGAGAGTTGCAATACTATGAATATATTGCACAAAGTCGTGCTGATTGGCTGCATACCGTGCGCGAAAATTTGCAAAAATTGCAAACAGTTGCCCATCAAGTCCAGGATAAAAGTCAGCAAATTGCCGAGTTACAAGGGGAAGAAAAAGTGCAACGCCTTGCCTTAGAGAGGCAGAAGCAAGCACGTCAGGCGATGCTACAAAAATTTGCCAAACAGCTAAAACAGCAGCGTAAAGAAATTGGTCGGTTACAGCATGATGAAAATCGTTTGTCGCAACTGGTTGAAAAATTGACGCAAATTTTGGCTCAGCCTAAGAAAAAAATATGGGGACATAACGATAATTTGCCGGATAGTACCTTTGATGGAAAGCCGTTTGCGCAACTCAAAGGCAAGCTTTCTTTGCCGGTTAAGGGCGATATTACTAACCGTTTTGGGCAGGCAAGACCTGAAAGTACCGTGTTGTGGAAAGGCTTGTTTCTACGTGCTGCAGCTAATCAAACCGTGAAATGCGTTGCCGCGGGGCGGGTTGTTTTTGCCGATTGGTTGCGAGGTTTTGGCAATTTGTTGATTATTGATCACGGCAATGGCTATATGACTTTGTACGGCAATAACGAAACGTTATTTAAGCAAGTCGGCGATCGCGTTCGGGGTGGCGACGCAATTGCCGCAGTGGGGAATAGCGGCGGTAATCAAGAATCCGGTTTATACTTTGAGTTGCGGCATGAAAGCAAAACTTTAGACCCGATGAAATGGATTTTTTTGCATTGATAAATGAGCAATATCACACTAGAAAGGTTTCACATGCGTCGTTTTTTTGAAAAATTTGCCTTGGTTGCGCTGGGTTTAGTTGCTGGTGTTTTTGTCAGTCTGCATTTTTCGGCAGTCGCAGAACGTGAAGCGCTTAGCCCTTTGCCTGTCGAAGAATTGCGTGCTTTTGCAGAAATTTTTGGGCGGATTAAAACTGACTATGTCGAGCCTGTAAGTGATAAAAAACTGATTACTGAAGCGATAAATGGAATGTTGACCGGGCTAGATCCTCATTCTGCCTACCTCGATGTTGAAGGTTTCAGAGAGTTACAAGATGGTACGCAAGGTGAATTTGGCGGCTTAGGCATCGAAGTTGGCATGGAAGATGGCTTGGTTAAAGTCGTGTCGCCGATTGAGGATACCCCAGCCTATCACGCTGGTGTTAAGACCGGTGACTTGATTATTAAGCTCGATGATACCTTGGTTAAAGGACTTTCATTAAACGATGCCGTTAAACGGATGCGCGGAAAGCCAGGCAGCAAAATTATTTTAACGATTGTGCGTAAAGATGAGCCCAGACCACTGCAAATCACCTTGGTGCGGGCTGTGATTAAGGTTCAAAGTGTTAAATCGAAGTTATTGGAAAACAGTTTTGCCTATGTGCGTGTAACGCAATTTCAGGAGCATAGCGGTGAAGCTTTAGCGGCAGCACTGGAAACGTTAAATAAACAAGCTGACGGTAAACTTAAAGGCTTGGTACTAGATTTGCGTAACAATCCAGGTGGTTTGCTAACGGCAGCGGTGTCGGTATCGGGCGCTTTTTTACCAAAAGATACCTTGGTGGTTTACACCGAAGGTCGGACTGACGATGCGAAAATGCGCCTAACGGTGAGCCCTGAACATTATTTGCGCGGCAATGGAACGGCGGATTATTTGAAAAATTTATCGTCGGTTTTCAGAACGCTACCAATGATTGTGTTGGTCAATGGTGGTTCCGCTTCAGCATCAGAAATTGTTGCTGGCGCGTTGCAAGACCATAAACGTGCGGTGGTAATGGGCACGCAATCGTTCGGAAAAGGCTCTGTGCAAACCATTTTGCCTTTGGGGAATAATACAGCGATTAAGCTGACCACCGCACGTTACTACACGCCAAGCGGTCGCTCCATTCAGGCTAAAGGTATTGTGCCGGATATTGTTGTGGAAGACCCGGCTGCCGCAGGCGTGGATAATGCATTCCGTTTACGCGAGGCAGATTTAGACCGGCATCTCACCAATAATCGCCCTGCTACAGATGCTGCCGCTGAAACAGAACCTGCTCCAGTAGCTAAGAAAACCTTGCGGCCGCGCGATGGTGAACCAGTCAAGTCTGAGCCTGTAGAATTTGGAACACGGAATGATTATCAATTAAATCAGGCGCTTAACCTATTAAAAGGAATGAATATTTTACAAGGAAAGTAATGATGAATAATCCATTTGAGCTCGATAAAACACGGGAATTGGTATTTTCAGAAGAGCCTGCCGATCAGGTAGAGCAGGCTTATTTACTGCTGAGTCGGATGGAGCATCTAAAAGTAACCCGGGGGAGCGCGCCAAGCAGCTTGATGATTCACTACAACATCGAGCACTACACGCATGAAGGTCTGGAAAATGCGCTCACCAAAGAAGGGTTTCATTTTAAAGAAAGCTTGCTGGATAAAGTCCATAAGCACATGGTGCATTATTGTGAATATGTACAACAGCACAATCTCAGCACGCCCGAACACTTTACTAAAAAGAATGAATCAGGTGTTTTTGCGCAGGCTTATGGAAACCAACCCCACGGCAATCATAACGACACGCCTAAGGATCTTCGCGAATATAAGTAATTGATTCTATGAATGATCTTCAGTTGCTTCGCTACAGTCGCCATATTTTACTGGCTGAAATTGGCATTGAAGGTCAGCAAAAACTGAATGAATCTCAAGTGTTGATTGTGGGTCTGGGTGGACTTGGTTCACCGGTCGCCTTGTATTTGGCGGCAAGCGGTGTCGGCAAACTGACGCTTTGCGATGCGGACACCGTTGAGTTAACCAACTTGCAGCGACAAATATTACATCGCAACAGTAGCCTAGGACTCAGCAAAGCGGCATCCGCGCAAGTTACGCTGCTTGACATCAATCCCTGTATTGAAATCCAAGCCTTAAATGAACGACTCGCCGAGGCGCGTCTCGATGAATTAGTTGCTCAAGCTGATTTGGTCCTTGATTGTAGCGACAATTTTGCCACCCGCTATGCGCTAAATGCCGCTTGTTTTCGCTGGCATAAACCGTTGGTTTCCGGCGCTTCCATTCAGTTTTCTGGGCAAGTTGCGGTGTTTGATTTTCGTTCACCCGCTAGCGCTTGTTACCAATGCTTGTATCCTGCCGATACGGACGCCGAAGAAATTCGCTGTGCCACCATGGGGGTGTTCGCACCGCTGGTGGGCATGATTGGCAGTTTGCAAGCCAGCGAAGCGCTCAAGCTTCTGATTGGTATCCCCAGTGCCTTGTCTGGAAAATTGTGGGTCGTGGATGCGCTGAATATGCTGCCCAGAACCGTGGTTTTGCACCGCGATCAAGACTGCCTGGTGTGTTCTTCAGGGTAAGTCATTGATTAATAAGGATTTTATTTTAATCTGCGCGCAAAAAACTTAAAAGCTAATCCAAAAACAGCGGCATGCCGCAGGTGGCAAGAAATAACTCATTCAACGTATGAAACAGTTCGCGGCCATCACGTTGGCTAAACCACTGTGCATTTTGCCAGCTAAAGTGAAATGCTCCCGATTTTGCCGCGAGCCAAATTTCACGATTAGGCGCGTGACGATTGATGATCAGCTTGGTGTTGTTACTAAATTCAATTTCAAGTACCCCACCATTTAAGTTGCAATCAATATCGGCCTCGCATTGGTCACAAGCATTTTCGATCAGCGCAAAAATTGCTTCCGCTGCTTGATTAAATTCACTTTCAGTCATGTCATTTTTCCTTATAATCGCCAGCTAAAAATTGAATCGAGCTAGATATGAATCCTATAAAATATACTGGTTGCAGTATTATATTGCTAATGTTGCTCGTGGGTTGCGGTCGTAAAGCGCCGCTGTTTATGCCCCAACCGATCAATTCCCCTGTCCATGCTGAATCGAGTAAACCATGACAAAGACTTATTTTCATTATCAACAACAACAACTTTTTGTTGAACAGGTTGCGCTGGCAGATATTGCTCAACAATTTGGTACGCCGTGTTATGTTTATTCTCGCGCTGCCTTAAGCGACGCGTATCAGCAATTTTCTCAAGCATTTCAAGAACATCATAGAACATTGATTTGTTTCGCAGTTAAATCTAATTCGAATCTCGCGATTTTGAATCTATTTGCAAAAATGGGCGCAGGCTTTGACATTGTTTCCGGTGGTGAATTGCAGCGCGTACTGGCAGCTGGCGGCGCCGCCAGTAAAGTCGTTTTTTCTGGCGTGGGCAAAACGGAAGCGGAAATGCAGTTGGCATTGCAGGCCGGTATTTTGTGTTTTAACGTTGAATCAGCGGCGGAGCTGACACGCCTGAATCGTGTGGCCCGCAGTTTGGGAAAAATTGCGCCGATTAGTTTTCGCGTCAATCCCAATGTCGATGCCAAGACACACCCTTATATTTCTACCGGACTTAAAAGTAGCAAATTCGGCGTGGCGTATCACGATGCGCTCGATTTATATCAGCAAGCGGCGGCGTTGCCGCACCTGCACATTGTTGGTATGGATTGCCATATCGGCTCACAGTTAACGGAGATCAGTCCCTTTAGCGCTGCCACCGAAAAAATTCTCGCGCTGGTTGAGCAGTTGGCGGCGGAAGGAATTACTCTGTCGCATCTGGATTTAGGTGGTGGATTAGGCATTCGCTATCGTGACGAAACACCGCCGCCAATTGCTGATTATGCGGACGGTTTGCTGGCGGCGCTGAAAGGTCGCAAAGAACACTTGTTGGTTGAACCGGGACGGGCATTGGTCGGCAATGCCGGCATTTTGCTGACGCAAGTTGAGTATCTCAAACCGGGCGAAACGAAAAATTTTGCTATCGTCGATGCCGCCATGAACGACTTAATGCGTCCTGCGTTATACGACGCGTTCCATGCCATTCAGGCCGTGCAATTGGATGCGTCGCTTGCACCGCAAACCGTTGAAGTGGTTGGTCCGGTATGTGAAAGTGGTGACTTTTTGGGGCATTCGCGGGAATTGGCGGTGCAGGCCGGTTCGCTGCTGGCGATCATGTCAGCGGGCGCGTACGGAATGAGCATGAGCTCAAATTACAATACGCGACCGCGCGCGCCAGAGGTCATGGTGGATGGCGCGACTGTGCATTTAATTCGTGAACGGGAAACCGTCGCGCAGTTGTTTGCTGGGGAAAAAGTACTTGCATGAGTTTTGTGAGCATGCAAAGCAACATTTAAATAATAAAAATATCTTAATTTAATCAGGTAGTTATGAAATTCACATCGGAAAGTGGTTTTTCGTTGGTAGAAAGCCATTCGGCAAGCTCAGGGTAAACGGTTGATTTAATCAGTGCTTGCTTAAATTCATTTCCGCCGCTGACACGCCCCCGTTAATACTACAATTTTGCCCATTATGCCGCCTTTAGTTACCCGTCCTTCTGCTGAATTTGTTGCTTGGTTTCGCTCCGTCGCGCCGTATATCAACGCCTTTCGCGGCCAAACTTTTGTGGTTGCGTTTGGCGGCGAAGTGGTGGCGGATGGCAAGTTTGTTGAGCTGACGCATGACTTTAATTTGCTGGCGAGTTTGGGCGTACGACTGGTGCTGGTGCACGGTGCGCGTCCGCAAATTGAACAGCATTTATCGCGCAATCACATTGTTGATCACTATCATCAAGGCATTCGGCTTACGGATGCCGGCACCTTGCGCTGCGTTAAAGAGGCGGTTGGTCACACGCGCTTGGAAGTGGAAGCGCTGCTTTCTATGGGGCTGGCGAACTCACCGATGGCGAACGCGGATATTCGCGTGGCGGGTGGCAATTTTATTACCGCGCAACCGATGGGTGTGATTAACGGCGTGGACTTGCAACACACCGGTTGCGTGCGCAAAGTGGATGTGTGCGCCATCCAAAATCGGCTAGATTTTAGCGAGGTGGTGCTGCTGTCGCCGCTGGGTTATTCCCCGACCGGCGAGGTATTTAACTTGACGTTAGAAGATGTCGCCACGACCACTGCCATTGCGTTGGATGCCGATAAGTTAATTTTCATGATGGATACTGATGGGGTGATGGATGCGCACGGCAGTTTATTGCGCGAGTTGACGGTACAGATTGCGCGGTCGGTATTGGCCAGTGCGCAAGCGTTGCCGGACGATGTCGCGCTGTTTTTGCCCTGCGCCTTACGCGCCTGCGAAGCGGGTGTCGCGCGTTCGCATTTAATTAGCCGGCATCAAGACGGCGCTTTGTTGCAAGAATTGTTTTCCGATAGCGGTATTGGCAGTATGGTGGTGGAAAGCAGCTTAAATACACTGCGAGATGCCAGCATCGATGATGTAGGTGGAATTTTAAAATTGCTGCAACCTCTTGAAAAAGAGGGGATTTTAGTGCGGCGTTCGCGTGAATTATTAGAGCGTGAAATCGAGCGCTTTGTGGTGATGGAACATGATCACCGCATTTTGGCTTGCGCTGCGCTGTACCCTTTTCCTGATGAACAGGCGGCAGAATTGGCTTGCATGGCGGTGCACGCGCAGCATCGACGGCATGGTTATGGTGACGCGCTGTTAAAATACATAACGGCAAAAGCCTTGGCGCAAGGATTTAATAAGCTGTTTGTGCTGACCACGCGCACCGCGCATTGGTTTGTTGAACGCGGTTTTAATCAGGTCGAACCAAACCAACTCCCCGCTGAAAAAAAAGCATTGTACAACTATGAACGCAACTCAAAACCGTTCATGAAAACCATCCAATAAGCTAATCGCTCAGTTATTGAAATAAAAGCAGCGCTGATTAAGAAAGTGTTGATTAAATCGACTATTTGCCCTGTGATTGTCAAAGATTGATCTTAAATAATTGATTTATATAGTATTTATTCCGTTAAGCTTTAATAAGTGCTTTCTGTGTTCATCGAAGTGCGTGTGTTGATTCACGCAGTTCAAGCTGATGATGTTAGCTCAAACAACGCTAAAGCGCGCAAGCAGTTCGCTTGATGGGTAAGCCCGTGGGCGGGTGAAATTTCAAGTTGCGGCAAACGCAATCCAAATGGGATATTCGCGGCATGAGCGTCAATGACCCAGCGCGTTAAAATTGATAAATTTTCTTCAGTGTGACTCGGGGCGAGCTGCGCCCAATCTAGCCAAAGTGTGTCAGTTTGAAAGCCAGAAAACTGTTTAATCTGTAAGGATTGTCCACGCGCCAAGGTTTTCCAAGCGACATGGGTCAGGGCATCGCCCGCGTTATAATTGCGGAATCCGGCAAAATCATCTTGCCCTGGTACACACTGCATTTTCCCCCCTGTTTCATTGAAGTTCTGCCAAGGCAACGGCGTGGCAAGGGCTGGTTTTGGATAGACCAAGACTTGCGAATCAAAGTGCAAATAAGTCCAGGTATAAAACAGACCAAACGGAAAATGACTAAACAGTGTAAGTCGCTCACATTTTAACCAGCCACGCTGCTTGGCCAAAATAGCTAAAGAAATGACGCTGCTTTGCTGGGCGGCAAGGTCAAAATTTTGCTGATGATGGGTTGGGTCTTGTAAGTGTAGTTGATAGCGTGTGAGGGCGTGCGGGTTCTCAAAATGAAATGTAAATTGCGCATCATCTCCGCAAAAAACAGGGCTAAGCGCCCCGGCACGAATCGACAAAGAAGATAAATTTCGGAAGGCGAGCAGCATACTTAAAGCACCAACGCTGATCAGTAAAAAAGTCAGTGCATAGCCTAAACTCAAGGTGTAATTGATGTCACTCAGCAACATTAGTAACAGCAACAGGCAGAACGCAAGCCCTTGTTTTGATGGGATAATATAAATGGTTCGTAAATTAAGATGTAAAACGCCGTGCGTCACTGAACGTTGCAAAGTCCACTGCGCAAAGCGTTGCTTAAACCAATTTAACGGCGAAAATAAGGGCATAAACGCACTATCCCAAAAAATGCCCTAACAGTAAAAATGCGGCGAGTGCCGCATTTTTAATAAAGTCCCCCGCCTGTGCCGTTGACTCAATATCTTGAACCTGAGTTCAAGAGGGTCGTTTCCCGGTTACCTCAGGTGCTTCCGCGCGGGAAGCTCACAACAGTAACAATTTGGGGCGCAACCTAAGCAATCGCTTATTGGTTCAAAGAATGTTGAATCTGACAAACACCGCAGGGGATAACGAATGCGCAAGCGTCAAAATTGAACTTTAAACGGCAAGACGGATGCGCGAAATTAATTTGCATGCATGCTAAGGTAAATTAAAAAACTGTTTATAATCAAGCACTTACGTCTAGTACATAAATTTATTATGACAAGCGTTGACGCGATTTTTTTGAGGTCTGCGAACTTTACAGGTGCATATTAACTCAATTGCGCTTGGTGCGTTAACGCGTCATCGATTGCGTGTTGCATCGCCTGAAGCCGTTGTTTGCAATCGCCCAAAGCTAGCCCTTCGCCTGCACTTGTCGCCAGTAATTCATGGGCGATATTGAGCGCCGCCATAATCGCAATCCGCTCGACTGAGACAATTTTAGCGTCGTTGCGAATGCCGTGCATCTTAGCGTCAATATAAGCAACCGCTTCAAGCAGGGATTTTTTTTCGGCTTCGGTACAATTGACGCGAAAGTCGCGATCTAAAATTTGCACATCCAGCATGTGCAGCGCTGATTTGTTCATGTTGGCTCTCCTGGAAGCGTGGCTAAAATCGTTTCTAAGCGTTGTGAAGCGGCAGCGACTTTGTCTTCGCTTGTTTTTAATTGCGTTTGCAGCGCAGCCAGATCGAGCTGTAAACGCACATTTTCGGCACAAGTGGTCGCATTGAATTCAATCAATTTTGCCAGTTTTTCTTCTAGATTTTTAAGTTCGTTTTGCATGGTGTGTACTTTAGTTTATAAATTCATGCGTCGTCAACGCTCGAGAAAATTTTAGCCATTTTAAGCAAGGGAGATTAGATTCAAGCTCAGATAGCTAGCTAGGCATTATAACCAAAAAAGTACTTTAAAATCATGATCTTGCAATGATTATTCTGACTGAAAATTCGGGGCTATTTCTTAAAACGTATAACCGACACTGACATCTTCTGGTGCTATTTCCAGCAAAATAACGTGCAGAGGCTTTAGGTCGAGATAACGCGCGCAAGCGCGGCGCAGGTAACTCAGCACCAGAGGCATATCTTTTAAATAGTTTTCTTTACCATCGCGATGATACAGTCGCGCAAAAATTCCTAGTATTTTTAGGTGGCGCTGCACGCCCATCAATTCAAAATCACGATAAAACTCGCCGAAATCGGCACACACAGGCAAACCTGCTTTACGCGCTTTTTCCCAATAACGAATCAGCCAATCTATGATTTGTGCTTCTTCCCAATGAATGTAAGCGTCTTTAAATAGTGAAACGAGGTCGTAGGTAATCGGACCGAAAACTGCGTCTTGAAAATCTAAAATGCCAGGGTTGCCGGTTTCTAGCAGCATTAAATTACGTGCGTGATAATCGCGGTGCACCGTTACCGAGGGTTGAGCAAGATTATTCGCGACAACGAAGTTAACAACTTGATTTAACTTGCTATTTTGCTTATCTGTTAAGGTGACGCCCAAATGTTTGTTAATGTACCATTCAGGGAAAAGCGCCATTTCGCGACGCAATAGCGCGTCGTCGTAGGGCGGCAATTCCTCAGATTGTGGGGCACGTTGCAGTTGCAGCAGTGCATCAGTGGCATCACCATACAGTTGTTGGGCATTGGCGGGGGTGAGTGCCTGCAAATACGTGGTGCTGCCGAAGTCCGATAGGAGTAAAAAACCTTGCGCTAAATCCTGCGCGATGACCTGCGGTACCGAGACGCCAGTTGCGGAAAACATGCGTCCAATTTGTAAAAAAAGTTGGCAGTTTTCTTGTTGTGGTGGCGCATCCATTACAATTAAACTGCGATTGCTAAAGCTAGCGCGGAAGTAGCGCCGGAAGCTGGCATCGGCAGAGGCGGGCGCAAGGGTGAAGATTTCGGTTGGATATAGACCTTTTAGCCACTGAATTATGTGTTGTTGACGTTGCATCGGTTTGCCTTAATTGTGATTTTGTGCGATTTTAGCACCTTAAATTTATTTGCTCTGCATCATGCGTTCTCGTTTTCCTTCCTTTTTATTGCTGAGTAGTCTTTTTTGGGCACAGACTTATGCTGCAGATTTGCAATTGCCCGTCAGTTCCGTCAGTGTGTCCAGCTCTGCCCCTAGCCAAGTTATTTTGATCGATGCGGAACAAATTGAGGCGAGTAAAAGTGAACAGATCACTGCCGATGGGCAAGTGCAGTTAGAGCAGGGTGGCCAAAGAATTTCAGCCGAACATATTATTTATAATCAACAGACTGGCGAAGTCTCTGCGCGTGGCATGGTGCGCTTGGAGCAGCCTTCTGGGGTGGTTGCGGGACCTGATTTAAACATGAATTTAGATAACAGCGTGGGTGAAATGAATGCGCCAATATTTGAATTTCACGATAACAATGCACGTGGTGCGGCGCAAAAAGTGACCCGCTCTGGTCCATTAAATTATGAATTTAATCGTGCTTTTTACACAACCTGTCCGGCGGGAAACGATGATTGGTTATTGAATTTATCGACCTTAAAAATTGATCGGCAAAGCCAAACCGGGACTGGTTACAACGCTTGGGTAGAATTTAAAGGCGTTCCTTTGTTGTACACGCCATGGATGAACTTTCCGCTGGATGGACGGCGGCGATCGGGTGTACTTGGCCCTGTTTTTGGCGTGACCGCCTCAGGCGGCTCTGAAATTACCCTGCCGATTTATCTAAATTTGGCTCCTAACTACGATGCAACTGTTGCACCTCGGGTGATTAGCAAGCGGGGCGTGCTTGTGAATAATGAGTTTCGTTATTTAGGCGCAAGTTTTATGGGTGAAATTAATTACGATTTTTTAGACAGCGATCGCATTAGTCAATTAAATCGCCATCGTTTTGCCTTAAAGCACAGTCAGAATTTAGGCGCTGGTTTTGGAGCGACCTTGCAGTTGCATCGGGTATCGGATGATAGCTATTTTCGAGACTTAGCCACCACCGTCATTAACGGCACGCAAACGCAATTGCTCAATGAAGGGACACTTTCTTATGGTGGCGGTTGGTGGTCTGCGATGCTGAAAGCGCAAACCTTTCAAACGTTGCAAGATCCCTTAGCATCCGTTGCCATTCCTTATCATCGTTTGCCACAACTCAATGTGTCGGCGAGTAAAAGTTTTAATCGCACAGAACTGACTTTTGTCAGTGAATATGTGAATTTTTACCACCCCACTTTAGTTAACGGCGAACGGATTGTCAGCTATCCATCGGTGACTTACGCCTTATTAAACGACACGGGTTACTATTTAAAACCGAAGATTGGCTTGCATTCAACTCAGTATGTTATGAGCGAGCATAACAGCAGCGCCATGCCCACCGTGGTGAGAAATATCCCGATTTTTAGTCTCGATAGTGGTTTGAATTTTGAGCGCGATTTGCAGATTGGCGAACATAATTATGTTCAATCCTTAGAGCCGAGAATTTACTATGTGAACGTGCCTTACCAAAATCAAGACGCGTTACCCAATTACGATACCTCGCAAGCTGTCTTTAATTTCTCGCAAATGTTTACTGAGAATCGCTTTTTTGGTAACGATCGAGTAGGGGATGCTGACATGGCAACCTTCGTTTTGACCTCGCGCTTAATTGACGATAGCGGTGGAACAGAGCGTTTACGCCTGACCTTGGGCGAGCGTTTTAGCTTTAGTCCGCAGCGCGTTAATTTAACTACCCCCGATGCGAATAGCCGCTCAGATGTGCTGCTAGCTGCCGCCGGACGGGTCACCGATTGGCTGACAGTGGACAGTGCGATTCAGTACAATCCTAATGTCATGCATACACAATCTGCTTATCTTTCAACACGTTATAAACAAGAAAAAGGGAAAGTGCTGAATCTGGCGTATCGCTATACCCGAGGCGATGTTCCCGCCAATGATGTGCGACAAGTCGATTTTTCAACGCAGTGGCCATTATTTTGGCATTGGTATGCGGTTTCGCGGATGAGTTATTCATTGCAAGACAACAGAGTTTTAGAGGCTTTGGCTGGGCTTGAGTATAATCAGTCGTGTTGGATGTTGCGCTTGGTGGTGCAACGTTTTCCAACTGCAACGCAACAAGTTTCAACCGGCATCTTTGTGCAGCTGGAATTAAATGATTTAGTCACAATCGGTTCGGATCCGCTCAGCGCCTTAAGAATGAGTATTCCGGGTTACGAGAAATTAAATACGCCCACGCCGCATCACTAACACCCTTAACTAAACCACTAACCCTATGAAAATTAAACTCATTCCATTGCTTTTTTGTGTGTTCACCATTGCCTTTTCTTACGCCGAAACCAGTGTCCCACCGAGTGCGCCCCAATTGATTGATCAAATTGTTGTGGTGGTCAATGATGATGTCATTACGCGCTATGAACTGAATATGCGGCTGGCAGTGGTGATTAATCAGCTCAAAAAACAAGGAACGGCACTCCCCGATTTGCCGGTGTTAGAAAAGCAAGTGTTGGAAAGAATGATTGGCGATTTACTGCAACTGCAATTTGCTAAAGAAACCGGCACACGCATTGATGACGCTCAATTAGACAAAGCTTTATTACGGATTGCCCAGCAAAATAACATCAACACACTGGCTGAATTTCGCAGCAAAGTGGAGCGAGAAGGCATCAATTTTGCCAAATTCCGCGAAGAAATTCGCGCTGAAATTTTGCACGTTCGCCTACGTGAACGCGAAGTCGATAGCAAATTGGTGATTAGCGACAATGAAATTGATCATTATTTAATTAATCAAGCTACCTTGCCAGGCAAAGGAGAGTCGTTCAAATTGGCGCACATTATGATTACCGTGCCAGAACAAGCCAGTGCCGAAATTATTCAAACGTTAAAAACACGCGCTGAACAAGCGCTCAGCAAACTCCGAGGAGGTGCGCCTTTTGCGCAAGTTGCGGCCGGTTTTTCTGATGCACAAGACGCGCTGCAAGGGGGGCAGCTTGGGTGGAAGGCGGCGGATCGCTTACCTCATTTGTTTGCTGAACCTTTGTTAAAAATGCAAGCGGGACAGTTCACTGAAATTCTACGTAGCCCGAATGGTTTTCATATTATGCAATTGATTGAGCGGCGCGACACAGATGCGCCGGTGCTGATTACGCAAACTCATGCTAGGCATATTCTGATTAAAATCAGTGAGTTAGTTCCGGAGAATGATGCAAAAAGCCGAATGCTTATTCTTAAAAAACAACTCGATCAGGGCGCAGATTTCGCTAGCCTTGCTAAACGCTATTCAGAGGATGGCAGTGCGCCGCAGGGCGGTGATTTGGGCTGGATGTCTCCCGGCGAACTGGTTCCGGAATTTGAAACAGCAATGAACAAACTCGCCGTGAATGAAATTAGTGACCTAGTGCAAACCGGTTTTGGCTGGCATTTAATTCAAGTGTTAGAGCGGCGCAACACCGATGTCACCGTCGAGCAAAAACGTCAGCAAGCACGGATGGCGATTCGCGCTTTTCGATCAGATGATGCGTTTCAAGATTGGTTGCGGCAATTGCGAGACCGCGCGTTTATTGACTACCGCACGGAAACGCACTGATGGGTGCACCGCTAGTCATCACCGCTGGCGAACCGGCAGGCATTGGTCCTGAGCTGTGCTTGCGGCTGCTAAATCATTCGCAACCTTTGGTGGTAATCGCCGATAAAATACTGTTAAAGCAACGCGCTAAGCAACTTAATGTCGCAATCGAGTTTCATGACTATCAGCCGGATTACCCCGCTGTCGCCGGCAAGCTCAGCGTCTTACACCAAGCACTGGTGCAGCCCAGTGTGGCCGGGCAACTCAATTCAGCGAATGCAGACTATGTGTTAGCGACGTTGCGTCGCGCCGTTGCCGGTTGCCAAACCGGTGAATTTTCCGGGATGGTCACTGCACCGGTGCATAAAGGCATTATCAATCAATCTGGCATCGCCTTCACTGGACACACAGAATTTTTGGCGGACTTGAGCGGCACACCGTTGGTCGTGATGATGTTAGTCGGTGGAGGAATGCGCGTCGCCTTAGTGACTACTCATCTGCCTCTACGCGAAGTGGCAAACGCGATTACTGCTCCGTTGTTTGAAGCAGTGATTCGAATTTTGCAACGGGATTTAGTGCGGCGTTTTGGCATCGCGCAACCGCGAATTTTGGTGGCTGGTTTAAATCCACACGCCGGAGAAGACGGTCATTTGGGTCGGGAAGAAATCGATCTCATGATCCCGGTGCTAAACCGCTTGCGCGCAGAAGGCATGCAACTCAGTGCGCCGATTCCTGCCGATACTTTATTCACGCCACACCGTTTACACAGCGCAGACGCGGTGTTGGCAATGTATCACGACCAAGGCTTGCCGGTGTTAAAACACGCCAGCTTTGGCAAAGGCGTGAATATCACGCTAGGCTTGCCGTTTATTCGCACCTCTGTCGATCATGGCACGGCGCTGGAACTGGCGGGAACGGGCAAAGCGGAAGTCGGGAGTTTGCTAGAAGCGATTAACGCCGCCACGGCGATGGCAAAACAATCGGCTCTATTGTAAGTGGCTTATAGCTAACTTATTGATTATAAATAGTTTTAAGGTTGCGCTCCAGTGCCAAGAATCGCACCGATCCGTGTTGTCTTACTGGGCGCGAGATTTCGCTAATCAATTGTCGCTGCGATTCTATCAGTCCTAGAATCTACTTCGGACCTGAAACAAGGCGCGGTCTTCCAAGCGCACGGCGCTGAGTTTACCGCCCCACAAACATCCGGTGTCCAGCGCACATAAATTGTCGCAAAGTTTTAATCCTAGCGCTGACCAATGCCCAAAAATGACCGTGACGGAGGCGCTTTGCCGATTGGGCGCGTCGAACCACGGCAAATAACCTTCAGGGATATGCGCGATTTCGCCTTTATATTTAAATTCCATTTCGCCTTGCGGTGTGCAAATTCTCAACCTGGTTAACGCATTGATTATTAAGCGTAATTTTTGATTGCCAACCAGTGATTCATCCCAGCAGTTCGGCGTATTGCCATACATATGTTGAAAAAAATCGACATAATTTTCGCCACGCAACACTGTTTCCGCTTCGTGTGCCAGTGCGATGGTTTGTGCGACTGTCCACTGCGGAAGCAGTCCTGCGTGAACCAAAAGATGATTATTTTCGAGATGGACTAACGGTCGATGACGCAGCCAAAAGAGCAGTTCCTCACGATCGGGCGCTGCAAGGATTTCAGCTAGCGTGTCGCCGCGTTTTGTCTCAGACACTCCCGCCGCAACCGACAGCAAATGCAAATCGTGATTGCCTAACACGGTCATTGCAGCATCGCCAAGGGATTTAATCAGGCGCAATACCGCCAGCGAATCTGTCCCACGATTCACCAAATCACCAACCAGCCACAGCTTATCTTGCGCAGGATCAAATTGAATTAAATCTAATAATTGTCGCAGCTCGGTGTGGCAACCTTGCAGGTCGCCGATTGCGTAAGTGGCCATTTTATTTGAAGTACTGATCGACGCCCTTAAGCGCGCGAATATGGGTTGCATTTAAAACCTGTTGCAAGCGCTCTTGGTTTTCTTTTAGGTGAGAACGGTCATTTTCTGGATGCCATAAATGCAGGACGGGGGCGGCAAAACGCGCACTTTTATTTAGTATGCCACTGCGAATTAAGCGCACTACCAAGTCCGAATCTTCCTGTCCCCAGCCGGTATAGCTTTCGTCCAATCCATTCACTTGCCATAAATCTTTGCGCCAAGCCGACAAGTTACACGTCTTTGCGCCGCGCCAGGATTGTCCATTATTTTTACGCAAATAGGGTATTTTAGATAAATTTAAAAACGGCATTAACCTATTGATTTTATTGGATAATTTTGCGATAATCCATGCGTTAAAATGCCAAGCGTGAACGGGGATTTTCTCGGTTAGAATTTGCTGGGTAAAGCGTTCAGATAATAAGACTCGGTTGCCGGATAAGAAATAACCCGCTTCGCTCAACAAGCGATGGAGCGCCACGAAATGCTGTAACGGAACGCAGTCGCCATCGGTAAAAATAATGTAGTCGGCGTGTGTGGCGGCCAGTGCGCGATTGCGAATCGCGGCGGCACGGAATCCTTGATCTTCATGCCAAATATGTTGAACAGAAAAAGGCGCGCGTGCTTTAAACGCTTGCACCTGCTGCGCGGTATCGGGACTTGATCCGTCATCGGCAACCAGTAGTTCAAAATTGGGGTCGGTTTGCGCTAAAAAGCCTTCCAGTACCGCCGCCAAAGCATCGGGACGGTTATAGGTAGTGACAATCACCGCAATCGGAAAGTTAGCGCCCATGTTCATCCTCTGGCGGCTGTGTCCAGTTTCGCTTGGCACTGGCAGCTTTAGCATACCGATAAAACGTACCTTCAAAGTTGCCCAGCGCTAGCACAAAGCCTGCCCAGCCATCTAGAAAACCGCGCTTAATAATATAAATCCGGATGAAGGCCCAAATGCCGTGTAGCAAAGCCGCGCGCATGGAAACAGGCTTGCCTTTACGCGCCATTTTGAGCGCCCCTAGACTCGAATAACGCTGCATTTTATGCACCAGTTGTTCCAGATTTTTAAACGGGACTTGAATGATAGACGCTTGAAAATAGGCGATTTTTCCTTCGACACGAAAAGATTCATGCACTTCGTCCTGCGGATTAAAAATTAAAGCGGTTTTGCGAAACAATTGCGGTTGTCGGTAATCGGGATACCAACCGCTATGCCGAATCCACTGTCCCATAAACCAATTGCGTCTAGGGACGTAATACGCATCAGCGCTGGGATTGGCCAGCACTTGCAGAATTTCTGCCTGTGCTGCTGGCGTACAACGCTCATCCGCATCGAGGCTAAAAACCCAATCGTGGGTACACGAGGCGATTGCGTCGTTACGCAGCTTGCCAAAGGTGGTAAAGGGAATTTGTTTCACTGTTGCGCCCAGTTCAGTGGCAATTTTGGCTGTGTCATCGCTGCTGTTGGAATCGAGTACCAACACTTCGTCTGCCCACAACACGCTTTGCACGGCAGCGGCAATTTTATCTGCTTCGTTGAAGGTGATGATGTAGGCGGTGAGTTTGGCGGGTGTTTTAGTCATATTCGTAACTCCGGAGTGTATTCTGGTACCCAGCGCCTCATTTCGCTGCGCACGCGATCATCGGCAACGGTGTCTGGGCTCGAAATCCAGTTTTGTAACTGGGCTAATTCGCTGCTTTCCACGGGCCGTGCCTGTGCGATGCGCAATTTCCGGTGCGGTGTTGGCAAGGTATTTTCAGTATCGGCGAGTAATTCTTCGTAGAGCTTTTCGCCCGGCCGTAATCCCGTAAATTCAATTTTAATCTCGTCTTCAGTCAGTCCAGACAAGCGAATTAGGTCTTTCGCTAAATCGACAATTTTGACCGCTTCGCCCATGTCCAGCACAAAAATCTCGCCGCCTTGTCCCATATAACCGGCTTGCATCACCAACTGCGCGGCTTCTGGAATCGACATGAAGTAGCGGGTAATTTCTGGGTGCGTGACCGTAATCGGCCCACCGTTGGCAATTTGTTCGTTAAATTTTGGAATAACGCTGCCATTGCTGCCCAATACATTACCAAAACGCACGATAATGAATTTTGTAACTTGTTGATTTAATTGATTATTTTGCAACCCTTGACAAATCATTTCAGCCAAGCGTTTGGTGGTGCCCATCACGTTGGTGGGGTTGACCGCTTTATCGGTTGAAATCAACACAAATTTTTCGACAGCATGCCTTTGCGCGCAAAGTCCTACTTGCCAAGTGCCAAAAACATTGTTGCGCACGGCTTGCCAACTATTATGGCGTTCCATCAACGGCACGTGTTTATAGGCGGCAGCATGAAAGACCACTTGTGGTTGATAGTCGGCAAACACATTGTCTAACCGAGTCGCATCGCGCACGTCACCTGCCAGATAATAAATCTGAAGGGTGGGAAATTTTTTGCCAAGCTCTTGTTCAATGGTATATAGCGCAAATTCGCTGGCTTCGAATAGAAGTAGTTTTTTCGGTGCAAAACGGCAAATTTGCCGACACAGTTCTGAGCCAATTGAACCGCCCGCGCCAGTTACTAATACCACCTTGCCGTTTAATTGCTGTTGCAAGCCGGCATCGTCCAAGGCGATGGGATCGCGTCCTAGCAAATCATCTAATTCAACGGCGCGGAGTTGCGAAACCGCCACTCGACCGCTGAATAAATCGTCAAAAGTGGGTACCATTTTTGCCTGAAACCCATGCTGAGTTGCCAGTGCAATGACGCGTTTCCGCACTTGGTGTGGGGCGGAAGGCATGGCGACGATGATGTGTTGGACGTGGAAGCGTTTGGCGAAATCGGGTAGCGTCTCGATTCCGCCTAACACCTTGATTCCATTGGCTAATCTACCCTTTTTTTGCAAGTCATCGTCTAAAAATCCGACCAAATTCCATTCTTGGCTGCATGCTAATTCTTTGGATAAATTGATGCCAGCACTGCCCGCTCCGACGATAATGACCGGTTCGCCGTGCAGGTGAAAGTTGCCATAAAGCAAGTTTTCTTTCCACAAACGGTAAATTAAACGACTGCCGCCCATCAGCATTAGCAGCAGCAAGGGATCGAGAATTAGCACGGAGCGCGGCACGACGGCTTGCAACCGAAATAAGCCCAGAATAAGCGGAATCAGTGCGGTGGCGGCGAGTACCGCCCATAAAATGCGTTTTAAATCGGTGACACTGGCATAGCGCCAAACGCCACGATACAAACTAAAGCCATAAAAAACAAGACTTTGCAGGGGAATAACCCATTGCATTGTTTGCCAACAGTCCTGCCGATAAAGTGCCGGCATATCAAAGTTAAAGCGTAGTAAATAGGCCAACCACCACACCAGCGCGGCCGCCAATAAATCATGCAGAATGGCCAGCAGCGTGTAAGGACTAAAGCGTGATTGAATCAACTTTTGCTCCTTGGAAGTGCTGCCAGCGCGCGTCAATTAGCAGCATGAGCGGCAAATAAATGGCGAACCAATTTAGCAGCAAAAGAAATGGCAAGTCGGTTTTGGCATAAACCAAAGCGGAAAGTCCGGCGCAAAACATCAGGCTATATTCAATTAGGGCGACTTTGCGATGTGGCCAACCGGCTTGAATCATCCGTTGGTAATAATGATCGCGGTGCGCTTCGGTGATTTTCAAACCCCGCCGTGAGCGCTTAACCAGCGTCACTGTGGTATCGACGATAAAAGGCGAAAACACTAACAGTGGAAACCAAGCTGACCAAGTGCCGTTTTGCCAACCCCACACGCCCATTGCGGCTACCAAAAAACCCAACGGAATTGAACCCGCATCACCCATAAATACTTTGGCGGGGGGAAAGTTGAACAGTAAAAAGCCGAATGCCGCCGCCGCGATACAAAAATTTAGCAAGGCGAAGGTCAGTTGATGATTGAGCAGTGCGGCCAGGCCGTAAAAAGTAAAACCAAATAAAGCCATTCCGCCCGCTAAGCCGTCCGAACCGTCCATAAAATTAAATAAATTGGTCATCCAAACCGTCAAAAAGAATACCAAAATGGCCAGCAAAACGCCGTGTTGTCCTGCGATTCCGCTGCCGATAACCATTAAAACGGCTGAGCCAAAATGAATGAATAAGCGTTGTTTGACTGATAAATTGCGTATGTCGTCTACTAAGGAAACGGCAAATAAGGCGAGTAAGGGCAAGAGCAGCCACCAAGTAAGCGCCTCAAATAGAAATGCCCAGCCGACTAACAAGCCGATGATCAAGGCCACGCCTCCGATACGCGGCGTGGTCGTGGTATGCAAGGAACGGGCGTTGGGAATGTCTTGGATGCGATGGCTGAATTTGCTCCGCAAAATGAGCGAAATTAGTCCAAAAACGAGGAGCGCAACCAGCAGGGGCGAGTAAAGGAGCATGCGTGTAATATCTTGATTATATTGAGTTATTTTCGATAGGATTGGGCGGTGATTACCAAACCTTCGTGTAATGAGAAAGGCGGTGTCCACGCTAAATCGCGGCGGATTTTACCACTATCCACTTTCAAAGATTGCGTGAGTCGTGCGATTTGCGCGCCTTTGCCAAATCGTTGCGCCAATACTTGCAACCAAGTAGTCGGAAACGGAAAAAGTCGTGCTGATTTACCCAGCGCTGCGCCGAGTTGGCGCAATAAATTAGGCGTGGCAATATCCTCGCCATCGCTGACTAGATAAGTATTTCCGGCGGCATTAGGGTGGGTCGCGCAAGTCATCAGCGCATCGACTAAATTGCCTAGATAGATCATGCTGCGCTGATTGCGGATTGCGGCTAACGGCAAAGGAATGCGCGACATTAACACCTGGAGCATGTGTTCAAAATTGCCTTTTACCCCAGCGCCATACACCAGCGCAGGGCGGACGACGACGATTTCCAAAGGCGTTTCCTTTGCTACGCGATGCAACGCCAGTTCGGCCGCAAATTTAGAAATGCCGTAAGGATCTTGTGGCGCGGGCAAATCCGCCTCGGTGAATTTTTGCGCGCCCACAGTGGCCTCGCCGTTGACTTTGATTGAGCTGACGTAAACCAGGCGTTTAACGCCACTCGCGGCGGCGGCACGCGCTAGATTGTCGGTGCCGGCGGTGTTGATGCGGCTAAATTCGGCTATAGGATCAACTGCTGAGTCTTGCATTACATGGACACGCGCCGCCAAATGAATGACCACGTCGATGCCCAACAAGGCAGTTGTCCACACGGTTTTTTCATCAATCTCGCCCAGCGCCGTTACGCGCGTATCGTCTCGCACTCGGCGGACAATCGCACGCACGCCGTGGTTGCGTTGCCGCAAAGCGTCGCAGAGCGCTTGACCGACAAAACCATTGGCGCCTGTCACTAAAATGTTCATTCGTTAAATTTTCCCTGCGTCCACTGGCGCATCTAGAAAACCGTTGGCGCGAAAAGTGAGCACCAGGGTGTCGCGATATCCGCCCGCTGCGGTGGGCTGAATCGGCGTGGATTCATGAATTACTTTTTGATCGTCTAGTAGCAGCAAAGTCCACGGTTCGCTGAGGGTAAAACGCTGTCCATGCGGCCCGTTAAATTCAAAAATTCGACTTTCACCCCCGCTAATGTTTTGGCGCGCCACCAATAAAATCGCCACAAAATCCACACCATCGCGGTGCGCACCTTCAGGGGTGGGGCGGCCAATCCCATTGGCAGTATCAATGCGGAACTGATGCGCCTCAACAAACCAAGCCTGCTCGCCTTTGACGCTGGAACAAACTCGGGCAATGGCGCGTAGCAAATCCGCCCAAGCGGGCTGCGCAACCGTATCAGCAGACATCGGCTCAAAGCGTCGATGCATACCACCGTGTAACGCGTTATATTCCAAAGGCTGATAATGGTCGCGATGCGGAACTTGTGTAACCTCTTGATTTAAAACAATAAAACAAGAGTGACGCCGCCGCCGATAACGACCCCCGTCTTTTAAAAATTCGTCGGGTGGCAGCTGATTCCAGTCGGCGGCTAAGGCGGCAAAGGTCGATAGCGGCTGCCCCGTTAGCGTGGCTAAACCAGCGGGGCTGAGCACGCCAAAACGGTGACTTAATAAAGCGTCTGCCAAGCGCGAGGGTTCGACGTAAGAAGGTGAGAGGTTGGTGATAGTCATGATTTGATTTTAACCCAGATAATCCATTAGAGAGCGCAAAACCCTGCTCGCCTTGAAGGCCAAGCCCCTATTGTGTTTTGGCGGTTTTAATTATGGGAGCCTCTAAAAATTGAATTTTCGTTGCCATGCTGCGTTGCTTAGAAAATTGAATTTTTAGAGGCTTCCTTATTTTAACTGTCTAATAAACTGGCGATTGTCTAATACTTTTTCCCCAGCGGGGCTATTTTCTGAGTACCGCGCACGTAATGTCGACGTGTCACTGCATCAGAAGAATGCCCCAGCATGGCGGAGGCATTTTGCCCTAAACCATGAGCTTCGGTAGCCACTTTTGCACGAAGATCGGTTTCTGCAAATCTTTCCGAAATACTTCCCGCTGCCATCGCCGCGATCATCGTGGTCCGCCAGCAGCCCTTAAAACTGCTTTGAGACATCGGCGTGCCATCGCGAGGGGTGTTGAGCACATACAAACTTATTACCTTGTGCCGTAGCGCTTTAATTGCATTCACCGCATTTCGCAAATTATCATCCCACGTAAAGTCCTGACCGCATTCGTCGCAATGGGCGCGGGCGAAGCCCTTGGCTAAAATTCCGCAGTCGAGATAGCGCCGAAAGGCTTGTTCAATATAGGCAGGGATGGCTTCATCACCCGGTCCATCGGTGATTGCCAACCAAGTTTCGAAGTGCGATTGTACGGTGCGATACCAGAGCGTTTTCTCCGGTCGGCGGCATTGATAGCACTGGTCGGGCGCTGTGATACGTTTGACGGCGGCATCCATGGGATTTCCCATTGGGCGGGTGGGATGGTCGTATTGCATGGAACGTTCGTTCCGTCGTCAATGTAACGGAAGTGGTGACGGTGGTGGGGGCTAGTCAACGGCAAACTAAAGCAGTTCAATAAGCAAAGTTATGTACTCACCGCCTCTTTGATAAGCTCAATCATCTGTTT
>JAVHQT010000016.1:9461-57500 GCA_036171275.1 Gallionellaceae bacterium | reverse complement strand
TTAAATCGTGGCATACAATTTTGACTGTTCGCTGAGGTAAAATGACAACCATCAAGCACTGCGGAATACTGCGATGTGTTGATTTAAATTATTATGTAACATATTGATTATATTATGTTTTTTTCTAATTTGCGCTGCCTTAACAGAATTCAACTTGGGCGGTACTTTCTTAACCCGTTGGTTTTTTGACGACAATGACTTAAATTGATGCGATGACTTCTTTCATTTTTTTGGATATCCCGCCACTTAATTCTGCCCGTGGCACGGTGCGTTTACCTGGCTCGAAAAGCATTTCTAATCGTGTTTTGTTGCTGGCAGCGTTGGCAAAGGGCGAAACTGTGGTGCGCGATTTGCTGCATTCCGATGATACTGAACACATGCTGCAAGGCTTGCAAACGCTGGGAATTCAGCTTGAATCTTTAGGCGAAAATGCGTATCGCATTCACGGTTGCGCTGGAGATATTCCCCATAAAACAGCGCACCTGTTTCTTGGTAACGCTGGAACGGCGTTTCGCCCGCTGACAGCGGCGTTGGCGCTGGCAGGTGGAAATTACCAATTGTCTGGTGTGGCGCGGATGCACGAGCGTCCGATTGGCGATTTGGTCGATGCCGTGCGCCAGTTGGGGGCGAAAATTGCGTATTTAGGCAGTGACGGATTTCCGCCCTTGCAGATTGCGCCGTCTGTTGCTTCCGCGCAGACCGAGGTGAAAGTAAAAGGCAATGTCTCCAGTCAATTTTTAACAGCATTGCTGATGGCTTTGCCGCTGCTGCACCGTACCGTGCGCGTTACCGTGGTCGGCGAACTGATTTCTAAGCCGTACATCGAAATTACCTTGGCGATGATGGCGCGTTTCGGTGTCGTGGTGCAGCGCAACGGTTGGCAGAACTTTACGGTTTTGGCGGGCAGTGAATATGTTGCGCCTGGGGAAATTTTTGTCGAGGGCGATGCCTCCTCCGCATCTTATTTTCTGGCAGCTGGGGCGATTGCCGGTGGTCCGGTGCGCGTGGAGGGCGTGGGCAAAGCCAGTGTGCAAGGCGATGTGCATTTTGTCGAAGCCTTGGCAGCGATGGGCGCGCGCATTGAAATGGGCGAAAATTGGATTGAAGCTCGTCCGCCCTTGACTGGCAAATTGTCCGCGCTTGACCTCGATTGCAATGCCATTCCCGATGCGGCGATGACTTTGGCGGTAGTGGCACTATTTGCGGATGGCACCACGACGTTGCGTAATATCGCCAGTTGGCGAGTAAAAGAAACCGACCGTATTGCGGCGATGGCGACGGAGTTGCGCAAAGTCGGTGCGACGGTGCAAGAAGGCGCGGATTTTATTCGGGTCACACCTTTGGGTGTGACCGGTTGTGATCAGCCGATCCAAGCACTGGCTGCGCTGGATTCTGCTTCGGCAAAATCAGCGCCGGCAATGTTGCCGCATGCGGTGATTGATACTTACGATGATCACCGCATGGCAATGTGTTTTTCGCTGTTGGCGTACGGTGGCGCAGGTGTGCGGATTAACGAACCGAATTGCGTGGCAAAAACTTTCCCTGGTTATTTTAAAGAATTTATGCAAGTATCTGATTATATTGAAGTTATTGCAATTGATGGCCCGTCGGCATCCGGTAAAGGCACGGTGGCACAACGGGTAGCAACGGCGTTAGGGATGCATTATTTGGACAGTGGTGCGCTGTATCGCCTGCTGGCACTGGCGGCGCAAAAGCGCGGTATTGCCTTGCATGAAGAAGATAAGCTGGCTGTTTTAGCAGGGCATGTTGCGATTCGTTTTGAGGGAGAGGCGATTTGGCTGGATGGCGAACTCATTGGCGAGGTGTTGCGAACCGAGGAAACGGGTGCCGCCGCGTCAAAAATTGCCGCTTTACCTAAAGTCCGTGCCGCTTTGCTGGATAAGCAACGAGAATTCCGGCGCCCACCCGGCTTGGTTGCCGATGGACGCGATATGGCCTCGGTGGTTTTTCCTGATTCTGTGCTGAAAATATTCTTAACCGCTAGTGCAGAAGCGCGTGCGGAAAGGCGCTATAAGCAGTTGATACAAAAAGGATTGAATGCTAGTATCGCCCCCCTTTTGCAAGACATACGCGCGCGCGACGAACGAGATATGCAACGCAGTATCGCGCCACTGCAACAGGCACAGGGCGCAAGTTTGCTGGATACGACTAATCTGAATATCGAACAGGCCGTTCAGCAAGTTTTACAACGCTACCGTGCGAAAAGTGAGTCCAGTCGGTTCTCCGCCGCTGGTTGATTAACGAACCCCCGCTTTGCGGGTTTACCTGAAAGTAATTTTAAAATGACTGAAGTTGTTGAAATGGAAAGTTTTGCCTCCTTGTTTGAGGAAAGTTTGACGCGCAAAGAAATGCGCGCAGGCGAATTGATCACCGCCCAAGTGGTGCGAATTGAACAAAACGTGGTGGTAGTCAACGCCGGATTGAAATCCGAAAGTTTTATTCCTGTTGAAGAATTCAAAGATGCAGCGGGTAACATCGAAGTTAAAGCGGGTGATTTCACCACCGTGGCGATTGAATCGCTGGAAAACGGTTATGGTGAAACGCGTTTGTCACGTGAAAAAGCTAAACGTCTGGCTGCATGGATTGACCTTGAACAAGCGATGGAAGAAGGTCGCGTGGTTGAAGGTTATGTCAGTGGCAAGGTTAAGGGTGGTTTGACTGCGATGGTAAATGGCATCCGTGCCTTCTTGCCGGGTTCGTTGGTGGATACGCGTCCAGTTAAAGACACGACGCCATACGAAAACAAGACCATGGAACTCAAGGTGATCAAGTTGGATCGCAAGCGCAATAACGTGGTGGTTTCGCGTCGCGCTGTATTGGAAGCGACCCAAGGTGCTGATCGTGAAACGATGATGGAAAGCCTGAAAGAAGGCGCGATTGTTAAGGGTATCGTTAAAAATATCACGGACTACGGTGCGTTCGTTGATTTGGGCGGTATCGACGGTCTGTTGCATATCACCGATTTGGCATGGCGTCGCGTGAAACATCCATCAGAAGTGCTGACAGTTGGCGATGAAGTGGAAGCAAAGATTCTGAAATTCGACCAAGAGAAGAATCGCGTGTCCTTGGGTATCAAGCAAATGGGCGACGATCCTTGGAATGGTTTGGCACGCCGTTATCCACAAGGCACACGCCTGTTCGGTAAAGTCACCAACCTGACTGACTACGGTTCTTTCGTTGAAATTGAACAAGGTATCGAAGGTCTGGTTCACGTATCCGAAATGGACTGGACCAATAAGAATGTTCATCCTTCTAAAGTTGTTTCACTCGGCGATGAGGCTGAAGTGATGATTTTGGAAATTGACGAAGCGCGCCGCCGCATTTCACTGGGCATGAAACAATGCCGTTCAAATCCTTGGGATGATTTTGCTTTGAATCACAAAAAAGGTGACAAAGTGAAGGGTGCGATTAAATCAATTACTGACTTCGGCGTGTTTATCGGTTTAGAAGGCGGGATTGATGGTTTGGTGCATTTGTCAGACTTGTCTTGGTCAGTACCTGGCGAAGACGCTGTGCGTAATTACAAAAAAGGCGACGAACTGGAAGCCACTGTATTGGCAATCGATGTCGAGCGTGAACGCATTTCCTTGGGCGTAAAACAACTGGAAGGCGATCCTTTTGGTGGTTTCGTATCCGGCCATGACAAAGGCGCGATCGTCACAGGCACCGTTAAATCATTAGATGCTAAAGGCGCAGTCGTTTTGTTAGATGGCGATGTTGAAGCGTACTTAAAAGTGTCAGAAATTTCAGCTGAGCGCGTAGAAGATATTCGTGCTCATCTTAAAGAAGGTGACACAGTTAGAGCGCTGATTGTTAATGTGGACCGTAAAAATCGCGGCATTAACCTGTCGATTAAAGCAATGGACAAGGCCGAAGAAGCTTCTGCCATGCATAAGTTTGCAGCAGAAAATCAAAGTTCGGCCGGAACGACCAACTTGGGCGCATTGCTAAAGGCCAAGATGGATTCCAGCAAGGCAGATGCTTAACTAAGGGAGATTTAACATGACACGTTCTGATCTTGTTACAAAACTTGCGATGCGTTATACGCAACTTCAGACCAAAGACGCAGAGCTCTCCGTTAAAGTGATTCTTGATACGATCTGTTCGGTTTTATCAAGTGGAGGTCGGATTGAAATTCGTGGTTTTGGAAGTTTTGTCTTGAATTATCGTCCACCTCGTCAAGGTCGCAACCCTAGGTCTGGCGGCAAAGTAGCTGTTCCTGCAAAACGTATTCCGCACTTCAAGCCTGGTAAAGAGTTGCGTGAACGGGTCGATATTACCCAGTCTTAACGTGTTTAATGCTTAAGTTAAATAAAGTGGCGGCTTACCGTTTGGTAAGCTGCTTTTTTATTTTTGAAATGCGCGTGTTAAGGAAGTGCCGATTCATTCCGTTAGGGTTCGACAAGCTTAGCAGCGCTAAATCGAGCCATAACGGAATAAAGCTTATTCAATCAATCAGTTCAAATGCCCTTAGACAAGCTCGGTGTCAATGGTTGATTTAATCGTTGCGACCTGCAGTGCTTTTAATAGATTAAAATTTTGTATCCAAACACGTAAGTTTGTGAATAACACGCTGATTATTAAGGATTAAATATGTCACCTTCTCGAGTTAAAGGGTATCCAGTCTTAATTATCGGCGCCGGGCGAGGCGGCACGGCGTTGCTGGAAATGTTTTTGGAATACAGCTTAGTAAATGTCATTGGCATCGTGGATATCAATTTGGAAATGCCCGGTATTGTGCTGGCAAAACAGCATGGTATTCCCATTTATCAAGATGATATTCAGGGTTTGACAGCCTGTAAGAATTTTCCAGATTGCATTATTTACAATCTATCGCATGATGAATCGATTGCGGAAAAAGCCGCTGCCATTTTGGGCGGCAAGCGCGTCACCGGTGGTTCCGAAGTAAAGTTATTTTGGCAAATCGTCACTAACTTAAAAGAAATGAAAAGCGAGTTGGAAACCAGTCAAGGACAGTTGCAAGCCATTATTCATAACGTCATGGATGGTATTGTCACCATCAATTCCGAGGGCGAAATTCAAGGTTTTAATCCGGCAGCAGAAGCAATTTTTGGCTACACGCAGCACGAAGTGTTTGGCAAAAATGTGCAAATGTTAATGCCAGAATCTAATCGCAGCTTGCATGCCGGTTTCCTGAGTCGATATATAGAATCGGGAGAAAGCGAAATTTTGGGGATTCGCGGCCGTGAAATGACGGCATTGCGCAAAAATGGCGAAGAATTTCCAATGGAAATATCGGCTTCTGAAATGCAACTTGGCGGTAATCGTTATTTTATTGGCATCATCCGCGACATTACCGAACGTAAACGTGCCGAGCATAAAATTGCGCACTTAGCGCATTTTGATTCCCTGACAGACCTGCCGAATCGCGCCTCCTTGATGGATATTTTGGATCACTCCCTTGCTCTCGCCAAACGCAATACCCAAAAAATGGCCGTCTTGTTTTTGGATCTAGATGGCTTTAAAGCGATTAACGATACGCTGGGGCATCAATCGGGTGATGCGCTGCTGCAAGGCGTGTCTAAACGCCTGAAAGAATCCATTCGTGATTCCGACTCTGTGGCACGCGTTGGCGGTGATGAATTTATTTTAGTGCTTGAAAATGTCGAGTCCAAAGAAAACGCCCAGCAAGTTGCCGTTAAAATTATTGCGGCGTTAGCAGAGCCATTTAATTTGGGTGTGCAGCTGGGGCACGTCGGCGGCAGTATTGGAATTGCTATGTTTCCTGATAACGCTGAAACCAAAGAAGCGTTGATTAAGCAAGCCGATTTGGCTATGTATTTAGCCAAACAAAGCGGCAAAAATACCAGCCGTTTTTATGAGGAAGTGGTTGAAAAATAAGCGCTTAGGCGGGTTTGGATTGTCTATCCTAGAAAAAACAGTTCACCGTTCAGTTCATTGCCGGTGCAAATTTATTTGCACAATCAACTTGGTACGTTCGATTAAATTAGCGCCCACAAAGAGACATAACGGATTGATTTGTTTCAGTCAATTTTGCTACGCACGGACTGAGGTTCATGAATCGAGTTACAGTCAGATAAATTGCGCGAGGCAAAACAGGCTCCCCCACCGGGCTACTTACGCCACCCGGTTTAATCAAGGGAATAAAACCCACTTTTGTCTGATGCCTGCGGCTAACTGATTTTGGGTTTGCCGCGTTTGTCCTTTTTAAATGAAGGCTGAAGATGGGATGAGTAAGCTTTTGTTGCGATGGCATAAAACTGAATTTGGCTCAATCAGCATGGCGTTAGTGCTGCCAGTATTTCATTGTTTGAATTCCTAAGATGGTCATCAGCAAAGAGCCCCCTAAATGGCTGACCAGATGCCCCGTTAGCCATAAATATTGACCGCGCAACAGTAATTCGACCGCCTCGGCGGAAAACGTGGAAAACGTGGTCAGCCCGCCTAAAAAACCGGTGATGATAAATAAACGCCATTCAGGTGAAAGCGTCGGTTGTTGGCTAAAAAATAGAATGGCCAGTCCGATTAAATAGCCGCCAATTAAATTGGCTGACAACGTGCCCAAGGGTAAATTTGCGCCGTTGGCGTTGAGCCACAAACCCAAGCCCCAGCGTAGCCAAGCGCCCAGTGCTGCGCCCAAACCGATTGCCAAAAATGTCAATATAATCAAGATGTTATGAAACCTTATTGCGTTGAGATTGCAACTGAATCAGCGTATTGCTGAAATCCGCCAAGCGTTGTTTTTCTTGGTCGACTACTGCTGCCGGTGCGCGGGCAACGAAACTTTCGGTATTTAATTTGCTGCTCGCTTTGCTGATTTCTGCTTGTACTCTCGTGATTTCTTTGTCTAGTCGTTCCCGTTCTGCCGTTACATCAATTTCCACTTTCAGCAGCAACTTGAAGTCGCCGATTAGCGCAATCGGGGCATCCGAATCCGGTAATTCGGGCACGATGCTGACGTCGCTTAATTTTGTCAGCGCTTGCAAATAGGGCGCGAACAACGCAAGGGTGCTGGCTTCGCCGGAACTAATCAGAGGCACGCGCAAGGCGGGTGATAAATTCATTTCGCTGCGCAAACTGCGGCAAGCGGTGACCATTTCTTGCAGCAAGGTGAATTTTTCCACGGCTGGCAAGGCGATCAAGCCAGGATTGGCTTGCGGATAAGTTTGCAACATAATCGATACGGCTTGCCCAGTTTTTTCGGCTGCAGTTGGGCAGACAACGCCCGCCAACGGTGCTACTTTTTGCCATAACTCTTCGGTGATAAACGGAATAATCGGATGCGCCAAGCACAAGATTGCTTCCAGCACGCGAACCAAAGTGCGTCTAGTGGCACGTTGCTGCTGAGGTAAGCCAATAGCAAGTTGCACTTTGGCCAGTTCTAAATACCAATCGCAGTAAGTGTCCCAGACCAATTCATACAGAGTGCGTGCGGCAAAGTCAAAGCGATACGCATCAAAATGTGTGCGCATTTCAGTTTCGGCGTGTTGCAAACGGGTCACCATCCACTGATCGGCAAAGGAATAGTCGCGTGGCAAATTGTCGTCCAAGCCCACATCGTGACCTTCGCAATTCATCAGCACAAAGCGACTGGCATTCCATAATTTATTGCAAAAATTGCGATAGCCCTCGCAGCGCTGCATATCAAATTTAATGTCACGTCCTGGCGACGCTAGCGAAGCAAAGGTAAAACGCAACGCATCTGTGCCAAAGGACGGAATGCCATCGGGAAATTCTTTGCGGGTGCGCTTGTCGATTTGTTCCGCTTGCTTGGGATTCATCAAGCCGCTGGTGCGTTTTTTTAGCAGCGCCTCCAAGGTAATTCCATCAATTAAATCAATGGGATCGAGTACATTGCCTTTGGATTTACTCATTTTCTGACCTTCCGCATCGCGGATTAAGCCGTGCACATACACGTCTTTAAACGGGATTTTTCCGGTCAGATGTTTGGTCATCATCACCATGCGCGCCACCCAGAAAAAGATGATGTCAAAACCGGTCACCAACACGGAAGACGGCAGATATTTTTGTACGAAGTCGTTTTGCGCCTCGAACGGTTTATCCATCTCCCAATCCAGCGTGGAAAACGGCCACAAAGCGGAAGAAAACCAGGTGTCTAACACGTCCTGATCGCGGCTAAGTGTGCCGGTGTAACCGGCTGTATCGGCCAATTTTTGCGCCGCCGCTTCGTCCTCTGCGACAAACACTTCGCCGTTGACGCCATACCAAGCAGGAATCTGATGTCCCCACCACAATTGGCGCGAAATGCACCAATCCTGAATGTTATTCAGCCATTGGTTATAAGTATTCACCCAATTTTCGGGGTGAAACTTAATCTCACCGCTGGCAACGCATTGCAGCGCTTGCTCGGTAATACTTTGACCATCTGCACCCGGTTTACGCATGGCGACGAACCATTGATCGGTTAGCATCGGTTCAATGACCACGCCGGTGCGGTCGCCACGGGGCACTTTCATTCTGTGTTTCTCGGCTTTTTCAAACACGCCTGCCTGTTCTAAATCAGCGACAATTTGTTTGCGCGCCTCGAAACGGTCTAGTCCGCGATATTGCTTTGGGGCGTTTTCATTGATTTTTGCATCCAAAGTCAAGATTGAAATAATCGGCAACTGGTGGCGTTGTCCCACTGCATAATCGTTAAAGTCATGTGCTGGCGTGACTTTAACTACGCCGGTGCCAAACGCTTTATCGACATAATCATCGGCAATAATCGGAATCGTTCGGTCGCACAAGGGCAGTAACACTGCTTTGCCAATCAAATGTTGATAGCGCTCATCATCGGGATGCACCATCACCGCCACGTCACCGAGTAAGGTTTCCGGGCGGGTGGTGGCGACGATTAAATGTCCGCTGCCATCCGCCAAAGGATAGCGAATGTGATACATAAAACCGTCTTCTTCTTCCTGCGCCACTTCCAAATCGGACACGGCGGTGTGCAGTTTCGGATCCCAATTGACCAAGCGTTTGCCGCGATAAATTAGACCTTCATTAAACAAGCGCACAAACGTTGCGCTGACCGATTTCGACAGTCCTTCGTCCATGGTAAAGCGCTCACGCGACCAGTCCGGCGACGTGCCAAGGCGACGCATTTGTTGAGTAATGGTGCCGCCGGAATACGCTTTCCATTCCCATACTTTTGCGATGAAAGCGTCGCGTCCCAAGTCATGACGTGAAACACCTTGCGCGTCCAGTTGCCGTTCCACCACGATTTGCGTGGCGATGCCGGCATGATCAGTGCCTGGTTGCCATAAGGTGTTATCGCCACGCATCCGATGGTAACGGGTCAGCGCATCCATCAACGTTTGGTTAAAGCCGTGTCCCATGTGCAACGTGCCGGTTACATTCGGTGGTGGTAACTGAATGCAGAAGGATTCCGTTTTGGTCGAATCTTGTCCTGCTTTGAAATAGCCGCCTGCTTCCCAAATGGGATACCAGCGTGCTTCGATGTCTTTGGGGGCAAAACTTTTAGCGAGTTCGTTAGTCATGGTTGTTAAAGGGGAAGCTGAAAAGGGTGCGATTATACCCAAGGACGCAGTCGCAGCGGTGTGCGCTAAGAATTGCGCCTGAATCAATTCCGGTAGTGCGGCTTGCAGTGCTGACCATTCGGCCGCGGTTTTCGAAGCGTCATTCGCCAACAGCCAACTTTCAATGCGTGCCGCCAGCGCGTTGGCAAAAGGTAGAATATCGGCACTGGCAAGTGTGATTGATTTTTTAAAATCTTCTTTATAATCAATAGGTTGATAAATGTCATTGGCCAGTTCGGTCAATAGAGGAATGAAGAGTTCCTCAGTCAAAATCGGAATCGTTAAGGTCTCTGTCAGCACCGGAATGGCGAGCGGCGCATGACCAATCACCTCCGTTAAAATGGGAATGGACGGGGCTGATTTTTTAGGCATGGGTGGAGGCGCGCAGATCGATATGACGGATTTCGTAACCGCGTTCTCGATAAAATGTGTAGCGTTCGCGCCCCAAAGCGACTTCTTCTTCCGTTGCGCCGACGATTTCAATCAGGCGGTCAAAGCGACTAAAAAAAGGTAAAACCTGTAAATCGAGGCTAATTAACAAGTCTGAATGAGGGAAATTTTCATCCCAACCCAGCACAATGGGCGCGGTCACGGCTTCTGCATCTTGGCTAAAACAGTGCGGCATAAAGCTGGTGTGCGGAATATGCCACAACATTTTATCCAGCTGTTGCGCCAAATTTTCGCTTGGCGTATGCACAAAAACCCGCAAATTATTTTGCAAGGCGCGCTGACTCAGTTGGCAAGCACTGTGTAATTTATCGGCACTGCCGGTGTAAAAATCAACTTTGGTCATGGCATCGGGGGAAAGGTTGCTTTCGAGCAGTGGACGTTGCGGGTCATGCTCGAAAATCGGCTCAAATAGCTGAAGCCGCATTTTAGCAAAATTTAGGGACGCACTGATTTCTTCTTGATGCCAGCGGCAAATTTTTTTATAACTTATTGATTATAATCACTTATTTTTCAGGTTGACTATTTTGGTTGCTGGATAAAAAGCTGTACAAAAGTTTCTGGATCAACCGGTTTGCCAAGCAAATAGCCTTGCCCGCTATGACAGCCAATTTCACGTAACACATCCAACTGCGCTTGCGTTTCGATGGCTTCGGCAATCGTCTTTAAATTCAAGGCGGTACTTACGCCGTGAATCGCCGTGGCTATTGCTTTATCACTTTCGTCCAAGACAATCCCATCCACAAATTGATTGGGAATTTTGAGGAAAGAAATCGGAAATGATTTGAGATAGGACAGGGAAGAATAGCCCGTGCCGAAATCGTCAATGGCAATCGGTATTTCTTCCAGTTCAATTTTATGTAACTTGCGAGCGAGTTCGTCGCTGCTGTCGATTAAGGTTCGTTCCGTGATTTCAATGCCAAGGGCGCGCGCCGGCAAATGATTTTTTTGCAATTGCCGGGTCAGAATAGCCAATAGGGGTTGGCGCATTAATTGACGCGGCGCGACGTTGACAAATAGCGTGCCCGGTAAAGCGACCTCGTTTTTACGCCATTGATTGAGCTGCGCGGCAGCTTGTTCGATGACCCATTCGCCAATTTCCAAAATTAAGTCGGACTCTTCGGCAATCGGAATAAATTCCGCTGGACTGACCGTGCCATAAATCGGGCTATTCCAGCGCAGCAAGGCTTCCGCGCCGATTAGGTTTCCGGTTCGCAAATCAAATTCTGGCTGATACACCAATTTTAATTCGTTGGCAGCAATCGCTTTGTGCAGCGCATTTTCCAAATTGATGCGATAGCCGATTTGTTCGCGCATATCGGCTGTAAAAAATTGGTAACTATCTTTGCCTTTGTCTTTGGCTTGATACATGGCGGAATCGGCATATTTAGTCAGGGTTTCCAAGTCTTCCGCATCCTTGGGATAGACCGCGATGCCGATGCTGGCAGAGACAAAAACCTGTTGGTCTTTGATTAAATAGGGTTTGGAAATATGATCCAAAATCCGCTGTGCGGTATTGGCAATCTGGGTTTCAGTCACGTCTTCTAGCAGCACATTAAACTCATCGCCGCCAATGCGCGCCACGGTATCTTCGCCGCGCACACAAACATTGAGCCGCTCAGCGGTTTGTTGTAGCAGCATATCGCCTGCGTCGTGCCCTAGGTTGTCGTTTACGTTTTTGAAATTGTCCAAATCAATAAACATCAGCGCAAATGTTCCCTCGCGTCTTTTCGAGCGCGCATAGGCTTGTGCCAAGCGGCCTTTGAGTTCGTTGCGGTTGGGCAGCGAGGTCAGTTCGTCATGTGCCACCATAAACTCAAGCCGTTCTTGAGAGGCTTTAATCAGGGTAATGTCGGAAAAGATCGCGATGTAATTGGTCAGTTCACCGTGTTCATTTTTGACGGCGTTGATGGTTAACCATTCCAGATAGATATTGCCATTTTTGTGTCGATTCCACAGTTCACCCTGCCACCAACCGTGGGTAGTTAAATGTTTCCACATGGCGTTATAAAAATCAGCGTTTTGCTTGCCAGAGCTGAACATTCTAGGGGTTTGCCCCAGTGTCTCCGCAGCGTCATAACCGGTTACTTTGCTGAAAGCTGGATTGACCTTAATGATATTTTGCTGGCTGTCGGTAATGAGAATGCCCTCGCTGGCGGCATCAAAGAAGGTTGCGGTGAGCTTTTTCTGCTCGTCCAATTCTTTGCGCCCAGTGACGTTAATCATTTGGCAGCACACTGCTTTAATTGAGCCATGTTCGTCATTGAGCGGATAGCAAATAAAATCGAACCAATAGTCTTGATTGCCCAGACTGACGTGTTCTTCCACTTCGACACGTGTTTTTTTATGTAAGACAGCAAAATGCAATTTTTCAAACACGGTGGACAATTCATCCGAAAAAAGCTGGGAATCTGCTTTACCCATCACCGCGCTTTGCTCTAAATTGAATAGGTTTTCGAAAGCCTTATTGACAAACTCGTAGTGTCCTGCCGTATCTTTGATGGTAATCAGCATAGGCGAATTTTGCATGACGCCGATTAAGCGATCTTGGCTGGAAGCGATGTTATGTTGCGCGGTAATCAATTCTGTTTCATCAATAAAAGTGATGATGACACCGCCTAGCGTTTGATCTTGCGAGGTATAAGGAAAGCACAACACGTTGTAATGTTTGTTGTTAAAACTAATTTGTTGCTGACGTTTAATGCCATCTGTCATCGCTAATTTCGCCGTTCCCAACACTTCGATAACGGGAAGTGAAAGCGCGGGAATCGACCTGCCAAGCGTGTGAACGGTGAAGCCAAACAAAGCGGCGGCTTCTTTGTTATAGCGTTGCAAACGCAAATCTTGATCCAGTAAAATCAGTGAAAAGCCGGTGCTATTTTGCAGGTTTTCCAACTCGGTGTTGACGAGGCTTAACTCACTGCCTTTGACAATCAATTCCTGATTGACTGTGGTCAGCTCTTCATTGGTGGACTGAAGCTCTTCATTTGAGGCTTCCAATTCTTCGTTCGACGATTGCAATTCTTCGTTGGCAGCCTGCATTTCTTCATTTAGTGCCTGCAATTCTTCATTCGAGGTTTCCAGCTCCTCAATGACGGTTTGCAAGTGTTCGCGCGTGGCGATGAGTTCGTCTTCTAGCTCGCTGTTATTCGCCAAAGGATGATCGGCTGCTGGCGCACTGCCTACTTGCGTGGTGAGCGAAATAAAGCTGATTAAAAACTGTTTCTGATCGTCGCGCGAAACCACAGGATGTACTTCGATCTTGACGCTGTGACCGGCTCTATTTTTAATTGGACGGATGCGTCCCATGGCAATGGTGTGCTTCATGTCGGCGTGATGCACCAGCGTTTGCACTTCGGTGCGCCATTCGCGGCGCAGCAGTTGCGCCAAATTCATGTCAAATTTGCCGGACGGAAATTGTAAAAAACTTTGCATATCCCCGTGAATTTCAACCACGTCCATGTCTTTGTTAATCAGCACACTGGGCGGGGCGTAAATCTCCGAAAGCGCTTTTTGCAATTTACTTTCATGCTTGCGTTGCGTGCGTTCGGCGATGGTAATAGGCTGTTTCGGTCCCGCGCCTGCCTCTTGGCTGGAATACAGCGGAATCGGAATAATTTGGTCTTTCGCTGCGACGCGTTTGAAAATGCGCGCTTCCTTGCTGACCGGCGAAAAAAGATTGTCTTGATGGACAATGCTTTCAGATTTGCCCAAAAATAAATAGGCAGCAGGGCGCAGCGCAAAGTGAAAAATTGACAGCACGCGTGTTTGTAGCAGCGGCTGAAAGTAGATTAATAAATTGCGACAGCTCACCAAATCTAGGCGCAAAAAAGGCGGATCTAACACTAAATCTTGACGCGCAAACACCACCATGTCGCGAATGGGGCGCGCGATTTCATACACATCACTTTTTTTGGTGAAGTAACGCGTGGTTATTTCAGCGCTCACTTCTGACAGCGCCGATTCAGCATAAATGCCTTTGCGCGCCACTGCCATCGCGTCCATATCGATGTCGGTGGCAAAAATTTGAATGCGATAGTCGTTAATTTTGCCGCCTAAAATATCTGCGACGAGAATGCCGATTGAATAGGCTTCTTCACCGGTGGCGCACGCCGGCACCCAGATACGAATTTCATCGCCCGGTTCTTTTGCAGCAACGATTTCCGCCAGAATTTTATGCAACCCATCAAAGCTATTTCGATCCCGAAAAAAGGCCGTGACGGAAATGAGAATATCTTTACTTAATTTATTGAGTTCGTCGGGATTTTTATTGCAAAAATCGAAATAGGCGGCCAGATTATTCAAGCGGTTTGCAGCCATGCGGCGCTCAACACGGCGCGATAAGGTCGCTTCTTTGTAGCCGGAAAAGTCGATTTTGGATTGTTTGTACACCATTTGCAGCAAGCCCTTCAGGGTGGCTGGCGCATTTTCTTGTTTGGCAGTGCGATTGATTAAGCCGTGGGCGCGGGCAATGGCGGTAATTTCTTCAGCAATGCCTTTGCAGGTCAGCACCCATTCCACGCAACCGGTGCTAATCGCTGATTGCGGCATACCACTGTATTTGGCTGCTTCAGGATTCTGGGCAAAGGTAAAACCACCGGCGGCTTTAATCGCGGCAATCCCAGCCGCGCCATCCGAACCCGTGCCGGATAAAATCACGCCAATGGCATCTTCGCCTTTTTCTTCCGCCAGTGAATTGAATAATGCGGTGGCCGATGGTTTGGGTAATACGGTTTTGCCCGGCACCAACAGGCGCATCACCCCGTCTTTCATGATGATATTCCAGTTGGCCGGCGTGACATAAATCACGTTTGGCAACGGCGTTTCGCCATCTTCGGCATCTTTCACCAGCATCGACGTTTCCCGCGCCAACAACGGCACCATCATGCTGCGATGCGTGGGCGATAAATGTTGGACGACGATATAAGGCAAACCCAAATCGTCCGGCAGCACACCGATTAAATCAGAAAGCGCTTCCAATCCACCCGCCGAAGCACCAATGCCGACAATAAAATTGCGTTCTTCCACCAGCGGAGTGAGCGGGGCGCTTAGCTTGTTGTCTGCTGGAGTGAGCGTGACTTTGCGCGGCTTTCTGGGTTTTTTGCTGACTTGTTGCGCGATAAAATTTTGTTCTTCAACCGTCGAATTGATCGGCGTTTCAGATATTTTTTTGGACTGGCTGGTTTCAGATTTAATGAGTTTGCTTGCAGTGATTTTGGCCACGATGACACCACCTAAATTTAAGTGCCGGCATCATAACGGTGTTGAATTCGCACGAAAATTGGAGAAACCCTTGTTCTGCGCTAAGGGTTTCCCTTAGTTGATATTTTCGCAAGTGGGTTTAAGCAGTGATTTAATAAAAATATGTTTAAAATCATGATGTTACAAAGTATTGGATTGGCTAAATCTGATACTTAAATTACCCTCGGCAGGCTTAGGGCAAACGGCTGAGTTAACCCCCAAACCACAATTGCTTTGCCACAGACACGGCGCGAGGCTAGTCAGAATCACCGCTAATCGCTGACGTATTATTCAGTGCGTCTTTAGTGTTCTGCTGTAATCCAGTGCGTGGCATAGCGCATTAAATCTGCTCCGTTTTTTAAATGTAATTTTGCCCGAATATTGGCACGGTGCGTTTCGATGGTTTTGATACTGCGGCTGAGGAATTTGGCAATGTCTTTGCTACTATGACCTGAGCCAATCAGGTGTAACACTTCAAATTCGCTTGGCGTTAAGCTGTTAATTAATTGATCCGATTCAGATTTTCCGCTGACAAACCGGTTCATCAGTTGATTGTGCATCGCGCCGCTCAGGAAATAATTACCGTTCGTTACCTCGCGAATTGCCTTGATTAGCACGTCGCCGGGCTCTTGTTTCATCACGTAGCCACGTGCGCCGGAGCGCAGCGCCCGTTCGGCATAAACCGTCTCGTCGTGCATTGACACCACCAGCACCGGCAAGGCCGGAATGAGCAGGTGAATGCTTTTAATTAACTCGAAGCCGGAAAGCGTTTTGAGCGATAAATCCACCAGCACAATGTCGGGATGATGTTCTGATTCCAGCACCGCCATTGCATCACCACCATCGCTCGCCTCGGCAAACACTTCCATGTCGGCTTCCCCATTGACCAGCATTGCCATGCCGTGCCGCAACATGGCATGGTCGTCCACCAACATGACCTGTGTTTTTAACGGCATTTAGCGAACTTTCATTTTAACCCGCACTTCCGTACCGCCATTAGCAAGCTGGAAAAAATGCAGTTTTGCCCCTAATTGATGTGCGCGATAGTGCATTATTTTAATGCCCATGGAGGTGGAATCGGCTTGAGTATGGTCACCTGAAAAGCCGCATCCATCGTCAATAATCGACAAGCGTAGGCGATTTTTTTTCAAAGTCAGCGCAATGGCCAGATGTTGAGCGCCGGCATGACGGAGGGCATTATTGATTGCTTCCTGCGCGATTCGATAAAGGTGTAAAGCCACCGTGGCATCCTGAATAGCTATCTCTTCTGTACAGGATACCTCGCAGTGAATGTCATATAAATGAGCGATGCTGGTGGCAAATTCGGAGAGTGCAATTGCCAAGCCATCGCGCGCCAATTCAAAGGGTAATAAACCTTGGGCGAGTTGTTTGCACGCCATGAGTGCCTGCTGTGCTTGCAAGGCAATCGCGGCGGCGACTTGAGCTGATTCCACATCGGCATAGTTGACAATTTTTTTCTCTAAAGCCCGCGACTGATAGGCAATTGCTGCCAGCTGTTGCCCTAAATTGTCATGCAATTCCTGTCCGAGGCTTTGTTTGCATTCTTCCGTCATGGCAAGCAGTGATTCCTCAAATTGTTGCGCGAAGATTTTCTTTAAGCGCTTATTCATGGCCCGGCCTTCTGATAAGTTGAGTTAATGATTGGACCAAAAAATTATGATATAACATATTGATTATAAACAGTTTTTTATTGAAGCAGGGCGTTACGTGAGAATTTAATTAAGGTTAGAAGTTTGGAAAGGAAAACCCTATGCCCCAAGTGGAATGGCTTTGATTGTAATCTAGCAGGCTTTCGCCATAGCCGTCGAAATAATAAACTTGCAAATTGATGTTGCTATCGCCATCGCTATCAAGCGCCAGCCAAGTCGAGAAGGGCGCGGAAACTAAAAGCTTAATCGATTTTTTTCGGGAAATGGCCGAAATATCCCAGCCGTTTTTTTGCACATAACGCAATTCTATTTCTCGAAAGCCCAAATACGCAATTAAGTCGGGATTGTCATCTGTGGCCAGCGGTTCATTCAAACGCTCCCACCATTGGCTGCGTAATATCAAACGTTGATCGTCTTCATTAAAAATCTCAATAATGGGTTGAATATAGTAGCGATTCCAACTGCGCGAGCGCGGCACCGATTCTCCATTCGATTGATGAGCTAAGCCTAAATTAATGACGCTGAAATCGGAGGCGCGCAGTGAATAAATCAATTCCGGTTCGTAGTTGGTTTCTCTAAAAGGCTGCGAATTTGTCCGGTCATAAAATTGCCAAAATGAGCGTTGCGTGTAGCCAAACCATAACGAGCCCAATTCTTCAAAATCCGCTAAGTCATGCTTTACGCTAATTTGAAATTGAATATCATGATTGTCGAGCAAAGTCGGTGTGATGACATTGTTGAGCGGATTGGTGCTGCTGGGCAGATTATTCGGCTGCGTGGTGTTGGTTAGCAATAAAAAGTAGTTTTGTTGGTACGGTTTCAGCTCAACCGTGGGTGTCCATTCGGCAACTAAGCCGCTGCCGCCGCCAGAAGATTGCTGACTGGCAGCGGGTTTGTAAGTGGCTCTTTCAGTTGGCGCGGGCGTTTTTTTGGCGGCGACAGGCTTTTTGGCGGGCGCGGAATTGGCGGGCGCAGCATTGGCGGGCGCGGCAAAGCCAATCGTCAATAAAATGAGCATCATCCCGTAAAACAGCCAATTGTTTTTGTGTAAATTCATGTTGCTTGTATTAGCCTAACTAATTGATTTTAAAATGGTTTTTTGCTACTTTTATTTCGGCATTGGTCGAAACCCGCAGTGAGAGTGATAGGAAGTTTTAGCACGGTAGCGTGTCCAAAGGCAGCACTGATTTAATCAGCACGTCGCAAAGCTGTGCAAACAGGATAGCGATTGTTGCATAAAATGAAGCGGCAATTAGCGGGTAAATTGCCATGCTATTTATTTGGTGACCACCCATTCGTTGCGGCTGCGTCAACACGGATGTAACGCGGCGTTTGCCCTGAACGAGTCGAAGGGCGATTTTAACGAATTGATTGATAGGACATCGATGCCGCAGTGCTGGGTCCGCTTCACTGCGAATGGAATAAATCAGCGCTTCCTTTGACCACTGTGGCAAAATGCCGCCTTCCCAAATTCACAGGAGAGTAAAAATGAAAGCCCCTATTCGCATTGCCATTACAGGTGCTGCTGGTCAAATTGGTTACAGTATGTTGTTTCGCATCGCCAACGGCGATATGTTGGGACGCGAACAGCCGATTATCTTGCAATTACTGGATTTGCCGCAGGCGCAAGCGGCGTTGCGCGGTGTGGCGATGGAGTTGGAAGATTGCGCGTTTGGCAATTTGCAACAAGTGATTACCACCGATGATCCGCGCGTGGCATTTCGCGATGCAGAAGTGGTGATTTTGGTCGGCGCACGTCCGCGCAGTAAAGGCATGGAACGCAAAGATTTGTTGGAAGCGAACGGCGCTATTTTTTATGAACAAGGACGTATTTTGAATGAAGTGGCGGCGCGGCACGTTAAAGTGTTGGTGGTGGGCAATCCCGCTAACACTAACGCTTTGATTACAATGAAGAATGCGCCCGATCTCGATCCGCGTAATTTTAGCGCCATGATGCGTTTAGACCACAATCGCGCTATCGCACAAGTCGCGCTTAAGTTGTTTCAGCCGATTCGTGATATCAAAAAAATGGTCATTTGGGGCAACCATTCCGGTACGCAATATCCTGATTTAGACCACGCCGAAATTCGCGGACGCAAAGTGATTGAAGTGCTTCCGGATTTGTCCTGGGTTGAGCAAACATTTATTCCCACCGTGCAAAAACGCGGCGCGGCCGTGATTGAAGCGCGCGGATTAAGCAGTGCCGCGAGTGCCGCCAATGCCGCTATCGGGCATATGCACGACTGGTTGCTGCATTCGCACCACAACGATTGGGTGACGATGAGCGTGCCGTCGGATGGTAGTTATGGCATTCCGGAAGGCGTGTTGTATGGACTTCCGGTTACATGCCGCAACGGTCATTATCATATTGTGCAAGATTTGCCGATTAGCGAAATCGGACGCAAGCACATGCTGGATAGTTACCAAGAGCTACTGGACGAACGTGAAATGGTTAAACATCTATTTAAATAGAGCGTCACCAGCATTTCGACGATTGGCACTGAACCGGTCGTCGAATTTTTTAAGGACAGGCTGATTGATTCTGTTTGTACTTTACCCGCAAGGACTAGCCCGTGTCTGTCAGGGGCTTTGCAGCGTTTCTGCAAGCGCTGGGCGAGCGGCTGATTTAATCAGCGTTTTCTGAGTCGGTTCGGCGGCAGTTGCTCACCAGCGTTCCCATACTGGCGTAGATGATTGGGCGGTGGGGAACCGCAGCGAATGTCCTTAACAATTGGCCATCCAGATGCGCTGGACGACATGGCCGGATGCTACGATTTCCTTGTTTTGATGAGTCCATTGGTCGCTCGGCATTCTGCCGTGATGATGCAAACAGCATAGGAGAATCGGCACTTAACTCCCCTGCAATTGAAGAAGTGGCAGGCGTAGCCTAACGGGGGAGTGGTGTTCGGGGGGCGAGCAGGACTGATTATCAACGGGCTGCTGAGGTATAATGCGCCCCTTTTTTTTGAAACCAACTGTTTAAGGAGCCTGTTATGCCGATTTATGAATATCGTTGCAGTGCTTGCGGCCAAACGCATGAAGCGATGCAAAAAATGAGCGATCCTCTCCTCACCGCTTGCCCTGTCTGTGGCAAGGAAACCCTTGAAAAACAATTGACTGCAGCGGGTTTTCAGCTAAAAGGCAATGGTTATTACGCCACGGATTTTAAAAATCCACCCGCAGCGAAATCTGAGCCCGCCGCTTGCGCTGCTTGCCCGGTGTCGCACGAATGAAAAAATATTTATTAACCGGATTGCTGGTTTGGGTGCCGATTGGCATCACCCTTTGGGTGTTAAATTTAACCATTGGTGCGATGGATCAATCGCTCAAGCTACTGCCAGAAGCGTGGCGCATTCAAGGTTTGGGCGTGCTATTAACTGTGGTCATTGTGTTGGTCACCGGTTTGTTGGCGCGCAATGTTTTTGGGCAAAAAATATTGCAAATGTGGCACTCGTTGTTGCAACGCATTCCTGTGGTCAATAGCATTTACAACAGCGTCAAACAAGTCAGTGACACCTTGCTTTCAGAATCGGGTAACGCTTTTGGTAAAGTTTTACTGGTGCGTTATCCGCATCCTGACGCTTGGTCATTGGCTTTTCAAACCACCGTTCCTGCTGAAGTTAGCCGTGCTTTGGATGAAGAATATGTCGCTGTTTTTGTGCCAACCACGCCCAGTCCCGTCAACGGATTTTACTTTTATGTGCGAAAAGTGGACACCATCGAGTTGAACATCAAAGTCGATAGTGCGTTCAAATCGATCATTTCTATGGGGGTGGTTGCCTCTCCCGAAGATGCCTTGTCTAAACTCAATGCTCAAAAATAAATCTTATAAATCTTAATTAAATCAAATACTTAAAAAATGAGAACTCATTACTGCGGAAACCTTAACGCTTCACATTTAGATCAAATCGTCAGCATTTGTGGCTGGGCGCATCGGCGCCGCGACCACGGCGGTGTTATTTTTATTGACTTGCGCGACCGTGAAGGACTGGCACAAGTGGTTTGCGATCCCGACCGCGCAGCGATGTTTAAACGGGCAGAATCGGTGCGTAGTGAATATGTTTTGCGTATCACCGGCAAAGTGCGGCGCCGTCCTGAAGGAACCAGTAACGCCAATATGGGCAGTGGTGAAATTGAAATTTTGTGTCATGAAATTGAAATTTTGAACGTGGCAGTCACGCCACCGTTTCAACTTGATGACGAGAACTTATCCGAAAATGTGCGCTTGACGCATCGGGTGATTGATTTGCGCCGTCCGCAAATGCAAAAAAATATGCAATTGCGTTACAAAACGGCGCGTGCTTTTCGGCGCTTTTTAGATGACAAAGGTTTTATCGACATCGAAACACCCATGCTCACCAAATCCACCCCCGAAGGCGCACGCGATTATTTAGTGCCGTCACGCGTGCACGCCGGTGAGTTTTTTGCGCTGCCGCAATCACCGCAATTATTCAAGCAAATGTTGATGGTGGCGGGCTTTGATCGCTACTACCAACTGACCAAATGTTTCCGTGACGAAGATTTACGCGCCGATCGCCAGCCCGAATTTACCCAAGTGGATATTGAAACTTCTTTCCTGACTGAACAACAGATTATGGAAATGATGGAAGAAATGATTCGCGTCGTGTTTAAATCGGTGCTTGATGTCACCCTGCCGAATCCTTTTCCACGCATGACTTACGCAGAGGCGATGAGCCGTTTTGGTTCGGATAAACCCGATTTGCGCGTCACCTTGGAACTGACCGATGTGACCGATGCCGTCAAAGACGTGGCGTTTAAAGTGTTTGCCGGCGTGGCCAATTCTGAAAATGGTCGCGTCGCTGCCTTGTGCGTGCCGAATGGTGGTGCGTTTACGCGCGGCGAAATTGACGACTACACCAAGTTTGTCAGCATATATGGTGCAAAAGGTTTGGCTTACATAAAAGTCAATAATATCAATGCGTTAAATGATTCTGGCTTGCAATCGCCGATTGTCAAAAATCTGCATGAAACCGCACTCAGAACCATTATTGAACGTACTGGCGCACAAAATGGCGACATCATTTTCTTCGGCGCAGACAAAGAAAAAATCGTCAACGACGCCTTGGGCGCATTGCGTAGCAAAATCGGTCACGAGAAAAATCATCTCAACGGCAAAGCGTGGGAACCGCTGTGGGTGGTGGATTTCCCGATGTTTGAATACGACGACGAAGGTAAACGCTGGAACGCGTGCCATCATCCGTTCACCGCGCCAAAAGATGAACATTTGCAATTCCTAGAAACGGATCCGGGAAAATGTCTGGCAAAGGCCTATGACTTGGCGCTCAACGGCTGGGAAATCGGCGGTGGCTCGGTGCGGATTCATAAAGAAGAAGTGCAAAGCCAAGTTTTCCGTGCGCTGAATATCGGCGCTGAAGAAGCGCAATTGAAATTTGGCTTCCTGCTCGACGCGCTGCAATATGGCGCGCCACCGCATGGCGGCTTGGCGTTTGGACTGGATCGCATCGTCACTATGATGACGGGCGCGGAATCGATTCGCGATGTCATTGCTTTCCCAAAAACCCAACGTGCGCAATGCTTGTTGACGCAAGCCCCCAGTGCCGTGGATGAAAAACAGTTGCGAGAACTGCATATTCGCCTGCGCGCACCCGCCGTGACTGATGCGGCCAATAGCTAAAATGTTTCGTGGCTTGAAAGCGCTGTGCTTCGTGCTGGGGCTGTTGCTCTGGCAGCCTGTTGCGCATGCTGGTTTCTTCTCTCCTGCTCCGGAACTGCCTAGCGTGACTTTGTCGCAACTGCCCGCGCAGGCTAGGGATACTTTTCAGCTAATCAAACAAGGCGGCCCATTCCGCTATCCCAAAGATGGCGTGGTGTTCGGCAATCGCGAGCGTTTACTGCCGTCACAACCACGCGGTTATTACCATGAATACACGGTGAAAACGCCGGGTGTGCGCAATCGTGGTGCGCGGCGGATTGTCTGCGGTATCGTGCCGGAGTGTTATTACAGCGACGATCATTACCAATCTTTCAAACGAATCAAGGAGTGACCATGTCCGACTTGTGTCAGCGTTTGCAGCAACTGAATGAAGCAGGCGTGTTTCGGCTGACGTGTCCTGTGGCGATTTTAGAGGCGAATATCGTGTTGGCGGATTTTGCTTTAGTCGAGGTCGATTTGGCGGCAGTGCAAGGTAAAGGCGAATTTTTGGCGCAATTGGCAAAAGGCATACAGGCGCCGGAATGGTTTGGCCATAACTGGGATGCGCTGGCGGACGTGTTAAACGATTTGCCCACCGCGCTGGGATACGTTTTACTCCTGCGCGACTGTCCAGAAAACTTCGGTTTGAATGCGGTGGATTACGCAACCGTGCTGGATATTTTTAACGAAACCGTGCTGCTTTGGCGGTCTGAAGGCAAACCGTTCTGGGTGTTTTTTTGCGATGAACACTAAACAACCCATTTCTGCTTTGGTGGTGATCTATACTGAAGCCTTAGACGTTTTATTGATTGAACGCGCCGATTCTGCCGGCGCATGGCAGTCGGTCACCGGTAGCCGCGAAGGCGATGAATCGTTGCTTGAAACGGCTGCGCGCGAAGTTTTTGAAGAAACATCAATAAAATCAAGTAGTTACCTATTAGTCGATTGGCAAAAAACCAATGTCTATGAAATTTATGCCAAATGGCTGCATCGCTTTCCGCCCGGCACAACACATAACACCGAACACGTTTTTGGCTTGCAATTGCCGCATCCGGTTGCGGTAAAACTCGCGCCACGTGAACACGTTAATTTTCAGTGGTTACCTTGGCGTGAAGCAGCAGAAGCGGTTTTTTCACCCAGTAATCGCGAGGCTATTTTAGAATTGCCAGAAAGAATACGTCATGTTTGAACAAAGAATGACCATCCTCTATGACCATCCTGACTTAGCGCAAAGCCGTTGCAACACTGCTCAGGCTTGGGCAAAGCAACCGCAAGAACTCGGAGTGGCCGAAAAATCTGCTTTAATTTCAAGCATTAAGCAACTTTTAATCGAGCACGATGCGCTGCTGGTTGCGCATTATTATGTGCATCCCGATTTGCAAGATTTGGCCGAACAAACCGGCGGTATTGTTTCTGATTCGCTGGATATGGCGAATTTCGGGCATCAGCATTCCGCTAAAACAATTGTTGTCGCGGGCGTGCGTTTTATGGGTGAAACGGCGAAAATTTTAAATCCGGAAAAACGCGTGTTAATGCCGGATTTGGACGCGGAATGTTCGCTGGATTTGGGTTGTCCGGCGGATGAATTCGCGGCTTTTTGTGATGCGCATCCCGAACGCACGGTGGTGGTGTATGCCAATACCAGCGCGGCGGTGAAGGCGCGGGCGGATTGGATGGTGACCAGTTCGATTGCGTTGCCGGTAGTGAAGCATTTGCACGAACAAGGCAAAAAAATTCTGTGGGCGCCCGATCGGCATTTGGGCGCTTACGTGCAAGAACAAACAGGCGCGGATATGCTGTTGTGGCAAGGCGCGTGCATCGTGCATGACGAATATAAAGCGCAAGAATTGATCGAGTTGAAAGCGCTGCATCCAAACGCGTTGGTGCTGGTGCATCCTGAATCACCACGGGCGGTGGTTAAGTTGGCGGATGTGGTCGGTTCGACGACACAACTGATTCAAGCCGCGCAAAAATCAACTGCCAACACGTTTATTGTGGCGACCGACAACGGCATTTTGCACAAAATGCGCACGCTGTGTCCGAGCAAAATTTTTATCGAAGCACCCACTGCCGGACACGGTGCGAACTGCACCAGTTGCAGTCATTGTCCGTGGATGGCGATGAACGGATTGCGAAATTTAGAGGAATGTTTGCGCACGGGTAAGAATGAGGTTTTTGTGCCGGAAGCAATCATTCCGCAAGCGGTGAAACCGATTCAGCGCATGTTAGATTTTGCGCAGCAGATTAAATTGCCCAGCCGGGGTATTGGCAATGTCTAATTGTTTAACTCATTGATTATATTGAATTATTTTAAACTAAGTTAACGCAAATAATCGGTATAATTGGTGTTAAAGTCCACCTCGTGATGAAAATTTCTCGTCTTATTTATCCTCTTTTGCTCGCCTTTGCCTTGCTGTTCGTGCAGCAAAGTGGTGCTGCGCATGGTATTCGTCATGCGTTGGCCGAGCAAAAACAGGATCAATCTTTGCCGCATGATACGGTGTGCGAACTTTGCGTGCTGTATGCGCAAGTGGCAGGTGCGCCCAGCAGTACGGCGGTTTCCTTTGGACTTTTAGAGTTAACTGACGCTTTTCAGCTTGCCTTTTTTGAGCGGTCACCTTCCGCTACGCTTAGCGCTTTTGCTGCACGCGCGCCCCCATTCTCCCGATAAAACTCACTTTTTTGCGCGTTTGAATGCCAGCTTGACTGATATTCAGCTCGCCTATGATTCAGTTTTTTGGAGAAATTCATGTTTAAAAATAGAGTGTTAGCCACCGCGCTTGCGGTGTGGTTTTGCCATGCTGCACCTTCAATGGCTGCGAACGAAGGCGCATTTAATCCGGCCGTCTCCTTGATTTTGTCGGGTACGTATGCTCAATTGCAGCAAGATCCAGCGACACCTGCAACCGGTTTTGCGATGAATCCGAATCCCGGTCACGCGCAAGGTTTTAACATTGGCGAATCGGAATTAGGCATCGCTGCCAATATCGACCCCGATTTTAGAGGTGTGGCAACTTTGGCCTTAGGTGCGGAGGGTACTTTTAGCGTTGAAAATGCGTTTGTGCAAAGCACTGCGCTCGGCGATGGACTCAATCTTAAGTTTGGGCGTTTCTTCTCGGGTTTAGGTTATTTGAATGAAGTTCACGCTCATGCTTGGGATTTCGTCGAACAACCGTTGATATACGCCACGTTTTGGAATAACCAACTAGGTGAAGATGGATTGCAAATCAAGTGGTTAGCGCCGTTTGATCGTTTTGTCGAACTCGGTGCTGAGCTGGGAAAAGGACGAGGCTTCCCGGGCACGAATACGCCAAAAAACGGCTCAGGAATGGGCGTTTTATTTGCGCACATCGGCGATGATATTGGTGTGGAGCAGAGTTGGCGCCTGGGTTTCTCGCTGCATCAAACGCAACGCGTCAAAGCAGAAAGTGCCAATGTGCCTGACAGTATGGGTAATCTGCTGACAAATCAATTTAGCGGCGACAGTCGAACGGCGGGGGTTGATTTTATTTGGAAATATGCGCCGAATGGCAATATTCGTGAGCGTTATCTCAAGGTGCAAGGTGAATATTTTAGGCGAGATGAACGCGGAAATTTGAGTTACAACACCGCGACAGGCGGTGCGAATGTCACCGATACTTTTGCGCTGACTCAATCGGGGTTTTATGTGCAAAGCGTGTATCAATTTATGCCACGCTGGCGAATGGGCGCGCGTTATGATCGCTTGGATTCAGGCGTTGCACAATTGGGCGCAACTTTAACGAAGGTCATCAGCGACTACGCTTTTTTACCGACTCGCACCAGTCTCATGTTGGATTTTAGTCCGAGTGAATTTTCGCGTTTACGGCTGCAATTTGCCCAAGATCATTCGCGTCAAAACGCGTCCGATAATCAAGTTTTTGTTCAATACATGATGAGTTTAGGGGCACACGGTGCGCATCAGTATTAGCCATTTTCCCCCGATTCCGAGTGATGATTTTGTTGTTGGCAGACGAAAAAATCAAGTTCTGTTGGTCACGGCTACGCTATATATTCAGGAAAAATTATGAAAAGAATTCTATTTGCATTCACCTTAGTCTTATTCAGTCATTCTGTTTTTGCTTTAAATGTCTTCACCTGCGAACCGGAATGGGCAGCGCTGGTGCAAGAATTGGCGGGCGATAAAGCCCGAATTTATTCCGCCACCAATGCCTTGCAAGACCCGCACCGCATTGAAGCGCGCCCCAGTTTAATTGTCAGAGCGCGCCAAGCGCAGTTGCTGGTTTGCACCGGTGCCGAATTGGAAATGGCGTGGTTGCCGGTGGTGTTGCGCGAGGCGGCCAATAATGCACTGCAACCGGGAAACGTGGGTTATTTTGAGGTGTCTCGCTTCGTCAAAATGTTAGACGTGCCGACGCGTTTAGACCGTGCCGATGGCGACGTGCATGAAGCCGGCAATCCGCATATTCAGTTGGATGCGCCGAGTTATCCTGCGATTGCTAAAGCGTTGTCGGCACGATTGAGTCAATTAGATCCGCAGAATACGGCGTTGTATGAGCTGCGTTTGCAAATTTTTACACGCAAATGGCAGGCAGCGTTAACGCGCTGGCAGCAGCAAAGCGCACCACTAAAAGGGGTGAGTATTCTGGTGCAGCATCAGGCTTTTCCGTATTTAAACGCTTGGTTGGGCTTAAAAGAAATGACGTCGTTAGAGCCAAAACCAGGCATGGAGCCCAGCGTGACGCATTTGTCTAAGGTATTGATTTTATTGCAGAATAGCCGAATAAAGATGGTTATCCGCGCCGCGTATCAAAACCCAAGACCCTCGGAATGGATTGCGGAACGGGCGCATATCGCTGCGGTGGTACTGCCGTTTACGGTGGGAGGCTCGGACGGCGCAAGTGATTTATTTGGCTTGTTTGATGACACGATTGCGCGTTTGTTGGCAGGGCAATTTCAGCATTAGCAGCCAGATTTTTTTCGAGCCGCTGCAAAAAATGTAGAAAAGCGCTGATTTATTTCGTTCGTGGTGCGCCGGCAAGCGCTAGGGTATGGCTAAAAGGCGCTGAAGTTCCGCAGCACAGCCCTTTGATAAACCGAGGAGAGCTGGTTGAACCAAGCTTGATGACCGGCGCTTGCGTTGCAATAAGGGCACTTAAAACCCGACTACCCCGTCAGGCTGCGCCTGCCACCCCTTCAAATGAAGGGGAATTGAGTCAAGCGCTGGCATTTAACGCCGCTCAGGCTGTGCCTGCCACCCCTTCAAATGAAGGGGAAAGAGTCGCGGATTGTTTGTGATGACAGCAGACAACATTTTTTTGGGGGCTAAGTTAGGGTCTTTGCATGGCAAGTTACGCATTACTCAGCTGGATTGGGGCGGCTGGCAAAGCGCCCATTTTTGCTCACGACTTAATTGTTTGATTTGCCATTCGCGTTTCAATGCAGCTGATTTATCTTCGCAATTTTCTTGATAAACCAACATAACAGGGGTTCGGCCGCGCGTGTATTTTGCGCCTTCGCCCATGTTATGTGCGGCGAGCCGTTTTTCCAGCTGATTGCTGATACCGCAATACAACGTGCCGTCCGCGCAGTGCAGTAAATAGCAGACCCAATTCATGTCTTTAGTTTTCGTGCCCGAAGCGCGAAAACAAGGCCAAATAGAATCAGCAGTAGTGCAAAAATTCCGTTGTTTCCCCAGCGTATATAAGGGGTAGTGCCAACGTAGCCCTGTATGTCCGCAGTCAGAATACCGACGCTGTGTTCTGCCAGTTGTTGCATCATTTTTCCGTCACGGTCGATGACTGAGGTGACACCGGTATTCGTGGCGCGCAACAGCATTCGTCCGGTTTCTAAAGCACGCATTTGGCTGATTTGATTGTGTTGGATGGCCGCTGACGATTCGCCATACCACGCATCATTACTCGTATTCAGTAGCAACGTAGCTTGCGGCAAGCTACGAATAATTTCTTCGCCGAAGCCGTCTTCAAAGCAAATATTCAGCGCAATTTTTTGCCCTGCCAGCTGTAATAAGGCTTGTTCTGTACCCCCGCTAGACTGATCCGACATGGGAATGTTGAGAAAATCAGTGATGAGCCAGCCAAAAACTGAGCGTAAGGGAATGAATTCGCCGAACGGCACTAGATGATTTTTTCGATAGGCTTGATTGGGTGAAATACCCAATGAATACATGGTGTTATAAATTTTACCCGCTTCTTGTTCAAAGCCGCCAATTAACACGTCAGCGTGATTGTTGCGCGCATATTGGCTCACTTTCTCTCGGTAATCGCTGGGTAATTCGTTGCGCAGTATGGGCAGGGCGGTTTCAGGCAGCACGATGAGTTGCGCTGTGCTTTGCTCGATTAGCGCTTGATAGCGATTTAGGGATAAATCTAATTGTCCATCGGCAAATTTTTGGTCTTGCGCGACATTGCCTTGCAGCAAACTGACGCGCGTTAAAGCGCCTAGCGGTTGCGTCCAGGTTATTTTTTGCAAACCGGCACCGACTAAAATGAGGGCAAGTAGCGGCAAAAAAGCGCGCAATTTTCGCCACTCCAGCACTAAGCCGGCGCACATCGCTAAGGCTAAAGACACGCCATAAACGCCAAAAATAGGGGCGTAGCCGGCGAGTGGACTGAGCGGAACTTGTGAGTAACCCAGCACTAACCAAGGAAATCCACCGAATAAATAGCCGCGCAATAATTCTGCTGCGACCCAAAAAATCGGCAATAGTAAGGCGTTTTTTAGCCAGTACGGCAAACGAAGTTTGGCTTGTAGCCAGCCCACACCCGCCGGAAACAAAGCATAAAACGACACAAATAATAACGTAGCGAGGAAGGCGAGTGCGGGTGGCATCTCGCCAAATTGGTTTAGTGCGATGTAAATCCAGCCGATGCCAGCGCCGAAAAGTCCTAAGCCAAAAGCCAAGCCTAACGCGGCGGCCTGCGCGGCTGTTTTAGTCTGATGCCAAAGCCAAAACAATAACGCCAAGCTGAAAACGGGCAGGGGAAACAGGCCCCAAGGCGCGAAACCGCCCACTGTCAAAGCGCCGGCAAAAAGCGCAAGGAATAAAAATCTTAAGCGAAGTGTGTTCACAAAATGCGGTTCAAGAGGTTGATTCCCTGAATTATACGGTGTAAGTTCCCGCGTCCTTAAATTTCTGCTGGTCTGCTATGACTCAATCTACTGCTTTAATTGATGAAATTACTACGATGTTGGCTGAATGTGACTTGTTCAACTATTTACCTTTTTTTGAAATTCAGGCGGTTGCACGACACTTTGGCATTAGTCGAATTCAAGAAAATGAGTTGATTTTTAAAGAAGGGGATAACGGCACGTTCATGGGGATTATTTATGAAGGTCGCGTGCAGGTTTTGAAGAAAAATCAATATAATCAAGATGTTATAATGGCTTCGCTCGGCAAAGATCGCACCTTTGGCGAAATGGCGGTGCTGGATGGAGAACGGCGCTCTGCTAGCTGTGTTGCCGAAGAAGCGTGCGTGTTGCTAACCTTATCGAAAAGCGCGATGGACGCCATGCTGCAAGAACAGCCGCGAATTGGTGCAAAAGTTTTGCGCAGTGTCGCGGTCAGTTTGTCGCGTCGTTTGCGGTTGGCTGTCGGCAGATTGGTGGATCATGAGCTTTAACTTCTGGGCTTAAATTGACAAGTTTTACGCTGCTACGCATAATCCGCCCGCCTTTTTTTGGAGTGTTTGCCATGTTATTCCGTACATTATTGCTGTTAATCATCGTCAGTTTTTTAGGCGCTTGCAACAAAACCGATACTTCCGCTAGTGCCAATCCTGCCGATGAAACGGTTATTTTAATTGGTGCGGTTGCGCCGCTGACTGGGCCTCAAGCCCATATTGGTAAAGACAACGAAAACGGCACGCGCATGGCGATTGAAGATGCCAACGCCAAAGGCATTAGCATCGGCGGCAAAAAAGTACGCTTCGAATTGTTGAGCGAAGACGACCAAACCGACCCAAAAACCGCCACCATCGTGGCGCAAAAACTGGTGGACGCGAAAGTGAACGGCGTGATTGGACATTTGAATTCCGGCACCACCATTCCCGCGTCGCGCATTTATCACGACAACGGTATTCCGCAAATTTCACCTTCCGCCACCGCCGTCGCCTATACCACGCAAAACTTTAACACCGCGTTCCGCGTGATGGCAAACGATGCGCAACAAGGCAAAGCGTTGGGTGAGTATGCGGTGAAAAAATTGGGCGCGAAACGGATTGCCGTGCTGGATGACCGCACCGCTTACGGACAAGGGATTGCCGATGAATTTGTCCGCGTTGCCACGGACGGCGGGGCGCAAATTGTTTCGCGCCAATACACCACGGACAAAGCGATTGATTTTGCCTCCCTGTTGACGTCGATTAAAGGTAAGCAGCCAGATCTGATTTTCTTCGGCGGCATGGATCCGCAAGGCGCACCGATGCTGAAACAGTTGCGGGCGCTGGGTATGAACACGCAATTTATGATGGGCGATGGCGGTTACACGCCCAAACTGATTGAAAATGCCGGCGCGGCGGCAGAAGGTGCGCTGGCGAGCTTGCCCGGCGTACCACTCGATGCGATGCCGAACGGACGCGACTTTGCTAACCGCTATCAGGCGAAATTTAAGCAGCCGATTCAGCTTTACGCGCCGTATTGCTATGATGCGGTGAACGTGATGATTGCCGCCATGCAGCAAGCTAATTCTGCTGATCCAGCAAAGTATCTGCCGTTGTTGGGCAAAGTGACGCACTCAGGTGTCACCGCCAATATCGCGTTTGATGCGCAGGGTGATTTGCAAAATGGCGCAGTGACACTGTATCAAGTGCGCCAAGGCAAATGGCAAGCGCTAGAAACCGTCGGCGCGACGGCGAAGTAAATTCGCGTCGTTCTCAAAAAAACGTAACGCCATGTTTAATTTAGATATTTTTGTTCAGCAAATCGTCAACGGCTTGGTGCAAGGTAGCGTCTATGCCTTAGTCGCGCTCGGCTACACCATGGTGTATGGCATTCTCGGCTTAATCAATTTTGCCCACGGCGAAGTGGTGATGGTCGGCGCGATGGTGGCATTGACCGTTTTGCAAGCTTTATTAGCCAGCGCGATTGCGCCAGTGTTAGCGGTGTTGATTAGTTTGTTACTGGCAATAGCCGTTTGCATGGCCTTGGGCGCGGGCATCGAACGCATCGCTTATCGCCCGCTACGCCATGCGCCCAGATTAGCCCCGCTCATCACAGCCATCGGCGTTTCTATCGTCTTGCAAAATCTGGCGATGATGCTTTGGGGACGCGAATATCATGCTTTCCCGCTACCGTTTAGCAACCAATTACACGCGCTGGGCGGCGCAATAATTACCGATGTGCAAATTGCGATCATCTTGATTGCATTGAGCATGATGACAGGATTGCTCCTGCTGGTGCATCGCACTAAGCTCGGTCGCGCCATGCGCGCCGTCGCCGAAAATCCCGCAGCCGCCACCTTAATGGGCGTGGACAGCAACCAAGTTATCTCCATCACCTTTATGCTCGGCTCGGCACTGGCCGCTGTAGCCGGTTTCATGGTCAGCGCCAATTACGGCATCGTGCATTACTACATGGGCTTTATGCTGGGGCTTAAAGCCTTCACCGCCGCCGTGTTGGGTGGCATCGGTAACCTGCGCGGCGCGATGGTGGGTGGCATCGTGTTGGGTTTAATTGAAAGCCTAGGGGCAGGTTATATCGGCGACCTGAGCGGCGGCTTCTTCGGCAGTAACTACCAAGATGTGTTCGCCTTTTTAGTCCTTATCGCCGTCCTGATGTTTAAACCGTCAGGACTCTTAGGTGAACGGATTGCAGAGCGCGCTTAATCCGTGTCTTTAGCGGCTCCCCTTAGAAAGTGACCAATCTTATCCCTGGATGAGACGCCCGCTGCTCAAGCCATTGACTTCGGCTAGTTTGCAAGCACCCTAATGGGGTCAATTTAATGGCATGCCTTTCTAAAACGCGCTGTTTTTTGCTGCGCAATCTTCTGGGAAGTGTTTGATTATTTTGTTTTTAATCGGTGAAATTGATGGTTCAACGTTTGAGTGTTTTCTGTAACTTTATTGAAAGATGATCATGGGTTTAGCGACAAAATCTGCGCAGTTGGCTTCGTTTAAAGTGGCGGCCATTCAAATGGCTTCGGGTACGAATGTGGAAGGTAATTTAAATGAGGCAAGACGGTTAATTGAAAAAGCGGCGGCGCAAGGGGCAAAGTTGGTGGTGTTGCCGGAATTTTTTGCGGTGATGAGCAAGAAAGATTCCGATATTATTAAAATTCGCGAACAGGCGGGTTGCGGGCAGTTGCAGGATTTTTTGAGTAGTACTGCGCGCAAAAATAAGGTGTGGCTGGTGGGCGGTTCTATTCCCTTATTGGCAGATGCGCCGAATAAGGTTCGAAATAGTTGCTTATTATTCAATGAGTTAGGTGAGCAGGTGGCGCGTTACGATAAGATTCATTTGTTCAATTTAGATTTGGGCAACGAGCAATATCACGAAGGGCGCACCATCGAAGCGGGTAATCAGGTGGTGGTGGTGGATAGTCCGTTTGGGCGCATCGGTTTGGCGATTTGCTACGATTTGCGTTTTCCAGAGCTGTTTCGCGCCATGCCCAATGTGGACATTATCGTTTTGCCCTCCGCCTTTACGGCCACCACGGGTAAGATGCATTGGGAGCCTTTGGTGCGCGCCCGCGCGATTGAAAATCTCAGTTATGTGATTGCCGCTGCGCAAGGCGGTTATCATGTCAATGGTCGCGAAACGCATGGTCACAGTATGATTGTTGATCCGTGGGGACGCATTCTCGACCAATTGACGCGCGGTTCGGATGTGGTTTTTGCGGAAATTAACTCAAATTATCAGGCCAGTTTGCCTGCGTTGTCGCATCGAACTTTGTCTTGTCACCCTTAAATATAAAACTATGACCACTACTTTTGAACTCGCTCGTCATGCGTTATTAACGACGCATGATTTAACAATTCCTCAATTAAATCAAGTATTTAGCAAAATGATAACCCATCAGGTAGATTTTGCTGATGTCTATTTCCAGTATTCGCGTGCCGAAGGTTGGGCGCTAGAAGAGGGGATTGTGAAATCGGGCAGCTTTAGCATCGACCAAGGCGTGGGCGTGCGCGCGGTCAGTGGCGAAAAAACCGCTTTTGCCTATTCCGACGATATTAGTTTGGCGGCGCTAGAAACAGCGGCGAAAACCACGCGTGCCATTGCCCGCCAAGGTCAATCACGTACAGCGCCGCAGCTGACGCAGGCGCGTTCGCACGGACTTTATTTGCCGCATGATCCGATTGCCAGCTTAGATGCCGCCAGTAAAGTGGCGCTGTTGGAGCGTTTAGAAAAATACGCTAGAGCGTTGGATTCGCGCGTCACGCAGGTGATGGCAAGCTTGGCGGGCGAATATGAAGTGGTATTGGTGGCGCGTAGCGATGGATTAATGAACGCAGACATTCGACCCTTGGTGCGGCTGTCGGTACAGGTGATTGTGGAAAGCAACGGTCAGCGTGAACAAGGTTCCTCGGGTGGTGGTGGGCGATTCGATTACGCGTATTTCAGCGATGAAATTTTGCAGCGTTATGCGCGTGAGGCGGTGCATCAAGCCACGGTTGCGTTGGGAGCCCGCCCCGCTCCGGCCGGCGAAATGACGGTGGTGCTGGGGTCGGGTTGGCCGGGTATTTTGTTGCACGAAGCGGTTGGGCACGGTTTGGAAGGTGATTTTAATCGCAAAGGTAGCTCGGCTTTTGCAGGGAAAATCGGGCAACGTGTCGCGGCAAAAGGCGTGACGGTGGTGGACGATGGCACGATTAAAGATCGGCGCGGTTCGCTGAACATGGATGATGAAGGCAATCTGACGCAATGTAACACTTTGATTCAAGACGGTATTTTGTGCGGCTATTTGCAAGATAGTTTAAATGCGCGCTTGATGGGTGTGCCAATTACCGGCAATGCGCGACGCGAATCGTTCGCGCATCTGCCGATTCCGCGCATGACCAATACCATGATGTTGAATGGCGATAAAACGCGCGCAGAAATTATTGGGTCGGTAAAAAAAGGGTTGTATGCGGCAAATTTTGGCGGCGGACAAGTGGATATTACCAGTGGTAAATTTGTGTTTTCCACCACTGAAGCGTACCTGATTGAAGACGGCAAAATTACCACGCCAGTCAAAGGTGCGACGCTGATCGGCAATGGCCCGGAAGCACTGACGCGCATCAGCATGATCGGCAACGATATGGCGCTGGATTCTGGGGTCGGGACGTGCGGCAAAGAAGGGCAAAGCGTGCCTGTCGGTGTGGGTCAACCAACCTTGCGCATTGAAGGATTGATTGTCGGCGGCACGGCGTAAGCTCTGCGCTTGTTGTCCAATCATTCCCTTGGAGGCGCTGTGTTATTTAAATTAACCGTTCGCCCTGAGACAGTTGCAGGGTTTGTATAAGCGGGGGAATTCCCCTGAAAACGATGAAGCGGTTTTTGTGCCAGACTTGTTAGCGGGGATGGTCAATATAGAATTTTCGGCTTAAAAGTGAGAGGCATTTATGCGAATCGGACAAGGTTTTGATGTGCATCAACTGGTGGCAGGGCGGGCGCTGATTATCGGCGGTGTGACCATTCCTTATGCCAAGGGTTTGCTGGGACATTCCGATGCGGATGTGTTGTTGCACGCACTGTGCGATGCGCTGTTAGGTGCAGCGGCGTTGGGTGATATTGGCCAACATTTCGCCGATAGCGAAGCTCAATTTAAAGACATCGATAGCCGTATTTTGCTGCGTGAAGTCGTACAAAAACTCACTGCTTTGGGCTTAACTGTCGGTAATGTCGATGCGACCATCATCGCACAAGCGCCGAAAATGATGCCGCATATTCCGCAGATGCGCGCGAATATCGCAGCGGATTTAGGTGTGGCAATCAGCGCGGTCAGCGTCAAAGCGACGACTACCGAACTACTCGGCTTTACCGGACGCGGCGAAGGGATTGCCGCGCAAGCGGTGGCGTTGCTGCATTCAACGCCTGCGACATGAAACTACTCGCCCTAGAAACCTCGACCGAGTATTGCTCAGTTGCGCTATGGCAAGACGGCACGATTGATGCGCAGCGCGAATTAGTCGGGCAAAAACATTCAGAACGCCTGCTGGCAATGGTGGATGAGGTGCTAAACACGGCGGGTGTGCGCTTGGCGCAATTGCACGGCATTGCTTTTGGACACGGGCCCGGTTCTTTTACCGGTGTGCGCATTGCTTGCGGCGTGGCGCAAGGTTTAGCACTGGGCGCGGATTTAAAAGTGTGTGGAATCAGTACCTTGCTTGCGCTTGCCGAAGCCAGCGGACACGACCAAGTGATTGCCGCACTTGATGCGCGCATGAATGAATTTTATCTGGCAGCCTATGAAAAAGTGCAGGGTAATTGGCAAACGGTGAGTGAGCCGCGTGTCTGTAAACTTGAGGACGCACCGCAGCTGAGCGGTAAAAACTGGTATGGCGTGGGTAGCGGTTTTGCGCTGAATCAAGCCGCTTGGCAGGCGCGTTATGCCGGACAATGGTGCGGTGTGAACGCCGAGGCGGTGCCGGAAGCGGGTGCTATTGCACGTTTGGCGGTGCAGGAATTTGTGGCTGGGCGCCAGCAGGATATTGCGCTGGCGCTGCCTGTATATTTGCGCGATAAAGTGGCGTTTAAAACCATCGAGCGCGAGTTGAAAAAATCTGTTTTAAATCATAGTGTTACGTAAAATAACGTTTGCCGATATTGACGCGGTTTTGCGCCTTGCGCAACAAGTCCATTCTCATCCGTGGACGCGTGGCAACTTCAGCGACGCCATCGCCAGCGGCTACCAGTGTTTGCTGGCAGAAGTGGAAGGTGAAATCGTCGGCTACGCAGTATTGATGTTGGCTGTGGAAGACGCGGAATTGCTGGATATTGGTGTGGCGAGTACCGAGCAACGCCAAGGTATCGGACGTGCTTTACTGTACGAAATGCGCGAACGCGCGCAGGGAAAAGCGCGTCTGCTGCTAGAAGTCCGTGTTTCTAATCTCGTGGCGCGGCAGTTTTATCAGTCGCTGGGTTGGACGGAAATTGGACGGCGGCGCGACTATTATTTGACTGCCACGGCGCGGGAAGATGCGATTTTAATGGAGTGGCGATATTGAAAACTTGGCATGAGGCGGTGTTGCGTGAATTCAATTTGTATCCACTTTGGGTGCAACGCTCACCCTTGGCGACTAGTTCGGCACTGTCGCCCCCTGTGCTTGCGCCGCCTGCCGCAGCAAGGGCTGCGCCGTCGCTAGACGTTGCGTCGTCGTCAAAAGAAACGCACTTAGTCGAAACTGCGCCCGTGCCTGACATTGCATTGCCAGCCAAAGAATCGCAAGCAGCCGAAATTGCAACGCCGCTTCAGGTTTCCTCTGGCGCAGCAGCATCGATTACATCTGTGCTTGAAGCTGGAAAAGATGATTGGAAAACGCTTAATAATCAAGTACTTGCGTGCGTATCTTGTACCTTGCGCCCACATTGTGACACTCCTTTATTAGGCGAACAAAACCACGCAGATTGGCTATTTATCAGCGAAGCGCAAGGTGCGGATGCCGGCGAAAATCAAGCTTTGCTGACAGCGATGCTGGCGGCGATGCAGTTGCGGCGCGGGCATAATGTGGCGGTGGTGCCGGCGTTGAAATGCAGTTTGCTAAATCAGCGCGCCCCAAGTGCCGAGCAAGTTGCGCAATGCGCGCCTTTTTTGCAGCGGCAAATTGCCTTGTTACAGCCTAAAATCATCATCTTGTTGGGCAAAACGGCAGTGATGGCAGTCATGGCAAGTAGCGAAAATTTAGGCAGTTTGCGCGGACGCCGACATGATTATCACGGTATTCCGTTGATTGTGACTTATCATCCGGCCTACTTATTGCGTATGCCAGCTGAAAAAGCGCACGCTTGGCAGGATTTAAAATTGGCGATGCAGATTTTTAAAGAAGGGCAGTCATCATGAACGACATCGCTGTTTTAGCGTGGTTGGGTGCGGGTCTGTTGGTCTGTATTTTGGAAGTGACCACCGGTACTTTTTACCTACTGGCTATTGGTTTAGCGCTAATGGAAACAGCGTTTTTTGCGTGGATTGGCGGCACAGTCAGTACACATGTTTTTCTAGCTTCGGTGCTGATTTTAGTGAATGTTTTTATGGTGCATCGGCTGAAGAAAAAAATTGCGCGTCAGCCTACGGTCATCAAAGGCAATAATTTAGAAGCTGGGCAGTGGGTCGATGTGTTGTTTTGGAAAAGCGCCGACTTAGCGCGGGTGCAGTATCGTGGTACTGAATGGGATGCGCGTTTACAAACAGCAGAAATGCCTCAAGCCAAGCGCGGTATTGTGCAAGCGATAGAAGGTAATCATCTTATTATTTCAACAACTAAGGAGCTGTAAATGATTGAAATTGCATTGGTTTTACTGATTGGGGTAGTGATTGTGGCGACTAAAACAATCAAAATTGTTCCGCAACAAAATGCTTGGGTGGTGGAGCGGTTGGGCAAATATTATGCAACCTTAGAACCCGGGCTGAATATCGTTGTACCGTTTATTGATCGTATCGCGTATCGGCATCAAATGACCGAATTCCCCTTGGATGTGCAACCGCAAGTCTGTATCACCAAAGATAACACGCAGGTGCAAGTGGACGGTATTTTGTATTTTCAAGTGACCGATGCGAAACAGGCTAGTTATGGCACGTCAAATTATGTAACCGCGATTACACAGTTGGCGCAAACCATGCTGCGTTCAGAATGTGGAAAGCGTACTTTGGATACGTTGTTAGAAGAACGTTCTTCCATCAATACGGCGGTGGTCGCCGCCTTAGATCAAGCGGGCTCAAGCTGGGGCGTTAAAGTGTTGCGCTATGAAATCAAAGACGTGACACCGCCGGCTGCGGTGTTGGCAGCGATGCAAAAACAATTGACGGCCGAACGGGAAAAACGCGCCTTAATCATGCAATCTGAAGGCAGAATGCAAGAAGAAATCAACATTGCTGAGGGTAAAAAGAAAGCGTCGATTGCCGAATCTGAAGGGCAAAAACAAGCGGCCATTAATAAAGCCCAAGGCGAAGCGGAAGCGATTTTGCTCGTGGCGGAAGCCAGCGCGAAAGCCATTGAACAAGTAGCGTTTGCCAGCCAGAAAAACGGCGGCGCAGAGGCAATGAACCTAAAAGTAGCCGAGCAATACATCGCTGCTTTTAGTCAGCTTGCCAAAGAAAGTACGACTATTTTGTTGCCGACCAATCTTGGCGATGCGGCTGGTATGGTGGCAACGGCGATGTCTGTGATGACACAAATTAAGAAATAATCCTGATGAAAATCGTAGCCGACGATATTAAAGTTTTATTGGTCGAAGACAGTAAAGTGACCTTGCGCGTGCTGTCGAATTATCTGGAACGCATGGGCATTGCGCCGCTGAAATGCGATTCCGGCGCAATGGCGATTGATATATATCACCGCGAACGCCCTGATATTATTTTGCTGGATGCGCAATTGCCGGATATTGACGGCTTTGAGGTGGCGTTAAAAATCCGGGCGCTGGAAAAAGCCGAAGACTGGACGGCGATTATTTTCCTCACTAGCATGGATAAAGATGAGGATTTAGCCCGCGGCATTGAAGTGGGCGGCGATGATTATTTGCTCAAGCCGATTAGCGAAGTGGTCTTGGGCGCAAAGTTACGCGCGATGTATCGACTGGTGGAAATGCAGCGTTCATTGGTGAAAGTGACGCAACAATTAAACGAGGCGAATGCGCAATTACTGAAACTGTCTGCTACCGACGGCTTGACTGGTATCGCCAATCGACGAATGTATGACGAACTGGCGTTGCGTGAATGGCGGCGTTGCGAGCGGATGCGCAAACCGTTTTCGCTGGTGATGGTTGACGTGGATCATTTCAAATTATTCAACGACAAATATGGACATCAAACCGGCGACGAATGCTTGAAAAAAGTGGCAGAGCAAGTCGGGCGCGTCGCGCCACGCGCCACTGATTTGGCAGCTCGGTATGGCGGCGAAGAATTTGTTTTAGTCTTGGGCGAAACCGATGCTGATGGCGCGAAGTGGATTGCGAATCGTTTGCGCGTGCAAGTTTCCGAGCTGAATATCCCGCATTACGCCAGCCAATCGCGCCACGTAACCATCAGTTGCGGTGTGGCTTCGGTTATGCCTAACGATAAAGTGGCGCTGGAGGTATTACTGAAATCGGCTGATCACGCCCTGTATCAAGCCAAGAAAACTGGCAGGAATGTGGTTGCTGTCGGAGAATATGGGCAGATTGAGTAGCGCGAAAGGTCTTGTGGATAAAGAGATTTTAGCGTGTTCCTTCGCTGTCAAAGGATGGGCTGGCGCTCGTTTGCCGACAGGTCAAGCCAGCAATGCCTTTGCGCAAGCACCGTTTTTTCTGTTCGTGGCGCACCCGCAAAGGGTAGCCGTGGCGGGATGGAAGACGCTAAAACCCCAACAGCGCACGCGCAGCCTTTCGATAAACTTCCGAGAGCCTTGTTGAACCATAATTGAATTAATGTTAAATAAATCAATTAGTTAACATAATCTTTCGACCAAGATTTTTTGAGTCAGTACAAGGAGCTTTCCTGGTGTTATCGCAATATTCAGATCGAAGAGTTTAATTAATCAGCGTTTCCTTAGGAAATACTCACGTCCGCAGTAGCCACATGACCGTGACAAAGGAATCTTGTGAATCGACTTGCAGCACTTGAATCATTTGTTCTAAATAGCCGCGATGATGATTGGAGTGCCGGGCAAACGTTTGAAATAGTTGAATCACGTGTGCGTCGGTTAACCCTTTGTGCTGCGCCGCGATGCCGACTAACAGCACTTCAATTAACGCCAGATTCCCCACCAGTTCACGGTATAAATTTAAATACTGATCACGCGTAAACGGAAATAAACGGCTGAAAACTTGATTCACTAGATAATTTTCAAAAATGAACATTTTGTTTTGAAAATAGGGTTGAAAGTATTGGGCATGACTTTGTGCATAATGAGCTTGCCGTGCTGTGGCGCTGGGCTCGGTAGTGCTTAAACCCGCCGCCGCTGCTTGGATACATTCGCTAAAGCGCGTGGAAGCGATGCCCGTCAAAACTTGCTGAATCAAGGTATCAACTAGCACCAGTTTGCAGCCGAGCCTAGGTTCAATTTGCCTGAACTGCGCTTCAATGTGTGCCGGATTGTCCAGCATGCCTGCATAGGCTTGCAGCGTTGGGCGCAATTCAGCCGCATTAGAAAACGTGGCTGAGCTAATTATTTTATCCACATCTTCCAGCATAAAACCCAGCAACATCATGCGCGCGCCAATGCTCAAAGAGCGGCATTGCAGAACGGCAATCAGCAGCGCACGAAAATCGTTCAACACTTCGATTTGCGCGGCATCGCCGTTTGAGCTTCTGGGAAATTGATAAGAAGTAAAGGCTGTGTCATCAATTTCCGGCTGGGGGTCGATTAAATTAAACGTCATCGGCTGCGGGTTTAGCAGCACTAAACGCGCGGCTTCAGGACAAGAAATGCCCAGTGCATTTTCACGCTGTGCGCCAAAGCGATTTAAATAACGTGGATACAGTCGGCAGGTATTGCTCAAGGCTTGCGCCCCTAGTTGTTGATGGATCGCGCAGTGTTTGTCCGCCTGCAAAAAATGGCAGCTCCCATCCGCTTTCATTTGCAGAAAACCATAATCACTTTCGTCGGCGGGCGCGGCATTCTGGCTGATTGCTACTTTGAACAGCGGCACTAAGTCGGCTTGCTGGCATTGTTCATAGTCTTGATAAGTGGCTTTATCGACACTGACTTTCCACCAACCGCTGCAACAACTATCTTCGCAATCGGCAGCAATACAGTGGAATTTTTCGTAGTAATCCGGCGCTAAAATTTTGTTCATTGTTCATCTCCGAGGCAGTTACATTCTTTCGTTGCGGGAACTTAAAAACACGTTAAACGGTTCAAGGTGAACGACTGGTGTTGATCAAGACAGCGGTTTTGGCACCGGCCGCCATTGCAAAATAAGCATCCTCCAGCGCAGTTGCCAAACCTTTGGCATCGCACAAGGGGCTATTGGCCATGCGTTCGCGTTGCTTGATGCGCAGTCGCTGCCGTTGTTCAAGGTCGCTTGCTAAGGCGACTATTTTATCAATATAGGCGGATTCGTTCTGCGCAATCCAGTCTGTGTGTCCCAGCGCATTTAACATGGAAGCAGCGAAGCGCGAACCCACATGGTCGCCCAACAGGTGAATAACCGGCACGCCCATCCACAGCGCATCGCACGTTGAAGTGCCGCCGCCATGTCCACCAATCGGATCTAGCGCTAGGTCAAGTCGGTTGTGTTCGTCCATATAAGTGCCCCAATCGCTGGCAGCTTGCAGCGCAATACGGGATCGGTCGATGCCCAGTTCGGTGAAGGTGTGTACCAGGCGTTGTCGATTATCTTCATTTTCTAAGTCTTTGTTTTTTAATAGTAATTTTGCATTAGGCAAGGCTTTTAATACCCGTGCCCATAGCTGCAAAGTGGGCGGTGTCAGCTTGCCTAAATGGTTAAAACAGCCCAGCCAAAGCGTACCGTCGCTAACGGGTTGCCAGCGCACCGGCGGGGCTTCCAGCAGCGGACGATACGCCAACCAAGTGCGTGGTAAACGCCAAACATGTTCGCTAAATTGCGCATCCATTTCCGGCGGCGTGAGCAGGGCATCACCCAGCCAATAATCCATTTCACTCAGTCCAGTACTGGCAAAATAGCCTAAATAAGTGGCTTGCACCGGCGCGGCACGGCGCGCAAAAACAGTTAAACGATGATGGGCAGAATGCCCAGATAAGTCGATTAACACATCCAATTCATCCGCTGCCATACGGTCTAACACCGCATCATCCGTCCAACCGACAATCGGCTGCCAATGTTCCACCAAACCGTTTAAGCGTGCGGTGACGGCATCGCGCAAGGTATTGTTGCTGTAGGCAAACAGTTCGACCCGGCTGCGATTGTGCTGCGCCCACACTTGTTCTAAAAAATAACTCACTGCGTGTTGACGAAAGTCGCCGGAGACATAGCCGACTTTCAGTCGTCGTCCGCGCAAAGGTTGACGCTGAAACACTTTTTGTCGTGCGGCTGCGCGCGCGGCGGGCGGCACACAAGCGTGTTCCCAGCCGCGCGCTAACGCTAAATGGTGTTCTGGCGGTAAGGTGGCATGATAACTGTGTAAAAACAACAGGTTACTATAGGCATTGACGTAATTTGGCTGGTGTTTAAGCGCTGTTTCATAGCTGGCAATCGCCTGATCTAACTGACCTTGCGCGCGTAAGGCGTTACCTAAATTGCAATAGGCTTCAGCAAAATTGGGGTTTAAAAGCACGGCTTGCCGATAACAATCGGTGGCGGCGACCAATTGATTTTGTGCTTGCCTGACGTTCCCCAAGTTGAAGTGTGCCTCGGCTAACTGCGGATTAAGCGCGATTGCGCGTTGTAAGTGTGTGGCGGCCGCGTCTAATTCGCCTTTCATAAGCAAAGCTGCGCCTAAATTGCAATGCGCGTGAGTGTAATCGGCAAACAGCACAATCGCCTGTTGGTAACTGGCAATCGCTTCATCCAAGCGGTTTTGCGAATTCAGTGCAGTGGCTAAATTGAAATGCAGTTCTGCCCAATTGGGGGCTAATTTTAAGGCGCGTCGATAATTTTCTTCCGCCGCTGCCCAATTTTTCTGCGCGGCAAGTACGTGTGCTAAATTGCTAAGTGCTTGAATATATTGAGGATTTAGCAAAATAGCCTGTTCGTAGCCGTGTTGTGCTTCCAGTAGTTTGCCTTGTTGTTGTAGCGCGTGAGCTAAATTAAAGTGGAAGGCGAAAGCGTTGCCCTCCAGCGTAATAGCGTGTTGAAAACAGTCGATGGCTTGATCCAGATTCCCGGCGACCTGAAGTAACGTACCCAAGTTGCAGTGATACAGTGCTTGCTGAGGGCGCAGCTGAATGGCTTGGCGAATTAACTGAATGCCCACGTTTAAGTCGCCCAAGTTTTGCGCCAACATGCCCAATAAATGTAGGGCATCGGGATGGTTTGGCGTTAACTGCAACGCGTGTTGGTAGAAGTCATTCGCTAAGGCAAAGCGTCCCGCTTGATGGTGCGCCAAACCTTGTTGAATCAACCCTTCGGCACTGGTCATTTTTAGCAGGCGGGCGCGGGTAGCAGCTCGGCGTGCATACTTTTTTCGAGTGAACGAATCGAGCCGCCGGTGAGGTAATTAAAGCGAATACGTAAGGTGTCGCCGGCGATTGCGTTAAGCGGTTTTGCCAGTGGCAACGCTAAATAATCAATCACCCAGTCAATGGTGGAGGCGGTTTGGTCGTTAATCGCCAGTATGTTTTTGGTAAAGAAACGCAAGGCGTTCACCTTGCCATCTTGCGATAAAATAAAGTCACCTTGCCAGACGATTTCACGCGAGGTCGGTTGCGATAAATCCAGAATGCTATACGGCTGCGGCGGCGCTAATTCCACGGTGTCAGGGTGTTCCGCTTGCGCGCGTTGAAATTGAATAATGGGCGCTTGATAGCCTGAAAAATCATAGCCTTGCTGCAATGGTTGCACCGCCATAATCACCGCCGTGGGAATAAAAAGCGGCAATTTATCGCCAAACTTTGCTTGATAACGGCGCTTAAACGCTTCAATCACTTGTACTTGTTTTTCGCGCAACATGGCAACGTGAATCATTTCGCAAATCACAATATCCACCGGTTCGGGCGGCAAATATTCAAAGGCATCGGCGTGAATCACTTCGACGCGATCGCCGTTTTTGTTCATGGCTAATAAACGGCGCGATTCTGCCACCAACACCGGATTAAATTCGACGCACCACACTTTGCTGGCTTTTTGCGCGGCAAAAAATGACAGCACGCCGGTGCCACCGCCTAGTTCTAACACCTTTGCGCCGGTAAAGACCGCGAAATCAATTGCCGCTTTAAAGTTTCCCATGCGGTTTTTGTCCATCAACATATTGTGATGGTAGTGCAGGGGAATAAATTGTCCTAGATAGTGTTGTTCAGCTTCGTCGTCGTGCAAAGTATCCATAATAAACAGTCAGTTAGGTAAAGTTTTGAATTTAAACGCCACAAAAATAGGCGCGAAGTATAACGATGAAAGTTAAAGAATTTTCATCCAGCAAGATGGATTTATTTTTGTGCGGTTCGGCTAGTTTAAGGTTTTGTTAAAAAAGTATTGATAATCAGGTAGTTATATTAAATTTTGTGCCAGCATAAAAAGTGTTACGGCGTACATCCGCTTTCATTATTTTGCGGCGGCGCTGGCTTCTCTTTGCATTTCAGCCACATAGCGTTGCAACATCATGGTGGTTTTACCATCCAGATTGACAAACACGCAGCCGACACGGCGCTGCACGTCGCCTTTAATTGAGGTGACTTCAAAGGCATTTTTAACTTGAATGGTGGCATTTAACACACCGACATTGGGCAATTCAATCCGGCAATTGGGGTAAGTATGTCCAGGCAATAATGCCATATTACTTTCTTGGCAAATGAGCGATACGCCGCCGACGCTAATGTCCATCACAGTCATGGGATAGGCGGGATTGTGTTTATTCTGAATGGGGCTGACCACGCATTTCAGCATGTGTTTGGGAAAGGTGCTAAGCCGAAAATAATCGCGCCGTTGCAAGCGCACGATTCTTTTTGGCATGGGAATAAATAAGGCTTCGTGGTGACCATAGGGATCTTCGCGCACATCACTCGCCACAAATTGTACCTTTGCCTGATTGTGGGTGGATACCAGCACACTCTTTTTACTGTCAATAATCCGTTGATTATCTGAGGCGTTTGGCGAAGGGTCAACCCATAAACCCTCTGCGCTGACGCCGACAATCAGGCTTAAGCAGAAGCGATTATTTTCATCGTAATACAAGGCAATGCGAGTTTTGCGCTGGCATATGGTTTGTAAAATAGACTGAATTTCTGGCTTGGAAAAAATTAAAAAATCTTCGTCTTCTCCATCCGAAAAGATTTCAATTTTGAGTGGAACATCTTTTTCTTTAACCATAACGCACCCGCAATCCCCAATAAAAGTGAATGATTTTGACCTTTACGACTATTTTAACTGGGATTATCTGAGTTAATACTTGGAATAACGGGGGTTTGTCGATGCTCTAAACGATATAGCCAAGCCAGCAGTTCGGCTACCGCTAAATAAAGTTCCGGCGGAATATGCTCGTCCAACTCAACTTTCATTAACAAGCCGACTAATTCTTGCGATTCATGGACAAAAATTCCATGCTCTTTTGCCCGATCAATAATCGCTTGCGCAATAATCCCACGGCCACGTGCCACCACTTTAGGCGCAGCATCGCCGCTTTGATAGGCGAGGGCGACCGCCATTTGCCGTTTGTCAGGAAGCGCCATCTGCGTTTACCGAGGTATGGATGACTTGAATACCACGCTCTGCCAGCGTGGCATTCAGTTGCGAACTGGACGCGCTGAACAAGGCGCGGGTGGTTTCGCCGTTGGCGGCCAAGGAAACGGTTAACCCATTGTTTGTTAAGCGTAAAGTGGCAGAAACCTCGCCTAAATTTGGCAGGTCTAAATGAATTTGTGTCGCCCATTGTCCAATATTTTCTGCACCCTCCGCTGGTTGATGGCGCGGGCTTTCTTCATGAATTTCCCAGCGCATCGCCTGTTCTGGCCACACCTCGCCTTGCCAAAAAACCTGCCGCGTTTCTAGGGCATTTAATTGCTGATGCACCAGCGGTTGTAACACCGTGGGAATGCTGTCCAGTACTTGGTTTGTGGCTTGATGCGCCGTGCTTTGGGCGGGGAAAGGCGCGTGTTCAGTCAAACCATTTTGCGGTTCTTGCAGTAATTGTGCGGTGGTGCGCATTCCTGCAAGCCACTGCGCTTGATGCGCTTCATAAAACAAGCCGCTTTGGCTGAGTGATTGTTGCAATTTGCCGGCTAACTCCGTCACATTTGGCGGCAGCGTCGCCACTGACCACAGTGGCTCACTTTGCGTCGTGCGCGCCGCACTTTGCGGTAAAGGCAATTGCGATAAGGAAGACAGTAAACGCGAGGTTTGGCTTAATTTTTCGGGCGTGGATAAAGGATTGAGTGAGGCAACTAGGCTGAAAGTCAGTCGAGGCTGTAAGGACATCACTTGCAATTCAATCACATCGCCACTTTTTAAACTGGCGGGTAATTGCATTTGCAACATTTGTTCTAACACGCGGACTTTAAACACGCCGGGACTGACTTCTGCTTGAATTGCGCCCTGAACTTTTTGCCCTAATTCAAACGATGCTTTGCCGCTGGTGTTTTTATCCGGCGCAGTCGGCAGCAGCAGTTTTTCATTTAAAGAAAGCGCATTTAAGGTGTGAAGGGCATCGGTGGGAAGCATGGCATCCTTTGCCTGCACCAATCAGCTAATCTGTAACTAATTGATTATAAAGACTATTTTAAATAAATTAAAAGCTAGCAGAATAGGCTTTTAACAGACGGTTTTCGCTACGCGCATTGCTCATAATCCGTTGCAATTGCGCCATCCAAGGCTCGGTCTGACTGCGAATAGCCGCGTCATCGGCCAAAATCTTTTTGATTAATGCTACTTTACTCAAGCGCGTATTTTCATCAATCGGGGTTAAATCAAGGCGTTTCATTTCTGCGACCGTTTCCCGCGATTGTTCTTCCAATTCTGCCAGTTCATCCCATTCACCCCGTGCAGCGGCGTCGCGCATTTTGCTGGTCAGCGCAGCAAGCGATTGATATTTTTCGATAACGGCATTCATTCCTTACATCCTTCCATAAACTAAGGGCATTTTAACTTTTGCAACAGGCGGAGGGGCTGGCGTCCGCGTCGGTTGGGGCGCAGGCTGAATGCTTTCCCACGCACCGCGCAAATCCAGCAACAAGGCACTGACTTCATCCAAAATCGCTGGATCATTTTTCAAATTGGCGAGCAACAGCCGTTGAATCATGTACTCATACAAATCCGCCAAATTTTGCACCAAAGGCGCACCAATCGACATATCTAAACTGGCTTTTAAACCATCGTTAATAATGGCAATGGCCTGACTCAACGACTTTCCTTTAGCCGCAATTTCTTTGCGCAACATTTGATTTTTACCCGAGGCGATGCAGAGCAATGCGCCTTGATACAACATCAAAATTAGTTTGTGTGGATCAGAAGAATGCGCCTTGGATTCAATGGCAACATTAGAATAAGCCTTGATGGCTGCTTTCATATTCATAGTGTTCTCCGCTTACATTTTAGCGAGTTGTTGAGAAAGATAGGTACTGGTTTTATTCATGTTGCCGAGCATGGTATCCAGTTTTGAATACTGGCGACGATAGCGTTCTTCAGTTGAAGCAAGGCGCGTATTCAGTGAGTCCCGTTCTTTGGACAGCCAACGCACCGATGAGATTGGCCGTGCGCAGCGCGCTGCGGCGGATATGGC
>JAVHQT010000016.1:0-9451 GCA_036171275.1 Gallionellaceae bacterium | reverse complement strand
ACGCACCGATGAGGTTAAGCCGTCCATGCGCCCACTTAACACGCCGGTATTGCCCAATGCTTTATTGGCAAATTCATTTAATTTATACGCATAACCTTGAGTGTAATTGACCGTGCCCCGATCGCCTAATGCACCACCGGTAATTTGCACTTCTAAACCGTTGGAAGGGCCGGCGCGTGAGGTTAAAGTTTGCCCTTTTCCGGTTGAAACTTCGCCATCAATGCTGCCGACTATATCGGTACCAACGCGCCGGGTTTCTGAACCCATCAAACTCGATACAGCCGTGCCACTCTCGCTGCTAAGCGTAACCGAAGAACCTGAACCATATTGACTTGAAAAGACACTTAAATGCCCCTCATTATCAATTCCAGCTGATACTGATTTGCCGGCGGAAGCTAAGGTTTCATTGCCATTGATAGCACTTTGTAGCATCGAAGCCAATTGTGATGGGTTATACGTGCCGGCAGATAAAGCGACGGAAGCACGCGTGCCATCGACCGTGACATCAAAAGTCGTACCGCTTTGAATAGTCGTGCTATTTCGCAGCAAATTGAGATTGCCAAAGCTGCCTCCTTGAGTTGCCAAAGCAGAAACATTGATGCCATACGTGCCTGGGACGGTTTGGCTTTGATTCGATTTAAATTTCACCAAGTTATCCGTGCTTTTGCCAATCGCCGCAAACAAACCCGCCACGTCATTAAATTGCGTATTGATCGAATTGCTGAGTTTGCCGGCTTCAATCGACAAACTGCCATCGGTTTGCTTTGTGACGCCAATTTGCGATAAAGCAGTGAGCGCGCCGGTTGGCGTATTCAGTGGCGCCCCTAGCACTTCACTTAATTGCGATTCCAAAGAACGCATCGCCGAATCGCCTTGCAAAGGACCGCCTTTTTTAGTGGCTAAGTTGAATGCAGTTAAGTCCTTGATTACTTTAGATAAATCGTTATAAGATTTAACAAATGCTTCCACCGAAGTCTGCACTGCTGCGGTGTCGTGGCTAACGGTCACCGTGGTGGGTTCAGTGCTGGCTTGGTGTAAAGTGAGCGTCATGCCTTGAATCACATCGTTTAAAGTATTGCTGGATTTATTGATTGGAATGCCATCAATCACCACCAATGCATCTTTCGCTTGCGTCACTTCAGTCAAACTCTTTTCGCCGACGGGGTCTTGGTTAAGTAAATTAGCCAAGCTGCTATCGCCATTCACATTGATCTTGATGCGATTGTTCGCGCCGATTCCTTCGGAAGTCAGCACCAAACGGTACGGAATGCCGCTACCATCATTCACGATACTGGCGGTGACGCCGATTTTCGCGTTATTGATGGCATCGCGAATGCCTTGCAAAGTGTTGTTGCTCGAATCAATGGTGACGGTCTGGCTGCCGGAAGTGCTGCTTGATTGCAAGGTGACATTTTTCGATTCGTCTCCTGCTGCCCCGACAATAAAATGTGTGCTATCAATGACTTGGGCAATGGTTGCGCCAATCGGAAAACCGCCACCGGCAAGGGCATCGCCAGCGGTCAGTCCGGCGGTGCTAGGGACGGTGACGCTGGCGTACCGAATGGCTTGCGTGCCTAATTGATTGGGCGATAAACCGGTTTTCTCAGCCAAATCGGCGAGCGCGGCGGAAGCTGATTCTGGATCATTGGCCACCGTCGCACGGGCAATCTGCACCGGTTTGCCGTTCTCGGCGCGTTTGGTGATATTGCCTTGAGCATCCGCCGTAAACAAACCGGCTTGCCCACCGGCTTCGACGTTGGCGGCATCCAATGCTTGGGCAATTTGTTGGGCGTTATCAATTCCATTTAGGTTAATTTCACCGACTGCGACGCCGTTGAGCGTCAGTGTGCCTTCAGGAATCGTGCCGGTTGCCTCGCTATCGGGTGATAAGCTCAGCGCTTCGGCGGGTAAGGGTTCGCCGCGTTTGGCCGGAATCACGCCATTGCTAATCGCAGCATTGTTCAGGGTTGTCGCCCGATATTGTCCCGCAGACTCATTAAACGCGCCGTTCGTCACCGAACCTAAATCAAAGGTCACTGTACCCGTGCCAATTGCTAGGGTGTCGCTGATTACGCCAGCGGTGGTTAAGCGTTCACTTTGTGCCAGATTGCGTACTTCAATCGCGTGCGTGCCAACGGCGGCCGAAGGCATAACTGAAGCTGAAACGACATCGGCATCGGAAGAAGTGGCGGTGTTGGACAGGAATTTACTGGTGTTGCTCAAACCCTGAGCCGCCGATTGAAAGGCTGACAGCGCGGCTTTAACTTGCCCGAATGCTGAAATTTTTGCTTGATAGCCCGTTTCTTTGGCGTTCAAGGCTGCCAGTGGCTTTTGCTCAACAGTCATCAACTTACCGACGATGCCAGCAACGTCGATGTTGGTTCCTGTCGCAGTTGGCGCACTTGAGACAGCCATGATTGCCTTTCTTTAAGCTCGTTGTTTGAGCAGTAGTCCTTGTTGAATATTACCAATTGCTTTCGCAATGGCAATCGCCTCTTTTGACGGGTACTGTTTAATCACTTCGCCCGTCTGTGAATCCATCACGCTCACCACTGACTTTTGCGTTTCTTCATCGACGCTAAAAGACAAATTGGAACTATTGGTTGCTTGCAGCGCATTGTTCATTTCACGCACTGCACTTTCCAGCTCTGCAATCGTTGGTTGATGTAACTCAGCCTTGGTTTTTTGCTTTGCTGGGGCGGCATCCTCTGCTGGGACAGTCACCGCCGCAACCGCCCCCTCGTTTACGAACCAAGCTGGATTCGCCGAACTGCTTATGGATTGAATTTGCATTTTATGCTCCTTCGCATCTCGCTTTAGACAAACTCAGCCGACACTTTTCAGAATCGGCTGAGTCATCATGCTAGCGGCCAAAAACCCCTTAACGCAACAATGCCAAGACTGAGTTAGGCGATTGATTTGCTTGCGCCAACATTGCGGTACCGGCTTGTTGCAAGATTTGAGCACGCGTCAAGCTAGCGGTTTCTGCAGCGTAATCTGTATCCATAATCCGGCTGCGAGCAGCAGTTTGGTTTTCACCCGAGATTTGCAAGTTCACAATAACGCTTTCAAACCGAGATTGCACCGAACCATAAGTTGCTCGAGTAGCGGCAATTTGGGCAATATCCTTGTCCAGCTTTTCAATTTCAGCATGCGCCGTCGTTGCATTGTCACCCAGTGAAACCGACGTTGGCGCAACCGCTTTGGTGGAAACGGTAATATCATCCACACCGGTTATGCTATTCGCACCAATTTGGAATACCGCATTCACATCTGCGTTCAACAATTGAATTCCGTTGAAGGAAGTGCCGGCAATAACCCGCGCATTTTCTGCACTCAGCTGCGTATATTCGTTGTTAATCGCTGCGACGTCGCCGCTTGAGGTTGCATTCGCACCTTGCACCGCCAATTCACGCATTCTAGCCATATTCGCTTGAATATCACCTAACGCACCTTCAGCTGTTTGCGATAAAGAAATACCATCACTGGCATTACGAACCGCAGTATTCATTCCGCGAATTTGGCTTTCCATCCGAGAAGCGATGGACATACCAGCTGCATCATCCTTTGCACTATTGACGCGCATTCCTGAAGACAGGCGTTGCAGCGAAGTTTGAAGTGCGCCCTGAGAACCATTAAGGTTACGTTGAGCATTAAGGGACGAAATGTTTGTATTAATAAATGAAGGCATTTTAGTTCTCCTTTGATTCTGATTTTCACATCCAGCCTAGTGGCCGTTTACTGCAGTTAATGTTTTCTTTGAAGCACATCAACCACCGTTAGTTTAGTTATCGGAACCTGTCAGAAAAACTTAAGCCTTGTTTAAAAATTTATTTACGTTTTTCACATTAACGAAGCGCTGTCTTATTCCGTTTGTTGTGAGCCCAGCTAAAGAAAATGGAATAAATACCATTATAATCAAGCACTTAAAACAAACCTGCAGCACGCCCTGCGCAAACGCTTGAATGAATCAGCGCGTCAATAAAGCGTTTCATAACGAAACGCCAGCGCGATTATTCCGCCGCCACCACGCGATTCTTACCGCTTTTCTTTGCCACATACATTGCCTTATCAGCACGACCGACCAAATCATCCTGATCTTCATTGCCGACACGCAAGGCAACGCCGGCGCTGAAAGTCACCAAAATGCGCTCATTATTATTTAGAAAGAACTTTTTAGTTAATTCACGTTGCAAGCGCTCTACCGCTTCCACGCCTTCTTTAATCGGCGTTTCGGGCAGAATAATCACAAACTCTTCGCCACCGTAGCGCGCCACCGTATCCGCTGGACGCAGGCACTCTTTAATGACTGTTGCCAAATGCACCAGTGCTTGGTCGCCCGCCTGATGACCTAGCGTATCGTTTAATTTTTTAAAGTTATCAATATCCAGCAACGCCACACACATCGGCAAGGCACTTCGATCCGCCTTATGCAATTCTTTTTGGAAAGTTTCGTCCATCCCACGTCGATTCAGCACGCCAGTCAATTGGTCTTCATGCACCATTTCGCTGACTTGCTCCAACTCCGTTTCTAATTGTTTAATCCGCGCTTCTGCCTCGTCAGCTTGCTTGCGCGCCGACATTAAATCTTGGTGCGAACGCAAGGCGCTATCTTGAATAATCCGCGTATCGTGCATAATGTCTTCCAGAATATGCCCCAAATCCGCCAGATTGCTCGCGCCGCCAATTTTTTGCCCGTAGCCTTCAATTTTGGTGTGATACAAACCCGTGCTCTCACTTAAATCGCCCAAGCGGTCAATGAAAGTCGTCATCAAACCCTTCAGCGTCGATTTCGCATCGGTCAGACTTTTTTGCAGCAAACCTTGTTTAATAATCGCATCGCGCAAATTTCGTTCCGCATCCACAATCACGCGTTTATCAATTGGATTGGCAATAATTTCTTGCAAAGTCACAATCTGCCCGTGCAACCATTGATCATCCGCCACCAATTCGCCGACGTTTTCCACCAGCAAACGCAGTAGCCGCACCAGCCCTTCCTGAATCTTGGTTTTATCACCGCCGCGCAACTCCAGCTTTAACCAGAAATGCCGTAATTTTTTGGACAATTCATAAATCTTATTATTGTCGGTCTCGCGCACTTGCTTGGCTAAGTCATTGATTTCATTGATTAATTCCGGTTGGCTAGTCAGTGAATTTTCGATTGTTTGCGCTAAAAGTTCACGTAATTGCGACACCAAGGCTTGATGATTTTCAGCATCAGCGGGTGAGCTCACCGGCAAACTCACGGACGCACTCGTTGACACGGCCGAATCCAAAATCTCAATTTTCGTTGAGCTCGCAGCCGCAACGGGCGCAGCCGCAGGTGACGACATATCCAGACTGGTGGTGGGCGCAGAAGTCCAGGAACGAATCAGCCCTTGAATTTTTTCAAATAACTCATCCGGCTTAGCGGCAAAACGATTCAACACCGTTTCTAAGCCATCTTTTTTGCGCGTAATCGTGATGCCTTTGTGCGGCGTTTCCAGTTGGCGGAGCAAATCCTGAATCAGCTCAGACCATGCCGGCTGTAATTGTGTCGCGCTCGGCGCTGGTACTTTTGCTTCGGCGACCGGGCTGTTGGGTGTGCCACTAATTTCCTGAAACGCTTGGGCATAATTTTCTGGCGTAGGCGCAAGTTTGCGCGTAGTCAGCAAAATCAAGGTTTCGCGGGCGACTTCAGAGGGATTGAGATGTTTTTTCATAATATCCAGAACAGCAATTTAATCTTGAGGTGAATTATGCGGAATCGCGCAGCAAGTAAAGCGCCAAACAATCGCGCTTTCCGCCCTTATTTCAAATGTTACTCAATCAGATGGTTACTAATCGCGTAATGAATCGCTTCCGCGTTGGTTTTTAGATTCATTTTTTCCAACAAACGGGCGCGATAAACGCTGACCGTTTTTGCACTCAACGACATAATTTTTGCCATTTCGCTGAGCTTTTTACCGGACGCCATCAAACACAAGGTTTGGTATTCGCGATCAGACAAGGTTTGGTGTCGCAACTCTTGGTAGCCTTGCGACAGACCGTTGGCCAGCTGTTCTGCCAACTCGCCGCTGATATATTTTTTGCCGCTGGCAACCGTGCGAATTGCCGTGACTAATTGCGACGGGGCGCTTTGTTTATTCAAATAACCCGCCGCCCCCGCTTTCATCGAACGCACCGCATATTGATCTTCGGCGTGCATACTCAACATCAACACCGGCACATCGGGATTGATCGCTTTCAGCTGCTTTAATACATCAATGCCATTTTTATCCGGCAAACTAATGTCCAGCAAAATCATATCAAACGCCATTTGCTGTGAAATTTGAAGCGCCTGCGCGCCCGTTTCCGCTTCGCCCGTTACCCGCATATCGGTGGTGTCATCTAAAATCTGCTTCAATCCTTTGCGAATCAGCGTGTGGTCATCGGCAATCAGTACATTGATCATGAAAAATCCCAATTAAATACCGTTTAAAATCAACAAGTTAAATTTACAGTTTGGTTCTATTCGGTCACTTCATCCAAAGCTTGATGCGGCACACTGACCGCCACCGTCGTACCTTGATCAGGTGCGCTCATGAAACGAACTTGCCCGCCAAAATGCGCCACCCGTTCCTGAATGCCACGCAAACCAAAAGAACGCGGCTTCATTCGTGCTTCCTGACTAAAGCCGCGCCCGTTGTCGCTAATGGTCAATTCTATATTTTGCGGATTATTTTGAATCAAAATGTGCACTTCAGTCGCGTGCGCGTGCTTCATAATATTGGTCAGCGATTCCTGGAAAATCCGAAAAATCGCAATGGAAACATCAGGATGCAAATGCAATTCCATTTCTTCATCATTGTGTGACAGCAAGCATTTAATGCCCGTGCGCTGTTCAAATTCGCCCGCTTCCATCTCAATCGCCGCCACGATGCCAAAACTATCCAAATAACCAGGGCGCAAACTGTGCGCCAAATTACGCGCCGCCGTCATCGCTTTATCCACCATGTTTTCAATGGTTGTGGTTTTATCGGTGAGCAGGGTTTTACTTTTGGGTAAACGCACCTTTAGCCACGCCAAATCCATTTTAATCGCCGTCAGCAACCCACCAATTTCGTCATGGACTTCACGTGCAATCCGCAACCGTTCCTGCTCTTTTGCGTCTTGAATATGGGACGAAAACTCGCGCAACTGCTGCTGCGAACGCACCAACTCCAGCTCGTCCAGCTTGGTTTGCGTCACATTGACCACCAAGCCTTCCCATTCAACTTTGTGATCGGCGCGCGTTTGCGGTGACGAACCCAGCGTCAGCCATTTCAACTCGCCATCCGCCAAAATGACACGGCCTTCCCAGCTCCAAAAACTCAAGTTTTGCGCTGAAAACCGCATACTATCGGTAAACGCCGCACGGTCTTCAGGGTGAATCAATTGCAAAAACAAATTGATATTCGCCGATAAATCAGCAGGCGGAATACCTAACAAAGCTTGGCTGCCATCACCAATATATGAAAACGAAAAGCGCTGCTCTTGATCGAGCAACAACTGAAACGCCATACAGGGCAAATTGGCAATAAAGTTGTCTAGGCGGAGGTGTTGCGAAGTCGATTCGTTCACGATTTGTTTTAGTTAGCTAGCGAAAATTAACGGAAAAATTCAAGGGCGCTGAGTATAACCAAGGAAGTGCCAATTGGTAACGCCGTTATTGCAAAAACAAAGGGAAACGCTGATTAAAGCAATCGTTTACTGCTTGCAGCGTCAAGGTTGCCGGCACGACGGTTTCGGCACTATCTTTGCTGGTCGCGTTCCTTCCCCCTCAGGTTCCACGTCCCTTCCCCTCAGGTTCCGCGTCCCTTCCCCTTAGGTTCCGCGTCCCTTCCCCTTAGGTTCCGCGTCCCTTCCCCTCAGGTTCCACGTCCCTTCCCCTCAGGTTCCGCGTCCCTTCCCCCTCAGGGGGAAGGCTAGGATGGGGGTGGGTAAAAAATATGTACGAGCAAACAAACCCATCCCCACCCTAACCCTCCCCTTGAAGGGGAGGGAATAGAAGCCGCTTGAAGGGGAGGGAACAAAAGCCGCTTGAAAGGGAGGGAATAAAAGCCGCTTGAAAGGGAGGATTGCGTTCAAAATAGGGGAGATCGCTTAATGCTGCCCAAGCGGCAAAAAATTAACCTCACAATTAATTCCCCAGTCCTTCGCCTGCTTTGCTACAATTTGCACCTTTCAAAAATCCACGCGCCTAGAATGAAAAATCATAACTCATTGATTATATTCAGTATTTTATTATTATCATTCAGCCTCAGTGCAGACGCGAAACCTGCCTCAGCCGCCAAGAAAAAGCACGCAGCGGCGCAAACTGCTGCACCGGCCGCCCCCGCCGCAGTCGAAAAAGAACGGCTCGTCATCTTACGGCCGAACGTCCCCGAAACAGACCAAGAACAAACCACCGCGATGGAAACCGCCTTAGTTGAAGGGCTGCAAGCGCGCTACCAAGTTTTTGCAGGCGAACAAGTTAACCGTGTTGCTCGGAAAATGGCCGATGGTGAAATTGGCACAGAAGCACACGAATGTGACGAAACGCGCTGCCTGACCAACATCACCCTAGCGTTTGAAGCCGAACTTCTCGCGCTCACCAGCGTCACCAAAAAAGACGGCAACTACTTCATCGCCTTCGTCATCCGCAACGTCGTGGACAACAACGTCGTTTACTCCAAAAGCACCACCTGCCGCCAATGCGATGCCATCCAAGTCATTGAAAAGCTCAAAGAACTCAGCGGCCCCGTGCTTAGCGCACCGGCACAAACGACAGAACCCGTGCTGGCAACGCCCGCGCCAATTAACCCGCTGGACACCGAAAGCCTGCAATGGGCGGAAGTATTAAAAGGCAACAGCGTGGACGAATACGAAGCCTATTTAGCTAGCTATCCCAAAGGGAAATTTGCGTTGTTAGCCAAAGGCAAAATTAAAAAACTGAAAGAACAACAGGCCGCAGAAACCCAACGCCAACAAGCACAAGCAGCGGCCGAACGCGTGCAACAAGACCAAACCGCCTGGGAAAGCGCCAACCGCGAAGCGAGCGCAAGCAGCTACCAAACCTATCTCAACCAATATCCGCAAGGCAGCTATGCCAACTTAGCCAATGCGCGCATCACAAAAATCCGCAAAGAAACGGCCGCGAATGCAGAACGCCAAGCGGCAGAAGCACAACGTCAACAAGCCGCCGCCGAACAAGCCCAACGCGAACTGGCGTTAGCGCAACAACGGCAAGCGCGCGCCGCGCCAAATCAAAACAGCGGCATTGAAATGATTCGCATCCCCGGCAGAAACTACGAGCTGGGCAAATATGAAGTGACGCAAGCGCAATGGCGGGCGGTGATGGGCAACAATCCGAGCTATTTCAAAGCCTGCGGTGACAACTGCCCCGTGGAACAAGTGAGCTGGAACGACATTCAAGAATTTCTGCAAAAGCTGAATGCCAAAACGGGGAAAA
>JAVHQT010000015.1:0-128159 GCA_036171275.1 Gallionellaceae bacterium | reverse complement strand
CCAGCCTTGCGCCTTTAGCGCATCCGCCACCGCCAGACCAGGATAGATATGCCCGCCCGTCCCGCCCGCCATGATTAAGACCGTGCGGCTCATACCGTCAGTCCTCGCGCAACTCGTCTGTTTTCATAATCAATCCGTAGCAATATCGCAATCGCCATGCAGTTCACAACGACGCCGCTACCGCCAAAACTCAGGAAGGGCAGTGTCAGCCCTTTTGTTGGCAGAACACCCATATTGACGCCAATGTTGATCATTGCTTGCACGCCAATCCACACGGCGATGCCTTGTGAAACGAGACTCGGAAAACGCCTTTCTAACAAGGCGGCGTGCCGACCAATCGCGAATGCACGTACGATGATCCAGATAAATAATGCGATGACGGCTAACACCCCAAAAAATCCCAATTCTTCTGCAATCACCGCCAATAAAAAATCGGTGTGCGCTTCCGGTAAATAAAATAGTTTTTCCACGCTCGCTCCCAAACCAACACCAAACCACTCTCCGCGCCCAAAAGCGATCAGTGCGTGGCTGAGCTGATACCCTTTTCCGTAAGGATCTGCCCACGGATCCATAAAGCCAATCACCCGCTGCATTCGATACGGCGAGGAAAATATCAAACCGGCAAATGCCAGCGGCAACGCCACTGTGAGCGCGCCAAAAATCTTGAGATTGAAGCCGCCCAACCATAAAGTCGCCATGGCAATCGCACAAATCACCACAAACGCGCCCATATCGGGCTCAACCAATAACAGCGCACCCACCAACGTCATCACTAAAAACATCGGGAAGAACGCTTTTTTAAAACTATCTTTATCCACCGCTTTTCGCACCGCGTAATCGGCGGCATAAATTACGGCTAACAATTTCATTAACTCGGAAGGTTGCAAGTTAAAGATTAGCAAAGAAATCCAACGTCGACTGCCATTCACTGAACGCCCAATGCCGGGAACTAACACCAACAACAACAGCAGCACGCCCGATAAAAATAAATACGGTGCATATTTTTGCCAGGTTTTGGTCGGCACATTGAAGGCAACAAACGCGGCCGCTAGGCCAATCACAATAAAAACGGCGTGCCGCAGCAGATAGTATGTCGGCTGATAGCCGGTAAATCGGCCCGCCTCTGCGGTCGCAATCGATGCCGAATACACCATCACCAAGCCAATAGACAGCAAGCCAGCAATGATCCACATCAGCAGCGAGTCATAGTTACCAATCACACGTCGAGGCGTATTCAGGTTGGCAGCGCTCACGAAGCCCGTGTCCCTAGTTCATGCACGGCGGCGACAAACACTTCCGCGCGATGCACATAATTTCTAAACATATCAAAACTGGCGCAGGCGGGCGATAACAACACTGCATCCCCTGCTTGTGCTTCGACTGCGCTGATGCGCACCGCCTCCGCTAGGCTGGTGGCAAACTTCAAAGGCACACCACATTCATTCAGCTCAGCGGCAATTTTATCGGCGTCGCGTCCAAACAACACCGCCACCCGCGCGTGCTTTGCCACCACGTCAATCAATGGCGTGAAATCTTGGCCTTTCCCTTCGCCTCCTAAAATCACCACCACTGGGCAACCCAGTCCATTTATCGCCGCCACCGTCGCGCCCACATTGGTACCTTTGGAATCGTCGTAATACGTAACCCCATGAATACATTGAACTTTTTCGACTCTGTGTGACAAACCTTTAAAATTTTTCAAGGCATTCACTAACGGCGCCATCGGCAAACCAACCGCGCGACACAACGCAATTGCCGCCAAGGCATTGGCGACGTTGTGCAAGCCGCTGACTTGCAATTCCGCCGCATTCAGCAAACGGCGCGTGCCTTCTACCAACCAAATTTCATCTGCTTCGCGCTCAATGCCTAAATCGTGTTTGCCCAGTGGTGGGTTCAAACCAAAGGTTTGCACAATGCGTTCGCGCAATGCCATCGCCATACTTTCTGCATCATCGCGGTTTAGCACTTGCAAACTGCTGCGCCCATCGCAGCGAAAAATCCGCGCTTTTGCAGCAATGTAATCCGCCATATCCGCATACCGATCCAGATGGTCTTCACTGATATTTAGCACCGTGGCGCTATCGGCGTTCAAACTGAAAGTCGTTTCTAATTGAAAACTGGATAATTCCAGTACCCAGACATCGGGATGCTTTCCGCCCCGTTCTAACAAAACATCCAACACTGCCGGCGAAATATTTCCGGCCACTTCCGTATCCAATCCCGCGCTGCGGCACATCGCGCCCACCATACTTGTGACGGTAGTTTTGCCGTTGGCACCGGTAATTGCGATTATTTTTGGCGTTTTATCTTTGGGTAACGCCTGCGCGAATAACTCGATATCTCCAACCACCGGTAATTTGCGCTCTAAGGCTTTCTGCGCAATCGGTTCGCTCATTGGAATGCCGGGGCTTATCGCCACCAAGTCAACGCCATCCAGTAACTCGCTGCGAAAAATGCCGCAGCGCACTTCCACTTGTGGATACTGTGCTTGCAAGTTTGCCCAAGCCGGAGGGTGATTACGGCTGTCTGCCGCCCGCACCACTGCGCCCTGCGCTAGCAACCAGCGCACCAGTGACATGCCTGTTTCTCCCAAGCCCAGCACCAACACAGATTTGTTCGCTAAACTATTCACTGCGCCTCCCTTTTGTTGACGCGTTTTTCAACGCAATTTCAAGGTTGCCAATCCAATCAACACCAGCAGCATGGTGATTATCCAGAAGCGCACCACGACTTGCGTTTCTTTCCAGCCCTTTTGCTCAAAGTGATGGTGCAAAGGAGCCATCAAGAAAATGCGCTTCCCGACTCCGAATTTGCGCTTGGTGTATTTGAAATAAGTCACTTGCATCATCACCGAAATCGCTTCCACCACAAATACGCCGCCCATAATGAACAACACAATTTCTTGACGGACAATCACCGCTACCACGCCGAGCGCCGCGCCCAGCGCCAAGGCGCCGACATCGCCCATAAAGACTTCTGCCGGATAAGCGTTAAACCATAAAAAAGCCAGTCCAGCTCCGGCGATCGCGGCACAAAATATCGCCAATTCACCCGCGCCTGGAATGTAGGGCACGCCGAGGTATTTGGCGAAAACCATGTGCCCCGCCACATAGGAAAAAATGGCCAACGCGCTGGCAACCATCACCGTCGGCATAATCGCTAGCCCATCTAAACCATCGGTGAGATTCACCGCATTACTACTGCCGACGATCACTAGGTACACCAGCACCACAAATGCCAATCCGCCCAACGGATAAACCGCATATTTGAAAAACGGCACAATCAATTCGGTGTGCGCTGGCAACGTGGCATGGTTCAATAAATAAATCCCCACTGCCAATGCAATCAGCGATTGCCAAAACATTTTGGCTTGGGCTGATAAACCATCCGAATTCCGATGCACGACTTTCCGATAATCATCAATCCAACCGATTAGCCCCACGCCTAAGGTGGTGAGCAAAACCACCCAAATATACGGATTATGTAAATCGCCCCAAAGCAAGGTGGTAATCGCCACTGAGGTTAAAATTAACGCGCCGCCCATGGTTGGCGTGCCGGCTTTGACCAAATGCGTTTGCGGACCATCGCTGCGTACCGATTGACTAATTTTTAATCGCGCCAATTTGCGAATCATCGCCGGCCCGACGATGAACGTCATTAACAAAGCCGTCATCGCAGCCATCAGCGCGCGTAAGGTGATGTAATTAAAAACGGCGAACGTTCGAATGTCTTCTGCCAACCAGTGTGCCAAAGCCAATAACATTTAATTTCCTCAATATAATCAATGAGTTATACTTATTGAAGCGTAGTACAAAATTGTACAACTCGTTCCATTTTCATAAAGCGTGAGCCTTTGACCAGCACCGTAGTCTGTGGATTAAGCAGCGCTTCCAACCGTGCTTGCAACGCATCCAGTTGTTTAAAATGTTCCGCGCCCAGACCAAATTCATCGACTGCGTAGGTGCTTAAATCGCCGAGCGCCAGCAATTTTTGAATCCCTAACTGTCGCGCTTCAGCGCCGATTTCAGCGTGAAAATGCGCAGCCTCCGAGCCCAGTTCACCCATGTCGCCCAATACCAAAATAGTCTGTCCGCTTGTGTGCGCCAGCACTGCCAACGCAGCATGGAGCGACGCCGGATTGGCGTTATAGGTGTCGTCGATTAAGCGCGCACCGTGCCGCGCAGTTTTAGCTTGCAAGCGTCCAGCCACACCGCTAAACGCATTCAAGCCCGCCACAATGGCCGACACAGGAATGTGTAACGCTAACGCTGCCGTGGCGGCGGCCAGCGCATTACTGACGTTATGGGCGCCTGGCACTTGCAGTTCCACCTGCATTTTTTCTGCTGCACTCCTAATTTCCAACTGCGAACCGTATTCATTTGCTTGCCAGTGGGCGCGAACATCCGCCGCGTGTTCCATGCCAAAGGTCAGTACTTTTCGCGCACCCGCTAGACTTACCCACAAAGCAGCATGGTCGTCGTCCGCATTGATCACCGCGCAACCGTGTGCCGACAAGCCCGCAAAAATTTCTCCTTTAGCCTGCGCCACCGCTGCCACCGTACCCAAGCCTGCCAAATGCGCGCATCCGGCATTGGTAATCACCGCCACATCGGGTCGCGCCAATTCGGTTAAATAGGCAATTTCTCCGGGATGATTCATGCCCATTTCAATCACCGCAAACTGCTGCGCGGTGGTCAATTGTAGCAAGGTCAATGGCATTCCTAAGTCATTGTTTAAATTGCCTTTTGTAGCTAAAACATCCGCTGAATTTGTACTGCAATGACGCAAAATACTTGCCAACATTTCTTTAACGGTGGTTTTTCCATTGCTGCCGGTAATTGCCGTCAGCGGTAATGAAAAAAGACCGCGCCAATAGGCTGCTAATTTGCCCAGCGCCAAGCGCGTGTCCTCGACCAGCAACAAGGGAAACGCCGGATCAATTGTGCCCACCACTGTGCGATAACTCTCCGCATTGATCAGCGCTGCAGCTGCTCCTTTGGCGGCCACTTCCGCCACAAATCCTGCGCCATCAAAGTGTTCGCCCTGCAAGGCGATAAATAAATCGCCCGCGCCAATATGGCGACTGTCGGTGGAAACAGCGTTAAATTCCACTTCTGCACCCACGTGGTTTGCCGCTAAAATCTCGGCTGCTAGCGATAATTTCATCATGGATCGACTCCCACCGATAAGCGCTTTGGCCACACTGCCAACGCCTTCTGCGCCCAATCCGCGTCACTAAACGGATATTTAATCCCGGCAATTTCCTGATATTGCTCGTGCCCTTTTCCGGCCAATAAAACGGTGTCGCCGACTTCTGCTCGCGCGATGCTGACGCAAATCGCCGCTGAACGTTCTGCAATAACTTCTACGCTAGTGCCGATTCCCGCCACAATTTGCGCCATGATGGCAGCCGGATTTTCCGAACGCGGGTTATCGCTGGTCACCACGCACACGTCAGCAAACTGACGCGCCACTTTACCCATCATCGGCCGTTTACCGGCATCGCGGTCACCGCCGCAACCAAAGACGCAGTGCACTTTGCCGCTGCTTGCCGTCACTTCGCGCAAACTTTGCAGTACTTTTTCCAACGCATCCGGCGTGTGCGCAAAATCAATCACCACGGTGGGTTTGCCGGGCGAATGCAAGGTTTGCATCCGTCCTAACACGGCTGGTTGCTGCGCCAAAGCCTGCACTGCATCATTCAAATTTATATCTAAGGTCAACAAAACCGCCAAGCTACCCAGCATATTTGCTGCATTAAAACGCCCAATTAAAGCACTGTCTAAAGTCGCACTGCCCCAACTGGAATGAATACTCAGGCGCATTCCCTGCGCGGTCATTTTCAAACTGTCAGCCAACACAAAACGGATACCCAACTGCTTTGCGGTATGCTGCGCCGTTGCACTCAAACCATAACCTACCAACATAACATCTTGATTATTAAGTGTTTTTAACCACAAACACCCTGTTTCGTCATCCAAATTAAGTACCGCTACGCGCAGCTTTTTATCCTGAAACAGCTTTCGTTTCGCAGCGGCGTAATTCGCCATATCGCCATGAAAATCCAAATGGTCGCGCGTTAGATTAGTCAATAATGCGGTATCAAACTGCACGCCGTTAACCCGTCCTTCTGCCAAAGCGTGTGAAGAAACTTCCATCACCACGGTCTGCGCGTTTTCTCGCACATAATCAGCCAATAAACCTTGCACGGTGATTGCTTCCGGCGTGGTATTCAAAGTCGGTTGCAAGTCATCCGGAAATCCATTGCCCAAGGTGCCGATGACGGCAGTTTTGTTGTGCAAAAGATTTAAAGCATTAGCAATCCACTGGCTGCAACTGGTTTTGCCATTCGTTCCGGTAATGCCAATCACCGCTAATTTTTGCGAGGGCGCACCATAGACTGCCGCCGCTATTTCGCCGGCACGTTGCCGTAAGGCGGCAATCGGCAAATTGGCTACGTTCCAAGCGTTATTCCATTCAAAATTTTCGGCTTCCCAAAGCACGGCATTCGCGCCATTGGCGAGGGCTTGCGGAATAAAATCTCGCCCATCGCACTGCGTTCCTGGATAGGCCACAAACGTATCACCGGGCTGAATTTGTCGGCTATTCGTCACCAAGCGCGTGATCTTTACCCCGAGTTTGGCCAAGTAAGGCAGTTGCGACGCGCTCATACTTCTTCCCCGATAATTTCTTCAGGCAAGGGCTGCATCACGTTATCCAAGGGCGCATCGTTAGGCACATTCAGTTGGCGTAATGCCAAGCCCATCACCGCACTAAACACCGGACCGGCCACTTGCCCGCCGTAATATTCTTTACCGTTGGGTTCATTAATCATCACCGCAACAATCAAACGCGGATTGGAAGCCGGTGCCATACCAACAAACGAAGCAATATATTTATTCACATAATGCTTGCCTTCCAATTTGTGCGCAGTACCCGTTTTTCCCGCCACCCGATAACCCTCAATTTGCGCTTGTGGTGCCGTGCCACCGGGTTTAACCACCATCTCTAACATCTCGCGCACCGCCTGCGCAGTCTTGGCCGAATACACCTGCGTTCCAACTGCAGGCACAGCGCGCTTCAATAAAGTCACTGGCTTTAACTCACCGTCGTTGGCAAACACGGTATATGCGCGCGCCAGCTGTAATAAATTAACTGAAATGCCATTGCCATACGACATGGTTGCCTGCTCAATTGGCCGCCATTTTTTATAATCTCGCAAGCGCCCCGCAGCCTCGCCGGGATATTCACAACCGGTTTGCACACCAAAACCCGATTCGTGCAACGCGTGCCAAAACTGCTCCGGTTTCATCATCAGCGCAATTTTCGACGCGCCTACATTGCTCGATTTTTGAATCACCTGCGCCACCGTTAAGTGCGCTTCAGGGTGCGTATCATGGATGGTGCGCCCGCCTAAAGAATAAACGCCGTGTTCGGTATTAATCAGCGTGGTCGGTTTTATTTTGCCCAACTCCAATGCCGCTGAAATCGTAAAAGGCTTCATCGTTGATCCAGGCTCAAATAAATCCGTAACAACATGATTTCTAAGCGTATTTAGACTTACATTGCCACGGTTATTTGGGTTGTAGCTCGGCCAATTAGCCAGTGCCAACACCTCGCCGGTTTTGGCATCCAACACCACAATTGAACCGGCTTTAGCATGATGCGTTTCCACAGCTAATTTTATTTCCCGAAAAGCCAAAAACTGAATTTTTCCATCCAAACTTAAGCTTAGATCGCTCCCTTCTTTAGGGGTGCGCAAACTCGCCACATCTTCCACAATCTGCCCACGCCGATCTTTAATGACCTGCTGACTGCCCGCTTTTCCGCTCAAAGTTGACTGCATCGACAATTCAATTCCTTCTTGACCGTTGTCATCCACATCAGTAAATCCGAGCAAATGTGCCGTCACCTCGCCCGCTGGATAATAGCGACGGTATTCATGCTTAATCGACAAACCGGCAATGCCGACCCGAAGGGCTTTTTCCGCTTGATCGGGCGGCAGTTGCCGTTTCAAATAAATAAAATCGCGCGAGGTATCCAATAAGCGCGCTTTCAGCTCCTCGGGTTTCATCGCCAAAATTTGCGCCAACTGCAAAATTTGCTTCGGCGTGGCAATCACTGCTTGCGGAATCGCCCAAATCGACGCAACCGGCGTACTAATGGCCAAACGCTCGCCGTATCGATCGCTCATCATGCCGCGATGTGCATTAATCTCGATCACACGACTGTAACGGGCATCGCCTTTTTGCCGCAAAAAATCATTATGAATGCCTTGCAAATACACGCCACGCACCAACAAGCCGGCGAATCCCATCAACAACAGGACAAACAACAGTCGCGATCGCCAGGGTGGCAAGGCAATTTGGGCATTGGTTTTGATATTTTGCCGCGCGCGCAACATCACTTCGCTCCAAGCCCATTCAAGCGCACAAACTGAATTTGCGAACTTTGTGGCATTTGCATTTGCAGCTGATGACTGGCAATTTTTTCAATTCGCGTCGGCATCGCCAGCGTACTTTGTTCCAATTGCAACTGCCCCCATTCAACTTCTCGTTGTTGCGCTTTTTCTTTTTCGGCTTGCAACTCAATAAAATATTTGCGCGCTTTGTGCTGTGAAGTCACCACACCCAAGGCACTGACAATAGCGAGCACTAACAACAGCGCATTCAGCTTAAGCACCAACGCCTCCGGTGAATTCTGCCACGCGCAACACCGCACTGCGGGCACGCGGATTGGTGGCTAATTCCGGTTCAGAGGCATGAATGGCTTTGCCAATCAACTTCATTTTGGCCAACGGAATATCCGCTGCCCGAATCGGAAAATGGCGCGGCAACTTGTCGCCTTGAGACTGGTCGCGCATAAAACGCTTAACCAAACGATCTTCTAACGAATGAAAGCTGATCACCGCCATGCGCCCACCTAGCTTTAAACACTCAGCACACTGCGGCAAAACGCTTTCGAGTTCTTCGAGTTCGCGATTGATATAAATCCGTATAGCTTGAAAGGTGCGCGTCGCCGGGTTTTTACCGGGCTCGCGGCTGTGAACGACTTCGGCGACCAACTCGCTAAGCTGGCGCGTGCTGAGAATGGGATTTTTTTGGCGCGTAACAACAATCTTCCTTGCAACCTTCCGAGCAAACCGTTCTTCACCGTACTCACTAATCACCTCCGCTAATAAATCTTCTTCCGCAGTCGCCAACCACTGCGCCGCTGTTTGACCGCACGTAGTATCCATGCGCATATCCAGCGGCGCATCAAAACGAAAACTGAATCCGCGTTGCGCCTCGTCCAGTTGCGGTGACGACACCCCCAGATCCAGCAAAATTCCATCGACTTGATGAAGCGACAGCTGCTGCAAAATGTCGCGCAAATGTTCAAAGCCGGAGTGAAAAATTTGGAAGCGCGCATCGTTAATTTGTCGCGCCGCCGCCATCGCCATCGGATCTTTATCGAAAGCAATCAGTCGTCCTTGCGCACCCAATTGCTGCAAAATCAGACGACTATGCCCACCTCGACCAAACGTACCATCCACATAAACACCCGCAGGCTTGATGTTTAAACTTTCTACTGCCTCAATCAGTAAAACCGTCTCGTGAGGCCAATCCACGCTCACAGAGAAAAACCTGCCATGCCGGGCGGCAACACACCCTCGCCAAAGCTGATTGATTCTTCACTTAATTTCGCCCATGCCGCGCTATCCCAAAGTTCAAATTTATTGCCTTGCCCAACCAACACCACTTCTTTGTCTAATTTTGCGTAGGCGCGCAACGCAAGCGAAACCAGCACACGACCGGCCGAATCCATTTCCACAGCCTCGGCGTAACCCAGTAAACGCCGTTGCAACTGACGAACCTGACTATTTAATGTAGGCAACTTGCGTAACTGTTCGCTAATTGGTAGCCATTCAGTGTCGGGATAAATCAACAAACAGGCATCTTGGTGATCCGCAGTCAAAATCAGCCTCCCAGCGCACTGGGCAAGAAGCGCGTCACGGTGCTTGGCGGGAATCGCCAACCGACTTTTGCTATCTAAATTTAGCTGCACTGCACCTTGAAACATTCACACCACCCCGAGTCAATTCCCCACTAAAACCCACTTTTCACCACCTCATACCACTATATTGAAAATAAATTGGGGGGTCAAGCCGGAAAAAAGGAATTTTTCTTTATACGACAAGGACTTAGTCTTAGCGCTAAAATTAAAAAAACTGATTAAAAGCAATCGATTGCAGAATTAAGCTAAAGTCACTTCTTAATGGAAAGTTTAAAGTGACGCTATCGCTTACTAAAAAATCCTTCTCATGTCGCAAAATCAGCAAGCCAAAACACCGGCCACGCCCTGCGCCGCAAATTCAAAAAATTGGCGTCAGCAAGCACTGATTTTCAGCCTGGCTAATTTGCCAGTGCCAGCCAGAATCCGGCGCAGTACACGATAAAGAAAACGCCGCTTTAATCCTCGGTTCGCACGCAACCAGTTGCAAAGGCTTGCCTAAGCCAGTCGTCAGGACTCGCCCCGAACGAAATAAATCAGCACTTACACACACAAAACACAGCAATCGGTCTGCGCCAACCGCACGAATACGGCAGCTTTTCCTTTTGCTTTTGCTACAATCGCGCCTCAAAAAAAAGGAAGCCCGCCCCATGTCACGCAAAATTCTCGTCACCTCCGCCCTGCCCTACGCCAACGGCAGCATTCACTTAGGTCATTTAGTTGAATATATTCAGACAGATATCTGGGTGCGCTTTCAAAAAATGCGCGGGCATGAATGTCATTATGTGTGCGCCGACGACACACACGGCACACCAATTATGTTGCGCGCCGAGAAGGAAAACATCACCCCGGAACAGCTCATCGCCCGCGTTTGGCAAGAGCATTTCGACGATTTTGCCGCCTTTCATGTTGCGTTTGACCATTACGGATCGACCAATTCAGCGGAAACAAAAAGCTTTGCGCAGGCTATTTATCGCACCTTACGTGCAGCAAACTTGATTGAAGTGCGCTCGATTGAGCAATTTTATGATCCGGTCAAAGCAATGTTTTTGCCGGATCGGTTTATCAAAGGCGAATGTCCAAAATGCCACACCCGCGATCAATACGGTGACAATTGTGAAGCGTGTGGCGCGGCATATGCACCAACAGAATTGATTGAGCCGTATTCAGCGGTGTCCGGCGCGAAGCCAGAATTACGTCATTCAGACCATTATTTTTTCAAATTATCCGATCCCAGTTGCCAGCAATTTTTACGCCATTGGACAAAAAGCGGCGCGCTACAAGCGGAAGCTGCCAACAAAATGCAAGAATGGCTGGGCGCAGATGGCGAAAATAAACTGAGCGACTGGGACATTTCGCGCGACGCGCCGTATTTCGGTTTCGAGATTCCCGATGCGCCGGGAAAATATTTTTATGTCTGGTTAGACGCGCCGGTCGGCTACATGGGCAGTTTCAAAAACCTAAGTATAATCAAAGACTTAGACTTTAACGAATACTGGAAACCTGATTCCAGCACCGAGCTGTATCATTTTATCGGCAAAGATATTTTGTATTTTCACGCGCTATTTTGGCCAGCCATGTTGCAACACGCCGGTTTTCGCACCCCAACTAAACTTTTCGCGCACGGCTTTCTCACCGTCAATGGCGAAAAAATGAGCAAATCGCGCGGCACATTTATCACCGCCCGCAGTTATCTGAATCACATTCAAAATACCGAATATTTGCGCTATTACTACGCCGCAAAGTTGAATGGCACGATGGAAGATTTGGACTTAAATCTCGACGATTTCGTGGCAAAAGTGAATTCCGATTTAATCGGCAAATACATCAATATCGCCAGCCGTTGCGCCGGGTTTATCAGCAAACGCTTTGGCGGAAAACTGGGCGCGACCGATGCCAGCGCCACTGCCGCGTTTCAAACTGCCTTTGCGAATGGCGAAATTGCACACTGTTTTGAAATCCGTGATTTCAGCCGAGGACTGCGCGAAATCATGCGCTTAGCGGATTTAGCCAACCACTACATCGCAGAACAAAAGCCTTGGGATTTGGCAAAAAATATTGAAACAGAAGCACAATTACACCTCGTTTGCTCGACCGCGCTGACACTGTTCCGCGATTTAACTCGCTTCTTAAAACCGATTTTGCCAGCACTGGCGGCACAAGTTGAGGCGTTTTTGAACATCGCTCCGCTGCACTGGCACGGTGAATGGCAAGCATTACCGGCTGGGCATATCATTGAATCTTATCAACATTTAGCCGTTCGCCTTGATCCAAAGTCGATTGAAGCGATGCTCGCAGACAACCAAGAAAGTTTAAAAAACATGAATGAAGCAGCCACTTTAACCATCGCCCCGATTGCCGAGACTATTTCGATTGATGATTTCAATAAAATTGATTTGCGCGTGGCAAAAATCGTCAACGCCGAGCACGTCGAAGGCGCAGAAAAACTCTTGAAACTCACCTTGGATATTGGCGAAGCGCAAGCGCGTACCGTATTCGCTGGGATTAAATCGGCTTACGACCCCGCCACGCTCACCGGAAGAATGACGGTGATGGTGGCCAACTTAGCACCCCGAAAAATGAAATTTGGCTTATCGGAAGGGATGGTGCTGGCAGCATCTGGTGATACCCCCGGCTTGTTTGTGCTATCACCAGACTCCGGTGCGCAACCTGGCATGAGGGTAAAATAAAAACTTATTAAACACGGCTACAGCGCTTACGTAGGAGCGTAGAAATGAGCGCAAGTTATTGATTTATTTGATATTTATTTCGACAAAACTCAAGAACAAACGCTTAAATCTTGACGAAAAGTACGCCGAATGGAATCAAGGCGTGCTGACTTAACGTGTCTGCCTCTCGGTTTGATATGCCCAAATCATCAATCCACTCCCCGCTAAAATCATCGGCAAACTGAGCCATTGCCCCATGCTAATGCCGAACGTCATGAGTCCAAAAATGCCGTCATCGGGTGTACGGGCAAATTCACCCACAAACCGAAAACTGCCATAACCCACTAAAAACAAACCAGAAACCGCGCCGACTGGCGGCCTTTTTTTGGAATAAACCCAGAGCAAAATAAAAAGTAACACACCTTCAAGCGCAAATTCATATAACTGCGAAGGATGGCGGGGCACACTATCCACATTCGGAAAAACCATGCCCCACGGCAAATCAGTTGGGCGACCCCATAATTCAGCGTTAATAAAATTGCCAATTCGCCCTGCGCCTAAGCCAAACGGCACCAAAGGCGCAATAAAATCCATCAATTGCAACCACGCCAATTTTCGTTGCCGAGCAAACCAAACCATCGCCACCAGCACGCCGATAAAACCACCGTGAAACGACATGCCGCCTTCCCAAACGGCCAGAATTTTGCTCGGATTGGCGAAATAAAAACTGGGGTTATAAAACAAAACCTCGCCTAATCGTCCGCCCACCACCACGCCTAACACGCCATAAAATAACAAATCATCTAGGAAGTTAGCGTCCCAACCAGCCCGATTTAGCGTTCGCAAACGCAAGCGTCCTAGCGTAATAAAAGCCGCGAAACCAAACAAATACATCAAGCCATACCAATGAATTCCAAAAGAACCAAGGTGAACGGCGACAGGATCAAATTGTGGGTGGGTCAACATGGCGCGCAATGTATCACACGGGGGCGCGATTAATTCCATAAACTGCTTAGCCTCTTGCAAAATAGCTAACCCCAATAGCCCCCTGTGTCAGGCTAGTTGTCGCTTCAAAAAGTCAGCATTGAAGCGAAGAATAAAAGATGAAAATAAACCATACCAATGGATTGATAGAACACGTATTAACTAAGGTATCGTCACGCGGAAGCCGCTCCATAAAGTCAGTGGCCGACCAATAAAACATCAACTATTACACCTTAAAAAACTGGATGACAGACAGAAAAAACACACGCCAAGTCAAGATGCCGCGCGTGAGCTACTGGCGGCGTCATTCGCCTAGCGCAGGATTTTAAAAATCATAGCAAAATCAAAAATTAAGCAAATTCAAAAATTAAGCAAATTCAAAATCCCCCCTGCCCTGTGCCCGGATTTAACCGTTCTGGCGCACCATTTTTTACAGCGCGCACAAAGCCCGTTTAATCCTGGAAACATAAGGTTTGCTGGCTTATTTCGGATGGGTCAGTGCTAATTCGCACCTTCGCCGATTCCCACTTCTAGCGGCACTTTCAGTTCGCGCGCTTTTTCTGTGAGCTGCGTCAATTCTGGTTGCACATTTTCGTTGGCAGAAGGTGAAACAGTGGGCGATTGCTGCTTCCGAGGAAATGTAAACTCAATAGTGAATAGTGCAGGTTTATGATGACCTCTTTAGTTAACGAGGCTTAATCCAGCCGGTTTAATTTGCAAGGGTAACGCTATTTTGCCGAGGAATCAGACGTTGGCGGAGAAAACAAGGTTGCGATTGGTACGTTAAACGCCCGCGCAATTTTCTCGATGTTATCGAGTGAAATGTTGCGAACTCCTCGCTCGCAATGCCCAACAAAGGTTCGATGAAGCTCGCACTCAAATGCCAAAAATTCTTGCGACCAACCGCGTTCGGCACGTAATGCGCGCATATTCGCCGCCAATATTTCACGGGCAAAACCAACAGGAAGAGATTGAAAAGTCATAGTTTCAATTTCACCCTGTTGACGCTTATAAGTCAGCAGCGTATAAGGCGGATGCTTTTAAGTAGGAACCATTTAAGTCGAGTCAATATAAACTGTTCGCAGTAAAACAATGGAGAAGCATCATGAACAAGAAAATAATGGGAAATTCAAAATCGTTGTTGTTTGCTGTATTAGCATTGGCAGGTGTTACTTTTTCGGCAACCTCATTCGCTGAAAAAACAAATTTCTCACACACGATTTTAGGAATTGATGTCGGTTCATCGACTTACAAAATTCCTCCTTGCATAGTCGGATATTGTGTAGACAAGATGGGGGCAGCCTCGCTTGGTGGCTCTATCCAATTTGCCGATGATTTACTTGTCGCAAACATAAGCTCAACCGGGCTAAGTTATTCAAATCCGGTATGGAACGCTGAAATTAGCGGCAGTTCTTTAGGATTGGGAATCGTTAAGGCAATCGGAGACAAGGTAGATGTACTTGCCGGAGTTGAGTCATTGTCAGTGAGAACTCAAATTTGTACCGCAGGAGGTGTGTGTGTTATTTCCGATGATACGGGAACGGGCTATGGCGCTGGTTTAACTATTGGGATAAATGACACCAAAACCCTTGTTGCCCGGGTATCAATTACATCAACCAAGTATTCAAAATCAACAACAAGCACTCAAACCACGGGTTTAGGACTTGGCTATTACGTGTCAAAAAATAGCGAAATATCTGGCAGTTATGCGTCTAATGATGTGGCCTCCTCAACAACGGTGGGCTACACATACCATTTTTAGCCTTAACTACATTAGGTGCAATACGCAAAACTATTGCTCCTAATGCGCCTCATCCCAATTCGCCCCTTCACCGATTCCCACTTCCAGCGGCACTTTCAGTTCAGCGACATTGCACATCAATTCTCGCACTTTTTCTTTGACCAGCGCCAATTCTGTTTGCGGCACTTCTAACACCAGTTCGTCGTGCACTTGCATAATCAGTTTGCTTTGTAGCTGCGCGTCTTCCAGCCAGTTTTGCACTTTAACCATCGCCAGTTTAATCAGGTCGGCCGCGGTGCCTTGCATCGGTGCATTGATTGCGGCACGTTCGGCGGCTTGTCTGCGCATCCCGTTTGCGCCGTTGATTTCTGGCAGCCACAGTCTGCGCCCAAACCACGTTTCGACGTAACCAAGCTGTTTTGCTTGTTCGCGGGTGCTGTCCATATAGTTTTTCACTCCGGGGTAACGGGCAAAATAGCGTTCGATATAGTGCTGGGCAGCGCTGCGTTCAATATTCAAATTGCTCGCCAAACCGAAGGCGGACATGCCATAAATCAACCCGAAGTTAATCACTTTAGCAAAGCGACGTTGTTCGTTGCTAACCGCAGCCAGCTCGACGCTAAATACTTCGGCGGCCGTCGCACGGTGAATATCTTCGCCGTCCGCAAATGCTTTCAGCAGCCCTGCATCGCCAGACAAATGCGCCATGATGCGCAGCTCAATTTGCGAATAGTCCGCCGACACAATGCGCGAATTTTCCGGTGCAATAAACGCTTCACGGATACGCCGCCCCTCTAAGCTACGAATCGGAATGTTTTGCAAATTAGGGTCGGTTGAGGAGAGGCGACCCGTGACAGCAACCGCTTGCGAATAGTTAGTGTGTACTCGCCCCGTGTGGCGATTCACCATCTGCGGCAACTTGTCGGTGTAGGTGGATTTGAGTTTTGCCAAGCCGCGATATTCCAGCAGCAATTTGGGCAAGGGATAATCCAGCGCCAACTCTTGCAACACGTCTTCGTCAGTGGATCGTGCGCCAGTGGGCGTTTTTTTCTTTGACGGAATGCCTAGTTTGTCGAATAAAATTTCTTGTAATTGCTTAGGCGAAGCTAAATTAAACGGCTGTCCCGCCAGTTCAAACGCTTGCGCTTCCAGCAAGTTTAGCTTTTCACCCAGCTCACGGCTTTGGATATTAAGCAAGGTGCTATCCAGTAAAACGCCATTGCGTTCCATGGTGAACAAGGCTTGTCGCGCCGTAAGCTCAATCTCGCGGTACACCGCGTTTAAGCGCCCGTGCAGTTGGCTCGCCAGTTTTTGATGTAGCTGCAAAGTGATATCCGCATTTTCAGCCGCGTAGCGGGTTGCTGCGTCAACCGCCACTTGATCAAAGCTAAGTTGCTTCGCGCCTTTGCCCACCAAGTCAGCATAACTGAGCGTCGTCAACCCTAAATGGCGCATCGCTAGATTGCCCAAATCATGCGGTTTGTGCGATTCCAGCACATACGATTCCAGCAGCGTGTCGTCGGCAACGCCCGCCAGGGCAATGCCATGATTGGCAAAAATATGTTGGGCATATTTCAAATTGTGCCCCAGCTTTTTATGCAGCGCACTTTCCAACCATGGCTTCAGTTTTTGCAGTGCGTCTTCACGTTTAAGCTGTTCGGGTGCGCCAGGATAAGTGTGCGCCAAGGGCAAATAAACCGCTTGCCGTGCCGCCAGCGCAACAGAAATGCCGACCAATTGCGCGTTCAGCGTGTCGAGGCCGGCGGTTTCAATCGCCAGACTTACCAAGTCAGTTCGGTCAATTTTATCAATAAAATCAATAAGTTGCGTATCATTTAAAATCACTTGGTAACGTGAAGTGTCGTTGCTAAATAAATCCTCTGATTGCGCGGATGGCACGGCAGTTAATTGTTTTGCCGGTGCGCGAACTGTATCAGCGGTGGGCGCATCATTCAGTTCTCGCAGCCAGCTTTTAAAGCCAAACTGAGTCAGCAGCGCTACTAATTGGTTGGTGTTTTGCGCCGGCGCACTCAGTTGATCAAAACGCAGCGGTAAATCAACATCGCATTTCACCGTCACCAAACGTCGACCTTGCGGCAGCCAAGCTAAGGCTGTGCGTAAATTGTCTCCTACCACCCCTTTAATGTCGTCCGCATGCGCCACTAAATTATCCAGCGTGCCGTATTCAGTCAGCCATTTCACCGCCGTTTTCGCACCGCATTTAGTCACTCCTGGCACGTTATCCACGGCGTCACCCACGAGGGTTAAATAATCGACAATGCGCGCAGGCGGCACGCCAAATTTAGCCAAAACTCCCGCTTCATCCAGCGTTTCATTGCTCATGGTGTTAATCAATTGCACTTGGGCATTGACCAATTGCGTTAAATCTTTATCGCCGGTGGAAATAATGCAGCGCGCACCGCCCAGCGTCGCTTGTTGTGCCAACGTACCAATGACGTCATCTGCTTCCACACCGTCAATCATCAGAATGTTCCAGCCAAACGCCGCAACCACTTGATGCAAAGGTTCAATTTGCGCGCGTAACACTTCGGGCATTGACGGACGATTGGCTTTGTATTCAGGAAACCAGTCATCTCTGAAGGTTTTGCCTTTAGCATCGAATACGCAGGCGCTATAATCCGCCGGGTAATCTTGGCGCAAGCGACGCAACATATTCAGCACGCCTTGAATCGCGCCCGTGGGCTCACCGCTAGGGCTGCGTAAATCGGGCATCGCGTGAAAAGCGCGATACAAGTAAGATGAACCATCAACCAACAATAGTGTTTTCATTTTGGAAAGATTGAAATGAACGGAGAATCGAAAATTCCTCACTCGCAGTTACCGGAGCTTAGCCAGTCAAAGGAGTCTTGGCGCGTATTTGGCATTATGTCAGAATTCGTCGCCGCCACCGAACGCTTGCAAGATATTCAACCGGCAGTAAGCATTTTTGGCAGTGCCCGCATCGCGCATGATGCCCCGTATTATAAATTGGCTGAAGAGATTGCACGTTTGCTGTCCGATGCTGGATTTTCAGTCATTTCCGGTGGCGGTCCCGGCATTATGGAGGCGGCAAATAAAGGCGCGTTTTATGGCAAATCGCCAAGTATTGGCTTAAATATCCAATTGCCCAACGAACAACACAGCAATCCTTACCAAAATATCAGTCAAACTTTTCAACATTTTTTTACCCGCAAAGTGATGTTCGTAAAGTTTGCCAGCGCCTACGTGGTCATGCCCGGCGGCTTTGGCACATTGGACGAATTGATGGAAGCGCTGACCTTGGTGCAAACTGGTAAGACACGCCGAATGCCAATTATTCTGGTCGGCAGTCAGTTTTGGAGCGGAATGTTGGCGTGGTTTAAAAGCAGCTTGCTGGCCGAAAAAATGATTAAAGAAGAAGATTTAAAGCTGATTCAGATTATTGACGAACCGACACAAGTTGTTAGCGCAATCTTTAATCATTACGAAACGCTGGGGTTTGAGCCCAGCTCAACTGAACGCGAAATGCAGTTAAATTTATAACACCATGATTATATTCAATAATTTCAGCATTCCCCGCACAGCATTGCATCAGCAAATTCGACTAAGCGCCGATATAATTACGGCCTAAATCATTGTTCCCATAACCCACACATTTACGCCTAATTATTATGACAACTCGTTGGTGGTTTTATCCTGTACTTGCCCTCATTTCGCTCCCTATCATTTTTGGATTGATCATCGCCTATGCCTCCATGATGACCTATTCAACTTTACCTTCTTTGGAAGCGCTAACCGATTACCGCCCCAAAGTTCCGTTACGCGTTTTTAGCGCCGAAGGGTTTTTAATCGGTGAATTTGGTGAAGAGCGGCGCGAATTAGTTGCCATCAATCAAGTGCCTGATTTGATGAAAAAAGCCATTTTGGCCGCCGAAGATGATCGCTTTTATCAACATGGCGGCGTGGATTATGTCGGGGTATTGCGGGCTGCTTATTCCAATTTTGTCTCCGGCGGCGCCAAGCAAGGCGCCAGCACCATTACCATGCAAGTGGCACGAAATTTCTTTTTAACCAAAGAAAAAACCTTCAATCGAAAATTTAATGAAGTCCTGCTTTCATACAAAATTGAACACAATTTAAGCAAAGACGAAATTCTGCAGCTGTATATCAATCAAATTTATCTCGGCCAACGCGCCTATGGTTTTGCAGCCGCAGCGCATATTTATTTTGGCAAACCCCTCGAGCAATTAAGCGTCGCCGAAGTCGCCATGCTAGCGGGCTTGCCTAAAGCGCCCTCGGCTTATAATCCGGTGGTTAATCCTAAACGGGCGAAATTGCGGCAACTTTATGTGCTTAGACGGATGTTTGAATTGGGTTTTATCGATAAAAACCAGCTTGAGGTGGCGCAAGCAGAGCCCATCGTCACCAAACATGGCAGTCAAGAATATGGCGTACAGGCGGATTATTTAGCTGAAATGGTGCGCCAAACGATGTTCGATCGGTATCAGGATGATGCGTATATCCAAGGCTATAAGGTTTACACCACGATTCGAATCGACGATCAAGTTGCTGCTTACACCGCCTTGCGCCAAGGCGTACTGGATTATGATGTTCGGCATGGCTATCGCGGTCCAGAAGATTTTATTGATATTCGTGAAAATCATAGCGATGAGTTTTTAGAAGATAGCCTGCAAGAGGTCACTGATAGCGACGATATTATTCCTGCCATTGTGCAGATTGCCACTCCAAGCAGCGTTAAAGCGTATTGCAAAGGGGGCACGGTGGTCGAAATTACCGGTGACGGTTTGAAATTTGCGCAGCGTTCACTCAGCGATAAATTAGCATTAAATCAACGAATTAGGGCGGGATCACTGATTCGCGTTCAAAAAAACGATCAAGGCATTTGGCGCATTACCCAAATTCCGCAAGTCGAGTCGGCTTTTGTTTCCGGCAATCCGGTTACCGGCGAGATTTACGCTTTGGTCGGCGGCTTCGACTTTAATCACAACCAGTTTAATCATGTCACTCAGGCTTGGCGTCAACCTGGTTCGAGCTTTAAACCGTTTATTTATTCAGCCGCCTTGGAAAAAGGCTTCACCCCCGCTTCAATTATTAATGATGCACCACTGGTGATTGATGCCGCCGAAACCGGTAGCGGCGAGGCTTGGCAACCAAGAAATTATGACGAGAAATTTGATGGTCCGATTCGGATGCGACAAGCATTGATTAAATCAAAAAATCTGGTTTCGATTCGACTGATTCAGGCGATTACGCCGCAATACGCGCAAGACTACGTCACTAAATTTGGTTTTGACAAAGACAAGCAACCACCGTATTTAACCATGGCATTAGGTGCGGGTTCCGTCACGCCGATGCAAATGCTGGCGGGGTATTCTGTCTTTGCCAACGGCGGTTATCGAATCGCGCCGTACTTTATTCAACGCATTGAAGATGCCCAAGGCAATGTGCTCCAACAGGACACGCACGTCATCGCCGGTAAAAATGCTAAACAGGTGATTGATGTGCGCAACGCCTTCAGTATGGTCAGCATGATGCAAGATGTGGTGCGCCATGGAACCGCTATTCGTGCCATGGCGCTTGGCCGCGCTGATTTGGCGGGTAAAACAGGCACAACCAGCGATTCTCTAGATGCTTGGTTTTGTGGCTTTCAACCCACGGTGGTCGGCATTTCATGGATTGGTTTTGATACGCCGCGCAGCTTGGGGGATAGAGAAACGGGCGGCGGCGCGGCACTGCCCATCTGGATGTCATACATGGCAAAAGTTTTAAAAGATAAGCCGCAGGCAACTTATACCATGCCAGAAAATATGGTCACACTGCGCATCAACGATGAGGGAATCCGCGATCCCAATGGCAACCGAACCGAATATTTTTATCAAGAAAACGTACCCAGTGTCGGGGCAGATTCGCCATCTACTGACAGCGCCGAGCATCCAGAATCGGTTAAAGAACAGCTGTTTTAATTTCGAGAAACGCTGATTAAATCAACCTTTCGCACTGAACCCTGCGGCTATCTTAAGGACAGCCTTAGCGAATGAAAATCGTAAGTACTTGATTTATTTGGCATTTATTCTGTCATGTTTCGACAAGCTATGCGTATGTTGCTAGCGCTTTAGGCCATCACCGCCCATCTCTTGCGGATGCAGCACCAACGAAAGAATGATCTCAATTTCACTTCATCTGACGCAGTGCTAGGCACAGTCTGATCGGGAAGTTGATTTTTGGGCTACGCAACATGAACCCGCATGAATCGCCTGCCTGAGTCTGGTAACAAGTCGTAACCAAGCTCAAGCGTTCTCTGCAAATAACCTTTAAATCGCCTCCAGCTTCGCATATTCCAGCGAAAGCCATTTACTTCCTGCCCGTTTAAAGTTGATTTGCACGCGCCCTTCGGTGCCCACACCTTCCGAACCGGTCACCACCCCTTCACCAAATTTCTGATGAAACACCCGCTGCCCGATCCGCCACAAGCCTTGTCCACCCGCCGATGTTGCCAATTTTTTCACACGCGAAATACTTTGCGCCGGAACGTAAGATTCGTAGACCTTTTTCGCCATAAATGCCGGCGTAATCCAATGCAGCAACTCCTCTGGCAATTCACGCAAAAAACTGGACACAATACTGTAATTAGTTTGCCCATGCAGCATTCGACTTTGCGCAAAAGTCAGGTACAGTCGCCTGCGCGCGCGGGTAATTGCGACATACATCAAGCGCCTTTCTTCGTCGATGCCGCCGGTGACGTTAAGACTGTTTTGGTGCGGGAAAAGCCCTTCTTCCAAACCGCTGATAAACACAGAGTGGAATTCCAAGCCTTTGGAAGCGTGCACGGTCATTAAGTGCATGGCATCAGCATCGTTGCCCGCCTGATGTTCGCCCGCTTCCAGCGCCGCGTGGGTTAGAAAAGCATTCAAACTGTCATCTTCGTTTTCATGCACAAACAAAGTGGCGGCATTTTGCAACTCGTTTAAGTTTTCCAAGCGCTCTTCCGCCTCACGCTTTTTAACGCCAGTTTCATTTTGGTAATGCGCCAGCAACGTGCTGTGTGTCAATAAATGGTCAATAATTTCTGGCAACGGCAACGCCCGCGTCGTCTCCGTCATGTTTTGAATCAGCTGAGCGAATGCGGCAACTTTGCCCGTACTTTGGCAGGCAATTTGCCAAAGTGGCACGTTTTGCATTCGCGCAAGTTCTTGAATTTGCTCAATACTTCGTGCGCCAATGCCTCTTACCGGAAAGTTAATCACCCGCAACAAAGCGTTGTCGTCATGCGGATTGTTGATTAAACGCATGTACGCCAGTGCGTGTTTAATTTCCTGCCGTTCAAAAAAGCGCAACCCGCCATACACGCGATAAGACACGCCGGCCGATACCAGCGCGTGTTCCAACACCCGAGATTGCGCATTCGAACGATACAATATCGCCATTTCGGTGAACGCCACGCCTTCCCGATTCAACTGCCGCGCCTCTTCAACAATAAATTTAGCTTCTTCAGCATCGGTCGGCGCCTCATAGACGCGCAACGCCTCGCCTTTATTTTCCGAAGTCCATAAATTTTTGCCCATGCGGCTCACATTATTTTGAATTAAGGCATTGGCGGCTTCTAAAATGTTGCCGTGCGAACGATAATTTTGTTCCAGCTTAATCACATTTTCCACGTGAAAGTCGCGCAACAATTCCTGCATATTGCCGACGTTTGCGCCACGAAATGCATAGATGGATTGGTCATCGTCACCGACGGCGAACAACGCATTGTTTTGACTAGCGAGCAATTTCAACCAACGATATTGCAGCGGATTGGTATCTTGAAATTCATCCACCAAAATATGTTTAAAGCGCGCTTGATAATGTTCACGCAACGCTTGATTGCGCGACAGCAGCTCATAACAGCGCAGCAATAATTCAGAAAAATCGACTACGCCCCCGCGCTGACATTGCGCGTCATACTCGGCGAACACGTCGACTTTTTTGCGCGTGAACGGGTCATAGGCTTCCACTTCGTGCGCACGCAAACCTTGCTCTTTGTTGCTACTGATAAAGTATTGCAATTCGCGCGGTGGGAATTTTTCCTCATCCACATTCATCAATTTAATCAAGCGCTTAATCATCGATAATTGATCACCGCTATCCAGAATCTGAAACGTTTGCGGCAAATTAGCTTCGCGATAATGGCTCCGTAACAGCCGATTGCATAAGCCATGAAACGTGCCAATCCACATACCACGGAAATTAATCGGCAACATCGCCGTCAGGCGAGTGGTCATTTCTTTGGCCGCTTTATTGGTGAACGTGACCGCCAAAATGCTGTGCGGACTTTGCTGATTTTCCCGAATGAGCCAGGCGATGCGCGTGATCAGCACCCGCGTTTTGCCACTGCCCGCACCGGCTAAGATCAACGCAGATTGAGGGGGCAAAGTGACGGCAGATTTTTGTTCGGAATTAAGACCTTCCAAAATATTCATTCAAATTCCTCGTTGATTTCAAACCCCGCCCAGCCAGCGGGAAGGCGCGGCGCGCCAAGGCGACTTAAAGACCGGGTTTAGAGAGCACAAAACGGAATCAATCCTGCTTTGTCTATTCTTGGCAGACCCAATCTGTACTGATTAACGTGCTGCACCCACGGCTAAATAATAAAAAACTGTTTATAATCATATATTTACGTAATTATACCCAACCTAACTCAAGGCAAATTTTTAAACTACTGAACGCAGTTGCAGGATTGCAAATGTCACTCAATGCGCAGACACCGTGGCTGCGGCGGCGGATTTAAGCTTTAACACCTGTGACTCAGCATTTCAAATGGTTACAAATAAAAACGGGGAACTGAATTTCAGTCCCCCGTTGCCTTGCATTACTCAATGTTATTTCTTTTTATTGTCAATCATTTCATACATGATTGGCGACAAAATAACTTCCATTGCCAAGCTCATTTTTCCGCCGGGAACGACGATTGTGTTAGAACGAGAGATGAAGGAGCCATCAATCATGTCCAGCAAGTGAGAAAAATCAATGTTCCGATGATTACGGAAACGAATCACCACAAAGCTTTCATCGGGCGTTGGAATGTCGCGCGCGATAAATGGGTTGGAGGTATCCACCGTGGCAACGCGTTGAAAATTGATGTCGGTGTAGGTAAATTGCGGCGTGATGAAATTAATGTAATCTGGCATCCGGCGCATGATGGTATCGACCGTCGCTTCGGCAGAATAGCCTCGCTCTGCTTTGTCGCGGTGAATTTTTTGAATCCATTCCAAATTGACAACCGGCACTACTCCAATGCTCAAATCAACGTGCTGCGCTGCATTTACTTTGTCGGTGTGAACCATGCCGTGCAGGCCTTCGTAAAACAGCAAGTCTGAATCAGCCTCAATATCTTCCCACGGGGTAAACAAACCTGGCGCTAAATTAGTCAGCCCAAAATGTTTATTATGTTCAATCGCCTCAGGTTCGCTATGCACATAATAACGGCGTTTGCACATGCCTGTATTGCCATATTCTTTAAACATTTCTTCTATTTTGTCGAAATGGTTAGCTTCAGGTCCAAAATGGCTGAACGTGTTATGACCCGCCTTAGCCGCTTCTGCTGCGGCTGCGCGAAATGCCATGCGGTCTAGACTATGCAAGCTGTCACCTTCGATCACGGCCGCACGAATGTTTTCACGACGGAAAATGTTTTCAAAGGCGCGTTTAGCGGTGGTTGTACCTGCGCCCGATGAACCAGTAACAACAATAACGGGATGTTTTTGTGACATGTTCTACTCTCCTGAGGGTGATTAAAAATTTTCCACAATTCTAGCAGATCAAACCCAAAGCGGGGATTTTTCAAGCTGTGTGTTCTTTTGTCCACGAATCTTTTAAGGTGACGGTTCGATTAAAAATGAGCTGACCGTTTTTTTGATGCTCGCGGCGATCGGTAACGAAATAGCCCAGTCGTTCAAATTGGAAATGCGTTTCTGGGCTTGCGTGTTTGACCGCACTTTCTACCCAACCCTGCACCACGGTTAAAGAAGTTGGATTGAGATACGTACAAAAATCAACTTCTTTATTGCCATCAGGTTCTGCAACGGTAAATAACCGATCGTATAAGCGAATTTCTGCTGGCAACGCGTCAGCGGCAGAAACAAAATGAATCACCCCTTTTACTTTTCGACCTTCAGGATTTTTCCCCAACGTGGCGTGATCAATACTGCAACGCAATTCAATAATCTGGCCTTCGGTATTTTTCAACACCTCGTCGCAGCGCATCACATAACTGTGCCGCAGGCGAATTTCGCCGCCCAAGGTCAGTCGTTTCCAGCCCGCAGGCGGCACTTCGGCAAAGTCATCCGCTTCAATCAGCAAGTTTTCACTGAAATAAACTTCACGCTGCCCCAATTCCGGTTGATTGGGATGAAAATCAGCCCTGCGCGTTTGCGCACCCGCCGCATTGCTAATCGTAACTTTCAAGGGATTGAGCACCGCCATCACACGTGGCGCACGTAGCTCTAAATCTTCACGAATCGCGCTTTCCATAATCGCCATATCGACATTGTTTTCGCTTTTAGAAACGCCAATCCGTTTGGCAAATTCACGAATACCGGCTGCCGTGTAACCGCGCCGGCGCATCCCACTAATCGTAGGCATACGCGGATCGTCCCAACCGCTGACGTGTTTTTCGTTCACTAACTGCAATAATTTGCGCTTACTGGTAATGGTGTAGTGCAATTCCAAACGTGAAAATTCATATTGACGTGGATGGCAAGGGATAGTGATGTTGTCCAGAACCCAGTCGTACAGCGGGCGATGATCCTCAAATTCCAACGTACAAATCGAATGGGTAATCCCTTCCAACGCATCAGAAATGCAATGGGTGTAATCGTACATGGGGTAAATGCACCATTTATCACCGGTGCGAATGTGGTGTACACGACGAATACGGTAAATCGCCGGATCGCGCAAGTTCATATTGGGCGATGCCATATCAATTTTGGCACGTAAAACCAAGGTGCCGTCGGCAAAGTCACCGTTTTTCATTCGCCTAAATAAATCTAAATTCTCTGCAATGGCGCGGTCGCGATTCGGGCTATTTTTGCCGGCGTGGGTCAGCGTGCCGCGATATTCGCGCATTTGCTCGTGCGACAAATCATCGACATATGCCAATCCTTTTTGAATTAATTCCAGCGCAAAAGCATACAGCGCATCAAAGTAATCCGACGCCCAACGCACCTCACCGTGCCACTGAAAGCCTAGCCAATTCACATCCTCCTGAATCGACTGAGCATATTCGTCACTTTCTTTTTCAGGGTTAGTATCGTCAAAGCGCAAATTACATAACCCTCTGTAATCATTGGCTAAACCAAAATTCAGGCAAATGGATTTGGCGTGACCAACGTGCAAATAACCATTGGGCTCAGGGGGAAATCGCGTGGCAATGGCGGTGTGTTTACCCGTGGATAAGTCATGTTCAATAATGCTGCGGATAAAATTGGAGGCGGACGAAACTGAAGTTGAATTGCTCATTGCGTTAAACCGGGCAAATTAGGAATGACCAAATTTTACCTGAAAGCAAGTTCTTAATTCAAACGGATTACGCTTTCTGATCCGATTTACCGGCAATTTCTGATACAGCAGCGCCGATTTATTCCTAAAAAAACAGCTCAACACGCCGTGTGTGTGAATTTATCCGCATATCAAACGGTTTATATGCGAATTATTTTTCGCAAAAACAAATATAACTTATTGATTTATTTAAGGAATATTATTAAAAGCCCGATGCACGGCCATTCGTTTGCACTCCATTCTAGCCTTCCTTCTAAAAGAGCAGGAATCAGTGATTTTGCCACGGCTTTCTGGATTCAACTTTGCTTTCGCTCGCTGCGTCTTTTCACGTCTTTCCTGCTCGGGTTTTCACAGATAAATACAATGCGCCTTCGGTGCTAGGTGGTGCGTGTTTTAGCCTTCAGGTCAGCGTTGCAACGCAAAAATGAATTGCGATGAAGTGTTCGCGGATTGGTGAGTTGAAACCAAACGTTGAATTTATGCCTCTGTCATCATGCTAAAGACACAGTTTGAAAAAATTGGGGGCGATTCAAAAACAGGCTGTTTTTGCCGTCTATTTGACTGATGACGTAACCAATGATTCGCTAGAATTTTTCAGCTGCGAAACAAAAAATGCGCTTAAGCGTGACTGTTTTTATGCAAGAAGCGAATGTTCTGTTATATTTTCTTTCGTTTACCAATTCGGTAAACATGACTTTAACCCCTAAAATGAAAGGCAAAATACGATGAAAAAATTAGTTGGAGTCGCTTCGATTGTGGCTTTGTTATGCGTTTCCGTCGCTGCGAACGCCGGTGAATTCGGCACTTTGCGTACCGAAATGAGCGCAGCAAGAGAATCGTTGGTTAGCATGATGTTACACGCGGAACAACGGGGTTCGGCGATGCAAAAAAAGGTACAGGAGACCGCCGATGCAGTCAGTGCGCATTTGGCAAAAATGAAAGCACCCGCTGGCAAAGAAGCGCAATTTAAAGAGCTGGTTGATACTTGGCGTGCCTTTAAAGAAACGCGCGAAAGAGAATTAGTACCGGCGATTTTGAAGGGCGATGATGCGCGGGCAAAAAGCATTGCCGGTGGCATTCAAAAACAAAGAATTACTCGCTGCCAGTCTTTAATTAGCGAACTAGGTGATTAAACTGGAAAGGGGCTGCGTTCTTCCAGGAATCCAAAAGAACGCAGTTTTTATAAGTCCATGATTTTAAACATAATTTAAAGGTATCGCTAATGAATATGCCGGCGTTAAATATTGGTAAAAAACTAACTTTGGGGTTTGGTTTAATTTTGTTTCTGGTGGTATTTTTATCCATTCTGGTGATTTCCCGCTTGGTCACCATGGATGCTGAATCAGTCAGAATTCAAGCCGATCTAAGCAATAAAACCAGAGTTAATACGATTAATATGGCGGTCAAAGATAATGCCATTGCCAGTATGGAAATGTTGCTCAACAGCGACAGTGCAATCAATGCAAAAATTATTGAACAAATCCAAGCCAGAAATGCACAAAATGATGCGTTATTGGCCACGTTGAGCGAAGAATTAGCCGGATCGGCTGCCGATCAAAAATTACTGGAGGCGATCAAAAAAGAGCGCGGTTTGTATGTTGCGGGGCTTGAAAAAGTGGTCTCCTTGGTAAAAGAAGGCAAGCGCGAAGAAGCCAGTTATGTCGCTGGCGAAGAGATGATTCCGATGCTGGTTCCATTTTTAACTGCGGTTAAAAATCTGGATGATTTCCAAGAATCAAAAGTAAATTTAAGTACCCAACAAATTCAAGCCACGGCAAGTGCGATTCGTAATTTAGCCATTATTGTCGGCATTGCGGTGGTGTTAATCGGGTTATTTAGCGCAGTATCGATTATCCATTCGATCACCAGCCCATTAAATCGGATGCGTTCAACAATTACTAACGTTGGCAAATCAGGCGATTTTACCCAGCGCGTTGCCTTAGAAAATAGCGATGAGGTGGGTGAAACAGCGAAGGCATTTGACGAGTTACTGGGCGGCTTACAGCAAACGCTTTCCCGTGTGCTCGATAGCGCAGGCAAAGTCTCGATTTCTGCACAAACGCTTTCAGCTTCTTCCGGCCATCTGGCGTCCAGCGCCTCTAGACAAAGTGAATCAACTTCTGCCATGGCGGCCGCAGTTGAGCAAATGACAGTCACCACCAACCAAGTCTCCGACAGCGCACGCGAAGCATTGGATATTTCTCGGCATTCTGGCGAATTGTCGTCCAGTGGCGGCGAAATTATTGATAAAGCATCCAAAGAAATGGCGCAAATTGCAAATACGGTGCGTGATACCTCGATGACAATTGAGCAGGTCGGGCAACATTCAAATGAAATTTCATCCGTTGTGCAGCTCATCAAAGACATCGCCGATCAAACGAATTTATTGGCGCTGAATGCGGCCATTGAAGCGGCAAGAGCTGGCGAACAAGGTCGAGGTTTCGCCGTGGTGGCGGACGAGGTACGAAAATTAGCCGAGCGTACCGCGCAGGCGACTGACGACATTACCCGCATGATTGTCTTGGTGCAGCAAAGTTCCCACAGCGCGGTTTTGGCGATGAGTACCAGCGTGGAAGAAGTCGGCAATGGCGTGACTTTAGCCAATCAAGCCGGCGACATGATTATTGAAATTAAAGTGGGCGCGAAGCGGGTTGTTGATGTCGTCAACCACATTTCTCTTTCGCTTTCAGAACAATGCAGCGCAAACGATAATCTTTCTGATCAAGTGGAGCGCGTAGCGCAAATGACCGAAGAAAACAGCCAAGCAGCCGCTGAAACTTCGCTGGAAGCTGAAAAACTTAAAGTGCTGGCCAATAATCTGCAAGTGGCGGTCGGTCGCTTTAAAATTTAGACATTAAGGGGCTTCATTGCTGCGCCCGCAAGCTCTGCTGTGCTCACTTTTAGTGGCAAGATTCCGCACAAAACTGTCAATTCTAGGAAGCGTTATCCATGAAATTAGCATTATTCGATTTAGACAATACTTTACTCAACGGCGATAGCGATTTTGCTTGGTCAGAATATATGATTGAGCGGGGCGAGTTTGATCGTCAGGTTTTTGAAGCGAAAAATCTGGCGTTTTACCAGCAATACCAAGCCGGCACTTTAGATATTTTTGAGTTTTTAGATTTTCAGCTCAAGCCGTTGTCGCGTCATCCGCACGCGGTTTTAAACGCTTGGCACGCGCAATTTATGCACGAAAAAATTCGCCCCATGATTGGGCAAAAAGCTTTAGATTTAGTGGCAAGCCACCGCGCTGCTGGGGATATTTGTGTCATTATTACCGCGACAAATCGATTTGTGACCGCACCGATTGCCGCTGCGTTTGGCATTGCCGATTTAATCGCCACTGAGCCGGAAGAAATAAACGGACGTTTCACCGGCAAAGTCAGTGGAGTTCCGAGTTTTCGTGAAGGCAAAATTAGCCGCTTGGAAAGCTGGATGACGGAACGCGGTTGGTCGTGGAACAGCTTTAGCGACTCCACTTTTTACAGCGACTCTCGCAACGATTTGCCCCTGCTAAATAGCGTTAAAACCCCGGTGGCGGTGGATGCAGACCCGACGTTGCACGCCCATGCGCTGGCACAGGGATGGGCAGTCATTTCGTTGCGCTAAGGAATTGCTTATTCAATCAACCGTTCGCTCTGAGCGCGTTAAATTAAAGCAACATATTGATTTTTATGAGTTTTTTCGTATTTTTTCTCAACTACCCCGGTACGAGCGGAATAAGTGAAGCGTTCCCTAAAAAGACCAATTTAGTCGGAACCCAGTCAACATAGAGTCTGTTTGCTTCGATCTCACACGGTGCAAGTTTAAAGTAATGCCCCAATTGCGGCGAGCTGCCCACATAAAATCAAAGTTTTGTGTCTGTTTTATCTCTGTGTTTTGCAACAGCGATTGTGTCACTTGCGCCGTATATGCAAATTTTTCATTCAGACGCTTGTAAAGATTAACTCTTATTTCAAGCAACCCATTCGCGGCGTCACCGTTCTCATTTCCAGAGAATATCAATGCCCCCAACGGCAACACGGAAAAAACGTGCTCTCCGAATATATAGCTCGCACCACGACCAAAGCTTATTTTATTTTCAGCGTATTTTTTGCCCAGATAACGGCGATAATCTATATAAGAAGCATCAAGCGATTGAGTGAATCCCTCTCTTAAATATTCAGCAGCTTGGTTAGACTCAATGGTGAGCAAATGAAACTGATCCAATCGGACGATCCCCGAATTTTCGACCAACATATCCGTTTTTAACACCTGCACTATTGCATTTCTTTGTCCCGTTCTGACTTCATTTTCAAGGCTGACGAATCCAGGACTCAAGGAAATGATCGCCGCATTGGCTTGCGTTAATAGCAAAATAGAGACGGATGCTGAGCCATGTTCAAGCGACGGCTCATTCGTAGGCAAATCAATCGGTTTCAAGTGCCCCGGAAAAGCTCGCTTTGCTGAATATAAATAATTGCGAGAATTCTCATTTCCTTCTCTGGGAAGGAGATGTTCGGCAACCGCTGAAACCGTATCGCCTACTGACCTAGGCAAATCTTGTGGCAAAGGAATTGTTGCTCGTTGCAAGTAAGCGACGACCATTTCCCGTTGCGGCTTAGGCAAGGCATCATATTCAGCAATTGCTCGCAACTGGGTTGAGGGGAGGAACGCAGCTGAGAACACCATATTTTCTGAGCGAGCCCAGCGCAAGGTACTCACAGGAGTCACGAACAGTCCATCTTGCTTAAACTCAAGTCCTGCCTTTGCATTTGCTAACGCAATTGCAACATAAAAAGCGCAATTTTTCTGGCTAAAATCATAAGGATATTGAATGTTTTTTGACTGCAAAAAATATTCAATCAGTCGCTGTAATTCACGTTCGTCAAATTTCAATCCGTATAGCCATAGACTACGATTTTCGCCGTCATATTGACGCCTCTTTTCTGACAAGTAGCTAAGTGAATACCGCCCAGGAACGGAGGAAATTAGGGCGGAAACACCTGCTAGAAAATCAGGTGCGTCACCCGTAAACTCGACAATCAGAGCATCGGCTTCAGGTATTTCTTGATGATGAAAAACGAGAAAAGTATGCCCAAAAATTGAAATCGGACTTTTAATATCTTGCGAGGCAAAACCTAGGCTCACTTTCGAATAGTGACTTAACTCAGTCAATACAGGAAGCTTCCCCCAGTCAGCAAAAACCAGAGCTGGACTGAGCAGTCCACAACACGCGCAAAATTGAAGTAAGAACCGGCTCAACGAACATCCAAACTGAGACTGACTAGACAAGCAAAACTTTCCAATGTCGGACTTCTAGCAGCAAGCGGCGCAATCATCAGCAGCCACTGCCTATAGCTCAATTGAGTTTTTGAAAATTTTTGATATAGGCGCTGAGTAATCCATCCCCCGCCTTCCCCTGCCTCTCGCAATATTTCAGAGGCGTGAAGAAGCACCAACGAATTCACATACGGGGGACAGTATTCCTCTAGCTTGGCTTTTTTTCCAAATCGACTTGAATCGTTCCGGGGGCATATTTATACATCGAACCACTTGCAGCGTCCGTTGTAGAACCTAGAACACCGCCGATCAGAATATTCCCCCAAAAGATGGGTTCAAAGTTCGTATCCATCGTCACCGTTTTGGAAATATAGCCATCTTTTGTTACCTGAACCATCGCCTTACTTGCCCGGGGGATTTCACCAGTAAAGGGCGTTTTCCCCACTGTCACACCATTAACAATCACCTGAGCATCAGCTACATTTGAATTGATCGTCACAATTTGTTTCTTACCATTTACGACGGTTGAACAACCCGTTGCAGAAAAAAGAACAACGACTGAAACTGCCACCAATAGCGCTTTCATAATAAATTTCCTAATATAGTTAATCAAAAAAAACCTGCGCATAGTTTGAGCTTAATTGTTTTAAATTACCTTGCTCAAATCCGGTGCGCAGTTTACCTAACTATTTTATGAGAAGCAAACTCCGTGGTAACAAACTATTCAATAAGAGAATCTTGCCGACATGCCAAAGCGTGTCAGCGAACCCCAATTCAGTGATTTCGAGCCTTCCTTGAGAGGAACGCTGGCTTTTAATGTTCGTCGGTTTCGGTTTACACAGAAAGTATCGCAGGAAGAGTTAGCGTTTCGTTGCGAGTTGGATCGCACTTACATTTCCGCCGTGGAGCGCTGTATTTGGAACGTGTCGCTGAGTAACATCGAGAAAATGGCGGGTGCACTCGATGTGGAGCCGTGGCAGTTACTTTGCCCACCAAAATAAAGAAAGATCACGCATAAATATTAATTAAAACAATAGCTTAAAAAGATATTTTTGCTAAAAATAACCAAGTCAACACTCATATCTTATGCCAAAGCGCCAACAGCATACGCAACGCAAATCAGCGTCCGAAACGAATGAGCGGGGTATAGAGAATCAAGCCTGTGTATAATTCGCCTTCTTTCACCGTAGCGCATCAGCGCAATTTTCCCGTCGAAATTAAATGATTAAAAAATTATTTAAAAAGGTTTTTGGGCGTCCGATTAAAGCAAAAAAACACGCCCACGGCATTCCTTTTTCAGACCACAAAGTCAGTCGCGAAGGCATTAGTTTTGCCGCTAAACGCGTCACCGATGGCTTGCAAGCGGCCGGATTTAGCGCCTATGTGGTCGGTGGTGCGGTGCGCGATCTGCTGCTCAATCGCAAGCCAAAAGATTTTGATGTCGCCACCAACGCCACGCCTGAACAAATCAAAACAGTGTTTCGCCGCGCACGGATTATCGGGCGGCGATTTCGCTTGGTACACGTCATGTTTGGCGACGAGACGGTGGAAGTGTCCACTTTTCGCCGTCGCTTAGAATCCGAAGAGGCACAGACCGATGCGCATGGTCGCTTGCTGCGCGACAACGAATTTGGCGATCAACAGCAAGATGCTGCGCGCCGAGATTTCACCGCCAACGCGCTGTTTTACGATTCAAGCACGCAAGAAATTTTCGATTATCACCGTGGCTATGCCGATATTCGCGCGAACACTTTGCGCATGATTGGCGACCCCCAAACGCGCTACCGCGAAGATCCGGTGCGAATGTTGCGTGCAGTACGGCTTTCTGCGAAATTGGGCATGGAGCTGGAAAGTGCCACAGCAGCAGCCATTTTGCCGCTGAAACATCTGTTGCAAAACGTGCCTGAAGCGCGAATGTTTGATGAAATGATGAAGTTGCTGTTTTCAGGTCATGCCTTGGCGTGTGTCACTCAATTGCGCGCCATGCAGTTACATCACGGAATGTTGCCGATGCTGGATGCTATTCTGGAACAACCTTTGGGCAAAAAATTCATTTCCTTGGCATTGCAAAATACCGACCAACGTATTCAAGAAAACAAACCGACTTCACCTGGTTTTTTATTCGCTTGTTTGCTGTGGCATGAAGTTTTACTGAGTTGGAAAAACAATCAAACTGCCGGTGTCCCTCCCATTCCGGCTTTGCATCAAGCCATGGAAACCGTGCTAGCTCGGCAGCGAGCTCGATTGGCCATTCCCCATCGTTACGACGCCATTATGAAAGAAATGTGGTTGCTGCAACCGCGCTTTGAACAGCGTAGCGGGCAACGTCCTTTACGTTTATTGAGCGTTCCCCGTTTTCGGGCTGGCTATGATTTTTTACTATTGCGTTGCGAATGCGGCGAAGTCGAAACGCAGTTAGGCACGTGGTGGACCGAGTTTCAACACGCCAGCGAGACGCAACGCTTGGAAATGTTGACGCCAGATAGCGCTCCCAAAAAGAAACGTCGACGCACAAAAAAACCGGTCGAAGCCCTGACGAGCGCAGCATGAATTCTGGAAAAATATTCAATGTATTCATAGGGTTAGGATCAAACATTGCCAATCCTATTCAACAATTGCAACAAGCAATGTTAGCCTTAAATGCCTTACCTGAAATGAAGGTTGCAAAGGCCTCCTCTTTATATTCAAGTGCGCCGATTGGCTATTTAGACCAGCCAGATTTTATCAATGCGGTGGTCAAAATTGAAACCCGCTTAGCCCCTCTTGCGGTATTAAATGCCCTACTGGCACTTGAATTACGCAGCGGCAGAACCCGTGAATTTATCAATGCGCCGCGCACCCTTGATTTAGATTTGTTGCTCTATGAAGACCTTCAGCATCACGAATTAGGCTTAACCATACCGCATCCGCAGATGCATTTACGGGCTTTTGTGTTGCAGCCTTTATTGGAAATTGCGCCCGATTGCCTAATTCCTGGCATCGGTTCAGCCGCAAAAATGGCTGCACAGTGTCTTGACCAAAAACTAGAACGAATTGTATATGCCGCTGAATAAATTTCGCTATATTGTGGTGGAAGGCCCGATTGGCGTGGGCAAAACCAGCTTAACGCTACGCTTAGCCAACCACTTAAACGCGCAAACGCTGTTAGAGAAACCTGAAGAAAATCCATTTTTGGCGCGTTTTTATCAAGACCCACCGCGTTATGCCTTAGCCACACAATTATTTTTCCTGTTTCAGCGCAGCAACGAAGTGCGCGATCTCGCCCAGTTGGATTTATTTAATCACCCCACCGTGGCAGATTATTTATTTGAGAAAGATGCGCTTTTTGCGCGACTGACTTTGAGTGATGAAGAATATAAGTTATACCAAAGCATCTATCAAACTTTGGCATTGCAAGCACCAACACCTGACTTGGTGATCTATTTGCAAGCCTCAACGCCCGCCTTAATTGAGCGCGTACAACGGCGTGGCCATCGCTACGAACGCTCAATTACCGATGAATATTTAAGTGACTTAGCGCGAAGCTATGGTGATTTCTTTTATCATTACAACGCGGCGCCCTTGTTGGTAGTGAATAGCGATCACCTTAACTTTGTTGATGTTGAGGAAGATTTTCAATTATTACTCGAGCGAATTGCCAACCTGCGCGGACCGCGCGAGTTTTTTAGCCTAGGAGCGTCATGAAGCACCCCCTTTCAAGCCTGCGCGATCGCTATACCAGCGGCGAAAAAATCGCAGCGCTCACCTGTTATGACGCCAGTTTTGCGACCCTTTTAGAAAATAATGGCGTTGAAATTCTCTTGGTAGGCGATTCGCTGGGCATGGTTTTACAAGGCGCGCAATCGACCTTGGTGGTAACACTGGAAGCGATGATTTATCATACGACATGCGTTGCAAAGGGCGCGAAAAGTGCCTTGGTGCTGGCGGATATGCCTTTTGCAACCTCGCAAATTAGCCCACAAGACACCTTTGTCAATGCAGCAAAACTGCTGGCAGCGGGTGCGCAAATGGTTAAACTAGAAGGCGGCAGCGTCATGCATGAAACGATTGCATTTTTAGTTTCTCGCGGCATTCCGGTGTGTGCACATTTAGGACTCACGCCGCAGTCGGTCAATCAACTCGGCGGCTATCGCGTTCAGGGCAAATCCGACAGTGCGGCCGAACTGCTACTGCGTGAAGCGCAATCGGTAGTGAATGCGGGTGCAGCAATGCTGGTTCTGGAAGCCATTCCTGCCAGTTTGGCGCAAGAAATTACTCAGCAAATTGGCATTCCCACCATTGGCATTGGCGCTGGCGCGGCGTGCTCGGGTCAGGTTTTAGTTTTACACGATATGTTGGGGATTTATCCGGGCAAAAAAGCGCGTTTTGTTAAAGACTTTATGCAAGATAAAAACTCAATTGCTGAAGCCATTTCCTGCTATGTGAGCGAAGTCAAATCGGGACAATTTCCGGCGCAGGCACATCATTTCTAAGTTAATTACGGAGCAGATAAAATGAAAAAAATTGAGGCGATTATCAAACCCTTTAAGCTGGACGAAGTGCGGGAAGTGCTGTCTGAACTGGGCGTGAGCGGATTGACCGTGACCGAAGTAAAAGGTTTTGGGCGACAAAAAGGGCATACCGAACTGTACCGAGGCGCAGAATATGTAGTGGATTTTCTACCTAAAATTAAAATTGAAATTGTAGTGACCGCCGCGATGGTGGAAGCGGTGGTGGAAGCAATCATTAAAGCGGCACACACCGGAAAAATTGGCGACGGCAAAATATTTATCACTGCAGTTGAGCAAGTGCTTCGAATCCGCACCGGCGAAACAGACGCAGCGGCAATTTAAGCTCGTCTCGCAAAATGCTTTTGACGCGCCCTTTTGTTTATGTATAATGCGCGACTTCGTAAAAACGCAATCAAGTGAGAATGTTATGTACGCTGTAATTAAAACCGGTGGTAAGCAATATCGCGTTATTGAAGGCGAAACCCTGAAAGTTGAAATCCTTGCCGGCGAAGTTGGCAGCGAAATCGTCATTGATCAAGTACTGATGATGGGCAATGGTGATCAAATTTCAGTCGGCAAACCGCTTTTGCTAGGTGCAACCGTTAAAGCGACAGTTGTTGCCCATGGTCGCCATGACAAAGTGAAAATTTTCAAAATGCGCAGACGTAAGCATTTCCAAAAGCATCAAGGTCATCGTCAAAACTATACCGAAATCCGTATCGTCGGCATTTCGGCTTAAATTTTAAGGAGCTGAACCATGGCATCAAAGAAAGGCGGCGGCAGTACCAGTAACGGCCGCGACTCACACTCGAAACGCCTAGGGGTTAAAGCCTACGGTGGGGAACTCATCAACGCAGGTAGCATCATTATTCGCCAACGCGGTACGCAAGTCCACGCGGGTGACAATGTTGGCATGGGAAAAGACCATACCCTATTTGCCAAAGTCACCGGTAAGGTTCAGTTTGCAATCAAAGGCGCATTGAATCGCAAGACAGTTAGTATCGTCGCTGCGTAATTGTTGCAACCATCGAGAAGCCCTATCTGACGATAGGGCTTTTTGTTTTAGATGTTCAGAAAGTGGCGCATGAAATTCATCGACGAATCGAAAATTGAAGTAATTGCCGGCGACGGTGGCAACGGCGCTGCGAGTTTTCGGCGTGAGAAATATATTGCTAAAGGCGGTCCTGACGGGGGCGATGGCGGCTGGGGCGGCAGTATTTATGCCGTTGCGGATCGCAATATCAACACCTTGGTGGATTATCGTTTCGCTAAACATCATCGCGCACGCAATGGCGAATCGGGACGCGGCGCGGATTGTTACGGCAAAGGCGCGGATGACGTAATCTTGCGTATGCCAGTTGGCACGGTCATTACCGACATTAACACCGGCGAACAAATTGCTGATTTGGCGTGCGACGGCGAGAAAACGCTGTTGGCGCAAGGCGGCAAAGGTGGCTTGGGCAATTTACATTTTAAGTCCAGCACCAACCGCACGCCGCGCCAATGCACGCCCGGCACGGAAGGTGAACGGCGCGAATTGCAATTGGAGCTCAAGGTGTTGGCGGATGTCGGCTTATTGGGAATGCCGAACGCCGGAAAATCCACCTTCATTCGGGCAGTTTCTTCTGCCAAACCCAAAGTGGCAGATTATCCGTTTACCACCTTACACCCCAATTTGGGCGTGGTGCGCGTCGATACTGAAAAGAGTTTCGTCATCGCCGACATTCCCGGCTTGATTGAAGGCGCTGCGGAAGGCGCAGGGCTAGGGCATCAATTTTTACGACACTTGGCGCGCACCCGTTTGCTACTGCATCTGGTGGATGTCGCGCCTTTGCACGAAGGCATTGATCCGGTGCATGAAGCGCATGCGATTTTGAATGAGTTGAGAAAATACGACGAAGCGCTTTATCAAAAACCGCGCTGGTTAGTCTTAAATAAGCTGGATTTACTGGAAAATCCAGACGCGACCATCGCTTCATTTATGCACGCATTTGGCACAGACACGCGCCATTTCAGCATTTCGGCGATCAGCGGCGACGGCTGCAAAGAATTGACTTACGCCATCATGCAGCATTTAACTGAAGTGGCGGAACAAGAACGTGAAGCCGCCGAGCAAGCAGCGGCGGAAGCAAAACTGGATTTTCCGCCGGCTTAAATATGAAAACCGTTTTAAATCAAGCACATAGAATTGTTGTCAAAGTGGGCAGTAGTTTGGTGACCAACCAAGGCGAAGGCTTGGACACGCGAGCGATTGGCAACTGGGCGCAGCAAATTGCCGTTTTGCGCCAGCGCGGTTGCGAGGTCGTGTTGGTGTCTTCCGGTGCGATTGCGGAAGGAATGCAGCGGCTTGGTTGGAAACAACGTCCCAGCGCTGTGCATGAATTGCAAGCGGCGGCGGCGGTGGGGCAAATGGGGCTGATTCAAGTATATGAAAGCTGCTTTAGCCAACATGGCTTGCGCGCCGCGCAAGTGCTGCTAACCCATGCTGATTTAGCGGATCGCGAGCGCTATTTAAATGCACGTTCCACCTTGCGCACCTTACTGAATTTAGGTGTCATTCCCATCATCAATGAAAACGACACCGTCGTCACCGACGAAATTAAATTTGGCGATAACGATACTTTAGGTGCGTTAGTCACCAATCTAATTGAGGCGGATGCGCTGGTTATTCTGACCGATCAATCAGGTTTATTCAGCGCCGATCCGCGTAAAGACCCTAACGCGACCTTGGTGCGTGAAGCAGTTGCCGGTGATGCCAAACTAGAAGCCATGGCAGGAGGTGCAGGCAGCGCAATTGGACGAGGCGGCATGTTGACCAAAGTTTTGGCGGCGAAACGAGCTGCGCGCAGCGGCGCGCATACCGCAATTGCATCTGGACACGCGCATAGCGTTTTGCCGCGATTACTGACCGGAGAATCAATTGGCACATTACTCGTCGCACCCGCATTCGGTTTGGATGCCCGTAAACAATGGTTAGCTGACCACTTACAAGTCAGTGGCAAAATTAAGCTAGATGCTGGTGCGGTTAAAGCCCTACGCTTCGAGGGTAAAAGCCTACTCGCCATTGGAGTGACCGAAGTATTTGGCGACTTTCAGCGCGGCGCAGTGGTAGCGATTTTGGATGAATTTGGTGCTGACATGGCGCGCGGTTTAATCAATTACAACACCGAGGAAGCGCGACGAATTGCACGCCATCCCAGCAACGAAATTGAAGGGATTTTAGGCTATGTAGATGAGTCCGAATTGATTCACCGTGATCATTTAGTCTTGCTTTGAGTGCTGACTAGAATTAGGGCAACCATCTATGTAACCATATGATTATAATAGGTTTTTTATAATCAGAATTTATCTACAAAACTGCACCGCACGTCTGGCTCGGGTAAACCTAAGGTAACGACGCTTCAATCCTAGAACAGCAGCTCAATTCATCGTGTGCGCATTTGTTGCCACAACCAACGGTTTCTGCTTGAATAAATTCGCACTGAAAAATAATATAAGTAACTGATTTTACTGGCAATTTTCTGTAACCACTCGTTTGAATTCACCTCTTAATTTAAAACCGACTGGGACTCACCGTTGACGCCGCAGGATTTGCACTGGCAAACTGGATGCTCAGTTCACGTTGACGTACATCACGTTTAATCGCTTCGCGCAATTCAGAAGGGAGTTGTTTGTATGAGCGAAATTTTTCTCTCGCTTGCTGACGCTGCAATGGCGTTAATTTGCTCCATTTGGCAATGCGTTGCGAAACCCGTTTTTGATGTTGTGGACTCAGTTGCGGGTAACGTTTGGCAATGCCAATAAAGTTTTTATGTTGTTTGTCGGACAAGGCGTTCCACTCACTCGCCAAGGGAACTAAAATTTGCTGTTGTTCTGGGGTTAACTCAGCCCAGGTTTCCGCTTGAGAAGGCGCAAGCCGGCAAAGAAGAAGGCAGATCAAAAAAATTCGTAACATTTGCACTCAATCTACGTAAACATCAATCGGCAAATCATCCGCCAAAATTGCAATATCGATTTCACTTTGATCATGCTCATGCTCATGCTCACTGAATTGCTGCCAATAGGATGCGCCGGTCAACAGGGCAACCAGCAGCACTAGCAGCACCGCTCGGTCTAGGTATTTATGCTTGCTAAAGTTTGTCCCCAAGGTAATGCCGTGGTGACAAAGCCACGCTAAAACAGGGGCGTTATGTAGCATTTGATGTGCGGCGAGTGCCTTGTTGCGCGCCGAATACAGCGCTTCTAAGTCGTGCGGATGGATTAAAGCAGTGGATTGATTCAGGATTTTTTTAATCGGCGCAGCATTTAAATTATGCGAATTCATTTTAAATTAATTCCTTTCTCTTTTAACTTTGCGGCGAGGGTATGGGTTGCGCGGGAACAATGGGTTTTGACGCTCCCCTCTGAACAGCCCATTGCTTTTGCAGTTGCAGGCGTATCCAATTCTTCCCAATAACGCAACAAGAAGGCTTCACGTTGACGAGCGGGAAGATTAAGCAATAGTTCTTCAATTAAATCAATAAGTTGCGATTTTTCCAAAACCGAATGTGGTTGCAAGGGTTGGGAATGATTATTCGGGTCTTGCAAAACATCCAGCGGATCAAAATCTTCACCGTCTTGGTGTGAGGTAAACGATGAAAACAGGATTGACCAAAAAGAACGTACTTTTTGACGTCGATAGTAATCGCGGATGGTATTTTGTAGAATGCGCTGAAACAGCATGGGATATTCTTCTGCCGGTTTTTCGCCATATTTTTCGGCGAGTTTCAGCATCGAATCTTGCACGATATCCAGCGCAGCTTGTCGATCGCGCACAGCAAATTGGGCTTGTTTGAAGGCGCGACGCTCAACCTCCGATAAGAATTGAGAAAGCTCGTAGTGAGTACTCAGTTTAAAACTCCCAGTAGAGAAAATGTATCCAGTGCGGCAAGGTGCGGAATACTAGCAAATTTTACCGATTTCTGAGGCTTTTAGTTAATCCCGCATGGCGTAGGGGTTGACCAAAACGCGACTTGCCTTTATCTTCCGCCCTCCCATCAATTCTCGCTTCCCGCTAAGGTCGTCAAAATGGAACTGACAGGCGCTGAAATAGCCATCAAATGTTTACAAGAAGAAGGTGTTGAATATGTTTTCGGCTACCCTGGTGGCGCCGTGCTATTCATCTACGACGCTTTATTTAATCAAGACAAAGTCAAACATATTTTGGTCCGACATGAACAAGCTGCCGTTCACGCCGCCGATGGCTATGCGCGTTCTACCAATAAAGTCGGCGTCGCATTGGTCACTTCCGGCCCTGGCGTGACGAATGCGGTTACCGGCATTGCCACGGCGTATATGGATTCGATTCCACTGGTGGTGATCAGCGGTCAAGTTCCCACCACGTTAATTGGTGAGGATGCATTTCAAGAAGTTGATGCGGTGGGCATTACCCGCCCTTGCGTCAAACATAATTTTTTGGTCAAAGATGCCAAAGACATTGCAAACACGTTGAAGAAAGCGTTTTACTTGGCCAAAAGTGGTCGTCCAGGTCCGGTGCTGGTAGACATTCCCAAAGACGTTTCGAATCAAAAGGTTGAGTTTATTTACCCCAATTCAGTCACTATCCGTTCCTATCATCCGGAAAAAAATCTCGAAGCGGCGCAAATTAAACGCGCAGCGCAGTTATTAATTGACGCAAAAAGACCGATGATTTACGCCGGTGGTGGCGTAATTTTATCAGACGCATCGAAGCAACTTATTGATTTAGTTCAACTTTTAGGCGCGCCTTGCACCAATACACTGATGGGCTTGGGTGCTTACCCGGCAACCGATGCGCAATTTGTGGGAATGTTGGGTATGCACGGCACGTATGAAGCCAATATGGCAATGCAAAATTGTGACGTCCTGCTTGCGGTGGGCGCGCGCTTTGATGACCGCGTGATTGGTAACGTCGCGCACTTTGCTTCCGTGCCACGCAAAATAATTCATATTGATATTGATCCCGCCTCAATTTCCAAGCGCGTCGCCGTCGATATTGCAATAGAAGGTGATGTCGGCAAAGTATTGACCGATCTGGTAGCGGTGCTGTATAGCAGCAAACAAAGACCCGATGCGACCGCTGCTGCAGCGTGGTGGCAACAAATTAACGATTGGCGCAGCCGCAATTCGCTGGTGTTTAAAAACTCAACCGAAGTCATTAAACCGCAATTTGTGATTCAAAAACTGTACGAAATTACTCACGGCGATGCCTTTATTACCTCCGATGTTGGTCAGCATCAAATGTGGGCGGCGCAATATTACAAATTCGACCAACCTCGACGCTGGATCAACTCCGGCGGCCTAGGCACCATGGGTTTTGGTTTGCCGGCGGCGATGGGTGTACAGTTAGCCCACCCAGACGCAACCGTTGCCTGCGTGACTGGCGAAGGCAGCATTCAGATGAATATTCAAGAATTATCCACCTGCAAACAATTCCGCTTGCCAATTAAAATTATCGCCTTGAACAATCGGTATTTGGGCATGGTGCGGCAGTGGCAAGAGTTTTTTCACGGCAATCGCCATTCAGAATCGTATATGGACGCGCTACCGGATTTTGTAAAATTAGCCGAAGCCTATGGTCACGTCGGCATTCGAATCGATGCACCATCAGACGTCGAAGGCGCGTTACGTGAAGCGTTTGCGCGAACCAAAGAATTGGTGTTTTTAGATTTTCGCACCGATTCCACCGAGAACGTCTTCCCTATGGTACCCGGCGGCAAAGGCTTATCTGAAGTTGTCTTGGCGGAGGATTTGTAATGCGACATATTATTTCTCTGCTGATGGAAAACGAAGCCGGCGCCTTGTCGCGCGTAGCAGGTTTGTTTTCGGCACGCGGTTACAACATTGAATCGCTGACCGTTGCGCCAACCGAAGACGAAACCTTGTCGCGGATGACTATCGTTACGCGCGGTTCTGACCCGATAATTCAGCAAATCAAAAAGCAACTCAACAAGTTGATTGACGTGGTGGCGGTGATGGATTTAAGCGACGGCGACCATTTGGAACGCGAGTTGATGCTGGTAAAACTGCGCGCAGTAGGTGATGCCCGTGAAGAATTGAAGCGGATGGCCGATATTTATCGCGGACGGATTATTGATGTTTCCGATAAAACTTATACCCTTGAATTGACCGGAACAGGTTCTAAACTGGATAGTTTTTTACACGCAATTGATCGCAATTTGATTTTGGAAACGGTCCGCACCGGCTCATCAGGCATTGGGCGTGGCGACCGAGTACTTAAGTTGTAACTACTTGATTTTAAACAGTTTTATTTATTTTAACCAGAGGACAGCATGAAAGTTTATTACGATCAAGACGCAGATTTATCGCTCATCAAAGGCAAGCAAGTCACCATTGTTGGTTACGGTTCACAAGGTCACGCTCACGCGCAAAATCTGCGTGATTCCGGCGTCAATGTCACCATTGGTTTACGCAAAAATGGCGCTTCGTGGTCAAAAGCGGCTGCAGCAGGACTGAAAGTAGCCGAAGTGGCGGACGCAGTTAAAAACGCCGACGTGGTGATGATGTTATTACCGGATGAAAACATTCCGGACGTGTACAACAAAGAAGTCGCGCCCAACATTAAATCCGGTGCTGCCTTGGCGTTCGCGCATGGTTTTAACGTGCATTACAACCAAGTTGTGCCACGCAATGACGTGGACGTGATTATGATTGCACCCAAAGGCCCTGGCCATACCGTGCGTTCAGAATACTTAAAAGGCGGCGGCGTGCCCAGTTTAATCGCGGTTTATCAAGATAAAACGGGCACTGCAAAAGCACTCGCACTGTCGTACGCGGCGGCGAATGGCGGTACTAAAGGCGGCGTGATTGAAACTAATTTCCGCGAAGAAACCGAAACCGATTTGTTCGGCGAACAAGCGGTATTGTGCGGTGGCGCGGTTGAATTGGTGAAAGCGGGTTTTGAAACCTTGACCGAAGCTGGTTACGCCCCAGAAATGGCCTATTTCGAATGCCTGCATGAATTGAAATTGATTGTGGATTTGATGTATGAAGGCGGCATTGCCAACATGAATTACTCGATTTCCAACAACGCAGAATATGGTGAATATGTCACCGGACAACGTGTGATTGGCGATCAAGCCCGTGCAGCGATGAAAGAATGCCTGAAAAACATTCAAAATGGCTCTTACGCGAAACAGTTTATCTTGGAAGGTAGAACCAACTATCCAGAAATGACTTCACGGCGCCGTTTAAATGCCGAACATCCAATCGAAGTGGTGGGCGGACAATTACGCGCCATGATGCCTTGGATTGGCAAAAACAAACTGGTTGACCAGTCGAAAAACTAAAAAGCAGGCAAGGTGAAACGTGACCTGAAAACGCAGTGCCGTTTTCCGTTTTGCGTTTCACTGTTTTAGCTTCGCGTTTCATCCCATTTTTTCACAGGTTCGCTATGAATTCCTATCCCCACCCCCTCATCGCACGCGAAGGTTGGCCGTTTTTGGCACTCTCCTTTGTTGTAGCCGCCGTCGTCAGTATCTGCTGCGGCAGTTGGTCGATTCCCTTGTGGATTATTTTTATTTTTGTTCTGCAATTTTTCCGTGATCCCGCCCGTGAAATTCCACAACAAGCCGGCGTAGTGGTCTCGCCTGCGGATGGTCGCGTCATCAAAGTTGAGCGCACCAGCGATGTCTATGGCGAGCGCGATGCCATTTTAATTAGTGTCTTTATGAATGTATTTAACGTCCACTCCAACCGCAGCCCGGTCGATGGCACCATTGAAAAAATTCAGTATTTTCCTGGCAAATTTGTCAATGCTGATTTGGATAAAGCTTCAACAGAAAACGAGCGTAATGCCATCGTTCTCAGTACCGAAGACGGTCAAACGGTGACGTTTGTGCAAGTTGCCGGCTTAATTGCCCGACGGATTCTGTGTTATGTCAAACCCGGCGAATCCTTGTCGCGTGGCCAGCGTTATGGCTTCATTCGTTTTGGTTCTCGCGTCGATGTCTATTTACCGCTCAGTGCCAAGGTTAAAGTTAGCATTGGTGATAAAGTATCGGCGACTGAAACGATTCTTGCCCAATTGTGACCACCCAAAAAAAGCGAACCACGAATGAGTCGCCCTCAACACGGATTTTAATGTTGTTTACTCATTGCTGCCCAATCGTGGCTAAAAGGAATTTTTAAACTATGACGCCACTGCGCCGCAAACCTTCATTGGATCTTCGCCGACGTAGCATTTATCTGCTGCCAAATCTATTCACCACCGGTGCGTTATTTGCTGGTTTTTATGCCATCGTGCAAGCGATGAACGGCAAGTTTGAATTTGCCGCTGTCGGCATCTTTATTGCAATGGTATTAGACGGTTTAGATGGACGAGTTGCGCGCATGACCCATACCCAAAGTGAATTTGGCGCACAATACGACAGCTTGTCCGACATGGTTTCTTTTGGCGTTGCACCGTCGTTGTTAATGTATGAATGGGCGTTCCGCGACATGGGGAAAATTGGTTGGTTTGCTGCGTTTATTTATTGTGCCGGCGCCGCCTTGCGTCTTGCGCGTTTCAATACCAACATTGAAGTGGTCGACAAACGCTTCTTTCAAGGCTTGCCCAGTCCCGCCGCCGCCGCTTTAGTTGCTGGCTTTGTCTGGGTCATGGGCGATTTCTCTTTTGTTGGCAAAGATTTAGCTTGGTATGCAGCTGCACTCACTGTATTTGCCGGTTTAAGCATGGTCAGCAATGTGCTTTTTTACAGCTTCAAAGATTTCAACATGCGCAAAAGCGTGCCCTTCATCGCCATTTTCGTTTTAGCACTGTTTTTTGTACTCATTTCCAGCTATCCACCCGGCGTTTTGTTTTTCTTGTTTTTAGCCTACTCATTATCTGGTTATGTTAATTGGCTGTTAGCATTGCGCAGAACGAAACTCACTCAAACAAAATAACCTAATATAATCATACACTTACACAAATACGAATCATGAAAAAAATTCTATTTTTAGCCTTTCTCTTTTCAGCTGCTGCCCATGCAAACCCTTTTGCCAGCGGCAATGCCACCCTAGGTAAAAAAATATTTATCGAGAATCACTGCAACAGCTGCCACATTCAAATGGTCGGTGGCGATGGCAGCGACGTTTTCACCCGCCCCAATCACACAGTGCGCAGCGCAGCGCAAATGCTCACACAAATCAATTTTTGTGCTGCCAACAGTGGCGTGACGCTGACTTCCGCACAAGAACACCATCTTGGCGCGTATCTGAATCAGCGCTATTACCATTTTCCTTAAAGCGAGCCGCCAGCCAATTGAATTCCACGCAAACGGGTTTAGTGATTGCTGCTTTTGGACGACATTATTCTGTCGAAGTGGCGAATGGCACGCTGCTTGAATGTGTGCCACGCGGCAAAAAAAGCGAAGTTGCCTGCGGCGATCAAGTTGAAATCAAACTCACTTCTGCCAACCAAGGCGTCATTGAACGAACCCTGACGCGCCACTCCTTGCTGTATCGTTCAGATGCCTTCAGGCAAAAATTGATCGCCGCCAACGTCACGCAAATCATTATTGTGGTCGCAGTTGAGCCGGCATTTAGCGATGAATTATTGGCACGTTGTTTGGTTGCGGCGGAAGATCAAAAAATTAACGTTCTGATTGTATTGAATAAATGTGATTTAAACGCTGCCGAAGCGCGACAAAAATTAGCACCGTATCGCGCCATTGGCTATACCATTTTAGAACTTTCAGCCTTGCGCAACGCTGCTCCATTACGCGCTTCCCTGCAAAACCACACCAGCGTTTTAGTGGGGCAATCTGGCATGGGGAAATCCACGCTAATTAACGGCCTGCTGCCGGAAGCCAAAGCCGCCACGCGCGAAATCTCCACCGTCCTAGATTCTGGCAAACACACCACCACCCACGCACGCCTGTATCATCTGGATGCCACCAGTCATTTAATTGACTGCCCTGGCGTACAACTGTTCGGCTTACATCATTTAAGATTGGGTGAAATTGAATCCGGATTTATCGAATTTTCACCTTACTTAGGTCAATGCCGTTTTCACAATTGCAGCCATAGCCACGAACCGAATTGTGCCTTGTTGAAAGCTGTCATCGCAGGCGAAATCAGCCCCCGCCGGATGCAATTGTTTCAAGAAATTAGCTTGCGTAATCGCTAAAACGCGCTCAACCGTTCCGCCAACAACTTGAACTGGCATGCTCTAGCAACGGTCAACTTCTCGAACCATAACGGAATAATGCTATCTAAATCAATCGGTTAAAACCACCCTTAACAAGATCGAGAGAAAAGCTAATGAGCGGTTGATTGAATGACTGCTCCATAAAATTTTTAGCGGAGCATTGTCAACGCCAAATAGCAATGTTGTCGAATCAACTGCATTGAGTTTAGTCACCTGTTCGGTTACAATCCGCGCCCGTTTGCTTGGCAAGTCGCTGAACAAACGAAATGTAGACTCACCGTTCATGTTGGGGTGCTCATTTGAGTCAGGCTGACGGTGTGTAATTTTAACCCTTAACAATTGGAGTTTTACAATGGCAGTTACCATGCGTCAAATGTTGGAAGCGGGTGTTCATTTCGGACACCAAACCCGTTTTTGGAATCCTAAGATGGCTCCATTTATCTTTGGTCACCGTAACAAAATTCACATTATCAATTTAGAAAAAACCGTCGTGATGTTCAACGACGCGTTGAAGCATATTCGTAAATTGTCTGGCAAAAAAGGCACCATTTTGTTTGTGGCAACCAAACGCCAAGCACGCGAAATTATTCGCGAAGAAGCGATTCGCGCCGGCTCACCTTACGTTGATTACCGTTGGTTGGGTGGAATGCTGACTAACTTTAAAACCGTGCAATTGTCGATTAAACGTCTGCGCGATTTAGAAGCGATGGTTGCCGATGGCAGCATCGAAAAAGTATCAAAAAAAGAAGGTCTAATGTTCCGCCGCGAGCTGGAAAAATTAGAACGTTCTTTGGGCGGCATTAAAGACCTGCAAGGCTTACCATCAGCAATTTTTGTGATTGACGTCGGCTATCAAAAAGGGACAGTGACCGAAGCGCAAAAACTGGGTATTCCCGTGATTGGCGTAGTGGATACAAACCACAGCCCATTAGGCGTGGACTTTGTAATTCCTGGCAATGACGATTCCAGCCAAGCAATTCGCTTGTATGCACGCGGCGTGGCCGATGCTATTTTGGAAGGACGCGCTGCTGCCTTGATTGAGTTGGCAGAACAAGTTGAGGCAAGTGCTGCTTAAACAGCCGCGCTCAACCGAAGGGGCGCAAGCCCCTTTTTTTATAACGATTGGTTAATGATTATTAGTTTAGGGGTTCAAAATGGCTGAAATTACCGCAGGAATGGTTAAAGAATTACGTGAAGCAACAGGCCTAGGCATGATGGATTGCAAAAAGGCGCTGACAGAAACCAATGGCGACTTTAAAGCAGCAGAAGAATTATTGCGGATTAAGAGTGGCGCAAAAGCCAGCAAAGCCGCTTCACGCGTCACTGCCGAAGGCGTGGTCGGCGCGTTTATTAGCGCAAATGGCAAAATCGGTGCACTGGTAGAAGTGAATTGCGAAACCGACTTTGTAGCCAAAAATGATGACTTTGTCGGCTTTGCGAAAAGTGTTGCCGAAATTGTAGCCAATCAAAATCCAGCGGATAACGACAGCTTGCTGGCGCTGGCACAGGGCGCAAGCACGGTTGAAGAAATGCGCAAAGCCTTAGTGATGAAACTGGGCGAAAACATGACCGTGCGGCGTTTTGTGCGTTACGCAACCACAGACGGTCAGTTGGCAAGTTATTTGCACGGCAGCAAAATCGGCGTACTGATTAATTTTACCGGTGGCGATGAAGCCATGGGACGCGATTTATGTATGCACATTGCGGCGATCAAGCCCAAATCAGTGGATGCTTCCGGCGTATGTGCAGAAGATATCGCCACTGAACGTCGTATCGCCATTGAAAAAGCCAAAGAAGCCGGCAAACCTGAAGCAATGTTGGAAAAAATTGCCGAAGGAACGGTGCAAAAATTCCTAAAAGAAGTGACTTTACTCGGTCAAGTTTTTGTCAAAGCAGAAGATGGCAAGCAAACAGTGGAGCAATTATTAAAAGCAAAATCCGCCTCAGTGGCTGCTTTTCAAATGTTTGTAGTCGGCGAAGGCATTGAGAAAGTGGTCGAAGACTACGCCGCTGAAGTCGCCGCCACTATCGCTGCCAGCAAAAAGGATTAAGCAATGCTTAGCCAAACCCCTGTTTACAAACGTATTCTTCTCAAACTCTCTGGCGAAGCTTTGATGGGCGACGACAGTTACGGCATCAACCGAGCCGTGATTGAACGCATCGTTTCTGAGATTGCGGAAGTGGTGGGTTTAGGGGTTCAAGTGGCGATTGTCATTGGTGGTGGCAACATTTTTCGCGGAGTTGCTCCCGCTGCTGCTGGTATGGACAGAGCGACGGCGGATTATATGGGGATGTTGGCAACGGTAATGAATAGCATGGCGTTGCAAGATTCCATGACGCGTGCCGGCTTGCCTTGCCGCGTGCAGTCAGCCCTCAATTTAGAACAAGTTGCCGAGCCATTTATTCGCGGCAAGGCCTTGCGCTATTTGGAAGAAGGCAAGGTGGTTATTTTTGCGGCAGGCATCGGTAGTCCTTTTTTTACCACCGACACCGCAGCGGCTTTACGCGGCGTAGAAATGTCGGCGGATGTCGTGATTAAAGCCACCAAAGTGGATGGCGTTTACACCGCCGATCCTAAAAAAGACCCGAGCGCCACCCGCTATCAAAAAGTCAGTTTCGACGAGGCCATTAGCAAAGATTTAAAGGTGATGGATTCCACCGCGCTAACCTTGTGTCGCGATCAAAAATTGCCGATTATCGTGTTTAGCATTTTCACTGCTGGGGCGTTAAAACGCGTGGTGACCGGACAAGACGAAGGCACTTTAGTGCATTGTAATTAAAAGGATTTTTGGCATGATTGCGGACATTAAAAAACACGTAGAACAAAAAATGCTCAAGTCGCTCGAAGCGATGAAAGTCGATTTAGCGAAAGTGCGCACCGGACGGGCGCATACCGGTATTTTGGATCACATTACAGTGGACTATTACGGCAATCCAACTTTGCTGACCCAAGTCGCCAATATCACCCTGATTGATGCCCGAACCATTGGCGTGCAACCGTGGGAAAAGAAAATGATTTCCGTAGTCGAAAAAGCCATTCGCGATGCCGATTTAGGGTTAAATCCTTCCACAAATGGCGATGTAATTCGAGTGCCGATGCCGATGTTGACTGAAGAACGGCGCCGCGACATGATCAAAATTGTTCGTTCTGAAGCTGAAAATGCCAAAGTGTCGGTGCGCAATATTCGTCGCGAAGCAAACGAACAATTAAAAAAATTGCTCAAAGATAAAGTCGTTGGTGAAGACGATGAACGCCGCGCCCAAGATGAAGTGCAAAAATTCACCGATCGTTTTGTGCTGGAAATCGACAAGGCTTTGCAGCAAAAAGAAACGGATTTATTAGCGGTTTAAAAATAACTCAATTTAATCAAAGCGTTACGCTAAAACTTTTCCACTAATTTTAATTTAAAAATTTTGAATTTTAGCCAGTGCTGCACGCCCTGTCCGCCACAGCGATACTAACCAATATCCAGCGCTTTTTAACCGCGTCTTTTGGATGCCGCTGGACGCAGCTAGGCCAAAAAGTGCAGACAGCAGCGTTTCGCTCACTAACCGTTTGCTTCACACAAAGGTGCTGAAAAATGGCGCTGTTTAACAGTTCAACAAAAAGCGTTCCGCCCAGTGCGCCCGTGCCCCGCCATATCGCCATGATCATGGATGGCAATGGTCGATGGGCCAAAAATCGTTTCTTACCGCGTGTCGCAGGACATCAGCGCGGCGTACAAACCGTGCGCGAAATGGTGAAAGCGTGCCGTGAACTGGGCGTTGAATACTTAACTTTGTTTGCCTTCAGTAGCGAAAACTGGCGTCGCCCCGCCGAGGAAGTGACTTTTTTGATGCAGCTTTTTATAAAAATGCTGGAGCGAGAAATTAACACCTTGCATGAACATAATGTGCGCCTAAAAATCATCGGTGACCGCAGTCGTTTTGAGGGTAAATTGCAAACTTACATTGCCGAAGCCGAACAATTAACCGCGCTAAACGATGGCTTGACGCTGACCATTGCCGCCAATTACGGTGGGCGTTGGGACATTATCAATGCCACCAAAGCCTTGTGGAAAGCACATCCTGAACGCGCAATCGACTTTACCGAAGAAGACTTAGCACCTTTCTTAGCCTTGCATTACGCCCCAGAACCGGACTTATTTATCCGCACCGGCGGCGAAGAAAGAATCAGTAATTTCTTACTCTGGCAGCTGGCTTACAGCGAATTTTATTTCACCTCTATTTTGTGGCCAGCCTTTGACCGCAGGGCTTTGGACGAGGCGATCCAATCTTATCAACAACGCGAACGCCGCTTCGGGCGTACCAGCGAACAACTCACCGAGCGTACCCCCGATGCTTAAACAGCGCGTCATGACCGCTCTAATTTTAGTGGTCGTTTTACTGGCCGCCCTATTCACCTTGCCGGCTTGGAGCTGGCAAATCGCCGTGGCATTGTTAGTTTGGCAAGGTGCCGTCGAGTGGGCTCGTTTAGCAAAACTCCCCCCCCGCGCCGCCACTGTTTATTGCGTGATTACGCTCGTCTTTTTACTGTCATTATTTTGGTTAGACGGCGCTTACCCTGCTAATCTCGTACCCTTACCGCACTTTTTTTGCTACTGCGCCGCCGTGATTTTTTGGGTATTAGTGGTGCCTGCTTGGATGATTGCCAGTTGGAAGCCGCAAAATAAATGGCTAATGAGTTTTGTCGGTTGGCTAATTATCATCCCCACCGGCTTAGCAATGATCGACTTACATCAAGCCAGCCCCTGGCTTTTGTTGGGCGCGATGTCGGTGGTGTGGGTAGCGGATAGTGCGGCGTATTTTGCCGGGCGACGCTTCGGCAAAAACAAATTAGCGCCTACCATTAGTCCAGGCAAAACTTGGGAAGGCGTGTTCGGGGCGCTGGTCGTAGTGACGATTTATGTGTTGGCAATCGGTTTCGGCGCAAAATTGTTTCAGCAATTTCCGGGGGTTTTTCCGGGCATCGTCATCGCATCTTGGTGGTATGTCGGCCTAGCTGTTATTGGCGATTTATTCGAATCGGCGGTGAAACGCCAAGCCGGCGTCAAAGACAGTGGCGCTTTGTTGCCAGGACACGGCGGGCTATTAGACCGCATCGACGCACTGACTTCCACCCTACCCTTCGTTGCTTTGACGTTGGCGCTGCAACAAATTGCCTAAGGAGACACTGATTATTTCACCCATTCGCCCTGCGCTTATGAAAGGGCAATTTCCCCCAACTTATCGCGCTAGAGCGAATGCTTGCGTGCCGCTTGCGGCGTTGCTTAGTGCGATTCCCTCAGCCTCACCTATATTTTAAATATGACCACTCCTCAAGTGATTACCATCCTAGGTGCTACCGGCAGCATCGGCAAAAGTACGCTCGATGTGGTGTCGCGCCATCCGCAAAATTATCAAATCTATGCCTTAACAGCGGCGACGCAAGTGGAACTGCTTTATAGCCAATGTCTTGATTTCAAACCGAAATTTGCGGTCATGATCGCCGAAGAACAGGCGCAACAACTGCGCAGCCGTTTAAACGCGGCCGGTTCTGCCACGCAAGTATTGACGGGTGTAGACGCTTTAGTGCAAGTGTGCATCGCGCCAGACGTCACAGCGGTGATGGCTGCGATTGTCGGCGCAGCAGGCTTGCGTCCCACCTTAGCGGCGGCACGTGCCGGTAAAAAAATCATGTTGGCCAATAAAGAAACCTTAGTGATGGCGGGACGCTTGTTTATGGAGGCGGTGCGCGAAAGCGGTGCTGCGCTGTTGCCGATTGATAGCGAGCACAATGCCATTTTCCAGAGTTTGCCCGCTGGCTATGCCGGAGATCTACGCGGAGCCGGGGTCAGTCAAATTTTACTGACCGCTTCTGGCGGTCCGTTCCGCAATACGCCACTCGCGACCTTGCAAACGGTCACACCCGATCAAGCCTGCGCGCATCCCAACTGGAGCATGGGACGCAAAATTTCGGTCGATTCCGCCACTATGATGAATAAAGGGCTGGAAGTAATCGAGGCACACTGGTTGTTTAACGCGCCCGCAGCAGCGATTCAAGTGGTGATTCATCCGCAAAGCGTCATTCATTCGCTGGTGCAATATATCGACGGCTCGGTGTTGGCTCAGCTGGGCAACCCTGATATGCGCACACCGATTGCTTTCGGCTTGGCCTATCCGGCGCGGATTGACTCGGGGGTGGCAGCTTTGGATTTATTCAAAATTGCCCGGCTTGATTTTCAAATACCTGATTTTGAACGCTTTCCGTGTCTAGCCTTAGCCTATCGCGCGTTAGAAGCTGGCGGCACTGCGCCGGCCTTGCTGAATGCAGCGAACGAAGTGGCGGTGGCGTCTTTTTTAGCCGGACGCATCGCATTTTTGGACATTCCCCGTTTAATTGCCGACGTCTTGGAAAAATTGCCCGTCGTTGCAGTAACCGAGCTAGCCGACGTCTTACACGCTGATGCACAAGCACGGCAAGCAGCGAAAAATTGGATGATAACCCCATGACTTTATTGGCTTTTTTAGCTGCAATTATTATCTTAGTCGTCATCCACGAATTAGGACATTACCTTGTGGCGCGCCGTTGCGGTGTCAAAGTGCTCCGTTTTTCAGTGGGTTTTGGCAAAGTCATTTACGCCAAGCGCTTTGCCGGTGGAGAGACCGAATGGGTCATTTCCGCAATTCCGCTCGGTGGTTACGTCAAAATGCTCGACGAACGCGAAGGCGCGGTGGCAGCCGCAGAACAATCGCGCACTTTTAACCGTCAATCGGTTGGTCGGCGCATGGCGATAGTGCTGGCCGGCCCATTCGCCAATTTGTTGCTAGCGATTGCCTTGTACTGGCTGTTATTTATGGTGGGTGTGCCCGGCGTGAAGCCGATTTTAGGCACAATCCCGGTAGCAACACCGGCCGCCGCAGCACAATTACATTCGCAACAAACCCTGCTCAGCATTAACGGGGAAGCCACCGCAACTTGGCAAGAGGTGCGTTGGAATTTGCTAGACTTGGTATTGCAAAAACGCTCGGCAATTCTTGCGTTACGCAATCCAGATGGACAAATCGTCTCACGCTTATTAGACATCAGTATGCTCAGCGCGACTGATTTGGATGGCAATTTTTTGGATAAGCTGGGCTTACATCCGTATCAGCCACCGTTGCTGCCGATCATCGAAAAACTCAGCGCTGACGGTGCAGCATCGCGCGGTGGACTGCAAGCGCAAGACAAAATTTTACGCGTTAATCAACAGCTAATTGCCGTGTGGGATGATTTCGTTACCCAAGTTCGCGCCCATCCTAATCTACCATTAACGATTGAAGTTATGCGCGGTAACTCATTGATTATATTAACTATTTTACCAGATTCCATCACCGAATCCGGGCAATCCATTGGACGAATTGGCGCAGCGCCGGTGTTTGATCGCCATGCCTTTGAAGCAATGCTGACCACCGTCAGCTATGCTCCGTTTGCAGCCTTGCAGCAGGCCATCGGCAAAACTTGGGATACGGCCATCGTCAGCTTAAAGATGATTGGTAAAATGCTGATCGGCGAAGTTTCGCTGAAGAATTTAAGCGGCCCGATTACCATTGCCGACTACGCGGGACAATCTGCGCAAATGGGTTGGGTGGCGTATTTAGGGTTTCTGGCACTGATTAGCATTAGCTTAGGCGTGTTGAATTTACTACCAATCCCGTTATTAGATGGAGGGCATTTCCTGTATTATTCGCTCGAGTTAGTTCAGGGTCGTCCGGTGTCAGAAAGAACGGGTGAAATTGGACAAAAAATTGGCATTGCATTACTGGTAACAATGATGGCTTTTGCTTTTTATAACGACATTAGTCGCTTGATTTCAGGTTAAGAAAACGAATGAATTTTATTAAATGGGTGGCTTTGCTACCGCTGTTGATTACAACTTCCACTTGGGCATTCGAACCTTTCATCATTAAAGACATTCGCGTTGAAGGGATTCAAAGAACCGAAGCCGGCACGGTGTTTAGCTATTTACCGGTCAAAGTGGGCGATACTTTAAATGAAGAACGGTCAGCAGCTGCGTTACACGCTTTATTTTCAACCGGCTTTTTCCGCGACGTTAATTTAAAAGTTGAACGCAACGTACTGGTCATTACGGTGCGCGAGCGCCCCACCATCGCTAGCGTGGAAATCGTTGGTGTCAAAGACTTTCCCAAAGATCAACTGCGTGACAATTTGAAAGCGATTGGCTTGGCGGAAGGGCGGATTCTAGACAAATCGGCGCTAGAAAAATCCGAACAAGAGCTGAAACGTCAATACGTCGCCCGAGGCAAATACGCGGCGTCGGTAAAAGCCACTTTAGTCCAGCTGGAACGCAATCGCGTTGCCATTACATTTAATGTGATTGAAGGGCAAGTCTCTAAGATTCGACAAATTAATATTGTGGGTAATCATGCCTTTAGCGAACGTGAACTGCTTGAGATGATGAAAATGAATGTCAGCGATTGGTCAAGCTGGATGGGCAAAGGTGACCAGTATTCAAAACAAAAATTGGCAGCCGATATTGAAACCCTGCGCAGTTTTTATATGGATTCTGGGTATATGGAATTCGCGGTTCGCTCAACTCAGGTGTCCATTTCACCCGATAAAAAAGACATTTTTATCACTTTAAATATCGATGAAGGACCGCGTTACACGGTTTCTGATGTCCAAGTAGCAGGACCTGATACGCTGTTTAGCCATGCCGAAATTCGCGCTTTGATTGCAATTCAGCCCGGCGACGTGTTCGCACTCAAAGCGATTACGGCAGCCAATCAAAAAATTACTGAAAGATTAGGCGACGCCGGCTATGCATTTGCCAATATCAACCCTGCGCCACAGCTAGACAAAATCAAACATCAAGTTGCTTTTACCTTTATGGTTGATCCTGGGCAACGGGTTTATATTCGTCGAATCAACATTTTTGGCAACACAAAAACCCGCGATGAGGTGATTCGTCGCGAGTTTCGGCAAATGGAAAGCGGTTGGTTTGCCACTGAGAAAATTAAAAAATCGAAGCAACGCGTTGACCGACTGGGCATCTTTAGCTCGGTGAATATCGAAACCGCGCCGGTACCTGGCACCAAAGATCAAATAGATTTAAATATCACGGTAGAAGAAAAATCGACTGGAAATCTATCTATCGGTGCCGGCATCAGCAGCATGGAAGGCCTGACGCTGATGGCTGGCGTCAGCCAAAGCAATTTATTTGGTTCGGGTAATTCCCTTTCCACCCAAATCAATACCAGTTCCGTCAATAGAATCTATTCGATTTCGTTCACCGACCCTTACTGGACTGATGATGGCGTTAGCCGTGGCTTTGATTTGTTTAACCGCACTTCCAATTCCTTAAGCACCATCAGCCAATACACTTCTAAAAATATCGGTGGCGGCGTGCGCTTTGCCGTTCCGCTTAGCGAAGATCAATTGATTCACTACGGCAGTTCTATTGAACAAACAACCATTGGTCTGACCGACTACAGCCCGCAACGTTTTACTGACTACATCGCTACTTATGGCGAAACAACCCAAAATTATTTAGGCACAGTGGGTTGGAGCCGTGACAATCGAGATAGTGCCATTTACACCACCGAAGGCAGTATTCAACGGGCGTTTTTTGAAGCCAGCGCGCCGCAATCCAGCCAAAACTATTATAAGATTACACTTCAAAATCAATGGTTTACACCGATTAGTCGCGACCTGACTTTCTATTTAAATACTGAGATTGCCTACGCAAACGGCTACAACAATCAAACGCTTCCGTTTTTCAAAAACCTTTACGCAGGCGGTGTCGGCACGGTTCGCGCCTATGAGCCAAGTTCGCTGGGGCCGCGCGATAGCAACAGTTATTCGATCGGTGGCAATCAGCGCTTCATCGGCAATGCTGAACTGCTGTTCCCAATGCCCGGTTTTAGCAAAGAAAAATCGGTGCGGCTCAGCGTATTTTTAGATGGCGGAGTGCTCGCGGGTGATGAAACACAATCGCCCGCTAGCTTAGGGATGCGCTACTCCACCGGCATGGCAGTCACTTGGTTCTCACCGGTTGGACCACTCAAATTAAGCTACGGCACACCGCTTTTTTTACAAAGCCAAGATAAAGTTCAACGTTTCCAATTTACCTTAGGAACGTTCTTTTAAAATAGAAAAAACCGTTTAAAATCATGGAGTTACATATGAAAAAATTATTTACTACCGGCTTGTTGCTGGCGTTAAGTTTAAGCCAAGCCACTGCCGCCGATATCAGAATCGGCGTAGTCGATACCGAACGCATTTTGCGTGAATCTGTGCCGGCGACCCAAGCAGAAAAAAAAATCGAGCAAGAATTTGCCGCGCGCGATCAAGCGATTAAACAACTGATTAAACAAGTCAGAGAGTTGCAATCGGAATTGGAAAAATCAGGCAACGCAAGAATTGACTCCGAACATCGCGGCAAAGAACGTGAACTCGCCAATCTCAATGTCAACTTACAACGACTACAAAGAGAATTCCGCGAAGATTTAAATTTGCGTAAGAACGAAGAGCTCGCCTTGGTGTTAGGCAAAGCCGATAAAGCCATTCAAGCCATTGCCCAGCGCGAAAAGTTTGATTTAATTTTGCAAGAAGCGGTGTATCGCACGCCGCAAATTGATATTACCGATCGTGTTTTAGACTATTTAGCCAATGGAAATCCTTAAAGGAACACGACCATTTACCCTGATCCAATTGAAGGATGTTCCAGCAACAGAAAAATCAGGTTGCAAAAAGGTCAACGCTGAATAGCGAATCAATAAGCCTGTTTCAAGTTTAAAAGGACAACACAATGAACCTCATCGGCTACTCCTTAAGCGAAATTGTCGCGCTTTTTGGCGGAACAATCGCGGGTGATCCAGCGACACGCATCAAGCAAATCGGCACCTTAAGTCATGCAACTGACCAACAAATCGCTTTTTTAGCCAATTCAAAATATCGCCAACAACTCGAAACCACGGCGGCGGCGGCAGTCATTTTGGCTGAAAAAGACGCGGACGCAACTGCCATGCCTCGCATTATTTGTGCCAATCCGTATTCTTATTTTGCAAAATTATCAGCTTTCTTAAATCCCTTGCCCGCCTTCCGCGCCGGCATCCATGCTAGCGCAACCCTAGGTGAAGGCACACAAATTGACCCGAGCGCGCACATAGGCGCACACGTAAGCATCGGCGCAAAAGTACAGATTGGCGCCGGATGCGTGATTATGCCGGGCTGTAGCATTGGCGATGAAACCGTGATTGGCGCTAACACCAGACTGTATCCGCGCGTGGTTATTTATCAACAATGCGTGTTGGGAGAAGACAATATTGTGCATTCTGGCGCGGTCATTGGCGCAGACGGTTTCGGTATCGCCATGGAAGCCGGTGCGTGGTTAAAAATTCCGCAAATTGGTCGGGTGGTGATTGGTAATCACGTCGAAATTGGGGCGAATACCACGATTGATCGCGGCGCGTTAGACGATACAGTGATTGGCGATGGCGTAAAAATGGATAATCAAATCCAAATTGCGCACAACGTAAAAATTGGCGCACATACGGCGATTGCGGGTTGCGTGGGCATCGCTGGCAGTAGCAGCATTGGTCAATATTGTCGCATCGGTGGCAGTGCCGGTATTTTAGGACACTTGACCATTGCCGATGGCGTCGAAATTTCCTCCTTTACCCTAATTGGAAAATCTATAAATAAATCAGGTACTTACAGTGGAATTTACCCCTTCAGCGAAAAAGAAGACTGGCTCAAAAATGGCGTGCATTTACGGCATTTGGACGAGATAGTGAAACGAATTAAAAAACTAGAAATTGAGCTTGCAGACCTAAAAGGAAAATAAAATGCCGATTCAAATGGATATTAACGAAATTTTAAATCACCTGCCGCATCGCTATCCTTTCTTACTGATTGATCGCGTGCTGTCAATTACCCCCGGTGAAGAAATTGTGGCGCTGAAAAATGTCAGCATCAACGAACCCTTTTTCCCGGGTCATTATCCACATCATCCGGTCATGCCTGGTGTTTTGCTGATTGAAGCGCTGGCGCAAGCGGCAGCTATTTTGTCCTTCACAGGCGGCGCAGGCAAAGCCGATAACAGCAAGGTTTACTATTTTGTCGGCATCGATAATGCACGTTTTAAGCGCCCAGTTGTGCCAGGAGACCAACTCATTTTAACGGTTAAACCTTTATTTAATAAGCGTGGCTTATGGAAATTTAGCGGCGTCGCCAAGGTCGATAACCAAGTTGCCGCTGAGGCTGACATTATGTGCACCATGCGAGATAAATAATGCGTCATCCGAGTGCAATCATTCATCCGAATGCCAAACTCGCTGACGATGTGAGTGTTGGTGCTTATTCAATAATTGGCGAACACGTAGCCATTGGTGCGGGCACCATCATTGGTCCGCACGTTATTATCGACGGGCACACCACTATTGGTCGCGACAATCGTTTTTTTCAATTCAGTTCGATTGGTGAAATTCCGCAAGATAAAAAATATCAAGGCGAACCGACACAGTTAATCATTGGCGATCACAACACCATTCGTGAAAGTTGCACGCTGAACATAGGCACGGTACAAGACGGCGGAATCACTTCGATTGGCAGCCATAATTGGATCATGGCGTATATACACGTTGCGCATGATTGCCATATTGGTGACCACAACGTAATTGCAAACGGAGTGCAGTTTGCCGGTCACGTGCACGTCGGAAACCATACGCTAATTGGCGGAATGAGCGGTATTCATCAGTTTGTACGAATTGGCGACTTTGCCATGCTCGGCTTTCAAACCCGCTTATCGCAAGATTTACCGCCGTTTGTCACCGCAGTAGGCAACCCCGCAGAAGTCAAAGGCCCGCATCAAGAAGGACCGCGCCGTGCTGGATTTTCTCCTGCTCGTGTGGATATGATCAAACAACTTTACAAGACACTTTATCGTTCCGGCAGCAGCTTTGAGAGCGCAAAACAGGAGATTGAAAATCTGTTAGGCAGCGTAGCAGAGGCGGATCAGGACATCCATAACCTGTTGATTTTCTTGAATAATGCAACGCGCGGTATCGTTCGTTAATTGCGTATGACTCAACCTGTAAAAACCATTGCCATGGTCGCCGGAGAAGCGTCAGGCGACTTACTCGGCAGTCACTTAATTACCGCGTTAAAGCAAGCCTACCCCGCCCTAAGCGTGATTGGTATTGGCGGGGCAAAAATGCAATCGGCGGGCATGGAAGTGTTATTCCCAATGGAAAAGCTAGCCGTGTTTGGCTATCTTGATGCGTTAAAACACTACCGCGAAATTGTCGGTATTCGCACTCAATTTCGCAGCTCCTTGCTCAAGCAGCCACCGGATTTATTTATTGGCATCGACGCGCCCGATTTTAATCTTGGACTGGAATTGGCGCTGAAACATCACGGCATACCCACTATTCATTACGTTAGCCCTTCAATTTGGGCATGGCGAGGCGAGCGCATCCGCACCATCAAAAAAGCCGTTTCGCGCATTCTGACTCTATTCCCATTTGAAAAAACGTTGTATGAACAAGCTGGCATCCCAGTCAGTTATGTCGGTCATCCCTTGGCCGATGTTTTACCAGAACACCCTAATCGCGAGTTAATGCGCGAGCAAATGCGCCTTCCCAAAACCGCCAAGGTGTTTGCTTTTTTACCGGGCAGCCGGCAAAGCGAAGTGCGCTATCTTGCCGAAACCTATATTCGAACAGCACAAAAAATTCTTGAGAAGCTGCCGAATGCTCAATTTCTCGTGCCCCTAGCGAGTCGCGAAACCCGAATCATTTTTGAAGAGGCTGTGTGGAAATTAGAAGCTAGAGCATTGCCGATTACCCTGCTATTTGGTCACGCACATGACGCGATGATAGCCGCTGACGGCGTGTTAGTTGCCTCAGGCACGGCTAGTTTAGAAGCCGCCTTACTGAAACGTCCGATGGTAATTACCTACAAAATGCACGCCCTGACTTACTGGCTTAGCAAGCGTAAAGCGTATTTACCCTATGTTGGTTTGCCAAACGTTTTAGCGGGGAAATTTGTGGTACCGGAAATTTTGCAAGATCAGGCGACGCCAGAAAATTTATGCCAAGCTTTGTTAAATTTGGTCTCAGACAAAAGCGCAATTGCCGAACTTGAAAGCCTTTTTTTAGACCTGCATCACCAGCTGAAACAAAATACTGCGCAAAAAGCTGCACAAGCAATTTTGCCCTATCTCAGTCGCTGAATATGAACCGAATGCAACTGATCTGTGGCGTAGATGAAGCAGGCAGAGGCCCTTTGGCGGGCGAAGTCTACGCGGCGGCGGTGATCCTCAACCCCGCGCACCCGATTGTCGGGCTCGCTGACTCAAAAAAACTCAGTGAAAAAAAACGCAATTCTTTAGCCTTAGAAATTCGTCAATCCGCCAGCGCATGGGCGATTGCAACGGCTTCTGTGGCCGAAATTGATCAACTGAATATTTTACGTGCCAGTTTATTGGCGATGCGCCGCGCCGTGCTTGCCTTAACTTTAACGCCGGATGAAGTGTTAGTGGATGGACTGTTTTGCCCTAAAACCGGCTTGCCCAGTCGCGCCATTGTCAGAGGCGACAATAGCGAACCATGCATTTCAGCCGCATCTATTTTGGCTAAAACAGCGCGCGATGCCGCCCTGCTTGAAATGCACCAGCGTCTGCCGCAATACGGTTTTGATCGCCACAAAGGGTATCCAACTCGCGCACATTTGGCTGCCTTAGCCCAATTTGGCGTATCGATAGAGCATCGCCGCAGCTTCGGGCCGGTACGTAAAGTTTTAGATAAAACCGCAGCGCATGGCCTTATTTAAGCTAATTCACTTGTTGGCTGTCATCGTCTGGCTAGGCTTTATGTTCATTGCTTTCATGGTGTTACGTAAAAGTACCGCGCAAACTCTCGCCGTTTCTTGGCATTTAAAATTATGGGAACTGGTTTTTTTGCACTTTTTTAATTGGGTGTGGGGCGCGAATTTTCTGTTGCTAGTCAGTGGCTTATTTATGATTTATCGAAGCGGAGGATTGGCGAATGCCGCGCATTATGTGCAACTCATGCTGTTACTCGGCAGCCTAATGTTCGCGTTGTTCTGCTATTTATTTTTTTCACCTTATGTTCATTTTTCGTTGGCGGTAAAGAGCCACAACTGGCTGCAAGCCGAAGCACGTTTAAGCTCGGTGCGCCGCACGCTTTTGCTCAATTTGATTTTGGGAATCTTGACGCTGGCGCTAGTCGCTATCGGACGAGCTTATAACTGGTAAATTCTTATTTACTGTAACTATATGATTATATTGAACAAATGAAGCCTCCAAAACGAATTATTCCGCTGATCGCAGAAGGCTTAGTCGATGAGGTTTTACGTCAACTGAAAAGTGGCAAAGAAGCTTCTGTGTATGTGGTGCGCTGCGGCGAGGTGCTTCGCTGCGCCAAAATCTACAAGGAAGCCAATCAACGTGGCTTTCATCAAGCGGTGCATTACACCGAAGGTCGGCGCGTGAAAAATAGTCGCCAAGCGCGGGCGATGGAAAAAGGTTCGCGGTACGGGCGGCAAGAACAAGAGGCGGCTTGGCAACAGGCAGAAGCCAATGCGCTGTATCAATTAGCGGCGGTGGGTGTTCGTGTGCCGCAACCATTTGGCTTCTTTGATGGCGTACTGCTAATGGAATTCGTTAGCGATGAAGGCGGTCAACCTGCGCCAAGATTGGCGGATTTGCTGCTAAGCGCGCCGCAAGCTCGGGCTTTTCACGCCGAATTGATTCGACAAACAGTCAGAATGTTGTGCGCCGGTATTGTGCATGGGGATTTATCCGAATTTAATATCCTGGTCGATGCGAAGGGTCCAGTGATTATTGACTTGCCGCAGGCGGTGGACGCTGCCGCCAATAACAATGCCCAACGAATGTTTGAGCGCGATATCAATAATTTGGGTTTATATTTTGGGCAATTTTCCCCTGAACTCAATGAGACACGCTATGCGGCGGAAATTTGGGCGCACTTCCAACGCGGTGATTTACAACCTGATACTGCGTTAACCGGCGATTTTGCAGCTCCGGAAAAACAAGCCGATTTACCCGCTATCATGCGCGAAATTAACGCAGCGCGTTCTGACCATGAAGCAAAATTGCGCTATCAGCAACTTAAACGCGAACAAGGACGCTAAGGAAGCGCTGCATAAATCAACCGTCCGCTTTAATCTTGTCGGCGTGCGCACCACGAATGGACTAAAGCAATAATTACTTAGCTCACTTTTGCCGCACCGAATTTGGCTTTAAGGACTATATGAGTACTGAGAATCGCTTGCGTTGGCAAGAATGTGATGTCGAATATTCCGCATTTTGGCGTTCTGAAACCAATTCACCGCCCCCAAAACGCGTGTTAGTGGTTGACGATCACTTGACGGCCGACAAGGCGTATCGTTTAGCGTGTTCAGGAACGGCTTTGTTGTGGCGTGGTGATTTTCAAAATGCGCGCCAACTGTTGCAAGCACTGGCGCGGCGCGTAGCTGAACGACCGAAGCAGGTCAAAAAAATGGCCGCAACGCCCCGTGAAAAATTTCATCTTTATCGTCTTGCACAAGCGCAGCGTGCCCAAATTCTAGGTAGTTTACTGATTCCGATTGCAGCGAATCATCAAATTCCTCTTCGTCGTGCGCCCAATGTACAGGCCGCTTGTGAAGCTGTTTATGGGAATGGAATCGAGGCTTACGTCACCTCATTGCGCGAGTTACAAGGCATAATTGGCGCTTATGAGTGGCGAAAAAATGGCGTGGAAGTGCCGGATTTAGGCGCGCGGATTCATCCTCATTACGGCGTATTTGCCCCCATTCGCAATGAATATATCCCTTTGGTTGCGCAAACCCCTTTGCCAGAAGCGCTCACGCTATCTTCACTTGCTTTTGATATTGGCACAGGAACGGGAGTACTGTCGGCAGTGCTGGCACAACGCGGTATTCAGCACGTAATTGCAACCGATGTGGATACACGGGCTGTGTTGTGCGCGCAAGACAATCTCAGTCGACTAGGGCTGGCAGCGCAAGTGACCGTTCTGAGGGCTGATTTATTTCCGAATGGACAAGTCGCTTTGATTGTGTGCAACCCACCGTGGCTGCCGGGTCGGCCAAGTTCGGCCTTAGATCAGGCAATTTATGACTTTGAGAGCAAAATGTTACGAGGCTTTTTACACGGTTTAGCGGCGCATTTATTGCCACAGGGTGAAGGCTGGCTGATTTTGTCGGATTTGGCGGAACATTTAGGCTTGCGTAGCCGAGACCAATTACTGGATTGGATTAGCGAGGCCGGTTTAAACTGTGTCGAAAAAAGAGATGTGCGACCGACGCATCGCCGAACAAGTGATGAAACCGACCCTTTACACACGGCGCGCTCGGCCGAAGTCACTTCACTATGGCGTCTGATGAAAACCGTTACACATTAAATTATTGGCGGATTTTTGATTCAAGTCATTCCTAAGGTAAAACTTCTTCTGATTCTGATTTTTGAGGTTTGATAAAATCTTCCCGCGAAACCCCAAACATCATCAGCAGTGGGCTTGCCACCAACACGGACGAATAAATACTAAATAAAATACCAATCGTCAGCGCCAACGCAAAGTAATGCAAGGTTTCGCCGCCTAAAAACAACATGGCGGTGACCATCATTTGGGTGCTGCCATGGGTAATAATGGTGCGCGACATAGTGCGGGTAATGGCATTATCAATAATTTCTGCCACACTTGCCTGGCGCATTTTACGGAAATTTTCACGTATCCGATCAAAGACCACCACCGATTCATTGACCGAGTAACCCAATACTGCCAATACGGCCGCCAAGACCGACAAGGAAAACTCCCATTGAAAAAAAGCAAAAAAACCAAGAATAATTACCACGTCATGTAAATTGGCAATGAGCGCAGCGAGACCAAATTTCCACTCAAACCGAATCCACAAATAGCCAACAATACCAAAACTAACCAATAACAAAGCCATTGCGCCATTTTCTACCAAGTCTTTGCCAACTTGCGGTCCGACAAACTCGACACGACGCAATTGCACGTCTGCGTTTTGCTGGCGCAAGGCAGCGAACACCTGTTCTGATAAATTTGCACCTGCTTTGTTTTGCTTTAAGGGCACTTGAATCAACACGTCCTTACTTGATCCAAAATTTTGCACCAGCGCATCACTCAATTTGATTTCACCTAACTTTTCACGAACTTTAGTTAGATCAGCTGCCTGCGTGTAATGCACTTCAATCACGGTGCCACCGGTAAAATCGACACCAAAATTGAGTCCTTTGCCGACCAGAAAGATGACAGCAAAAATAAAGGTCACCAAGGAAATGCTGGTGGTATAGCGGCCATAATTCATAAATGGCACATCTTTTTTAATTCTAAAAAATTCCATTGCTGCTTTATCCTAATAAATAATGGGGTTTTTACCCGATTGCGACTTTGTTCAAACGGGCTTTGTAGCCGTAAATTTGATTAACGACGGCGCGAGAAACCAGAACCGAACTAAACATTGAGGTCAAAATTCCCAGACACAACACCACCGCAAAACCTCGAATCGGCCCAGAACCAAACATAAACAAGGCAACACCGGCAATCAAAGTAGTGATGTTGGAGTCTAAAATTGTCGCAAAGGCATTCTGATAACCGGCATGAATGGCGGTCTGCGGGGGCACACCATTGCGCAATTCTTCACGAATACGTTCATTAATTAAGACGTTAGAATCGATTGCCATCCCCAGTGTGAGCGCAATGCCGGCCATGCCCGGCAAGGTCAAGGTAGCTTGCAACATCGATAACAGCGCCACCAACAACAGAAGATTGACTGCCAAGGCAAACACCGATACCCCGCCAAAAACAAGGTAATAGACAATCATAAAAATAGAAATGGCGACAAAACCAATTTTGGTGGAATCGAAACCGCGTTTGATATTATCTGCGCCCAAACTAGGACCAACCGTGCGTTCTTCAACGATTTCCATCGGCGCTGCAAGTGCGCCTGCGCGCAACAGCAAGGCGGTGTCGGCGGCTTCTTCCGTTGTCATCTTGCCGCTAATTTGCACGCGACCACCGCCGATTTCTTCGCGAATGACCGGAGCGGTAATGACTTCACCTTTGCCTTTTTCAAACAGAATGATCGCCATCCGTTTGCCGACATTTTCGCGGGTTGCTTCTTTAAATTTTCGGGCGCCGACGGCATCCAAATTGAGATGCACGGCGGGTTCGTTATTGCGACTATCAAAGCCAGGTTGCGCATCATTGATTCGCTCACCGGTCAGCAGCACGCTCTTCTTAGTTAATAAATAGCCGCCGTCTCGATCCTTAAACAGTTCGGTACCAAAAGGAGCAATAGCACCGACGCTAAGTTGATGTTCGTCATCGACTAAGCGCACTTCTAAGGTGGCGGTTCGACCTAAAATATCCTTTGCGCGCGCGGTATCTTGTACGCCGGGCAATTGCACAACGATACGATCAACCCCTTGCTGCTGAATCACTGGTTCGGCCACCCCTAATTCGTTGACCCGATTGCGTAGGGTAATTAAATTTTGCTGAACCGCCGTTTCTTGAATGCGCGTTTGCTCAGCTGGTTTGAGATTAACTACCAAGAAAAAATCGCTGCCTTCTTCGCGCGGTGAAAACGCCATGCCAGTAAATCGTTGCGTTAAATCGGCCTCACCTTTGCTGCGATTGGCGGCATCTCTAAACTTAACCAGCACCGAATTGTTTTCTCGATTGACTCCGGAATACTCAATGCGTTGTTCACGCAAGGTGCTGCGAATATCACTGGAAGCCGATTCCAAAGCCTTATCCAGCGCGCCTTTCATGTCCACCTGTAGTAAAAAATGCACCCCGCCACGCAAATCCAAACCCAAATACATTGGCAAGGCATTCAAATTAGCCAGCCATTGCGGTGAACGCGCCACCAAATTTAGGGCAACGACGTACTCTTCGCCCAAAGCAAGATGCAGCACATCTTTGGCTTTTAGTTGGCTGTCCGTATCGGCAAAACGAGCTTTGACGCTGGTTAGATCCAAGGACAGCGCTTCAGGGTGTAACTGGGCAGCTTGCAATGCTTGTTCAACGCGTTTTAGCAAGGCGGTATCCGCTTTTAAATTGGCGCGCAAAGGCAATACTTGCACCGCAGGCGCCTCACCATACAAATTCGGCAGGGCATAAATTAGCCCTAGAACAATAATAATAGCGATTAAAATATTTTTCCAAAGCGGATAACGATTCATTACAAAATCCCAATAAAAACAATAGGTTAGATAGACTTAATCGTGCCTTTAGGCAAGGTGGTTTGAATCGAGGCTTTTTGCACTTGAATAATCACGCCTTCAGCAATTTCGACTGAAACATACGCATCAGCCACTTTGATCACACGTCCTAAAGCACCGCCAACGGTCACCACTTCATCGCCTTTTTGCAACGCTTCCAACATTAACTTAGTTTCTTTATTGCGCTTTTGCTGCGGACGTAATACTAAAAAATAAAACACCGCCAATAATGCGACTAGCGGTAAAAAATCCATCACGCCACCACCGGCAGCAGGTGCGGCACCGTCTGCGTAAGCGTTACTAATCAACATATTGCTGAATGAAATCATCTGTAAATCTCCGGTCGAAATTGAAAGGGGCGCATTCTAGCATGGGAAATTGACTGTTTTGCGACCAAAGACAGCATTTACTTGGGCGCAACATCCGGCAAATTAGGATGAGCGTCGTGCATTTTGACGCGTGACACGAACCAAATACCGAGCAAATTAGCTGCAATCGAGATGTAACCAACCTGCTGATATCCCGTGATAACGCCCGTGCTTTGCTGGGTGATCATAAAACCACTCAAGGTAGCCGCTAAGCCCATCGCCAACGATTGCACTGTTGCGTTGAGCGACATAAACGTGCCACGTAACGACGGTTGTGCGGCCGACGTGATAATCGCCATGGCAGGAACAAAGCGCCCAGAAACCAAGATAAAAAACAGAGTGGTGCACACCAACCATCCCGCCAGCGACGCGCTTTGAATTTGCGTGACGGCAAGTAACGGCACCATCGCCGCCATCGCGACTAGACGATACACTTTGACTTTGCCGGCCGCATCCGCCCACTGCCCAATTAAACGTGCGGTAAACAGAGTCGCTGCTCCACCCGCTAAATAAATGTATGCAATATCCTGCTCTGAAATGGCAATGTTATTCACTGCATATACCGTAATGTAAGGAATGACCGTAAAGCCTGAAAAAATAATCATGGCGGACAACGCCATGGCGCGCCAATGATTCACGTCACGCAACACCGCAAATAACGCAGAAAAAGGATGCGCCAATTTTTCTTGGCTTAAATGATGGCGCAATGGCGGTAACACGCGCCAGCTAATCAGAATAAAGACGCTCACCAGCATAACGATAAAAATAAACGGCGCGCGCCACTGAAAATGGGTTGCCAACCACAGCGATAAAGGCACGCCCGCCACCGTTGAAAACGCAAAGGCCGCCGCCACCGTGCCACTGGCTTTTGCGCGTCTAGCAAACGGAATCGCATCGCCGACAATGGTTTGTACCAGCGCCCCTAAAATGCCACCAAATGCCCCCGCCAAACCGCGCGCAATCAACAAAGTGAGATAACCCGGCGCTAAGCCGCAGGCCAAAGTTGACAGCCCAAATAATATAAATATGAATATAATCAAATACTTACGGTCAAACCTATCGATGAAAACTGCCGCCAGCAACCCTGATAAAGCCGCGCTAAAACTATATGAGGCAACCAGCAAACCAAATTCATGCGTACTTATTGCCAGTTCACGCATTAACATTGGCCCGAGCGGCATCATAATCATGAAGTCCAGCACGTGGCTAAATTGAATGCCCGCCAAGGTAAATAACAACGCACGTTCAGAATAGGGTTTAGGGGAGGCTTGAGTGTTCATTCAAAGTTGAAACATTAAATAAAAAGTCCCGATTAACGGGTCTTTTAGAGGCTACGATTCAAGGCTACGATGGGTGGTGGGGTGTAACCCCGTGTCAATTTAAGTCCTCCCAGCGCCTGCGAGCCATTGCGAGCAGCTGCGAAAACCCACCAAAAACCCTAATCGGCAAGCATCTTATCAGGAAAATCATAGGTTGTTTCGTTGCTGGCGGTTTGCGCGGCATCCAGCTCCTGATCTCGGATGATCACAGCAATGCAACAAGTAGGTAAGTGTTTAACAGTAACATCATTTGGGCCTTCCTTTAGTTAAGGTGAACCAAAATTAGCACGCGCGAAAATAACCACTAATTGGGTGATAACAGCCAAGGACACACCGGCCAAACGCTACTGCATTCGCTCAAACATTCCTTGCCAATATAGCGTTCCGGCGGTATCCATAAACATCACATGCCGCTCTTGCTAATCAGATTGCGCATAATTTCTTACACCCTCATAGGCGCGTATCGGAACGATACGGATTGAAAACGCGTTTAAGGCGAAAATCGTCCACCGATTGCATAGGCAATCATGACATGATGGCGAGACGGGTCAGACCGTGAGTCGGTCACCCCGCTATCCACAGCACATTAAGTGCGCTAGGGTAACAGAGGAACGACTCAGCCTATTCCATCAAGGACAGCAGCAATTCGCGGCACACACAGTCCCGATGGAAGGCTGCAATCTTTACCTACTCGCAATATTATTGATTGAAATCTGAGCAAATAGTGGGCGTCCATGGATGACTAAGCGCAGCGTATCCACCTGTTTTCAAAGGACATGTTGGTGGATGCGCTACGCTGAGCCACCCCGCTTTTTTCGAGCGCAAATTTGCCCTGAAAAAAGTATTGATCCGGCAAGTTCTTAATTGCAAGGGTAAAATGCCCCGACACATTTTTAGCCCAATTGCCCCACGCTATGTTTCCTTCACCCCCCTCAACTGAAACCAATCCTGCTACAACCGCACAAACAGTTTTGCGCGATGTTTTTGGTTACAGCACTTTTCGGGGCGAGCAACAGGCGATTGTCGATTGCGTTATTCAAGGCGGGGATGCGCTCGTTTTAATGCCGACCGGGGGTGGAAAATCGCTGTGCTATCAAATTCCTGCCCTGGTGCGTCAAGGTGTGGGCATTGTGGTGTCACCGCTCATCGCGTTGATGCAAGACCAAGTGGATGCGCTGAATCAATTGGGCGTTTCGGCGGCATTTTTAAATTCAAGTTTAAGTGCGCAAGCAGCGCGGGCGGTGTCGCAACAATTGCTCGCCGGAGAATTAAAGTTACTCTACGTCGCCCCTGAAAGATTGATGACGGAAAGTTTTTTGGCCTTATTGCATAAATTGCAAGTATCTGATTATATTGGATTATTTGCGATTGACGAAGCGCACTGCGTTTCGCAATGGGGACATGATTTCCGTCCTGAATATCGTGCGCTCACGGTATTGCATGAGCGTTTCCCCAATGTGCCGCGTATTGCCCTGACCGCCACTGCCGATGCCCCAACCCGTCGCGAAATCATTGAACGACTGACATTAGACCAAGCGCAGCAATTCGTTTCCAGTTTTGACCGCCCTAATATTTACTACCGTGTCACCCAAAAAAATAATGCGCGGCAACAATTGCTCAGCTTTCTACAAGCCGAACATGCCAACGACGCGGGCATCGTCTATTGTTTATCACGCAAAAAAGTCGAAGAAACAGCTGAGTGGCTAAACGAGCAAGGTTGGGATGCCTTGCCGTATCACGCAGGTTTAGATGCCGCTGTGCGCAATCAGAATCAGCGGCGCTTTTTGCGTGAAGAGGGAATTGTGATGGTCGCCACCGTCGCCTTTGGCATGGGCATTGATAAACCGAATGTGCGTTTTGTCGCCCACCTCGACTTGCCGAAAAGCATGGAAGGGTATTATCAAGAAACCGGACGTGCGGGACGAGATGGATTGCCCGCCAATGCTTGGATGGCATATGGTTTAGGCGATGTCGTTTCGATGCGGCAAATGTTGTTATCCGGCGATGCACCAGAGGAACGCAAGCGAGTGGAATTACAAAAGCTGGACGCATTACTAGGTTTTTGCGAATCAACTGAATGCCGACACCAAACCCTCTTGCGCTACTTTGGCGAAGACTATCCCGGCAACTGCAATACCTGTGATAACTGTTTAACGCCAGTTGAAACATGGGATGCGACGGAACCCGCACGAATGGCCTTATCTTGTGTTTATCGTACCGGGCAACGCTTTGGTGTTGCACACTTAATTGATGTTTTATTAGGCAAACTCACCCCGAAGATTCAGCAATTTAACCATCAAGCATTGAGCACCTTTGGCATTGGTAAAGAATTGGCGCAAGCGCAATGGAGTGGCGTTTTTCGTCAATTGGCCGTTGCGGGGTTAATCAATGTTGATATGGAAGCGTTCGGCGGTTTGAAGTTGAGTGAACGTTCACGTGCGGTATTACGTGGTGAACAAGCTATTTGGATGCGCCGGGATAGTGCGCCAGTTAAACGTAAAATCAGCAAAACTGAGCGCGGCGCTCGCTTGCGGGAAGATTTCGCCGCCGCAAATGAAGATCCATTATGGCAAGCGCTAAAAGCTAAACGCATGGAGTTGGCACGCGAACAAGGTGTGCCGCCTTATGTGATTTTCCATGACAGCACCTTGCTGGAAATGTTAAATCACAAGCCACAAACCCTGACTGAGTTGGCGAAAATGAGTGGTATCGGTCAATCAAAGCTGAATAAATATGGAGACGCTTTTTTAGCGGTTTTGGAACAAAACGCGTGATGTTTATTTTAAGGGCACCGCTAAAAATTCAATTTTCGAAGCGAGGCAAGGCGCACGCAACCTAAACCGGAGGGATAAAGCATCATTTTTAGTGCGTCACGCAGCATCGCAAAGTCAATTTAATCTTTAGCGCGCCCTTCAGAAAGCGCCGCATTGAACGTTAACGAACCCCCCAAATTGAGTTGCCAAACCGCCTGCCGCTAACTTAAAGTGCGCTCACTCTTCAGAAACTGAATTCAGTAGCCACTCGACTCAATCTGATCAAAATAACCATTATAATCAATAAGTTATGATAAATAATTTACACAAGCACGTATTCACCCTCATTAAAGAAGTGGCACGCGGATACGCTTGGGTAGCGCTCGTTCCTTCTTGGAAAGCCGGAGTGCTGCTGGCGTTAATGACCTTCTTGCCGATTCCCTACGCTGGCTTGATGGGGTTGCTGGCGGCAATTTGCGCTTGGTACGCAGGGAAAATTGCCGGCGCAGATGCGGGAGAACGTCCAATTTGCGTATTTAACGGTTTGCTCAGTGGCTTATTCGTCGCGCACGTTTGGTCAATTGGCGTCAGTGTTGTTGCACTATCTGTTTTAACCGGCATTTTTTCTGGCTGGCTCACCGTAGTCTTAGGACGATTAGCTTGGTCGCTGGTAAGACTGCCGATTTTGAGCTTACCCTTTGCACTGGTCGCCATGCTCACCATGGCGGCTGGCGGCAGTTTTTCCACTCTCACTTTTAATCCTTACATCGCCCCTCCCGATTTACTGGGCACAGAATTTGATCACTTTCTCAGTGCTTTTGGCGCACTTTATTTCATACCCAACGCCTTTGTCGGACTTTTTATACTCTGCATTATTTTAGTTTTTTCGCGTTACTACTTAGTGGTTGCGCTGATTGGCTATTTCGCTGCGCGGTTTTGGTTAGATTTACTCGGCGCTGTGCCCGAACATTTAGCCAGTAGCGCGTGGGACAGCAACGCCATGCTGGCAGCGATTTTAGTCGGCGGACTGTTCGCCACCCCTTCTTTTCTCACCGCTGCACTCGCCGCGCTCGCCGCAGTCATCGCGGCGTGGTTATCCGTCGCGCTTGGGCGAATTTTAGACGTGACACACCTTGTTCCTTTCTCTGCACCCTTTGTGTTAGGAGCTTGGATTGTGTTGTATGCCGTGGTTCGCAACAGCAAACTGGTCAGTCAATTCAATTTATTACTGCCCGATTTTCCGGAGCGAAGCCACCAACGCACGCAAATCAGTCGGGCTCGTACCGGCAATCCGGGCAGCGTACCTTTAGCCCTGCCTTTTAATGGTAATTGGGTGGTGTCGCAAGGTTTTTCCGGCGAATACACCCACCGGGGCGAATATCGCTATGCCCTTGATTTTATTATTCTAAAAGAGAATAAAAGCTTCACAAGAAAAGGCACGCAGCTCGACGATTTTTACGCTTACAACCAACCGGTGTTGTCTCCGGCTTACGGCCAAGTCTGGCGCGTGGTAAATGAGGTGCCAGACAATACGCCCGGCACGGTAAACGTGGCGGCCAATTGGGGAAACTACGTACTGCTTCGGCTGTATGACGGCAAATTTGCCTTGGTCGCCCACCTTAAACCATCGACAGTTGCGGTCGTACCCGGCGCATGGCTCAGACCAGGTGATTTTTTAGGCTATTGCGGTAACTCGGGGCGCTCGCCGCAACCGCACATTCATTTACACGTACAAAGTAGCGACGAAATGGGTGCGCCGACCTTGCCGTTTCATCTGGCAAGCGTGCTGATTACCGAAGCGAACCAAGCACCGCGCTACGAACTTTCCATCGTACCGCCCGAATCCGCCAGCCTTTGCGCCGCCTTAGTCGGTGAAGTGCGCCCATTTTATTTACTCGCGGGGCGCGGCTTACGCTACACCGTGGCGCACAACGAAACACTGCAAGCCGACTGGTCACTGCATTGCGAAGTGGACGAACTAGGACGCTTAACCTTAATTTCCAGCGCGGGTGGACGGTGTTTTGCCGATTCCACTTGGGCGGTTTTTGCCGCTTACGAACGCGAGGGCGCAGCCGATCCGTATTTGGATTGTTGGCTACTGGCTTGCGGTTATACCCCAGCCTCATTTCAAATCAACCACTGGCAAGATCAATCGATTCCTGCCAGCGTCATCCCGTCTTTGCTGGCAAAAACCCTGGCGGCTCTCGCCTGGCCTTGGGCAACTTTTGCACGCAGTCGCTACCAACGCGAATGGGATGACGAAGCGCAAGGTTGGCGGCAAACCGCACAGCATCGCCAACCGCTTTCTGGCATCAGCGTGCAGACCGAAGCACTGATTTTGCCGCAGCTCGGCTGCACCTCGATTAGCGCAACTCTCGGCACGCAAACCTTCACCCTGCAAGCAACTAGCCACTTTCAACGTGCTGATATTGGCGTGCCAGCTTGGGAAACCGCCTTACTTGGTAACAACACTTTGCGTCAAAAAAGCAGTCCATTTCGTTTATGATATATCTGACATATAACCCTTGGAGAAACTAATGAAACGCTTTTCAACCCTTATTTTATCTGCCACGTTAAGCTGCGCCGCATGGGCAGAAAATCCAGCTTGGCAAGCCTCCTATCAATATGAAACCGCTGGCAAATATATTGAAGCCATTGGCGCTTTAGAAATGATTTCGGCAACCGATGCCGATGGCGAATTAAAGCAGTTGCGTCGTGGCTGGCTGTTTTATTCCTTAGGTCGCTACGATGATTCGATTCGCGAATATGAATATGCCATCAAGCGCAATCCCGCCTCACTGGATGCGAAACTCGGCATTGTTTTACCCTTTTTAGCGGCGAAACGTTGGCGTGAAGCAGAAAATCGGGCGCGGCACGTTTTAGGACTCGCCCCCAATAATTACCTAGCCTTGTTGCGACTTTCTGTGGCACTTGAAGCGCAGCAAAACTGGACTGAAATGGAAAAATTTGCCGAAAAACTGGTCAGCAATTATCCGTCAGATGCCAGCGCCTTCGTCTATTTAGCGCGCGCCAAAATAGGACAAGGTCGCAAAAACGAAGCGGCTAAAGCTTACAACCAAGTGCTAGCGCGCTACCCAGGACATTTAGAAGCAAAAAACTTCCTTGCAAAAAATGTATTATAATCAATAACTTACAAATAATATTGATCGGGCATTCGGTTAGTCAATTAACCAAAGAAAAGTTTGCCCGTTTCTGGTGTTCTTAAACCCAACCCCTAAAGATAAAAAGGTGAATGCCGGAGCCCATTCGCCTGCGTTTCAAACCAAAAGGAATTTGAATGAACCGCCTCGACTTAAAACAAGAACGTGACACGCGGTGGCAAACCTTGCGCAAGGTCGCAAATGCTGTGCCGTTTCACGCTATCGACTTCGCTGCCGCGTTAGATAACCTGCGCGAAATTGATCGTTTTTGGACTTATCCCGGACGCGGCGTATTGTTGCAATTAGCGCACTATTTGGAACGTGAGCAATTCGTGCTGATTACCCAGCTGGTGAATAACTGCCTGTTTATGCTGACCAATAATCGCTATCAGCAGCAAACTTTCAGCCCGTTTTTAAGCAATCTTGAACAGCTGGATCGCCCGATTTTGCACGAAGCCGGGCAAATTTCTGCCCAAGCCATTGCGCCGCCCAAACCCTATTTTGAAGTCCTCATTGCCCATCCCTACCCTGACGATTACGAGATGCTTTATCGCCAGCATTTGGCGACCTTCAAATCTACGCACGATGAATTTATTTACGATATTGTGTTGGTCAACAGTGCCGAAGACGCGCTGACCGCAGCCCTTGCCAATCCTGATTTGCAAGCCTGCATTTACCTAAATCACTTGCTTCCCAGTACGGTTAGCTCCAGCGTACTCTTCAACCACTACAGCAAAAGTTTGCTCGCCAACACGCCGCCACTCAATCCGTGGGACACGGTGGAAGTAAACTTGTGCCGCACCCTGCGCTACCTGCGCCCGTCGTTGAATCATTATTTAATCAGTGAACAAACCGCCGCCGAACTGCCCTTGCCGATTCGCAGCCATTTTGACCGCGTGTTGTTTCACCTAAATCCGTTTCAAGATTTACATACCGCCGTCTTAAATGGCATGCGCAACCGGTTTTTCACGCCGTTTTTTGATGCCTTACAAGCCTACAGCCGCCAGCCGAAAGGCGTATTTCACGCCCTGCCTTTATCACGCGGCGCCTCGGTAAAAGATTCGCCGTGGATTCACGATATGCTCGATTTTTATGGCGCCAATATTTTCCTAGCCGAAACCTCATCCACCCAAGGTGGCCTGGATTCGTTGCTCGACCCGACCGGCGCAATTAAACAAGCCCATCTCAAAGCCGCCGAAACCTTTGGCGCGGATGCCAGTTATTTCGTCACCAACGGCACATCAACTTCCAACAAAATTGTCTGCCAAGCCAATTTACAACCGGGCGATATTGTGTTGATTTCCGCCGATTGCCATAAATCCATTCCCTATGGCGTGATGTTGAGCGGCGCATTTCCGATTTTTCTTGAAACCTATCCGCTGGTTGATTACGACTTATATGGTGGTATCACGTTGGCACAAATCAAAGCGGTGCTACTTGACCTCAAAAAACAGGGGCGACTGCATAAACTCAAGCAAATAACCCTCACCAATTCCACTTTTGACGGACTGATTTATCACAGTGAAAATTTCATGATGGAAATTTTAGCGCTGAAGCCTGATGTTATTTTCCATTGGGATGAAGCGTGGTTTGCCTTCGCGCATTTTCATCCTTTATACCAAAGTCGCAGCGCAATGTCGGCGGTGCATAAAATTCGACAAAGAATGCAATCTATTGATTATATTGAGTTTTATAGACATTGGGCGGCAGAATTCGAGGCGAATCCTGATCCAGAAAAATGGCAACAACCGTTGTATCCGAATCCTGACTTGGTAAAATTGCGCGTGTACGCCACCCAATCTACGCACAAAACACTGAGCGCCTTTCGCCAAGCGTCGATGATTCACATTGCCGACGCGCAATTTAATCAGGCACGTTTCATTGACGCTTTCCGCATTTTCACTTCTACCTCGCCCAACTATCAAATTATCGCTTCGCTGGATATTGCGCGGCGGCAAGCGGCGTTAGAAGGATTTCATAAGGTGCGCGAAACTATTTTACTTTCGCTGCAATTACGGCAACATATTGCCGAATCAACCTTACTGAAACCCTATTTTGAAGTTCTGGGTGATGCAGAAATGATTCCATCGCCCTATCGTAAAAGCCACACGCCAACCGAAGAATCGGTTTTGGCGGCATTAAGTAGCGCTTGGGGGCAATCCGATTTCGTCATCGATCCAACGCGCATCACCTTAAAGGTCAGCGGCAGCGGCATTAACGGCAGCCAATTCCGCCAACTTCTCATGAATCGCTATGATATTCAGGTCAATAAAACCTCGCGTCACACCGTTTTATTTCTGATTAACATTGGCGCAACGCAAGCCACGATTGATTATCTGCTGCAAGTACTACACGAAATGGCGGCTAAATTTCACGGCGAACGCCACAGTAAACGCCCCGCCGCTATGCTGGAACCGTCAATTCCGCTACCGGAAAAACGCCTGTATCACCCCGCGTTTCAACCCTTCGCCGCCAGCGAATTCACCGCGATCGACCTGCGCACCGCCCATTACCAAGGCATTGAGGACGAAAATGTTGAATATCTCCCGCTGTCCGCCGACAGCTTGCAACGCGTCCAAGCAGGACAACAATGGGTTTCTGCCAGCTTTGTCACGCCCTATCCGCCTGGCTTTCCGGTGATTGTGCCGGGGCAAATTATCACCGCAGAAATTTTGATTTTCTTCCAGCACATCAAAGTCAAAGAAATTCACGGCTTCCATTTTGAGCGCGGCTTTAAAGTGTTTAGCGAAGCGCATTTAGCCCAGCAAATGCAATTATTGAGGCAAGCGCAATGAAACTGGTTTCCGCCACCCCGTTCGCCCTACGCTTAGCGAAGGGTTTTCTGCCCACATTTTTGTGATTGGATAATTAAAGATGAAGCACACGCTACGCTCACTCGCCGACATCCGGCGCTATTTTGCCACCCTCAACACGCCGACCTATTTTGTCAGCGCGAGCAATTTCAATCTAATGGGGATGCACACTTGGGTGCGTAATTGGCTGAATATCAATTTAATTGATTGTTTTGATGGCGCGCATCCGCACGTATTACTCGTCGCAGATGATAAATCGCAAGTATTTGATTCTATTGAAGATATTAATTATTATTTATTAAACTCACCCGCCGTTCGGGCGCGTATTGCCGCGCAGCAACCGGCAGGACGCGCGCTATTTTTGTTTTTTGATCCGCAGCTCGAAGCGCTTTGCCAGACCCTAAAGCTGGACATTATCTTGCCACCCAACCAATTGGTGCGTGAAATAGACAGCAAAATCATCACCACCGAAATCGGCAATCAAGCCGGCGTGCGTAGCGTGCCGAATGTATTGGCAAAAGTTTCTTCGTTTGCCGAGTTGCAACGCTTGGCACAAGAAGCCGATTTAGGCGAACGCTGGGTGGTGCAAACCGCGTTTGGCGATTCTGGCAAAACCACTTTTTTCATCGCCAGTGCAGACGACTATCAAGCAGTAGCAAGTAAAATCGAAGCAGAAGATACGGTGAAAATCATGCGCTGGGTGCGCTGTACCGGTACGGCGATTGAAGCTTGCGCCACGCGCTGGGGCACATTTGTTGGCCCACTTTTGACCGAGCTGATCGGCATTTCTTCACTCACGCCCTACCCCGGGGGCTGGTGTGGCAACGAATTGTATGACGCGGCGTTTAACGCTCACCTACGGCGCCAAGTGCTGCAAAAATCTCAAGCAATGGGCGATGCGTTGTATCAGCGTGGTTATCGCGGCTACTTTGAATTGGACTATTTAATCGACCTTGATACACAAGAGGTGTACTTAGGCGAGCTGAATGCGCGCATCACCGGCATCAGCGCGATGACTAATTTATCCGACTGCAGTGCCAGTCATATCCCTTTGTTTTTATTCCACTTATTAGAATACGATCCGGCGGTAGAACTCACTTTAGACGTGGACGAATTCAACCAAATTCAGCTTTCGAAAGGTGCGACTGGCGTGGCGGCACAAGTCATTTTGAAATACTTGCCCGATGAGTTACACGTCATTACCCAAGCTCCGGTTTCCGGCGTTTATCAACTGCAAAACGACGGCACATTACGATTGAAATATGTCAGTTATGAACGCCGCGACGCGCTCGCGGCCGATGAAGCGTATTTATTGAGAATTATGCGGGCGGGCGAATATGCCTATCACGGTGGCGATTTGGCGATTTTGTTTGTCAACTGCGTGATTCGGCATAGCGAGGGCGGACTGAATGCTGCTGGCGAACGCTGGGTACAAGCGCTGCAAGCATGTTTCCAGTTCCGCCCACTGCAGCAAGAGGAACGTTCGCAAGTGGAATTAATCCACAATCCGGCCAATGTTAAAAGTGGACGTAGCGCATGAGCGCCCTCATTCAAAAACGTTTTCAGGCGATTGACGAAGCATTTCCTGGCGAAAAATGGCTAACGCATTATCAGGCCGCAATGCCCGCCTATCGAAAATGGTTTGCGAGCGAAGGGGAAATTAAACGCCCTAGCCTAGACGAATGTCGCCACGCTTTGCAATCCTTTATGCCAGAACTGGTTCCGCTGTGGGAACACCTGTTGCGCATTACCCAAGCAGACGAACAGGATGCGCGATTACTCAGCTTTTATTGCCCTGCACCCTATCTCAGCGGCTGTTCGCAAGCCGTGTGGACACGGTACGCGCCGATTCTGGTGCGCAATTATGATTACGCCCCGGATTTCTGCGAAGGGCGGATTCTGAAAACGCACTGGCATCAAACGCATGTCATTGCCAGTACGGATTGTTTATGGGGCGTACTGGACGGCATGAATGAACATGGCTTATCGGTATCGCTGGCTTTCGGCGGACATGAAAGCATCACCGAGGGATTCGGCATTCCGATTATTTTGCGTTACGTTTTGGAGTTTTGTCGCACCGTGGACGAAGCCGTCAGCGTGCTGAATCGTGTGCCGGCGCACATGGCGTATAACGTCACATTGCTCGACGCTTACGGGCAAGTGCGCACGGTAGAACTCACGCCTTTTTTCACCCCAATCGTGACCTACAAACCGCTGGCGGTGAATCACCAAGGTGATTTAGAAATCACCAATTATGCTTTATTTTCAAATTCTTACGAGCGTCAGCAATGTCTGATTAGCAAGCTTTACGACCCGTTAAGCAGCGTGGAATCTTTCGTCAATGCGTTTGAATATAGCCCACTGTTCTCCAACAATTACGCGCAAGGTTTCGGCACGCTGTACACCGCGATTTACAACCCTCAATTACGGGCGATGGAATATCGCTGGCCAAACCATTTGCGCCTGTATCAATCTTTTGCCTACTTCGAAGAAACTGAATTGTGGGTCAATCTCGGTTAATTAACTGGAGCAAAATAATGAAAGCTATTTTACGTAACTTGTTGATTATATTGAGTATATTATCAAGTCCATTGCAAGCACAAAACGAATTAGTCAACATTCCCAATCCACATGAATGGACGCTGAACGCATTGCCGCAATTCACTTTCGTGACGTATAACGGCTCAGAAAAACGCGATAATGTCATGAGTTACGGCGTGGATTTAGCGGCGCAATATCTCGAGCGCGGCGGAATTCAAGTGGGCGTTGCCAAGGCGGTTTTAACGCTCAAAACCGCTGCTGGCGCATCACCGAACACCTTAAACCAAACTAATGTTTTTTTGTCAGGACATCGCCAGTTCACCCCCGATGGCTGGGGCGGCGAACTCCGGATTCAAACTGATTTATTGGCTGCTTTTAACGATGATTCGAGCAATGAAACCAACGACGTAACCGTGATCTCCCCTAAAATTTCGTTCCTTAATTTTGAAAAAACCACTTATTTTGATCTCGGTCTAGCCAGCAGTCGCTGCGGCGTAAGCAAAACCGACAACAGCAGTCTATCGGTATTACAAACCACGCCGACACTGGGGTTTGCGCTGAATAAAGGGCGCGATTGGATGCAATTTCGCCTGTTTGATATTCGTTTTTCGACCGATTCTATTGCCAGCGCCAGCACCAATAATCGCGCGCAAAATCTATCGCACACCGACGCGCTAGATTTTAAATGGATTCGTTTTTTAGTCCCTGACACGGGTATGCCCAGCCAAATTCAACTGGGCGCTTTAGTCGGCAAACGTCTGTACGCGGTGGATGGCAGCAATTTATCTAATTTTTCTGATATCCAACAAGGCGGCGTTTCGCTGGCTTTGCTATGGCAACTGGACAAGTCAAATCAGCTCAATGTGCAAAGTGGTCTCGACCAATACAATGCGGGTAAAAGCAGCACCAATCCAAGCAAAGACGTGCTTTATAGCGGCGCTTATCTGTATTTAAGCCTGCAAAATCAGTGGTAAATTTTCGGTTTATAGCGAGGAGAAATTCAATGAATACAAAGCGTTACTTGTTAGCCGGCGTTGGCTTGCTGTTCAGTGTAAGTATCTGTGCTGCCCCCGTTTGGGAGCGAAGCTACACCTTAGAAGCCGGTGGTAATTATGCAGGCGCAGCCAGCGCAATGGCCATTGTTTTGCAGCAATCGCCCACCCATGAAATTGCGCTGATGCGCCGTGCTTGGTTGAGCTATTTGCAAGGACATTACAACAAGGCGCTGGACGATTACCAACAAGTCTTGTTGATCAATCCCAAATCCATCGAGGCAAGGTTAGGACTGACTTTGCCGCTGATGGCTCAATTGCGCTGGCAAGAAGCCGCCGTTGAAGCGCGCAAGATCATTGACCTTTCCAACTGGAATTACACCGCGCATCTACGCATGATGGTGTGCGAAGAAGCATTGCAGCAATGGGAAACCCTGGCGAGCCATGCCACCGAGCTCAGCGCCCATTATCCCAGCGATGCCACTATCTGGGTGTATCTTGCCCGCGCCGAAGCTTGGCAAGCGCATACCGAGTTGGCAAAAGCAGCCTATGGCAAGGTGCTGGAACTGATGCCCAGCCATACCGAAGCCTTGGCTTATGTGCAAAAAAACTAGGATTGAATGCGTTAATTTTTAATTGCAAGATTAACTTAACGCTTTAGGCTGGATAAATTGCGCCCAAAATGCAGGGGTGACTTGCCCCGGTTGCTTCCGGTAAATTGGCGGTTTTGCCTAGCAAGGCTTGTTGCGCTAACCAAGCAAAAGCAATCGCCTCGATCCAATCCGCATCCATGCCTAATTCGTCGGTCAGCCCGAGCCGACAACACGGCAGATATTTTTTTAAGTTATTGATTATATTGATGTTTTTCGCTCCGCCGCCGCACAGGTAAATTTCTTCTGCTTCGGGACAATAATGGCGTATCGATTCCGAAATTCCAAAAACAGTCAGCGCAGATAAGGTGGCTTGGACGTCGGCAGGGTTTTCGTCGCCGACGAGTTGCTGTTGCAGCCAATGCAAATTAAACAGGTCTCTGCCGGTACTTTTAGGCGGCGGCAAACTAAAAAATTGCGCTGCGCAAAGCCGCGCATATAAATCTGGAATCAGCTGACCACTTGCTGCCCATGCGCCATCGTGATCGTATGCACGCCCTTGATGTAGCTGTATCCACGCATCCATGAGCAAATTACCAGGGCCGCAATCAAAGCCAAGCGTTGAAAAATTTGGGCTTAACCGCGTTAAATTGCTGATGCCACCAATGTTGACAATGACGCGATGAATGCTTGGGTGGCGTAAAACATAATGATGGAACGCGGGCACTAAGGGCGCACCTTGCCCACCCGCTGCAATATCGCGACTGCGAAAATCGCTGACCACCGTGATGCGGGTTAATTCTGCTAGGCGTGCTGAATTGCCAAGTTGCACGGTGTAACCAAGCTCGGGGCAATGCCGAATAGTTTGGCCGTGACAGCCAATCGCTTTGATTTGCCAAGCAAAAATATTGCACTGCTTGAGCAGCGTGAGTGTTGCCTGCGCGTAAAGGTTGGCCAGTGTATTGGCTATCAGGCAGCTGTGATTGAGTTCGCCGAGGGCAGGTTGATGCAAGTTCAGCAACTGCGATTTCAGTGCGTCTGGATACGCAAGGAAGTAGGTGTGGCGCAATTGGGGTGAAGCGGAGGAAAAGTCAACAAGAGCAACATCAATGCCGTCTAAGCTAGTTCCCGACATGATGCCGATATACATCATCGTCGTCGGGCAAGTTTACTTAGTCTAATTTAGCTAAACGGGCAGTGCGCAACATGCTTAAGCGATCATTCAGCTCGCGAGTTGCGTCTTCAAAAGCGGTTTTTTGCGCGTCGCTAATCGGTGTGGCATCGGGCAAGGCTACGCGTAAGGGATCGTGTTGTTGGCCATTCACTTTAAATTCGTAATGTAAGTGCGGACCAGTTGCTAAACCTGTCATACCGACATAGCCAATCACATCGCCCTGGTTGACCCGTTGACCACGATGCAAATTGCTGGCGAAGCGGGATAAGTGACCGTAAACCGTGCTGTAACCGCCTTGGTGATTGATGATAATGACATTGCCATAGCCATTTTGTTTACCCACTGTTGCAACTGTTCCAGACGCAGTTGTTTTAACGCTGGTGCCAATCGGCGCTGCGTAATCAACTCCTTTGTGTGCCCGCCACTTATTCAGCACGGGATGAAAACGTGCCATGGTAAAACCGGAGCTAATACGAGAAAATTCAAGCGGTGACCGCAAAAAAGTTTTACGCATACTCTTACCTTCTGGGGTGTAATAATCGCCGCTCGTAGCACTGGTTTTAAAATACAAGGTGCGATAGACGTGACCTTGATTGATAAATTCAGCGCCTAAAATCCGCCCGGAACGCACCGGTTCACCGTTACTGTAAGTCATTTCGTAAACGACTGTGAAGCGATCACCACGCCGTAGGTCGCGATGAAAGTCCACATCGCCACCAAAAATTTCCGCCATTTGATTGGCAACTGGATCTGTTAAGCCAGCAGCATCGGTCGCTGCGTAGAGCGACGTTTTAATTTCGCCAGTACGAATTAAAACACGCTGTTCTAACTGCACTGGCAAGCGTTTTGTTGTGTACGTGTCACCAGAACGCTGAATCACAACTTGCTGGTCATCATTACTTAAAAAACGTAATGCGATCAAAGAACCGTCAGCGGCGATTTCTGATTGAACTTCTTTGCCGACGCGCAATTTACGCAATGCAAGACTGGCGGGATCAGTTAACAAATAGTCGATGGCATTGGCATCTTTGACGTTTAGGCGATTTAGCAATTCGGCAACGGTATCGCCTCTGCGCAATTGATCATTTCGCCAAAAAACGCCGGTACTCGCAGTTGAAATGGGCGCAACAGGCAAGGCAATATCTTCAAGCACGGTTTTTTGCAGCGGCGCTTTTGTACTGGACTGCGGCATGATACCGAAGGCGGTAATCACCCCTAGCAGCGGGACCGCGGACAACGTAACAAACCAGCGTAATTTCAATTTGTATGCCTGTAGCAAAGCGTTTTGCGGTAACATTCGGTCCTCCCGAAACAACTGATTAAATGTGTGACGTACTTAGAAGGTTTAATTTAACAATACTTTAACAGAAAAGGGCTTTCCTTTCCAAGTTCATTTGTCTTCTTAGCCAGCGCGAGATCGGCGGCATGTAACAAACCATGAGCGGATGATTTTCGGTGATAAGCGGCGATCGCATGATATAAACAAATAATGCCGGCTGTATTTTTCGGGGTGTCAACGTAGCTCAAAAACCATAAAATCTTTTAAAATCAAGGCACTATGGTGAAAAATTGATAGGTGCATCCTTCGTTTCACGCACCGAAAACATCACTTTAAATTTAACAATCAAAATCTAACGTAAACAATTCAAACAAAACCGCACTCTACAATTCTTTGCAAATCTCTAATCATGACCGAGCAATCTACCCTTGAAGTTTTTAAACGTGGCTGCGACGAGTTGCTACTGGAATCCGAGTTAAAGCAAAAACTAGCGCAAAACCGACCGTTGCGCATCAAAGCAGGCTTTGACCCGACCGCACCGGATTTACATTTAGGTCACACCGTTTTACTCAACAAAATGCGCCAATTGCAAGATTTGGGGCATCACGCCTTATTTTTAATCGGCGATTTCACCGGCATGATTGGCGACCCCACCGGCAAAAACACCACTCGTCCAGCCCTCAGCCGTGAACAAGTTTTTGCCAATGCGCAAAGTTATAAAGACCAGGTATTTAAAGTGCTTGATCCGGCGCGCACCGAAGTAGTCTTTAACTCAACCTGGATGAATCAATTTAGCGCGGTGGATTTAATAAAACTAGCAGCAACGCACACCGTGGCGCAAATGCTAGAGCGCGATGATTTTTCTAAACGTTACAAGGGAAATCAACCGATTGCCATCCATGAATTTATTTATCCGCTGGTGCAAGGTTACGATTCGGTGGCACTAAAAGCCGACCTTGAATTGGGCGGCACGGATCAGAAATTTAACTTACTAATGGGACGCGAGTTGCAAAAACATGTCGGACAAGCCCCGCAATGCGTCTTGACCATGCCGCTTCTGGAAGGCTTGGACGGAGTGAATAAAATGTCCAAATCGCTAGGCAATTACATTGGCATTACCGATTCTCCGACCGAAATGTTTGGTAAATTGATGTCGATTTCGGACAGTTTGATGTGGCGTTATTTGGAATTATTGTCTTCTGAATCCTTAGCTAAGCTGGCGACCTGGCGCGCTGAAGTGAACGCTGGCCGCAATCCCCGTGATATTAAAGTGCGCTTAGCGCAAGAACTGGTGACGCGTTTCCATTCGCCAAGCGCTGCGGTAGCAACACTGGCCGAATTCGAAGCCCGTTTCCAAAAAGGCGTGTTGCCAGACGATATGCCCGAACTATCCGTCAACGCCGAAAATGGCAGAATCGGCATTACTCAGTTGTTAAAATTGACGGGGTTAACTGATAGCACCTCGGAAGCGGCGCGGATGATTAAAGCCGGCGCTGTGAAATTAAATGGCGAAAAAATCAGCAACAAAGATTTGCAACTCGACGCTGGACAGGTGCTGGTCGCGCAAGTGGGTAAACGTAAATTTGCACGAATAAATGTAAGTTCTTGATTATATTGAATAAAATGAGCAAACCAGTTTTTAGTTGGCCGATTCGTGTTTATTTTCAAGATACCGACGCAGGCGGGGTGGTGTATCACGCCAGTTATCTAAACTTTATGGAACGGGCGCGTACAGAATGGCTGCGTAGCTTTGGCTACAGCAATGCAGGGATGATGAAAGACTTGGGGCGAATGTTTGTGGTGCGTTCGCTATTGCTGAACTATTTAGCCCCGGCTGAGTTGGACGATGTGCTGCAAGCAACCGTGGAAATTATTGCCCTCGGCCGCAGTCAAATCACCTTGCGGCAAAAAATTTTACGTGATGACACCAACTTAAGCGTCGGCGAAGTCAAATTAGTGTGTGTGCTTGCTGACAATTTTAAACCGGTGCGCGTGCCCGAAATATTGCGTCAACAATGGAGTTAAGTATATGAATGTTATGCAGGATTTTTCGTTTATTGATTTAATCACCAATGCCAGCGTGCTGGTACAGCTAGTGATGGGCTTACTGTTACTAGTGTCGTTGATGTCGTGGTGGTACATTTTTCTAAAAATGTTTACCGTGCGGCGCGCCGTTAAACAATCCGCCGCTTTTGAAGAGGCGTTTTGGGCCACTTCCGATCTCAATCAACTGTACCAAAATGTCCGAACCGCAGGCACCGACGCGGGCAGTCTGGAACGCATTTTTGGCGCCGGATTAAGCGAATATGTCAAATTAAAAAAGAAAGCAAATGTCGATAATTCTGCAGTGATGGATGGCACGCGTCGGGCGATGCGTGCCACTTACCAACGAGAAATGGATCAACTAGAAGCGCATTTATCGTTTCTGGCTACAGTCGGTTCGGTCAGTCCTTACATTGGTTTATTCGGTACGGTGTGGGGCATTATGAATGCGTTTCGCGGCTTATCCAATGTTGGGCAAGCCACTTTAGCCCATGTTGCACCCGGGATTGCTGAAGCGTTGGTGGCGACAGCGATGGGCTTATTCGCCGCGATTCCGGCGGTGGTTGCCTATAACCGTTATGCGCATGATGTCGGACGTTTATCTTCCCGCTTCGAAAGCTTTATGGAAGAATTTACCAATGTTCTGCAGAGGCAACAATGAGTTTCAAATCGCGGGCGCGCCATCAGCCGATGAGCCAAATCAACGTCGTACCGTATATCGATGTGATGCTGGTTTTGCTGGTCATTTTTATGATTACTGCGCCAATGATGAATCCTGGCCAAATTGATTTGCCCAGCGTTGGCAAATCCTCCACCCCTGCCGTTGCGCCACTGGAAATCATCATCAAGAAAGACACCGCATTGGCATGGCGCGATCATAGTCAGGGCGGTATTGAATTTCAGATTACCCGTGACGAACTGGCTATTTTAGTTAAACAAAAACAAGCAGCCAATTTAGATCAAGCCGTTGTGATTTCGGCGGATAAATCGGTACGTTACGAAGACGTTATTTTCGTCATGGAGTTGCTGCAAAAGCAACAAATCAAAAAAGTGGGTTTGCTCACGCAGTCACGGTAAATTAGGCATGGCTGCCACTCACCCTTCTCACTATTTTTCTGCAGGCTTGTTGGCGTTACTCGTGCATGGCATTTTTTTTGCCGTGTTGTTTTTTGGGGTGAGCTGGCACTTAAAGCCGCAAACCACCCTGACGGTTGAAATGTGGGATCATCTTCCTGACTTGCCGCCTGCCCTCACCCCGCCACCCGAGCCGCTGAACTTACCCCCCGCTGAAGTCATTCCACCACCGAAAACCGCCCCCATGGTTGCCGCTGAATCCGACATTGCGCTCAAAGATAAAAAGAAAAAAGAACTCAAGCCACCGGCAAATAGTGAGCCAGCGCCCATTCAAAATAACCAAGCGCGAATTCTTAAACAACAACAGCAAGAAGCCACGCAGCGCCAACTCTTACTGAAACAACAGGCTGAACAACAAGAACGCCAACGAATGCGCGCCGCCGAATTAAAAGCGCAACGAGAAGCTGAACGAATTCAAGCACTTAAGCAAAAGATGCGCGCCTCTGATGAAAAGTCAGCCCGTGAGTCGGAACGGCTAAAAGCACGCCAAGCGCAAATGCGCGCAGAAATGGATGCGGTGACGCGAAACGAAGTTTCACGTTATAAAGACATGATTCGAGCGAAAATCCGCCGCAACATTGTCATGCCGCAGAATGTTTCAGAGCAGGCTGAAGCCCTGTTTGCGGTGATTGTTTTGCCCGGCGGCTCGGTTGCAGAGGCAAAGTTAGTGAAGAGCAGTGGCAATTCGGCGTATGACAACGCAGTTGAACATGCGATTTATACTTCGCAGCCGCTTCCTTTACCAACAGACGAAGGCTTGGCCCGGTTATTTCGTGAATTAAATTTATCGGTTAGACCCGGTCAATAATCTAAAAGGGAATCGTCCATGTTTAATTTTTGCTTTTTTTTAGTCAGCCTGTTGGCGGCATCGCCCGCCTTGGCTGTGCTGAATATCGAAGTTACTGGCGCAGGAGATCGACAAATTGGCATTGCGCTGTTGCCTTTTGCCGGCGACACACCGCTCACACAGTCGATTAACGAGGTTGTCGCCAATGATTTAGCGCGCACGGGCTTATTCAAACTGCTCAGTCCAAGCTCAAAAACCCCGCATGAAGTCAGGGAGGTGGATTACGCCGATTGGCTTCCCGCCGAGGCGCTGACCTTGGGTAGCCTGACCAAATTGGCGAACGGCAACCTAGAACTTCGTTTCCGCCTATTGGACACGATGCGCAAAACAGAGTTATTTGGTCAAATTGTGTCAGCGAAATCGGACCAGTGGCGAGCCATTGGTCATCGAGTCGCGGATTTAATTTATGAGCGCTTAACCGGCAACCATGGTGTATTCAGCACCCGCATTGCTTACGTCAATCGACACGGAAAAATCAACCGCTTAGTGATTGCAGATAGCGACGGTTTTGGCGAAATAACCATCTTAGAAAAATCACAGCCGATTATGTCGCCTTCCTGGTCGCCGGATGGAAAATCACTGGCTTACGTCAGTTTCGAACAAGGACGGGCGATGATTTATACGCAATCTTTAGCCTCCAAACAACGCCACCTTTTGGCTTCTTTTCCCGGCAGTAATAGTGCGCCTTCCTGGTCGCCGGACGGAAAATCGCTGGCAATTGTGTTAAACCAAGACGGCAGTTCACAAATTCATTTAATTAAAGCCGACGGCAGCGCGCTGCAACGTATCAGCTTTAGTGGTGGCATTGATACTGAACCCACTTTCTCTCCCGATGGCAAAACACTGTTATTTTCTTCTGATCGCGGTGGCAGCGTGCAAATCTACCAAATGAGCAGCCAAGGTGGCAGCGCAGAACGACTGACATTCGAAGGCTCGCAAAATTTCTCGCCGCGCTTTAATCCCGATGGCAAAACCTTTACCTTTGCGCATTATAAAAACGGGCAGTTTTACATCGCCAACCAAGATTTTGACACCAAGCAAATCCAATTACTGACGAGCGGTGGTTGGCATAAAAAACCCAGTTTTGCCCCCAATGGCAAGCTCGTTCTGTTTGCAAGTGAGGTGCAAGGCCGTGGTATACTTGAAACAGTGTCAAGTGATGGTCGAGTTAAGCAAAGAATGACCCCGCAACAAGGTGATATCAGGGAACCAACCTGGGGGCCTTATCCTCAATAATTTAATCTCTAGGAGTTAACATGAAAAAAGTCGCACTCAGCTTTATATTGGTCAATTTATTAACCGCTTGCGCCAGCACCCAAACCCCTGAAGCAAGCCAAGCGCAGCAAGGCGCCCCTGCAACAGCAGAAACCACGGTCATTTCCGGACAAGCAACCACCGCCGCTGAAAACACTGCAAGCGCAGGCACTGTCGCCGTTAATTCTGAGGCAGCGACCGGAACACAAGCGGCTTCGACCGAAGCAGCTCAAACTGCAGCACTGCCAGGACAAACCGAACAAGCCGCAACGGCAGCTGCAACGCAAACCGCACCTGGCACCACTGATGCAGCACAAACCGCTGCAACAACCGGCACCACTGATGCAGCGCAAACCGCTCCGACAACCGGCACCACTGATGCAGCACAAACTGCTCCGACAACCGGAGCGACCGCAAACAATACGGCTGATACTGCTCAAAGCGCCGGTGCTGCCGCTGATATCGCCGTTAAACGCGTTCATTTTGAATTCGACAATGATGGCATTCAAGAAGCCGACAAGACGGTTATTCAAGCTCACGGTGCTTATTTGAGTCTCAATCCAACCGTAAAAGTGCGCGTTGAAGGCAATGCAGATGAACGTGGCAGCAGCGAATACAACCTGGCTTTAGGTCAACGCCGCGCCAACAACACCAAAAAAGCGCTGACTTTAGCGGGTGCAAAAGCTTCTCAAATTCAAGCCATCAGCTTTGGTGAAGAAAAGCCAGTTGACACCGGTCACGACGAAGCAGCGTGGGCACAAAATCGCCGCGTTGACATTGCTTATTAAATCCGTGGTTAACTAATCTTGAAGTTTTTGACTGCCTTTGGCGCGCTTTTGCTGTTCACCTCCAGTGCCTTTGCTGGCTTGTTTAGTGACACCGAAGCGCGCCAAAATATTAATCAGCTGACTGCACGCCTTACCAGCACAGAGACCACCGTGGCTAAACTTGAAGCGGACTTAGCGAAGCTAGCCGCTTCAAGTAAGCAACAACTCGACGCGCTCAACATGAAAAACATCAATGCCCTGCTAGATCTACAAAACTCAATTGATGCTCTGAACGCTGAATTACGAAAAATCCGTGGGCAAAATGAAGAATTGCAGCATGGTTTGCAAGCGGCTGAAAAACGCCAACAAGATTTTTACATTGACCTCGATGCGCGGCTGCGCAGGATAGAAGCGGCCGCCTCGAGCGCCGAGCATCCCAAAGCAGCCACCATTCCTCTGACTGAAAGCATGGCTTTAGATGACGCACTTGCCTTTTATAAAACAGAGCAGTACGCCCAAGCAGTTATCGCCTTTCAAGGCTTTCTTAAAGCTTATCCAAAATCAGAACGGGTTGCAGATGTTCATTATTGGGCAGGCAACTCCTATTTCTTATTAAAAGATTACGCACACAGTTTAGAAAACTACAAAATTATCGCTGACAAGTTTGCCAACTACTTGCACCTTCCCGAAGTACTGCTAAACATTGCCGACTGCCAGGATATGCTCAGCGATACAGCGGGAGCGAAAGCCACCTTGCAAAGCATTCAAGTGCGCTTTCCTAATACCGATGCCGCTGATAAAGCCAAAAAACTTCTTCTAACGTATTAAACACCTGTTTTTATGCCTTTTACCCACGCGAACCACACCCTGCGGATTGCTGAAATTTTTTATTCTCTGCAAGGCGAAACCTCCCGTGTAGGCATTCCAACCATTTTTATTCGCCTCACAGGCTGCCCTTTGCGTTGCGTGTACTGCGACACCGCCTATGCTTTTACCGGTGGAACAACGCTAACAATCACGGAAATTATGGCAATGATTGCGCAGTATCCAAGCCGCACTGTGTGTGTCACCGGCGGCGAGCCACTCGCACAAAAGAACGTACACCAGCTGATAAATACTCTTTTAAATCAAGGATTTAGCGTATCAATCGAAACCTCAGGCGCACTCGACGTTAGCGCCATTGATCCTCGCGTCAACAAGGTCTTGGATATTAAAACCCCAGATTCTGCTGAAGCGTCTAAAAATCTTTATTCAAATTTTGCCTTCCTTACCCCCACCGACGAAATTAAATTGGTGTTGTGCGGAGAAGCTGATTATCGATGGGCAATCGACATTTTGCAGACCTATCAATTAACAGAAAAATGCCCCGTTTTATTTTCACCCGCGCAAGGACAATTGTCGCCCACTGAGTTAGCGGAATGGATATTGCGCGACGGCTTAAATGTGCGCTTGCAAGTGCAATTACATAAATTACTTTGGGGAAATCAGGTCGGAAAATGAAAAACGCCGTTATTTTATTATCGGGGGGACTCGATTCCGCCACCGTACTGGCGATGGCTAAGCAGCAAAGATTTAACTGTTTTGCACTCAGCGTTGATTACGGGCAACGGCATGCGGCGGAATTAATCGCCGCACAACGTATGGCGAAAAATTTAGCTGCCGCCGAGCATCGCGTGATTAAAGTGGACTTAACTGCGTTTGGCGGCTCCGCCCTCACCGACGACAAACTCGCTGTACCCGAATTGCCGAGTAGCGGCATTCCGCTAACCTACGTTCCTGCCCGCAATACCATCATGTTGTCGCTGGCATTGGCGTGGGCGGAAGTGTTGCAAGCCCAAGATATTTTCTTTGGCGTGAATGCGGTCGATTATTCAGGCTATCCCGATTGCCGACCTGAGTTTGTCAGCGCGTTTGAAAAAATGGCCAATTTAGCAACCAAGGCCGCAGTAGAAGGTCATCCCTTAACACTGCACGCGCCGTTGTTACACCTAAGCAAAGCTGAAATTATTCAACATGGTACTGCCTTGGGCGTTCGTTTTGAGGACACCGTTTCTTGTTATCAGGCAGATGAAATCGGGCAAGCGTGTGGCGTGTGTGATTCGTGTCGCTTGCGGCATGATGGCTTTACGGCCGCTGGCATTGCAGACCCGACGCGGTATAAAGCCTAAAAAATCAACCGAAACCGCTAGGGAGAAACTGACTTATTCACTCGTTCACCCTGAGACTGTCGAAAAGCGTCGCCATGCTGCTGAGTGAGCAATGCAGATTGATTTAAGCCCCTTTTGCGCCTAAAAAATACTCATAACAAAAAACTGTTTATAATCAATCACTTATGATTTTCAAAAAAGATTCTAGGGGCACAGGTTTACTGAACAAATAACCTTGATAAGCGAGGCAGCCATTGCGCTTTAAAAAAGCTAATTGTTCTTGCGTTTCAACGCCTTCGGCAATCACATCCAAGCCGAAATTCTTCGCCATATCAATAATTGTTTTAACCAGTACCGCGTCATTGGGATCGGAAACAATGTCGCGCACAAAGCTTTGATCGATTTTAATTTGATCCAAGGGCAATTGCTTCAGATACGCCAACGAAGAATAGCCGGTACCAAAATCATCTAACGATAAATGCACCTTTAACGCTCGCAAGGCGTGCATTTTGCTGATCACGCCGGACACGTCGTTCAGCACTACACTTTCGGTCAGTTCTAGCTTTAAACGGGTGGGATCGACGTGGTAAGTTTGCATTAAACGTGCAACTTTATCGACAAAATCGACTTGTCTAAATTGCTTAGCGCTGACGTTGACCGCCAAGACGAGGTTGGCACTGGCTGGGTTTTTTGCCCATATTTCCAGCTGCTGACAGGCGGTTTCGATGACCCAATCACCCACCTCAAGGATCAGCGAATTCTCTTCTGCGATGGGAATAAACTCAGCGGGGGAGACCATGCCACGCACCGGATGCAACCAGCGAATCAGCGCTTCCGCGCCCAAGGCTTGCTGCTGATCATCAACTTGTATTTGGTAATACAAATGGAATTGCTGCTCCGGTAAAGCACGGCGTAAGTCCGCCTCAAGTGCCGCGCGCGTTTCAACCGCCAACTGCATCGCCGGATCAAAAAAACGCACCGCATTGCGCCCCGATTCTTTGGCTTGGTACATGGCCATATCGGCGTGTTTCAAAACCTCATTCGCCGAATGGTCGTCGCCACAAAACAGCGTCACACCAATACTCGGTGAGCAATGATACTCAACTTGTCTAAGTAAATAAGGATTCGCCAAGGCGCTGCGAATTTTTTCAGCAATCAGCGCCACTTTTTGGGAAGCATGCGCTGCCTCTGCGTCAACCTTTTCAATTAACACCACGAACTCATCGCCGCCTAAGCGCGCCACGGTATCAGCCTCACGCACACAAGCTTGCAAGCGTTGCGCCACTTCGATCAGCAGCAAGTCACCATAATTGTGCCCCAACGTATCGTTCAGTGCTTTAAAGCGATCCAAATCCAAAAACAGCAGGGCGCTGTATTCATGACTGCGCACGGCCGAAAATAAGGCCGCGCCAAGACGATCGAGTAGCAATCGTCGATTGGGCAAGTTGGTGAGCGCATCGTAAAAAGCCAGGTTACGAATTTCTTCTTCCGCTTTTTTACGCAGGGTAATGTCATTGAAAATAGCGACATACTCGGTGGTTTGACCGGCGTTGTTTCGTACAGCACTAATGCTTAAAAATTTAGGATAAACGTCGCCATTTTTGCGCCTATCCATAATCTCGCCGTTCCACCTGCCTTGGTGCAATAAATCAGACCACATCTGTTTATAAAACGCTTTGCCATGGCGACCAGAACTGAGGATTTTTGGATTTTTTCCTAGCACCTCTTCTGATAAATAGCCGGTAATTTCTTCAAAGGCATGATTGACCCGAATAATGTTTGCATTGGCATCGGTAATCATAATGCCCTCATGGGTTTCAAAGGCAATGGCGGCGATGCGCTGCTGATTTTCGATTTGCTTTTGAAAGGTAATATCTTGAACCGTGCCCACCGAGCGCAACGGATTGCCCACTGGATCAAAAAAGCTGGTGCAGCGTTCATGCACCCACTTAATCCGCCCATCGCTAAGCAATAAACGGTGCTGAACATCATAAGGGAGTTGATCACGCAAAGAGTGCAAATAAGCTTCATTGACGAATTCTCGATCGTCAGGATGAATAACGTTGAGGAAGTTTTCCTGGCTAGGCAAAAAATGCTGCGGATCAAGCTCAAACAGCACATAAACATAATCTGACCATCGCAACTCACCACTGACGGGATTGAGTTCCCAACTGCCGACTTGACCGAGCTGCTGAGCTTCATTCAAGAGACTTTGCCGATATTCCAGCTCCGCCTGAGCAAGGTGCCATTGGGTGATATCGGTGCGAATTGCCACATAACGCAAAGGATTTTGCTTTTCATCCAAGAATGGCACAATAGTCGTCATCACCCAATAAAACGCACCGTTTTTAGCCCGATTGCAAATTTCGCCCTGCCAAACTTTGCCGCTTCGAATGGTTTGATACAAATTGGCAAAAAAGGCGGTCTCATGCGTACCGGAATTTAAAAGCCGGTGATTCTGCCCAATCAATTCTTGTGCAGAATAACCACTTATTTCACAAAACTTATCATTGACGTAAGTAATTGTCCCTTGCAAATCGGTGATGGCAAAAATGGCGTGTTGATCAATGGCAAACTTTTGATAACGCAGCTCTTTTAAGGTTTCATTCAGCGATTCATTTGCATTCAATAGCGCATTGCGCGCACTGCGAATGGTTCGCAAATAGCTGTAAAGACCCAGATTGAACAGAACAAAACCAATCCCCAAAAAAGTAATGAGTGAAAACTCTAAATATCGCTGTCTCGCTAATAAAAGCTGGTCGCTAATGGTGTACTGTCGGCTGGTGTAGAGCCACGCCACCACACCAATGCTAATCATAATGGCGCAGACCAGCAAAAACTTTTTAACGTTGATTTTAGGCATTACTTTCTCTTGTTGTTATTGAGTTTAGCGCAAAATTTTTGCTATCTCGATTGTGCAAAATGTCGCTACGATAGGCAAGGAATAATTGCGGGATTGGACATTAAAGAAGGATTGACCTAGGCGCGTCTTTAAACATGGTTTGATTAGTGTACTTTAAATTGTTTAACCGCCTGCACAAAAGCCTTCAGGCGTGCTGGATTGGGGGCAGGCTCGTAGCGCAAAGCGGTATATTCCGAGGTGAGTCGTTGCATCAGCGCCGCATATTCTGGTTTGCAACTTGCAATGCGTTTGGCAAAATCAACTGCACCTTCGTGGGCGGCACGTGGCAAACCGACGTTGGCGAGTTTAGCGCAAAAACGCAGATAGGCGCCTTGCACCTGCTCGAGCGGGGCGCGTTTTGGGCGTCGCAATAGCACAAAACTGACGATACCCAGCGTGAGTGACAGCGCGACGAACAAAACGGTTAGCATTGTTTGCCATGAGACCTCTTTCATGCCTAAATGCGTCAGAAAAGCGAATTGCCGCTCGGTATCAAAATTTATAACCCATTGATTCCATTGATAATTTATCACATCAAATTTCAGTCGCCAGTACGACAACCAAGGGGCTTGCGTGCGTGAGAAAAAAGGGAATGCCTCGCTATTCGGCAAAGCGGCACGTAAGCCAGCTTCAATGCGGCTAGGCGCGATGGCAGCAGTCGGGTCGATGCGCTGCCAGCCTTGTGCCGCCGACCACACTTCCGCCCAAGCATGTGCATCGGCTTGACGCAAGATAAAATAGCCACCGAGCGCATTCCATTCACCACCTTGATAGCCGGTGACCACACGTGCGGGGATGCCGGCGGCACGCATTAAAAACACAAAGCTCGCGGCGTAATGTTCGCAAAAACCTTGGCGTGTGTTAAATAAAAAATCATCCACCCCATGTTTTCCCAGCTCAGGTGGCGTCAAGGTATAAACAAAATTTTGCTGACTAAATAAACGTAACGCGCTGCTAACCACGGCGGCATCGCTTAAATTTTGCGCTCGCCAACCGGCAGCTAATTGTCGGCTTTGCGGATTAAAACCGTCCGGCAACGCCAAGGCGCGGGCGAGTTGCGGTTCGGATTCGGCCGTCCGATAGCGTAAGGCAGAGCGAACTTGATAACGTAAGCGCGTCACGATGGGCTGAGGGCTGAGTAACTGCAAATCTGCGGTTTGTTGGCTGACGGTACTGACTGCAAGCGGCATATCGAGCGCAAATAACCAGCGTTTGTTGTGCGGTTCTAATGTAATTTGATAACTGAAAAAATGGTCAGACAAGACCAGTGCTTGCGCAGTCGCTATTTCTTGACCACGAGTCCACGTGCGTCCGTCAAAATCCCACAACACTGGGCCGCGCCAATACAGCTGATTTTGCTGCGGCACATTTCCCGCAAAACTGGCCCGAAACGCCACCGCATCCGATAAGAAAAGTTTACTCAGGCTGCCCGGTGTCATCGAATCAGACAGTCCGCTACTGCCATAAGCATCTTGCGGCAAACCCCACAAAGGCCCTTGAATGCGCGGAAATAAAATAAAAATAATCAAGGCAAGCGGAATGGCTTGTAAGATTATTTTGCCTGCCATTTGCAAACTCAGTTTCAAGGTGAGCGAATCGGCTTGATAATTCAACCAAGTTGCCATTAAAGCCAATATAATCAATAGGTTATAAGCCGCACTCCACAGTGTTTGCGAATAAAAAAAATGAGTAAGGCAAATAAAAAAACTGAGGTAAATCAATAAGATAACATCGCGTAGGCTGCGGGTTTCCAACAATTTAAGCGCACTGAGTAACGTTAAAAACGCCACCCCCACTTCGCGCCCAAATAAAGTGTGAAAATCAAGCAACAAAGCGGCAATACAGCCCAGCGTCAGCATCCATAAAAGCCGGCGCGAGGGTAAGTTTGCACGGCGGCGCAACAGGTCAGTTCGCCAGAATAACAATAATAAAGTCAGCGCACTAACCCACACTGGCAAATGCGCAACATGGGGTAAAAAGACCAGCAGTAGGCAAACTATAATCAAGCCCTGCCGATTGAGGACTGATAAAAAATTCAATTTAATCAGATAGTTGCATTGACACTCGCCAACAACCTTGCAAATCAGCTTGAATCGCCGATACGATGGTCGCATCCAGTTTTCCCATTTTGACTTGTTGCTCCAAAATCGCAAAAATCTCTTCGGGTGCGAGCGAATCTCGATACGGGCGTTTTTGTGCCAAGGCCTGAAACACGTCCGCTACGGCCACGATGCGCGCTTCAAAAGAAATAGCAGCTGCGGCTATTTGATACGGGTAACCCGAGCCATCAACGCGTTCGTGGTGTTGCGCCGCCCACAGCGCAACTTCTTCCATGCCCTTGATATTCTTCAGAATACTGTAGGTGTCAAAACTATGACGCCGCATACTGATATTTTCCAAGGGCGATAATTTTCCGGTTTTTTCCAACAATTCGTCGGGCACGCGCAGTTTGCCAATATCGTGCAAATAGCCAGCCAACTCCAGCATTTCACATTGTTTTTCGGGCAAAGAAAATTTTTCGCCCAAATAACGCGCCAGTTGCGCGACACCATCAGAATGTTGTTTGGTAAACGGGCTTTTCGCATCAACAATATGCGAAAAAATTTGCACCAAGCTTTTTAACGAGGCAAACGGCATACCGATTTCTTGCGAATGCGCTAACCAGGTCGCCAAATAACCATTGATATGATCGCCTTCCAAAGCAAACCAAAACGCATCCGAGCTGGAAACGTCCATCAAGACCTCAACCAGCTGTGGATTAAACCAGAGCCCAGATTTTGCCTTAATTTTTTGCCGAATTTCTTCTTTGCCCAGCAAAATATCTTGCTGTTTGGCGGCCACGCCTAAGGCCAGCACATCGACACGGTCAACCATATAAATGCAGTTGGCTAGAAGCTTTACTTCTTCAGGTAAATCGAGTTTTTCTAGGTCTTGCCAGTGCGTGTGGTGGTGCAAAACAATCGGCGCTAAATGCTGCAACAGTGGGCACGAAGCTAGCAAAGTCGCCCCCAGATGGCAATGGTCTGCTTCTAACTCCCATTCAAATTGCGCCAAATGCTCATGCACCACTGTGCGCGACACGCCGCTGTCATGCAAAATCGCCGCTTGAAATAAATCATCCAGTTGTTGCCCTTGCCAGCCGGCTTTTTTGCCACATTCCGCCGCCATATACGCTACTCGCTTGCCGTGGTGTATATGCGTGACGCCCACCAAATCGAGCGCATCCGATAAGGAGTAAATGGCTTCGTGCACATTGATTTGATACGTGGTCATGGCAGCTCTTTCAAATTATTTGAATAAAGGCAACAACAATACCGCTAGAATTTGATTATAAAGAGATTTCTTAAATTAAAATCAACGCCGGCAGAACGAAATTAGGTTCAAGAAGCACGCAATGAAAACGCACTTTCGTTATGAAAATGACGCCCTAAATTGCCCCCAGTGCTTGCAATTTTTGCTGACACGATTCGCACACACCATAAATGACCAGCATTTCGCCGCTTGCGTCGCCTTGCAAAACACACTCTGGCTCAAGCCATTCCTCGACTTGGCGGACTAAATTACACATACTGCAGCGAATCTTCGTATCTTTTGAGCGTTGCTGCGCTCTATTAAATTTCAGCGGCCGTTTGCGTGCTTCAAGGGCTAATACAGAATGCTCAAAATGTAAATTTCCATTCAACTGCCGAATACTCATGCGCATATAACGGCGTTGCAAGGGACTGTCGCAACGATAATCCAAGGTTAAATCTCGTTGATTGGCGCGCACGGTTTGCAACAATTGGTGCACAAAACGGCGCGTAACATTGCCGCTAACATAGTCTAACAAAGGCTTGCCAATCACCGCATTGCCGGCTAATTCGGGTGCGTCATTTTCAAGCGCAAACGCATCCCACTGTTCGCCAACCGCAACAATTTCATTTTGTTCATTCAGTAAAAACTCAACTACACATCTCATAGTTAACCTACAAATGACAGTTAAGGGAAGGAAAGTAGTGTTCCTGCCAGCGCAGAGCAAGTCGAAACGACGAGGAAAAATCATTCCATTCAATGAGTGGAATAAGCCCGCCTTGCGATGCGAGGGACGCAAAATACGCTGCGTGGCAACGCAACCCAAGGCTAAGCGACAGTAAACTTTTCAAGTCAGTGCGGTTCATTTGCTTGCGGACGCTGCGCAGCGATCAACTACGGTTTTTAGAAAGTCACCGATCAGATCAACCACTCACTCTAAGCTAGACACTTAGGTTTAACTTTAGGGAATGTCCGACGCGCTCAGGCGCGACAGAATAATATCTGTTTTGCGCAACAAGCCACGCGCCTCGCGATGCTTGTCATAATAACGAGGATTCGGCACCATCGCTGCGAGTTTCGCCGCCTGAGCGGCTGATAACTGCCCTGCCCCGACGTGAAAATAATGGCGCGCGGCCGCTTCTGCACCGAACACGCCATTCCCCCACTCAATCACATTTAAATAAATTTCAAAAATGCGTTGCTTGTCCATCATCGCCTCGAGCATCAGCGTCACCAACACCTCTTCCCCTTTGCGCCACGGCGTACGCTTGGTGGACAAAAACAAATTTTTCGCCAACTGCTGACTAATGGTCGAGCCACCGGCGACAATTTTGCCTTTCTTCATATTTTTTTCGTACGCTTTTTGGATACCCTCCCAATCAAATCCTTCGTGATCAACAAATTTTGCGTCTTCCGACGCAATCAGTGCACGCTTCAAATGCGCAGAAATTTTTGAATAGGCTAGCCATTGATGTTGCAATTGTGCTTGCGGATTTTTTTCTTGCATCAACTCCAAGCGATCTTCCATAAACGAGCTGCTGCTGGGATTATGGTGAATCCACCAAGCAATATGCGCCGCTATCCAAAGTTGATATAATAAAATAAATACCAATATAATCAATAGGATACGATATGAAAAAACGCCAATTTTTTTCATCATTGGCGCAATAATTCCAAGACCGGCGCGGTATCAGGTCGAACGTTGCGCCATTTAAAAAAAGATTCCGCCGCCTGCTCAACCAACATCCCCGAACCATCCGCCAACTTGGCCGCGCCCTGCGCCTCGGCAAACTTTAAAAAAGGTGAGGTTTGCCCGTACATCATGTCGTAGGCCAATGAATCTAAATTAAATAATTTCTCCGGTAAGGGAGGCAAATCATCCGCCAAACTACTTGAGGTGGCATTGACGACCAAATCAAAAGATTTCCCTGATAAATCGTCATAACGACTGGCAAAAACCGTTCCATAAGGCGCAAATTCTGCCGCCATCTGCTGCGCTTTTTCAAGATTACGATTGGCAATCACCAAGGTTACGCCCGCATTAAACAGTTGCCACACCACGCCATGCGCCGCGCCACCCGCGCCCATCAACAACACTTTTTTAAACAGCAAATTGCAGTGCAAATTTTGTTGCAAATCGGTCAACAAGCCAACGCCGTCGGTGTTGTCACCCAAAATCACGCCGTCTCGGAAAAATAAAGTGTTTACCGCCTGTGCCGCCTGCGCCCGCCCCGTCACTTGTTTACACAACTTGTAGGCCTCAAATTTAAACGGCACCGTCACGTTGCAACCTTTGTATCCATCAAGCCGCAAACCTTCAATGGTGGCGGCAAAGCCGTCCAAGGGCGAATCAATCGCCTGATAAGAAATCGCTTGCTGGGTTTGCTTGGCAAACGCTCGATGAATTAAGGGAGATTTACTGTGAGAAATCGGGTGGCCAATCACGGCATAGTTATCAGTCATTAATTTTAATTATCAATTAGTTTAGTAAAGTCACACCTTAAAGAAAACCCGCTTTACTTCTGTTCGAGCTGAGCTTGGCGAACGATAACGGAATCAATCAGCACCTGCTTAAATCGGCATTTTTACGCCTTCGACAAAAACTTCAGCGCTTGACGAATGCCATCTGACACATTCAAATCTTTAGACAATTGTTTCCCCGCCCAGTCCGCTTCTTTTTCGTTGTAACCCAAGGCGAGTAACGCGTTGATCACGTCGGTATTCACGGCGCTAGCAGCGGCCGAAGCGGGGGTTGCCGCCACGCCAGCGACAACAAATTTCCCTTGCAATTCAAGCAGTAAGCGCTCTGCTGTTTTCTTGCCGACCCCCGGAATTTTAGTCAAGCGCCCGACTTCTTTATTCGCTACCGCCGCCGCAAGATCGCCCAAACTTAAACCCGACAACACCGATAACGCCAATTTAGGACCGACACCGCTGATTTTTAGCAATTGACGAAAGGCGACTCGCTCATCCAAGCTGGCAAAACCGTACAGCAATTGTGCGTCTTCTCGCACCACAAAATGCGTGTGCAAAACCAGCATTTCTTGCAGCGCAGGTAGGCTGTAAAAAGTGCTCATCGGCACTTCCAAGTTATAGCCTACGCCTTGCACGTCCAGCAAAATTTGCGGTGGATTTTTTTCAAGCAACGTACCGCAAAGCCTTCCAATCATGACACCAATCTCCCATTTTTTACCCGTAAACCTTGCGTGGATAACGCACCGAAACCGAGCCCACCGTGGGCGTGGCTAATCGCGACCGCCAAGGCATCAGCGGCATCCGCACTGGGCGTACCGGACAATTTTAACAGTCGCACCACCATTGCTTGCACCTGCTCTTTCGCGGCGTGACCGTTGCCAACAACCGCCTGTTTTACCTGCAAGGCGGTATATTCTGCTACCGGCAAATTTGCTAAAACCGCCGCACAAATTGCGGCGCCGCGCGCTTGGCCGAGCAACAAAGTAGATTGTGGATTGACGTTCACAAACACTTTTTCTACCGCCACTTGCTGCGGCTGATGCTGGGCGATAACTTCCGTGAGTGAATTTAAAATAACTTTCAGTCGCTCTGGCAATTCGCCCGGTGGCGTTTTAATGCAACCGCTGGCGACGTAATGCAGCTGTTGACCTTGTTTGTCGATTACCCCAAAACCAGTGATGCGCAACCCAGGATCAATGCCTAAAATGCGCATTATTCTTCATGAACTGCCGAGGTATACACCTCTTGCACATCATCGCAATCTTCCAACGCGTCCAGCAATTTCTGCATTTTGACGGCATCTTCGCCGGCAAACAGCACCTCGCTCTCGGCGCGCAAAGTCACTTCGCCCATTTCTACTTTAAATCCAGAAGACTCAAGTCTTTGTTTTATTTCAATAAAATCATACGGACCGGTAATCACTTCCATGCTGCCATCGTCCTGCACCACGATATCTTCCGCCCCCGCATCCAGCGCCACTTCCATCAACGCCTCCTCATTAGTCCCTGGCGCAAAAATCAGCAATCCGCAATGTTTGAACATAAACGCCACCGAACCATCCGTGCCCAGCTTGCCGCCATACTTGCTAAACGCATGGCGCACATCTGCCACGGTGCGCGTTTTATTGTCGGTCATGCAATCCACCATCACCGCCGCGCCGTTAATCCCGTAACCTTCGTAACGCAATTCCTGATATTGCACCCCGTCCAATTCGCCCGCACCGCGTTTAATGGCGCGTTCAACGTTGTCTTTTGGCATATTTTGTTCGTAAGCTTTTTCCATCGCCAAGCGCAAACGTGGATTACTTGCCGAATCGCTGCCGCCCAAGCGCGAGGCAACGGTAATTTCTTTAATCAAACGGGTAAAAACCTGCCCGCGTTTGGCATCCTGCTTGCCCTTTCGATGCTGAATATTCGCCCATTTACTGTGACCGGCCACGAGATTTCTCCTAAAATTAGCTGCTCTAAGTTTTAGATAAACGCTGATTGATTCAACGTATCAGCTTCTAGTTCATTGATTATAAAGGACTTTTAAAATTACAGGCCGTGCCAAAATAACAGATAGCGGCTCAATCAGCCTTGCCTTAAGGTTGCGGATGGTATCATTTTTGAGGAATGCAACCAAAACGCCTTTACGCTATAATCAGCCCAGCTTTTTTTTTAACTACCAGAAGGAAATTATCATGAAACTGACTCACATCGTTGCACTTTCTGCCGCATTGTTATTAAGTGGTCAAGCCTTTGCGGATGCAGGCGCAGATTTATTTAAGAAAAGTAATTGCACTACTTGCCACCAACAAGATAAAAAAACAGTGGGTCCATCACTGAAAATGATTGCGGCCAAATATGCAGGCAACGCTACGGCTCAAGCCACGTTGCAAGCTAAAGTTAGAGCCGGCGGTAAAGGATCGTTTGGCGGCATGGCAATGCCAAAAACCGGCGCAAATGTTAGCGATGCTGATATTGCAACCTTGGTCACTTGGATTTTGGCAACAAAGTAACTAATTGATTTAATTCAGTTATTTAAAGCCCGCTCACTGCGGGCTTTTTTATTATGCGCAAAAAGACACTGGCTATTTCCTGCTGTCACTCTTTTTTCATATTTAAGCTAAAGTTCTGCCTAAAGTGGCCGATAAAGACCAGACCAACCGTGTAACATTGAATTTATCGAAAGGCCTATCATGGAAATCACAGCCGGCAATTCAAGCGTCAATATCGCCATCTCAGTTCAGCCTAAAAACCAACTATCCTTCGGTGACGAGATTGATAACAGTCTTGATTACGAAACCAGCCCCGTAAATGAAGTTGCGGAAAGCGCACCCAATCCTGCGTTGAATACGCGCGGTGAAGAAGTGGGAAATCGGATTGATGCTTGGGCATAAGTTGCCTGAGCCAATTTTTTTTGATTAAGGAAGGTTCACCATGAGCATTTCTTCAGTATCAATGCGCGACATCAGTTCGCCAACGCCCTCCATTCGCGAAGCACCGAAAATGGTCACGCCAGCGATGCAAGCTAAACCGCAAGAAATCGTGGTGGATGCGCGCACATCCGAAAAGAACGCCAGCCCTGAAAAGATTGCCGATGCAATCAATCAAGTCAATGAAGTTTTAGCGGCTAAAGGGCAAAATTTATATGCTGCGTTAGAAACCGATAAAGAGACCGGGATTAATATCGTCAAGTTTTTGGATAAAAGTACCAAAGAAGTGATTAGTCAATTTCCCTCAAAAGAAATTTTGGCGATTGCCGAAGCCCTGGGCAAGAACCAAGAAGACAAAGGACAGTTACTTTATGTGAACGGGTAAAATATCTTTTATAATCATATAGTTACATTAATAAATAATCATATAGTTACATTAATAAATAATCATAATTATTCACTTTGCAATTGGTCGTTATTGGTAAACATCCACGTTCGCGTAATACTCAGAATATCTGTTTGCTGATGCATTTCCGCCGAAAATTCAGAATACGGTGCCGCTAATTTGACGATGCGCACAGCGGCTGCGTCTAAAATTGGCTGACCTGAGGAACGATTTATTTCTACATTTTCTACGCTACCATCAGCCCGAATTGACACCGTTAGCGTCAATTTTCCAAACAACTTTTGCTCCCGCGCTTGTTGCGGATAATTCAGATTACCGACCCGCTCCACTTTGCTGCGCCAAGCTTCAATATAGTGTGCGTACACATATTCTTGTGCGCGCGCCCCGATGAATTTACGTTTGGGCAACTTTTGATACATCTCCATATTTTGCGTAATCGAGGCTTCCAGCCGCGCAATTTCTAACGCGCTTTGCTCAAAGTCATTGCCGTTGAGTTCTGGATTCGGTGTCAGTTGCAGCACTTGCTCTTTCGGCACAGCGGTGGTGCTGTGCAACTGCGTTAATAAGCGCTTGGCTTGCGCTTCTAAGGCTTGCAAACGCTGTGTCGCTTGTTCGGGCGAAAATTCAGCATCCTCACTCAAGGTTGGCAAGGGCGATTGCGCATGTCGGTCTTCGGCAGTATTTCCGCCACCATCGAGATTATTTTGGGCGAAGCGATCCGCAGTCAAGGGTTGATGCGAAGATCGACTATTAACGAGCACCACTTCGAGCGGTTGCAAATGGGTGTGTCGTTTTTTGGCTAAATCCGGCAACGCAATTCCAATGCCCCATAAAATCCCGATATGAAGCAGCAATGAAAGCAACAGCGAAACACTAAGCCGTTGTTTCAAAAAGGATTTCATGCAGATATTTCCTCGATAAGAGCGACAAAACGTGCATTAAAACTCAACTCTAACAGATCAACTTCGGTTAATTCTAAGGTGGCGCGGCTGTTGGACGCGCATTCTGGCAAGGACGGAATACGCCCCACCAGCGGCAAATTGCTGAGTCGCACCAAGTTTTCACGGATAACGGTCACTTCAAATTGCGTAATATTTTCTTGCTGCAACCAACGCAAACACCAGTAGCGTTCCATATTGCGCTGGAAGTCGTTATACAAAGTGTAAGCGGCATCAAAGTCGCGCAGGATGGTGAACAAGGTAGGATCGTTTTGCGCATAAGTCGGCGGCTCATTGCGCAACAGTGAAATAATTTGCCGCTGATTCACCAAATCCACATAGCGGCGCAAGGGCGAACTTGACCACATATATTGCGCCACGCCCAAGCCTTGATGCGGCGCAGCGACGGTGCTCATTTTCACTTTTCCATTATTTTGCGTACGATAGATACCGGCAATTTGATGGTCCGCCAGTAATTTTCCCCAAGTACTATTCACCAAAATCATCAGTTCAGAGACGACTTTATCAATCGGCGAACCGCGCAGACGGTTGCTAATCGTGACGTGGTCATCCATGATTTCAAAGTTGTAATCCCGTTGCGCAATGGCATTTTCATTGACTTTGCCGCGCGCCGCTTCCAGCTTATTCGCCCATTGCCAGAGCAAAGTGAGTTCCGCCGCGTAGTCATAGTCCAACTTGCCCGCCGCCAGCGTTGTCTCATTAAATAAAGGCTCCAAGCGGTCGTGTCGCAAATTGGCGGCAATGTGAATTTGCTCCAAGCGACTTTCTTCTTGGACAATTTCCAGCATGTCTGCGTCTAATTCCAAATACAGCGACAACGCCGGACACACTTTATCCGCGCACAGCGTGAAAGTTTGCACCAAGTTTTCCGGCAACATGGTGATTTTATTGCCCGGCATATAAATGGTGGACAGTCGATTGGCGGCAAGCTGGTCTGCGGGGCTGGCGGGCAAAATACCCAAGGCCGGCACCGCAATATGAATACCGACGCGCCAATGTCCATTCGCCAATTTTTCCAGCGAAAACGCATCGTCAATTTCGGTGGTACTGGCATCATCAATACTGAAGGCTTGGGCGCTCGCCAAGGGCAGGTCGGGCACGGGTTCAGCAAAAAGCTCAGGAAAATCAACGCCTTGTGGAAAGTTTTCGAATAGGAAACGCTGCAAATGGTAATCGGCTGTCGAAGGAATCGCGCCGCAACGCTGCAACAAATGCACGGCGGAAAGATGGCTTGCAGCACAAGCGGCATCCAAGGCTTTCACTTCCAACGTATTGCGATCTGGCTTAAATAAAATAGACGGCAAGGCGGTGGCAAATTCTGCAGGCAGCGTGAAGGCGAGTAACTGTTCAACATAACGCGCTTGTTGGGCGGCTTGCTGGCGTTTTTTTTCCGCGCTGGCAAGGGCTGATTTCAGTGCTTCCGGTGGGGCGGCTTTGTAATGACCTTTGCCTTTTTTGTAAAAGTGCATCGGCGCGGAATGTAGGCGAATCAAAATACCGGCGGCTTCTGGCGCGCTAGGTAAATGACCAAAATATTCAAGCGCTAAGGCATCGAAAGCGAACTCTTCTGTCGGGCAACTTTCCCACAAAAATTCCACATCTACGTCGGCGGCAATCACTTCCGCTTGGCTTAAAAAATCGGCCATGCTCAGCCTTTCAAAACGCAACAAGACATTCGCTGCCTTAATTTTGCTGCGTTTGCCATGCAAATTTTCAATCTGCAAAGAGCTGACGTTATCTTCCAAAATGCTGCCGACTTTAAAGCCACCGTCTTCTTCGTAAAATATATTCATGCGCCGTCACGTAAAAAATGAGGCGCGATTATATCGCAGGCTTATTGCTTGAAACGCAGACTTGAACTTTTGCTTACGCTGAACTTTGTTCGTGCTAATCTGTCTGCAGCACGCCAATACTGGCAGCTCAAAATTAACCCTTTAGGAGATTTAAATGAAAAAAATGATCACTCACGTAGCCGTTATTTCGCTGACAGCGCTCGCAGCTTCAAGCAGCTGGGCTTGCGCACCAATGCACGGCGGCGCCCATGCTGGACATTTTTCAGCGATGGATGCTAACCATAATGGCGTAGTCACGAAAAAAGAATTTGATGCTTTTCATTCGTTGCACTTCAAGGCGATGGACACCAATCACGACGGCAAACTCAGCAACGAGGAGTTGGCGGTGTTTGAAGGTGGATACACGCACCCTGCAGGCATGGGCGATCACTTGATTACCAAACGATTTGAGCAATCGGATACCAATCATGACGGTGGTCTGAGCCGTGCAGAGGCGCAATCGACGCAAATGATTTTGCAGCATTTTGACGAGCTGGATACCGACAAAAATGGCTTGGTCACTTTGGACGAAATTCACGCCATGATGACAGCGCACCGTGGTGCCGCTCAAACTACTGAACCCCTGACAGCACCGGTTACGACCTCCGCACCGGCAGCAACTTCGGCACCCGCAGCGTCTTCGGCACCGGCAGCTGTCGCACCTTAAAACTTAGGCATCGCTGATTAAATTAACCGTTCGCCCTGAGCTTGTCGAAGGGCTCACCAAGAACGGAATCATTCAGCGTTTGCTTGATTGATTGCGCAAATAAAAGCCCGCTGCTTGCGGGCTTTTTAATTCACTAAAAATATCAATATAATCAACAACTTACATCATCCAATTTCTTTGACAATAAACTGCTGGCGACGACTAATCGGTAGCAATTCTGTCAAGCCTTTCAGTTTTGCAGCCCAGTGCATCTCGTTACTATCCGTTTCGGCAATTTTTTCGAAACCTTCGATTTCGTTTTTCGCCACCAAACAGTTGCGGTGAATACGAATAAAGCGTGCGGCAAATTCTTTTTCTAAGGCAATCAACGATTCTTCAATTAGATATTCGTGTTCCACCGTGCGTACCGTGATGTATTTCAATTCTGCGCGCAGGTATAACACCTGTTCAATCGGCACTAAAATAATTTTGCCGCGTTCGTGAATAGCTAAATTTTTGCGCGGTTCGGGCGTGAGTTCTTGCAACACCTCGTTGCGAATCGGTACAGCGGCGCGGGCGCGCGTCAAGGCTTCAAATAAGCGCCCCAGCCGAATCGGTTTCAGCAAGTAATCAATGGCGCGTTGTTCAAAGGCGTTAATGGCGTAACGGTCATACGCGGTGGTGAAAATAATCACCGGCGGTTTGTGGAATTTATTCAGATGTTGCGCCAGCTCAATGCCATCCATTTCCGGCATCCGAATATCCATTAACACGACGTCGGCAGCGATTTCACTGAGTTTAGCTAACGCTTCCCTGCCGTGAGCCGCCTCGCCCACTAAAACCAAGGGTAATTGTTCGGCGCAATCAATCAGCAAATCCTTGATTCGATTGCGGGCGTGCAGTTCGTCATCGACGATAAACACAGCAAGCGGCAGCTCAACAACGGTCATGGCAATTTCTCTCGACGGTAAGGAATCATAATATGGACGCGATAATCATCGTCTCGCGCCGTCACCTTGTAATCTGCTTCAAGATCAAATTGCAGGGCTAAACGCTCGCGGATATTAGCTAAGGCAATTTTATTTCCGCCAAGGTGCGTGGTTTTTTGTGGACGCGGATTGTACACATCAAGGTGAATTTCTTTGCCGATTCGTGCAATTTTAATGCTGATTTCGGCGCCGTCCGCCATCGGTTCAATGCCATGATAAACCGCATTTTCTAGCAGCGGTTGCAAAATTAAGGGCGGTATCAAGGCATCGGTTGGCAGATTTTCAAGTTGCCACTTGACGCGCAAACGATCGCCCAAACGCAACGTTTCCAAGTCTAAGTATTGGCGCGCTAACGCCAACTCATGGCTGAGCGGCACTAATTCTGGCGCGTCCGCCATCGCCATCCGAAATAAATCGGCTAAATCTTCCAGCGCTTGCTCGGCGCGTTTAGGCTGGGTGCGCACAATACCTAACACCGCGTTTAGGGTATTGAATAAAAAATGCGGACGAATGCGCGCCTGTAATGCCTGCAAACGCGCCGCAGAAAATGCCGGCGATAGCGCACGTTCGCGTAGCCGGAAATAGCCTAAGACGAGTTCGGTAAAGGTGACACTAATGATGATTAACTGCGCATTGAAAAAATCAGCTTGGTCAATATTCAGCCAATACCCGCCTAAATTCGCAATCAAAACCGCAAGCATGCTCACGACAAGCACCACACCCAGCCGTGCCAGCCAGTACGGCAATCTCTGTAACTGCGGCTGTTGCCAATGGAGCAACGCTAAACTGCCGAGTAAAACCGGCTGCAACACCGTGGAAATATTCAACATTTGCGCGGCAATATCAAGCCATGATTGTGCATGAAACACAGCAAGCAACAGCGCCAGTCCGTTCACCCATAAAATCAGCCGCAACACCACGCCCAAATTACGGAAATTCGGCAATGGTTGAAAAATAATGTTTTGATTTATACTGCGCGGCCTTGGCATGGAACTCTCCTTGCCGAACATTTTGGACAAGAGATAACAATCATGCAAGATAAACAAGCTTGGTCGGGGCGCTTTAATGAGCCAGTCGCCGAATTAGTGAAACGTTTTACCGCCTCGGTGGATTTCGACAAACGCCTAGCACGGGTGGATATTCAAGGTTCACTGGCGCATGCACAGATGCTAGCGGAATGCCAAATTATTAGCGCGGCCGATTTAGCCGATATTCGGCGCGGCATGGTGCAGATTGAAAAAGAAGTACTGGCTGGTGAATTTGTCTGGCAACTGGATTTGGAAGACGTGCATCTAAATATTGAAAAACGCCTGACTGCGCTAGTGGGTGATGCAGGGAAACGCCTGCACACAGGACGTTCGCGCAACGACCAGGTTGCCACCGATATTCGTTTATATTTGCGTGACGAAATTGACAATTTACTCAATTTAATCAAAGAGTTACAAATATCGTTGCTAGACTTGGCTGCGCCGCATACCGAAACCATTTTGCCCGGTTTTACCCATTTACAAGTGGCACAACCCGTTAGTTTTGCCCATCATTTAATGGCGTATTTTGAAATGTTAAAGCGCGATTCCGAACGCTTACGCGATTGCCGAAAACGCGTCAATCGCTTGCCGCTGGGGGCAGCTGCGTTGGCGGGAACCAGTTATCCGATTCACCGTGAACGCGTAGCACAGTTGCTAGCGTTTGATGGCGTGTGCGAAAACTCGCTGGATGCGGTATCTGACCGTGATTTTGCGATTGAATTTACCGCCGTCGGCGCGCTCGTTATGACGCATTTGTCGCGTTTGTCCGAAGAATTAATTTTGTGGATGAGTCCGCGTTTTGGTTTTATCGACATCGCCGACCGTTTTTGCACGGGCTCGTCCATCATGCCGCAGAAAAAAAATCCTGACGTGCCAGAATTGGTGCGCGGCAAAACCGGGCGCGTGAACGGGAATTTGGTAGCGTTGCTGACGCTGATGAAAGGTCAGCCGCTGGCGTATAACAAAGATAATCAGGAAGACAAAGAACCACTGTTTGACACCGTGGACACGCTGACGCAAACCCTGCGCATTTACGCCGACATGATGCGTGGCATTACCGTCAAACCCGAGGCGATGCGCCGCGCTGCGCTGCAAGGGTATGCCACAGCCACCGACTTGGCGGATTATCTGGCGAAAAAAGGGCTGCCGTTCCGAGATGCACATGAAGCGGTAGCGCTGGCAGTGCGTTTTGCGGTGGAACAAGGTTGTGATTTGGCGGAATTAAGCCTGCCACAATTACAACAATTTTCCAGTTTAATCGCCGAGGATATTGATGCCGTGCTAACGCTGGAAGGCTCGCTAGCCGCGCGCAACCACATCGGTGGCACCGCACCGCAACAAGTCGCGGCGGCGATTGAACGGGCGCGGGGAAGTTTGCAGTGCTGACGTATCAATCAGACCGAAGTTTATTTTTTTGTATTTTTTTGGATAGTTCCGAATCAATCAATCCTATGCCTGAACTTGTTAAGAATTGATTTCACGCGATTGATTTATTCGCTATTTAATCCGCTTTTTTCAACACCGTCGCGCCAAGCCAAAGGTAATGTCATTACTCAGTGACATTACCTAAGCCATCACGACACCCTTACCTTGACACGCACACTCGCTGTGCTGGCATCACTTCCATCACGCGAAAAGCGTCATTTTATGCTTGACTGTCTGCGCTTGTTAAAGCGTGATAAATTTTCTATCTATCTGATTAGATTGGATAATTTTTTTATTGCGCACTCCTGGTATAGTCGGATCCTTAATCCGCAGCACCCAGATGAAGAATGGCTGCTGGCAACCTCATTTTATTGGTCAGTCGCTGTTAGAATGCCTGCCCATTTCCGTGCCCTTTTTATTTTATGACCGATTTTTTTTTACTGGCTTTGAGTGCTGTTTGTGTGTTTTTATTACTGGCACTTTTCGTTAAATTACGCGCGCTTCCGACCCATTCTGCGCACCTTCTAAGCGAGCAACACCGAGCCATGCTGTCCGATTTACACGATAGCTTGAATAAACAAGGTGATCGTGCGGTGGCGGTTCAAACCGATCAATCGGAACGCTTACGCGCCGCCGTGGCAGAGGAATTACGTGCCACGCGTGATGCGTTAAATGCCTTACACGCTAAACAAGATAGTTTACGTAGCGAAATGCTGGCGCAAACGCTGGAAAAATTAGCCGAACAAGGTCGCGCCGACCAAACGCTGATTCAAGAATCCTTTCGCCAAGCCACGCTACATTTGTCCGGCACGGTGGATGCTTTGAGTAAGACGGTGGACGCGCGCTTAGAACAAATTAGCGGCAAAGTCAGCGAACGACTGGACGAAGGTTTTAAGAAAACCAATGACACGTTCGTCAGCGTGATGGCGCGTCTGGCAACGATCGATGAGGCGCAAAAGAAAATCGACGGACTGACCACGAATATGGTGAGTTTGCAGGATTTACTGGGTGACAAACGCTCACGCGGGGCGTTCGGCGAGGTGCAATTAGAAAATTTAGTGCGGAATATGATGTCGCCGCAAAGCTATGAAATGCAGTACACCTTGCCCAATAATAGCCGCGCCGATTGCGTGTTAAAACTACCCGACCCTACTGGCATGGTGGCAGTTGATTCCAAATTTCCGCTCGAAAATTATCACCGAATGTTCGATGCTGCCAGTCCGACAGAACGCGCGCTGGCCGAAAAACAATTTAAAGCTGATATTAAAAAACACGTTGATGACATTAGCAGCAAATACATTATTCCGACTGTCACCTCGGACGGTGCCGTGATGTTTATTCCCGCTGAAGCGGTGTTTGCTGAAATCCACGCGCATCATGCCGATTTAGTCGATTACGCCATGACGCGGCGTGTCTGGATGGTGTCGCCGACCACGTTGATGGCCGTATTGAACACGGCACGCGCGGTAATGAAAGATGTGGAAACTCGCAAGCAAGTGCATATTATTAAAGACGAGTTAGCTAAATTGGGCAAAGAATTTGGGCGCTTCGACGAACGGATGAAGAAGTTGGCAGACCATATTCGGCAAGCGCATGAAGACGCACAGGACGTGCATACCACCAGTCAAAAAATTTCGAAACGCTTCGTCAGTATTGAACAGGTGCAACTGGAAAATGAACCCCACACCGATAAACTGACGTTGGTCTCTTAAGAGAAAATCCAGCTTGATTTCGTCGATTCGCCACCGGCAAAAAATGGTCAGTCCTTGTCGGGACTAAAGTCCCGACTGTGCGCAAAACCGCTTGCCTACTTCAACAGCGACGTATGGCGCCATAACGAAATAAATATCAATTAAATCAACAACTTACAACAAATGATCACCAATAAACGGTTGACTTAGTCGCAGCGCCCGAAGCGAGCGTTTAATCTAATCTGCAGGGTCTTAATGGTATTTACGACTCAATTCATGCACAGATCGCACCAGCGCAGCGGCATTATCTGGGTTGGTAAATTGCGAAATACCGTGCCCCAAATTAAACACGTGGCCACTACCGAAACCAAAACTAGTCAGCACTTTTTCCACTTCATTGCCAATCACTTCTGGCGTCGCAAACAACACTGTGGGATCAAGATTGCCTTGCAATGCCACTTTGTCGCCAACCTTTTGCCGCGCCACGCCAATGTCCATCGTCCAATCCAGTCCAATGGCATCGCAACCGATGGCGGCAATGCTTTCAATCCACAAGCCACCGCCTTTGGTAAAGACAATTGACGGAATCCGCACACCGTCTTTTTCTTTAATCAATCCCTCAACAATGCGCTGAATGTAAGGCAGGGAAAATTCGTGGTAAGCGCCATGAGACAAAGCGCCGCCCCACGAATCAAAAATCATCACTGCTTGCGCACCGGCTTGAATTTGAGCATTGAGGTACGCAATCACCGATTGCGCCGTCACTTCCAAAATGTGGTGCATCAATTTGGGCTCTTTATACATCAAGGTTTTGACGCGAGCGTAATCGTCGCTGCTGCCGCCTTCCACCATATAACAGGACAATGTCCACGGACTGCCCGAAAAGCCAATCAGTGGCACGCTGCCGTCTAGCGCCTTGCGAATTTGCGAAACGGCGTCTGTTACATATTTTAATTCCGTGCCCACATCGGGAACGCGCAAAGCTTTGATTGCCGCCTCGTCACGTAGTGGACGTTCAAATTTTGGCCCCTCGCCTTCGGCAAAATACAGCCCCAAGCCCATCGCATCAGGGACGGTCAAAATGTCGGAAAACAAAATTGCCGCATCTAAGGGAAAACGTTCGACCGGCTGCAAAGAAACTTCAGTTGCCATATCAGGACTTTTGCACAGCTTGACAAAGCTGCCAGCGCGTTTGCGGGTAGCACAGTATTCCGGCAAAAACCGCCCAGCTTGTCGCATCATCCAAACTGGGGTGTAGGCAGTGGGTTGTCGCAACAGCGCACGCAAAAAGGTGTCATTTTTCAAATTAAAGTTCATGGTTATCCTATTTTTAAAAAAATTACCGCAGATTAACGCAGCGTTCTCTTCAGCTTAAACTGCGTTAACCTGCGGGACAAAGAATGCTTTTATCGAGGTAAAACCGAGCTTCCCATCAGGAATTCATCGACTGCCCGTGCGGCTTGCCGCCCTTCACGAATCGCCCACACCACTAACGATTGGCCGCGCCGCATATCGCCCGCCGCGAAAACTTTTTGCACATTGGTTTGATAGCACGCAGCACCTTCCGTGTTGGCTTTGGCATTGCCACGCGCATCTTTTTCAACACCAAAGGCATCTAGCACAGGGGCAAGCGGATTGGTAAATCCCATTGCCAGCAAAACAAAGTCGGCCTTGATTTCAAATTCGCTGCCGGCAATTTCCACCATTTTGCCGTCTTTAAATTCAACCCGAATCGCCTTAACCGACTTAAGCACCCCTTTTTCACCGACAAATTCTTTGGTGGAAATTGCCCAATCTCGGACGCAACCTTCGTCATGGGAACTTGAAGTCCGTAAGCGCATTGGCCAATTAGGCCAAGTCAACGGCCGATTTTCTTGCTCAGGCGCACGCGGCATCACTTCGATTTGCGTCACCAATTTTGCGCCTTGCCGGTTAGAAGTGCCGACACAATCCGAGCCAGTATCGCCGCCGCCAATGACCAGCACGTGTTTGCCTTTGACATTGATCGGATTCGGCGCGTCGCCGGCGAGTTCTTTATTTTGTGGAATCAAAAACTCCAGCGCGAAATGCACGCCACGCAAATCACGTCCTGGCGCGGGCAAATCGCGCGGATGCTCTGAACCGCCCGCTAAAATCACGGCATCAAATTTCTTTTGCAGATCAGCAGGGGAAATGGTTTGTTGTGCATCATTGGCTGTGCCTTTGCCTGGGGCAACTTTGCCAATAAAGGTGCTGGTGCGGAATTCAACGCCTTCAGCCTGCAACTGCTCCATGCGAAAATCTAGTAGCTTTTTATCTAATTTAAAATCAGGTATGCCGTAGCGCATTAATCCGCCAATGCGACTATTTTTTTCATAAACAGTGACTGAATGCCCAGCGCGTGCCAACTGCTGCGCTGCCGCCAATCCTGCAGGACCCGAACCGACAATCGCCACTTTTTTACCGGTTTTAATCGCAGCCGGCTGGGGCAAGATCCAACCGTTTTCAAGCCCTTTGTCGATAATCGCGTGCTCAATCGATTTAATCCCAACCGCATCATTATTGATATTTAACGTACAGGCGGCTTCGCACGGTGCGGGACAAATCCGTCCCGTGACTTCAGGAAAGTTATTGGTTGAATGCAGCACGTCTAGTGCGGTTCGCCAATTGCCGTGATACACCAAATCGTTCCAATCCGGAATAATGTTGTTGACTGGGCAGCCGTTATTGCAAAACGGAATTCCGCAATCCATACAACGCGCACCTTGTTGTTTTGCTTCGTCATCGGACAAATGCGCAACGAATTCCTGATAGTTTTTTAAGCGCAATTTAACAGGCGCATAGGTTTCATTCAGGCGTGAAAACTCCATAAATCCGGTTGGCTTACCCATGATAAAAATCCTTGCAAGAGTGGTTTTGGGAAATGAATTGCAAAGCTTCACGCTGCGCGCAAGCAAATAAATCAGGGCGAAGCATGCCGGCGCCGAAAATCGCGCTACGCCTGCCCCTCAAAGTGAACGTGTTTTTCATGCCACCTCCTTTTGTTGCGCTGCCATTTCCAGCAGTGCACGCTTGTATTCTGTTGGCATTACCTTAACGAATTTCGGCAAGTAACGACTCCAGTTATCTAAAATTTCTTTAGCGCGCAAACTGCCGGTGTACCGCACATGTCGTTCAATCTTGCCGCGTAATGCAGCTTCATCTGCCTTACCCAAGTGGTTCAAATGCACACGACCGTGCATGCTGACTTCGCCGGTTTCACTGGCAGCCGCTTCTTCAGGAACAGCCTCCAATGCCACCATCGACATATTGCAGCGTTTAGCAAATGTCCCTTCTTCGTCCAACACATAAGCCACGCCGCCCGACATCCCCGCCGCGAAGTTCCGACCTGTTTGACCCAGCACCACCACCATTCCGCCGGTCATATATTCGCAACCGTGATCGCCCAACCCCTCGACCACCGCTACCGCGCCGGAGTTGCGCACTGCGAAGCGTTCGCCCGCCACCCCTCGGAAATAACATTCGCCGGATGTTGCGCCGTATAAAACGGTGTTACCAACGATGATATTTTCTTCCGCGACAATTTTACAATCATCGGTCGGTTTCACCACAATTCGTCCGCCGCACAATCCTTTGCCGACGTAATCATTGCCTTCGCCGGTCAGTTCAAAGCTAATTCCATGCGCCAAGAATGCACCGAAACTTTGCCCAGCTGTGCCGTGAAATTTCACGCTAATCGTATCGGCTGGTAAACCGGCCTGACCATACCGTTTAGCCACTTCGTGCGACAACATCGTACCAACCGTGCGGTTGAAATTCCCAATTGCGCTTTCAATCGTCACTGGTTTTTTATGTTCCAGCGCTGGCTGAGATTCTGTAATTAGTTGATTATCAAGGGCTTTATTTAATTCATGATCTTGTTGTTCGCAATGCCGTCTTGCCACATCAGCACTCACTTGCGGCTGATGGAACACTTTAGAGAAGTCCAATCCTTGCGATTTCCAATGCGCGATACTGACATTCATTTCCAGCAAATCGCTGCGTCCAATCAGATCTTCGAATTGACGAATCCCGATTTTTGCCATCCATTCGCGCACTTCTTCTGCAAGGAAGAAAAAGAAGTTGACCACGTGTTCCGGCTGTCCGGTAAATTTTTTGCGTAATTCAGGGTCTTGCGTTGCCACGCCGACTGGGCAGGTATTTAGATGACACTTGCGCATCATGATGCAACCTTCTACCACCAGCGGTGCGGTGGCAAAACCGAACTCATCCGCTCCTAGCAACGCGCCGATCAACACATCCCGCCCAGTTTTTAGTTGACCATCCACCTGCAAACCGACGCGACCGCGCAATTTATTGAGTACCAATGTTTGTTGCGCTTCCGCCAAACCCAGTTCCCAAGGCGTCCCAGCATGTTTAATCGACGACAGCGGTGACGCCCCGGTGCCGCCATCGTAACCGGACACCACAATGTGATCCGCTTTCGCTTTAGAAACGCCGGCCGCCACTGTCCCTACACCGACTTCGGACACTAATTTGACCGAAATCGAGGCGTTGGAATTGGCGTTTTTCAAATCGTGAATCAGCTGTGCCAAATCCTCAATCGAATAAATATCATGATGCGGTGGCGGTGAAATCAGCCCGACACCCGGTACGGAAAACCGTAATTTCGCAATGTATTCAGATACTTTACCGCCCGGCAGCTGACCACCCTCGCCTGGTTTCGCGCCTTGCGCCATCTTGATTTGAATTTGATCAGCGCTGGCCAGATATTCCGCCGTCACACCAAAACGTCCCGATGCAACTTGCTTGATGCGTGAACGTAAAGAGTCCCCTTCTTTCATCACCAAATCTGTGGCGATACGGTTTTTTCCGATAATCTCAGATAATTTATCGCCGGCTTTTAGAATGCGGAAGCGGTTCGAATCTTCGCCGCCTTCACCGGTATTTGACTTGCCGCCGATGCGGTTCATTGCCACTGCCAACGTGGTATGTGCTTCGGTCGAAATTGACCCCAAGGACATCGCCCCCGTGACAAAACGCTTCACAATTTCTTTAGCAGGCTCAACTTCTTCAATTGGCACTGGCGCACCTGCAGGCTTAATTTCAAACAGCCCGCGCAAGGTTTTCAGTTTGTGCGCCTGTTCGTTGATTAGCTTGGCATATTCTTTATAAGTGTTGAAATTATTAGCGCGGGTGGCGTGTTGCAATTTCGCAATCGAATCTGGCGTCCACATATGTTCTTCGCCGCGAATGCGGAATGCGTATTCGCCGCCGGCATCCAATTGGTTCGCCAAAACGGGATCGTTACCAAAAGCTGAACTGTGCATTTGTGCGGCTTCTTGCGCCACTTCTGCCAACCCAATCCCTTCAATTTGCGTTGCTGTGCCCGTAAAGTATTCGGCGATAAATTCTGCATTTAAGCCAATCGCCTCAAAAATTTGTGCGCCGCAATACGATTGATAGGTAGAAATGCCCATCTTAGACATGACTTTAAGCAAACCTTTATTCACACCCTTGATAAATCTTTTCTTTGCTTCATAAGCATCGATTTTGCCAGGCAAATCAGCGGCAATCGCTTCCAAGGTATCAAACACCAACCACGGACAGACTGCTTCAGCGCCGTAACCGGCCAGTAACGCCACATGATGCGTTTCACGCGCTGATCCAGTATCGACCACTAAACCGGTGCTAGTACGCAGTCCCGCTCTGACCAAATGATGATGCACGCCGGCGGTTGCTAGCAATGCCGGAATCGCCAACCGTTCGCGCGAAGTAGCGCGGTCCGACAGAATCAACACATTAAAACCGTCGGCAACCGAATCTTCGGCTGCTTTCCGCAATTCTTTTAGGGCTTTTTCGCAACCTGCCGCGCCTTTTTTCGCTGGATAAGTAATGTCTAACACCAACGCTTTGAATTCGCCCTTCGTGGTTTTTTTCAGATTAATGAGTTTGGCAATATCCTCATTCGACAAAACCGGTTGGTGCGCTTCCAAACGCAACGGCGGATTAGTCTCGTCAATACCCAGTAAATTGGGTTTAGGACCAATAAACGTGGTCAGCGACATCACGATTTCTTCCCGAATTGGGTCGATTGGTGGATTAGTCACCTGCGCAAACAATTGCTTGAAATAGTTATATAACGTCTTGTTTTTATTGGATAAAATTGGCAAGGCAGCATCATTTCCCATCGAGCCATTTGCTTCTTCACCCGCAGTCGCCATTGGCGCAATCAAAAATTTTAAGTCTTCTTGCGAATAGCCAAACGCCTGCTGTGTATCCAGCAGCGATTCTTTCAAGGCAAATTTATCTTTTGCAACCGGCAAATCAGCGAGGAAATAGCGCGATTTTTCAATCCAGTTACGATACGGCTTGGCATTCGCCAGCTGTGTTTTCAACTCAGCATCATCAACAATGCGTCCAGCTTGCATATCAATCAGGAACATTTTTCCGGGTTGCAAGCGCCATTTTTTCACAATTTTATGTTGTGGAATCGGCAACACGCCCATCTCAGACGCCATCAAAACCACGTCATCTTCAGTAATAATGTACCGTGCTGGACGCAGGCCGTTTCGATCCAGCGTTGCGCCAATCAGCTGACCATCGGTAAACGCTACCGCTGCTGGACCATCCCAAGGTTCCATCAGCGCAGCATGATATTCATAAAACGCGCGCCGCTCTTCATCCATCAATGGATTACCCGCCCACGCTTCAGGAATCAACAACATCATCGCGTGCGGCAAGGGATAACCACCCGCCACTAACAATTCCAGTGCGTTATCAAAGCAGGCAGAATCAGATTGACCATCCACAATCAGCGGCCATAATTTTTCTAAATCTTCGCCCAAAAATTTAGACGACATGGCGGCATGACGCGCTGCCATCCAGTTCACATTGCCGCGCAACGTGTTGATTTCACCGTTGTGCGCAATCATACGAAATGGATGCGCCCGATCCCAAGTCGGGAAAGTATTGGTCGAAAAACGTTGATGAACCAGCGCCAAGGCGCTGATGACACGGGAATCTTTTAGATCGAGAAAATATTTACCAACCTGATCTGCCAACAACATCCCTTTATAGACAATGGTGCGAGAAGACAACGATGGCACGTAAAAGCCTTTGCCTTGTTTTTTCGGCAATGCACGAATTGCGTGTTCAGCGGTTTTGCGAATCACAAACAATTTGCGCTCAAAACTATCTTGGTCGGCGGTTTTTTTACCACGGGCGATAAATACCTGACGCACCACGGGTTCAACTGCTTTAACACTTTCACCCAAACTACTGCCATCCACGGGCACATCGCGCCAACCAATTAAAACTTGTCCTTCGGCGGTTATTTTTTGAGCAATCACGTTTTCACACGCCGCGCGCGCCGTGTCATCCCGCGGTAAAAACAACATTCCGACGCCATAATCGCCCACGGCTGGCAAAGAAATTTTGCCCCAGCCCATTTCGTCGCGTAAAAAATGATCTGGGATTTGAATCAAAATACCCGCGCCATCCCCCGCCAGCGGATCAGCCCCCACTGCGCCTCGATGGGTTAAATTCTCTAAAATCTGCAAGCCTTGACTAACCATGTCATGGCTTTTTTGCCCTTTAATATGTGCAACAAACCCCACTCCACACGCATCATGCTCGTGCTGTGGATCATATAAACCTTGCTGTTCTGGCAGCGTGGACGAGGTCGAAACCTCAGAATTTTTTAGCACCGAAAAATGGTTCACGTTATTCCTCACAAATTCTTTACCGCAAAAAAGAGGTGGCACACGCCACCCTGTTTAGTTTTGTTACTGAATACAGTTCAAATATTACCCTGTCTAAAGACTGTCAGCAATCCCACCGCGTAGCAACTGACCGTTTGGGTTAAGCAAATGAATACAGTCCAATGCGGCCAATTTATAACATTCGGCCAGTGTTGGGTAATTGAAAACATTACTGACCAAATCACGCACCGTACCGTGCAAATTCATGACCAACTGCCCAATATGAATCAGCTCGCTGGCTTGATCGCCAACAATATGCACGCCCAATAGCCGTTCCGTGCCCACCTCAACCAGCAGCATCAGCATTCCTTGGGCATCGCCAATAATTTGCCCGCGTGCACTATCTTTAAAATAAACTCGCCCCGCCACATACGGAATATTGAGTTGTTGCACTTCTTTTTCTGTTTTGCCAACGTAAGAAATTTCTGGAATTGTATAAATCGCCATCGGCAAATTTTCTGCGGTGACATTTTGTTCACCGCTAAAAGCAAATAAAACGGCGGCACGACCTTGGCTCATGCCAGTCGAAGCCAGTGCCGGACGACCCACCAAATCGCCCACTGCAAAAATATGGGGCACGCTGGTTTGAAACTGTTGATTTATCTCAATTTTTCCGTCGGGCGCAAACACACCAGCGCGCGCTAGACACAGTTTTTCCACATTTGATTCTCTGCCTTGCGCGTACAAAACAGCATCGGCGTGAATTTCTTTGCCGTTTTCTAACACCGTCACCGTAGCACCGCTTTCGCGACGAATTTCTTTCACGCGCTGTTGCATCTCGAAAGTCACCCCTAAATCAAGGAAGGTTTCCGCCAATACATCGACGACTTCCTCACTTAGATAAGTCAATAATTGCGCGTGCATATCCACCACGCAAACTTCGACCCCAAGCACGGCAAAGATCGACACAAATTCACAAGCAATCACCCCGCCTCCGACCACCACCAAACTTTTGGGCAAATGCCGCAAATTCAAAATAGAAGTCGAATCCAGCACGGTTTTTTTATCGAATGGAATATGCGCTGGGCGGCGAGGACGCGACCCACTGGCCAGCACAATCACCTTGGCAGAAATCAGTTTATTGTTACCAGAGGCATCCAGCACCGACAACGTATGCGCATCAACAAACGAAGCCTCACCCGGAATAAGCGCAACCCCGGAGCGCAATAAACGCTGCAAAATGACCGACTCTTGCTGCGCAATCACCCCTTCTTTGCGTCGAACAGCATCGGCCAAAAAACCTTGCTGCTGCCGCGCTTGGATCGCCAAGGCTTGGCGCATTCCACCGGTGCGTGAAAACTGATACGCCACTTCGCGCATTGCTTTGCTAGGAATCGTGCCCGTTTGCAAACCCGCGCCGCCAATTTTGGGCTTACGCTCAATAATGGCGGCGCTTTTGCCCATGCGCGAAGCTTGCCAAGCGGCATGTTGTCCAGCGGGGCCTGAGCCAATAATCAGAACGTCGTAATCCATTAGAATGAGTGAAGCCACGGCGCAAGGACGTGGCTAATTTGAGTTAAGTTAAAACGGATTAAATCAACGCTTCGCTTAAAAAATAGCCGAAAGATGATGCCAAGTTGTTGATTCTTTTGTGATCGTTTCCGTTACGGCTCGGCAGACACACCTTATCGTATAACTCAGCCGCAACGGCATCGATCAACGTCAGTTACAACGCTGCAATCAAGCGCTATTTAAGACAAAGGATCAAAAGGAACACGCTTTTCTGGTTTTTTCAAGAACCAAATTTGATACAAGGAAATCAGAATTTGCAGCGCCATCGACAATCCCAAAATTCCGCCTGAAATAATCACCACAATCGCATAATGATTATCATATTTAGTTAAGAACCACGAGGCGACATCGATAAACACTGCCAACATTGGGGAAACCACCAACACGCGTTTTAGCCAAACATTAATTTCGGACTGAATAAAAATCCAACCAATAATAAACAGCAACATGCTAATTCCCAACAAGTGAATGTGCGAAAGTTTCAACAAGCTGGCAATGGACATCCCGGTATCTACTTTTGAAACTTCATGCAAACCTTCATAGGTACTGTAATCAGGGATGGCAGGGTTGATTGCTTTCAGATGGCAAGCGAAGCAACTTTTTTCCAAAATAGGGCGAATCTCTTTCTCGTAATGCGATTCTTCGCCGCCGTCTTTCAGCCAAGCCACCATCACAGCACGGTCTTGATCATCAATAAATCCCGCCATCGGGCCGCGAATGGCCGCCTCTAGCCGCGTGCCACTCCGATTGCCGTAATAACTACTCGCCACATCACTGATAGACAGACCCGGTTTGCCATCATTCATTTCGTGCGTGACAAATAAATAGGAGATTGCCATCAAATAGCCAAGTCCGACCAACAGCAAAAAAGACGTGTAGAGCAGTTTTTCGCTCAACGTCTTGGTATAAAAACGATGAATAGACATCTAAATTTCCTTAATAATCATATACTTACACAAAAAAATTTAACGAAACCCATTGATTTAATCAACAGCAATTTCCTTAAAAAGGCCGTGCACTTTAAAACTCTAGCGGGTCAATGTCCAGCGACCAGCGCAGTTTCTTCGCTGGAATTTGCGCTAAATAGGGGCGCCAAGCGCGTAAAAACTGCTGCAATACTTTGCGACTTTGGCTCTGAATCAGTAATTGCGCCCGCAAATAATTGGCGCGTTTGGGTAGCGACGCCGCCACCACACCGTAAATTTCAACTTCAAAGGCTAATTGAACTGCCGCTGCACGCGCGTGCTGCAAAAATGCGTAAACCTCATGTTCTTGCAAACCTTCGGCGCGTAGCAACAGCTGAAAAACAAAAGGTGGGAAGCCCGCTTGTTCGCGTTCACTCAACAAGGTTTTTACCCATAAATCATAATCGTGCGCCCTTAAAGCGCGATACAACGGATGCTCAGGAAAGGCAGTTTGCAACAACACTTCACCGGCTTTATCCGCGCGTCCGGCGCGTCCCGACACTTGCGCCAACTGCGCGAATAAGCGTTCCGATGCTCGGAAATCGGCGCTGTATAACGCGCCATCCGGATTAACCACGCCGACCAACGTTAAATTTGGAAAGTCATGTCCTTTTGCCAACATTTGCGTGCCGATTAAAATATCCACGGCATTCGCTTCGATTTGTTGACGCATGGTTTGCCACGCATTTTTATTACGTGTGCTATCGCGATCCACCCGCAAAATTCGAGCCTGCGGAAACTGCGCTTGCAGCGTCTCCTCGATGCGTTGCGTGCCCGTGCCCACCGGCTGCAAATCCGCATTGCCACAGCTCGGACACGCACGCGGCACACGCTGCTGATCGCCACAATGGTGGCAGCGCAAGCGGCGCTCTGGCAAATGCAGTACCAATTTACCGGCGCAATGCGTGCAATTGGACACCCAACCACACGCGGTACACATCAGCACCGGCGCATAGCCACGGCGATTGATAAAAATCAGACTTTGCTCTTGGCGGAGCAGGCGCTCACTAATCGCAGCCAGCAGCTCCGCACTCAACCCGTCAGTCAGTGGCACTTGCTTGATATTCACACAGCGCACTTGCGGCAACTGCGCCTGCGCCGAGGCGCGTTGCGTCAATTTCAACAACTGATAGCGCCCGCTTTGCGCATTGAAATAGCTTTCCAGCGACGGCGTAGCCGACCCCAGTACAATCGGCACACCGCATTGATTCGCCCGAAAAATCGCCACATCGCGGGCAGAATAGCGCAAGCCATCCTGCTGTTTAAACGACGCATCATGTTCTTCATCAACCAAAATCAGCCCTAAGTGCGGTAGCGGCGTAAACACCGAAAGCCGCGTTCCCAGCACAATCCGCGCCTGCCCCGCCTGCGCGCGCAGCCACTTTTTCGCCCGTTCGCCATCGTTTAAACCGCTGTGCAAACTGGCTAATTCAGTATCCGGAAACCGTGTGTGAAAATAATGCTCTAACTGCGGGGTTAAATTGATTTCCGGCACCAACAACAACACCTGTTTACCCTGCTGCAAAATCTGCCACATCAAATGCACATACACCTCGGTCTTGCCGCTGCCAGTAATCCCGTGCAGCAAAAAGCACCGGAACCCAAGCGCAGCATCCACTGCCGCCACCACCGCCTGTTGCGCTTGTGTCAGCACGTGTACCGCATTAAACCTAAATAATCCATTAGCCTTAACACCGTTCGCCCTGAGCGGATCGAAAGGTCGTTCCTGGTTCGACAAGCTCACCACGAACGGTTCTCTGTGTTCCAATTTGCCTAATGGATTATCTGGGTTAAATAGAGCGAGTTTTTGGTCTGGCAAATCGTTCGCGCTGAGCGCGGCTAAAGACGATTCAGTATTGGGTGTAATCGCTTCGGCTGATTTAGTTTCTACCCAGCCGGAATCAATCAGCTCCTTAATCGCGGCCGGTGCGCTGGCAGAAATTCCGCGCAGCGATTCTTTTGTAAGCTGTTGATTATTAAGGTAATTTAATATCCTTAATTGCAGGGCGCGGCGTTTAGGAAACGCCGTTAAATCCAGTGCCAAGCCCGAAGGCGTTAAGCCATAATAAACCGACGGCTTCACGGTTAGCGGCGTAGTCGAACGCAGGCGCGCCGGCAAGGCCGACAAAACCGTCATACCTAAAGGATGCTGATAATATTCACTGCAAAAACGCAACAACCTCAGCAAATCCGCTGGCAAAGGCGGCACATCGGACAACACCGCCAGCACCGGTTTAATTTTTTCGGGCGGCAAGTCCGAGCTTTCGACCACCGCCAGCACAATGCCTAAACACGCTTTGCGCCGAAACGAAACCCGCACCCGCTGCCCAACCGCCACCGGTTCGGCGACTGAATAGTCGAATAAAGTGTCTAATGGCACATCAAGCGCAACGCGGATAAACTTCATCGCAAAAAAGGGAAAAAATATAAAAGAATAGTCATGGTCAGTGCAAATTTGTTCTCGAAAAAAGGTAGGGCGGGTAAGCGTAGCGCATCCAGCAAAATGTCATTTGAAAACTGAGCCGGTATGCCGTTATGGGTATGACGATTGTTCATAAGATGGTCGCGCCAGCAAATTGACGCATACCAATCCTTCCAATCCGGATCCAGTGTTTCAATCAAATTTAACTTCCATGCCCGATGCCATTCTTTGAGCGCTTTCTCGCGCTAAATCGCCGACTCCATTGTTTCATACACCGCATACCAAACCAGTTGTGTAACGTCATACTACTAAGTAAAACCCTCGACCACATAATTTTTATGCTGGCCAATTCGCTACACTAAATTTGAAGTCACGCCAATATCCAACATTCCATTACGCTGACTGGCAAGCATATAAACACAAGGCAACATGGTCACTTTTTCATTTCCACCCGATTATTTCGATGTTCCGGCACGCGCCAATTCCGTCGTTCCGGCGCAGGCGGGAATCCAGTCAACACGAAAAAAGCCTTGCGTAACAAGGACGAAAGCCTGTTTCAATAAACCCACTGGATTCCGGCCTGCGCCGGTATGACAGTGATGGGGCGGCTAAAAAATCACAGCAGGGCTTCACCCTCAACCCAAAAACCGCGCTCCACTCCTTCCCCTTCAGGGGGAAGGCTGGGATGGGGGTGGGGGATTCACGCTTGCTGCATCCTAACCCATCCCCACCCTAACCCTCCCCTTGAAGGGGAGGGAACGAGGTAGTTTAGGCGTGGCGGGAATGTTTGCCAGTCCACTCTAACTCTCCCTTTGAAGGGGAGGAACAAGGGGTAAAGCGGTAAAGGGGCAAGGGATAAGCTCCCTGCTCTTCGTTGCGCTTCGCTACACTACGTTACGGGAGCGTTCTGGCAAGACGAAAACCGAGGTCGTAGTCCCGTTCCGCTGGGGTGTAGCCGATGCGATACGCCGCACGGGTATACTGCGCGTCGTAGAACCACGAGCCGCCCCGCAGCACGCGATGCTGTTGGCTGCTGTCGGACCAGTCTTGATTCCATTCCCAGACATTGCCGCTCATATCATATAGCCCGTAGCCATTGGCTTGTTTTTGTCCAACTGGATGGGTGGTGTTGCCACTGTTACTGTCATACCACGCCACGGCGTTGATGTCGTTGCTGCCACAATATTCGGTTTGATTGCCACCGTAACAGGCGTATTCCCATTCGGCTTCGGTGGGCAGGCGGTAGTTTTTCCCCGTTTTGGCATTCAGCTTTTGCAGAAATTCTTGAATGTCGTTCCAGCTGACTCCCTCCACGGGGCAGTTGTCGCCACACGCGGTAAAGTGGCTCGGGTTGCTGCCCATCACCGCCCGCCATTGCGCTTGCGTGACTTCAAATTTCCCAATTTCGTAGTTACGGTCGGGGATGCGAATCATTTCGCCCACCATTTGACGTTCTTGACGTTTTTGATGTTCTTGTTGCGTCATAAATGCCGCACCAAATAGCACTAAGCGCAGGTTATCTGCATCGTTTAACAAGGCCAGTTGCGGTGCTGCACTGGCGGTTTTAACTCTTGCTTCTGGGCGAATGAGCCCCGCAACAAATTGCTGTTTAAATTGTCTTGCCTCGGCAGGTGGCAGAGGAATGACACCGT
>JAVHQT010000014.1:0-1129 GCA_036171275.1 Gallionellaceae bacterium | reverse complement strand
ATTCCAATTCTATTTAGAAATCGAATTTATTATCCAATTCCATCCTGCAATGCTGCGCATACGTTCAGGACTTAATTCAAAACTTTTCAGCGCAGCTTCAAGATGCGTTTCAAGTGCATCCATGCTGTCGAAGGCGCGGTTGTGGAAAAACTTTTCACGCAACTCATCCCACACATGCTCTTGCGGATTGAGTTCGGGCGCGTAGGGTGGCAGCAATACTGTACGTACGTTATCAGCCAACTTAAGTTCCCGACTTCGATGCCAACCCGCACCATCAATGACCATGACAACATTCTCATCTGGATAGCGTGCGGCAATTTCGTTCAAGAACAATTGCATACAATGTCCGTTGACGTGGGGCAAAATCAACGAATCAAATTTCCCATCGACTGGACAGACCGCAGCATAAGCGTAGGTGTATTGTTGCGTCAGCATGGCGCGAACCATGGGACGATGCGGTTTCTTGTCCCAGCAATGACGCACATCACTGATTCTGCCAAATCGCGCTTCATCCTGAAACATCAATCTGAGCGGACGCGCTACCGCAAATGCAGCTATTTCTGCCGCCAATCGGTCGGGAAGTTTTTTTTCCACGCATCTTGCGCCAACGGATCAGATTGTGGATGGCTTTTATCGGGTACCAGCTTGCGCCAGCCATGGCGAGCCAGCATTTGATACAACGTGGACAGCGCCATCGACTTGCCCAGCTTTGCCTCGACCAATGGTTTTAGGGGCGGAACGATCACGATGCCGCCTACCGCCGCCTGCGCCAATACCTCATCAAGGATTTCGGCTTCCCTTTCCAAGCTGGCTTTTGCTCGGTTTCGCAATGCGTGTTTACCGCGCTTGGCTTTTTCTTCACCGCTCAATGTCCGTGCAAACTGCGTCCGCATCGTGCAGGTCACGCCTACTGAGCGACCAATCGCCTCCGCCGTTTGCGCCAAGCTTAACCCTAACGCCAATGGCAGCACTATCGCTTGCGCTGCGCGTAGCTCGTCCGCCGTTTTAGCTTTCTTCAGCAGTTGTTTTGCCGCTTCCAACTGATCTGCTCCACCCGCTTTTCGTGCCATGATCGCCCCCCTTGTGTCGAGGGTTATATTATTGCTGTTTTTATCTATAATTGGAATTA
>JAVHQT010000013.1:0-22326 GCA_036171275.1 Gallionellaceae bacterium | reverse complement strand
ATCACAACGACTTCCGTATCTTTCACGGCCCCTACCGTGGCGACCGTGCGCACCGATTGCTCAATCCCGCCCAAATCCATGCGTCCGCCCGGCGCTTCTTGCTCAATTTGACGTAATTGACTAGACAATTCGGCGGCAGTGATATTCAACGACAGCAGTTTGGTCGGATCAATTTCTACCCGCACTTGCCGCGTCACCCCGCCAACGCGATTGACTGCACCCACGCCTCTGACGCCGAGTAGCAGCTTGGTTATGTTGTTGTCCACAAACCACGATAACGCCTCTTCGCTCATATTCGGCGCGGCAATGGTGTAAGTAATAATCGGCTTGCCGCTCAATTCCACTTTGTTAATGGTTGGCTCTAACATTTCTCGTGGTAAATCGCCGCGCACGCGCGACACCGTAGAGCGCACATCTTCCAAGGCTTGGCGTGAATCACGTTCCAGGCGAAACTCCGCCGAGATAATCGCCGTTCCTTCTTTCACTTGCGTATACAGATGCTTTAAGCCTTGCGCACTCGCCAAGGCATTTTCAATTTTGCGTGCCACTTCCGCTTCCATTTGGTCTGGTGAAGCACCTGGCAAAGAAGCTGTCACAGTAATCATCGGCAAATCAATGTCCGGAAACATTTGAATTTTCATTGCCTTAAACGCCATCACACCGACAAAAGACAACATCGCGAACGCCAACACTGCCGGCACCGGATTACGAATCGACCACGCGGATACATTCATTTCATTTAACCTTTCACGACTTGCACAACATCGCCCTCAGTCAAAAATGAACCGCCAGTTTCCACCACTTTTTCTTCAATTTTCAAACCGGATTTAATTTCGACGCGATCACCGTTGCGCAGCCCAATCGCCACCGAACGTTCATGCACATGAGAATCTGCCCCGACCACCAAAACATAGGTCTGGCTACCGCGCTGCAAAATCGCCGACTGCGGCAAAGTCGGCAAACTCTTCTGCCCACCACCGAGCAAAAACACGCCACGCACAAATGCACCGGCGCGCAATTCCGCATCACGTGGCAACTTCACCAGCACCTGCCCGTAGCGCGTTTGAGCATTCACCATCGGCGCCACCGCGCGCACCTTCCCTTTCAACATTCGCCCATTCGCCAAGAAAATCTCTGCCGCCATGCCTTTTTTCATTGCCGGCAATTCCTCCGCTGTCAGCTCCGCGCGCCATTCCAACTGCCCTTGCCGAATCAACCGAAACAACTCAGCGCCCTGCTGTGACAAAGAACCTTCCACCGCATTCGCCACCGAAATCACCCCGTCATCCGAGGCAATAATTTTGCATTGCGCTAACCGTAACTGCGCCGACTGCAGCCGCGCCCGCTGCACTTCCACCCGCGCCGCCGCAGTTTGCTCACTGGTCATCGTTTGGTTCGCTTGCTGATCGGAGATAAAACCTGAAGCACTGAGGCGACGCGAACGCTCGGCATTGGCTTTTGCATCCGCCAAAGTCGCTTCACTTTCCAATAGTGCCGCCCGCACTTCCGCTTCACTGGCCTGCAAAGTTTCTGGCGCTAAGGTCGCCAAAACGTCGCCACGCCGCACATAATCTCCTAAACTCACCTTCACGCTGGCAATGCGTAATCCGGCGATTTCCGCACCGACTACCGCTTCTTGCCACGCTTGCACCGTACCACTTGCCGTCAGGGTTTTCACCAACTGCCGCGATTGTAAAGTAGTCACCTTGACCGTTAAAGCCGGCTTGCTGACCGGGCTTGCCTGTTCGGTAGCCAAGCTTAATGGTGAGAATATCAACGCCGCAATTAGTGATAACTTATTGATTTTATTCATTTTTTTAACTTTCATGTATGCCTTAAATTATTTTTTGCTACCGTCGCTAAGCCGTTGAGATTTTCTGCAATACTCAAGCGCAAGGCTAAAGGAACGTGCTGATTTATTCACACACTCAGCTTAGCGTAACCACTTTTGCGCGACCGAGGCAACCACGTGCAAAACATTGGTATTGTGCCACGTTGGCAGCTGCGTTTTTTCAACTTGTTTAATATCGAATCACCCGTTGCGCCTGCCCCAAGCGCCGCCCATAAAATCAACTTATTGACTGCGTTTCGCCGGAAAGATAATTTTAAAGGTACTACCCACACCTTCCGTACTGCTGATATTTAATTGCGCCTGATGCCGATTAATCACGTGTTTGACAATCGCCAGCCCCAGCCCTGTGCCGCCAGTTTCGCGGGAACGACCCCGATCGACGCGGTAAAAGCGCTCGGTTAAACGCGGAATATGCTCGGCGGCAATGCCGATGCCACTGTCTTGAACACTAAACTCAGCCAAGCCGCCGACTTGCTGCGACCAGCGCACGTCAATTTCTCCACCCGTGGGCGTGTAGCGAATAGCATTAGAAATTAGGTTGCTAAAAGCGCTGCGTAATTCATGGCTACTGCCAATCAGCGCATGTTCTGATTCAATAAATAGGACTAAGCGATGCCGACCAGCGCTCAACGCTTCGCCTTCTTGGAGCAGGATTTTCAACATTAACGGCACGTTGACGCGCTCTTCGATTAAGGTATTTTGTGCGTTTTCTAATTGCGACAGTGCCAGCAAATCGTTGACTAGCCCTTCCATACGTCTGGTTTGCGCGCCCATTAACTTCAAGGCGCGCCGCGACATTTCATTCTCTAAATTCGGCATATCTTGCAGGGTTTCAATAAAACCATTGACCACGGTGAGCGGCGTGCGCAGCTCGTGCGAGACATTGGCGACAAAATCGCGGCGCATGGTTTCAATCCGTTCTAAATGCGTAATGTCGCTACTAATTAGCAGTTTTTTATTCACCCCATATGCGACGACTTTGATCGATAGCACTAAATCATCTTGGCGCATACCGCGCAGAATCAGCGGTTCTGAGTAATGCCGCATGGCTAGATAACGCACAAATTCAGGTTGCCGGGCTAGATAAGTAATGTGTTGCCCGATATCACGGCTATTTTCAAGACCAAAATGGGTTTCGGCGCGTGGATTACACCATTCGATATGGTCTGTTTCATCCAATATAACCACCCCTTCCGGTAAGGCAGAGGTGGCTTGTTCCATCTGATGCAAGGCAGCAAGGTATTTTTCTTGCGCGGCATTTTGTTTACGACGCATTTTATTCAGGTGACTAAAAACTTCATCCCAAAGTCCATTGGCCTCTGGCACCGCCGAGCTATCCGGCGCAATCGCCCAATTTTCGAGTGCCGCCAATTGGCGAAACTGCGCGAACAATAATCCCAAAATAAGCACGCCAAAGCATAAAACAGCACTGAATGCCCCGAAAAAAGGCCAGAGAATGATCGCTACTAGCAAAATAGCCAAGGGCCAAGTTAACGCTCGCTGCCAGAAATTTACCAATTGAATTACCCAAAATTTTGAGACGCGCCATTATCCTGAATGGCGGTTACTTGGCAAGCCTGAAAATTGTCGCCGCTTTATGCCACTGTCGCTTTAGTTTAAAACCACGGTTTTCAGACCGGAATACACGCCAACTCAGCCTGAAGCGCACTAGTTAGCCCGTAACCAGAATAGGATTCGCCCCCTTGATCGCCTAAATCCATCAACCTCAAGCCTAGCGACACGTTGTTTCGATTGCAATTCAAACTAAATGACGTCATAATTGCCAGTCATAATTTTCGTAACCCATTGATTTTAAAGGTTTTTTTGTTTTAGGCCTTTTAAATTATCCCGAAAAACCCATTCTTAGGAAAATCCCTTGGACAATCCTTATCACATTCTTGGCATCTCACCTTCGGCAAGCAGCGAGGAAATCAAAAAAGCGTATCGCGCACTGGCGATGCGCCATCATCCTGATCGGACGTTCGATAGTGATTCCGTTATGCGCTTTAATGCTATTCAAAAAGCCTATGAATTATTGTCTGACCATCAAAAAAGAACCGAATATAATCAATCGGTTAGCAAAAAAATTATTCTTGACCCCGACGAAGAAGCGCGTCATCTGTGGCGTGTTTTATTTAATCGTCACGGTCTGACTTTATAAACCGCAATGCCTTTTTTGAGAAAAAATAGATGAAAAATATCCATCCTGAATTTGCCTATCAAGCCAACGAACTGGCTGTTCAAATTGAAGACACGCTGGGCGAACCGCCCGATCGACGCAATTATCAACGTGTTGTGCAATCATTGCTGGGCGAATATGCCAGCGGCGCAGGGCTGGATGACGTTAATTTATGTAGCTTTGCACTGGCCGATCAGCTGACTTTTATTGCGCCTACCGTGTTGCTGGCACAGGCGAATTTTTACGAAGACGGCGATGCCAACGCTATTTTTAAAGCAGTCAGTTGCAAAGACGAATTGGCACAACAAGCCTTAATCAGCATTTTTAAAGATATGCCAGAACTGGCTCGGCAAGCGGTGATTACGGCATTTTTATTCAAAAATCAAAAACGTTGGCATCCCGAAGATCATTCCTTGGATGCCTTACAAAAAGCAGAAGATGAGGATGAAAACGATCGCAAGGAAGAAGATGATCAAATGACGCCCGGCTATGACATTGAACATTTATTTGACGAACGAGGTGACGGTCATGCCTGAACCCATGCAACTTCCTGCAATTACCCGGCAAGTGACGGAACTGGTGCTGTCCGGTTCGACAAGCCACGCCGAAGAAGCCTTTACCGAGACCGCCGAACAATTCGGCGATTTAATGGTGGTGAACGTGCTGGAAAACCTTGCACCACAGGTAACCGCTTTGCACTTGGCTGCGTTTGATGGTGGTAAATTATCCTTGGCAACCTTGCTGATTCCACCGAAAGCGTGGGCAGCCAGCTTGGCTTTTTTTGCTGCGCCTTGGCATGATGAGTTAATCGAAGACGAACCGGAAAGCTTGGCAGAATCGTTGTTCGCGCATATTCACGGCGTGGTGTTTTCTTGCGAGGATGCGGAGCGGCGCGCAGCCTTGTTGCATGAGGCCTTAGCCACTGATTGGGGTGTAACGGCGTTCGCGATTTTATTTTCGACTGCGGTTGAAGAAATTATTGAACTGGCAAATGATATTCATGCGCGCGGGGCACACAGTTGCGGGCAAACTTCGTCCGATCACGACGTGATTCCACTGGCGCTGGAAATCGCTCGCAATGATAGCGATGCTTGGGATCGAGTGCTATTTGAAATTTTCCCAGACTGGTTGCCGGGTGAAAATGAGCTGCAAGCCGGCAGTGATGAGCATGAACAATACGATGACAACGATGAGGAAGAACATCATACAAATCAAGAAGTTGCACTGGGCAGAACCACGCAAGAATTGCTGATTCGCTTACGTCGCCAAGTACCCACTCAGGCCGCAAATCGCACCAACATGCGCCGTCGCAGCAGCTTAGGCGAAGATATTTTTGCATGAGAATGCCGGTTAGCAAACACCTTAGGATTGCCCATGTCACTGGCTAAATTCACCCACCGCCCTGCCGCGTTATTCAGCGCTTTGCAAGCCTTAGCACAGCGCAGCACTTGGCACGAGGATGCGGAACAGCTGCTCGAAGAGTTGAGCGGCATCACCGTTCTGGTTGCGAAAAAATACACCAACGATCGCACCGCCGAAGGCATTCAAGAAGCGCTTTATCTAACCATCGGCTGTATTTCACTGGGGCTGGTGCAAGCTGAATTAGACAGTGAACATCCGCTATCCGCGCTAGATTACTTGCTTCAGCACGGCGCAGAGTTGGCATTTCAACTCGGTTTCAGACAAATCAAAGTCTTATCCTCCCTGCCCTACGTGCCGTTTGTATCGGAATTTGAACGCGATCCATTTATTCAACAACGCAATGTTAAGCTGTTGTTTAATGAAATTTGCTACGCCGAACCCAGTGAAAATTGGCTGGGAATTGAAATTTATCAGCGCGAATTAAGCCATCGGCAACATAATCAGTTGATGGTCGAATGTGCGCAATGGTTGCGCCGCCATCACGTTGGCAAACCGATTGCCGAAACCGAGCTTGATGCCCATGCCGTCATTTCCATTGTGATCATTTTTGCTCTGTATGGCGATGGGCGAATCGTGGCACGGATTGAGCAAGCCGATGTGGAAGCTCTGATTCGACGTGCGCGCGCCACGCAACCAGATATTGAAAGCGCTTGGCAATCGCTCATCGTCAATGTGCCAGCACGTTTCCATGCCCTATTGCAGGAACGAATGCGCATCTATCAACACACCATTCTGAAGAAAATTTTATCAAAAAGTAAAATCAATGCGGTCATTCGCGAAATTCAGGATTGTTATGCGGGCAACGAACAAGATGTGATTTACGATTAGCCATGTTCTTAGATGATTTTGGGAAGCACTGATCTAAGCCGTTCGTGGTGCGCCCGCAAGGGGTAGCTCGTAGCGATGACGAATAAAGCCCCAATAGCGCACGCGCAGTCTTTCGATAAACCTAAGAGAGATTTTTCGAACTACAAAAGAATAAATATCAAATAAATCAAATACTTACATCACTATTTAACAAGGATATTCTGAGCAACCCGAAGAAGTTTTCCTAAATTTATCGATGAACTCAGGGCGAATAGTTGGTTGATTCAGTGCTTCCTTAATTCCACATTTTTTAACATCAAACAAACTTGGAGAGCCGCCTCATGCCTCAAAATGATTATCAATTAGAAACCCTCGCGTTGCGTGCCGGCATCGAGCGCAGCCAATTTCACGAACACAGCGAACCGCTGTACCTCACTTCCAGTTTTGTGTTTGACAACGCGGAACAAGCGGCGAAACGCTTTATTGGCCAAGAACCCGGTAACATTTATTCGCGCTTTACCAATCCTACCGTGTCAGTCTTTGAGCAACGTCTCGCGGCGCTAGAAGGTGCGGAGCAATGCGTCGCGTTCGCCTCTGGCATGGCGGCAATTTTGGCTTTGTGCTTGGCGGTGTTAAAAACCGGCGATCACGTTATCACCTCACAAAGCATCTTCGGCTCGACGGTGAATTTATTTAACACGGTGCTAAAAAAATTCGGTGTGGAAACCACCTTTGTTTCCGCCACCGACGTGAACGCGTGGCAAGCCGCGATTCGCCCCAATACCAAACTATTCTTTTTAGAAACACCGTCCAATCCACTCACCGAAGTGGCCGACATCACCGCGATTAGCGTGCTGGCGAAAAGTTGCGGCGCCTTACTGGCGGTGGATAATTGCTTTTGCACGCCGATTTTGCAACGCCCGTTGGACTTGGGTGCAGACATCATCACCCATTCAGCAACCAAATATTTAGATGGCCAAGGACGCGTCTTGGGCGGCGCCGTGTTGGGCAGCAAAAAATTGATGGAGTCGGTGTACGGTTTTTTGCGCACCACCGGACCGACCATGAGCGCGTTTAATGCGTGGGTGTTTTTAAAAGGGATCGAAACGCTCAAAATCCGGATGCTCGCCCACAGCGACAATGCTTTACAACTGGCGCGCTGGTTAGAACAACAACCGAATGTCGCGCGTGTATTTTATCCAGGCTTACCCTCGCATCCGCAACATGAATTAGCGATGCGCCAACAAAAAACCGGCGGCGGCATTGTTGCGTTCGAAGTCAAAGGCGGCAAAACAGCGGCTTGGCGCGTTATTGACCAGACAAAAATGTTGTCCATTACCGCCAATCTGGGCGACACCAAAACGACCATTACCCATCCAGCCACCACCACCCATGCGCGGATTTCGCAGGAAGCACGCGCCGCAGCTGGCATTGGCGATGGTCTAATTCGTATTGCGGTTGGGCTGGAAGCGTTGGTGGATATTCAGGCGGATTTACTGCGCGGCTTGGCTGGTTAAATTTTAAAGTCAGGCTTGGCTGGTTAAATTTTATAGTCAGGTTTGGCGTAAAAAAGGACGGCAAAAGAGTCACAGACCCGACTACCTTAAACTTTAAAACCGCAGTTGACCGCGCGATAGCAGTGGCAAGCCAATGACCAACACCGGCGTTAGAATTTTATTCACGGCTATCCTTTGGCAGAATCAGTACCAAGCGGAGTGTGTGCTCAGCGCAACTTAACCTCACGAAGTCAATTTCATTTTTAGCGGTGCCCGAAAGAAATGATCGTGGCATCAAATAAACTTTCCGGATCCAGCCGTAGCTTAATAATTTGCAAAGGACACTGACTATGCACACCCTGGCTCAGCAAGTAGGTTTAGCGCTTCAGACACATGGATTGATGCTGGCAACAGCCGAATCTTGCACTGGCGGCGCGGTGGCGGCAGCACTAACCGATATCGCTGGCAGCTCGGCTTGGTTCGAGCGCGGTTATGTTACGTACGCCAACAGCGCAAAAATAGAAATGCTCGGCGTAAAAATCGCCACTTTAGAGCAATACGGCGCGGTATCTGAAGCAACAGTGCGCGAAATGGCAATCGGGGCATTAGCGAAAAGTCATGCGGATGTCGCACTAGCTGTTAGCGGTATTGCAGGGCCAAGCGGCGGCTCAATCGAAAAACCCGTTGGCACAGTGTGGTTTGCTTGGGCGTGGCGCAACGGCGAAGTGTCAGCGCAAATCGGTCATTTCAGCGGTGATCGCACTGCCATTCGCCAACAAGCGCGCACTTTTGTGTTGCAAGGGGTTCTCGATGCGTTGTTAGGGAAGCACTGATACATTCGTGTTTCGCAGAGTTCGCTTTGCGACTGAAATCTAACGGACTGGGATTTTGAAAGCGGTATTGATTAAAAGTTAAGTATAATCAATGACTTATGTTTTTTGCGACTGAGGCCGGGACGGTTAGATCCGCGCCGATTACCTGAAAAAAAACTTCTTCTTGTTTGACCATTCCCAACTCAGCGCGGGCGCGTCCTTCAATGGCTGCAGTACCGTTTTTAAGGTCAGCGACTTCGGCTTCAAGCTTCGCATTGCGCTGCAGTGTTTGCTCGTTCAAACTTTTCTGTGTGGCGACTTGACGTTCCACCTCCCATACTTTCAGCCAGCCGCCCTTACCCAACCAAAGTGGATACTGCAGGAGCAGGACAAGCGCGGCTAAAAATAAAGTCAGCGGACGGAGCATTTAGCCCAACTGATAATAAGCGGCATTACCCGGATAGGAGGCGCTGTCACCCAAATCTTCTTCGATGCGCAGCAATTGATTGTATTTTGCCATCCGGTCAGACCGTGACAATGAACCGGTTTTGATTTGCAGGGCGTTGGTGGCAACGGCTAAATCGGCAATGGTGGAGTCTTCGGTTTCACCAGAACGATGCGAAATCACCGCCGTGTAACCCGCACGTTTGGCCATTTCAATCGCAGCAAAGGTTTCGGTTAAGGTGCCGATTTGATTGACTTTAATCAAAATAGAATTGGCGATGCCGCGCTTGATACCTTCGCGCAAAATTTTAGTGTTAGTCACAAACACATCGTCGCCAACTAGCTGAATATCTTTGCCAAGACGATCGGTCAGGGCTTTCCAGCCGTCCCAATCGTGCTCACTCATCCCATCTTCGATGCTGATAATTGGATATTTATCCACCCAAGTGGCATATAAATCAATGACTTGCTGGGTGTTTAAGATTAGTCCATCCGCTTTGAGATGATATTTACCGTCTTTGTAAAACTCTGAGGCCGCGCAATCCATTCCAATCGCCACATCCGCGCCCGGTACATATCCGGCAGCTTCAATCGCTTCCACAATGACTTTCAGTGCCCCTTCATTTGAACCCAGCGCAGGCGCAAAACCGCCTTCGTCACCGACAGTTGTTGCCAAGCCACGGTCATGCAAAATTTTCTTCAGGTGATGAAATACTTCTGCACCACAACGTAATGCCTCGCGAAAACTGCTTGCGCCGACCGGAATCACCATAAATTCTTGAATGTCCGCGCCGCCTTCAGCGTGTGCGCCGCCGTTGATAATATTCATCATCGGTACCGGCATTTCCATGCGCGCTGCCCCGCCAAAATAGCGATACAGTGGCAAACCAGATTCTTCGGCCGCTGCTTTAGCGACGGCAATCGACACCGCCAAAATTGCGTTCGCGCCTAAGCGTCCTTTGTTTTCCGTGCCATCTAAGTCAATCATCGTTTGATCGATAAACGCTTGTTCCGCCGCATCTAAACCGACAATGGCTTCGGCGATTTCGGTATTGACAAACTCAACCGCTTTCAAAACGCCTTTGCCCAAATAGCGCTTTTTATCGCCATCACGCAATTCCACTGCTTCTTTGGTGCCGGTTGAAGCACCGGAAGGAACAGCCGCGCGCCCCATCACGCCGGACTCTAGTAACACATCGGCTTCCACCGTCGGATTGCCACGAGAATCCAAAATCTCACGGGCGATAACATCAACAATTGCACTCATTATTTTTCCTTCTCTCATTAACTAAAAATGGTTTTAAATCTTGCTCAAATCAATCTTTTCTTCAATCAAGCCTTGCTTTTTAACTGCGCTATCCAAGACGATCAAAGTCGCTAAAAGTTCCTTTAAATAGCCTAAAGGAAAAGCATTCGGACCATCCGACAGGGCTTGCGAAGGATGCGGATGCGTTTCCATAAACAATCCTGCCACGCCCGCCGCCACGGCAGCACGCGCCAATACCGGCACAAATTCGCGTTGTCCACCGGAGCGCGTTCCTTGCCCACCGGGCAATTGCACCGAATGGGTCGCATCGAACACCACAGGACAGCCGGTATTACGCATCACCGCTAGGGAGCGCATATCCGACACCAAATTGTTATAACCAAAGGAAGCGCCACGTTCGCAAACCATAATGGTGTTAGCGCCGCTCACTTCGCGCGCTTTATCCACCACGTTTTTCATGTCCCACGGCGACAAAAACTGACCTTTTTTAATGTTCACCGGTTTGCCACACGCCGCTACCGCATGAATAAAATCGGTCTGGCGGCACAAAAACGCCGGTGTTTGCAATACATCCACCACCGCTGCCACCGGCTCAATTTCATCTATGCTATGCACATCGGTCAGCACCGGAACCGCAATTTGCGCCCGCACCTTTTCCAGAATTTTCAGTCCCGCGTCCATACCAAAACCGCGAAAAGTTTTGCCGGAACTCCGATTCGCTTTGTCGTAAGAGGATTTGTAAATAAAGTTGATATTCAAAGCATGGCAGATTTCTTTGAGCGCGCCCGCCGTATCCAGCGCCATCTGCTCCGATTCAATGACACAAGGACCTGCGATTAAAAAAATCGGCTGAGTCAATCCGGCTTCAAAGCCACATAAGTTCATATTGCCTCCTGATAAGCAACCGCTGCTTCAACAAACGCTTTAAACAAAGGATGACCGTCGCGTGGCGTCGAGGTGAATTCAGGATGGAATTGCACACCGACAAACCACGGATGAATGGTTTTTGGTAACTCCATGATTTCAGGGAGATTTTCTGAGGGCGTGCGCGCTGAAATAATCATGCCGACTTGCTCCAGCGCCGGCACATAATGATTATTTACCTCATAACGATGACGGTGCCGCTCGTTCACTTCTACGCCATAAATCTGTGCCGCCAGCGTTCCTGCTTTAATCGGACAACGCTGCGCACCTAAGCGCATCGTGCCACCCAAATCCGAATCCGCACTGCGCGTTGCCACCTTACCATCGCGATCCAACCATTCGGTAATCAACGCCACCACGGGATGTTCTGTGTCCAAATCAAACTCGGTGCTGCTGGCATCCGCCATGCCCGCTTTGTTTCGCGCATATTCAATCACCGCCAATTGCATCCCCAAACAAATGCCTAAATACGGCACTTTATTTTCCCGTGCATAGCGAATGGCAGCAATTTTGCCTTCCGTGCCGCGTTTGCCAAAACCGCCGGGAACGAGAATCGCATCAAAATGTTTTAGTCCGGCACGGTCACTTGTCTCAAACACTTCCGAATCAATGTATTCAATATTCACCTTGGTTAAGGTGTGGATTCCGGCGTGACGCAAGGCTTCAATCAAGGACTTATACGATTCCGTCAATTCGACATATTTGCCCACCATGCCAATAGTCACTTCGTGAATGGGATGTTCCAAGGCGTAAATTAGTTTTTGCCAGACCGACAAATCCGCTGGCTTAGGAGTGATTGCCAAGGCTTCGCAAACAATCCGATCCAGCCCCTGGTCGTGCAACATCTGTGGCACTTTATAAATACTGTCCGCATCCCAAACCGAAATCACTGCCTCTTCGCGCACATTGGAAAATAGCGAAATTTTCGCCCGCTCATCATCGGGAATCGGACGATCAGCGCGGCACAGCAATGCCGTGGGGAAAATGCCGATTTCACGCAGTTTTTGCACGCTGTGCTGAGTCGGCTTTGTTTTTAATTCGCCCGCACTGGCAATGTACGGCACTAAAGTCAAATGCACAAAAGCGGTGCTATTTCGACCACGGCGCAAACTCATTTGCCGCGCCGCTTCTAAAAACGGCAACGATTCAATATCGCCCACCGTCCCGCCGATTTCCACAATCGCCACGTCAGCCTGACCGTCGAAGGAGGCCGCCGCGCCGCGTTCGATAAAGGCTTGAATTTCATTGGTAATATGCGGAATCACTTGCACTGTTTTGCCCAGATATTCACCCCGGCGTTCTTTTTTAATCACGCTGTCGTAAATTTGTCCGGTAGTGAAATTGTTAGACTTGCGCATTTTCGCGGTGACAAAACGTTCGTAATGTCCTAAGTCCAAATCGGTTTCTGCGCCGTCTTCGGTGACGAAAACTTCACCGTGCTGGAACGGACTCATTGTGCCGGGATCGACGTTAATATACGGATCGAGCTTAAGCATGGTGACTTTAAGACCGCGCGATTCGAGAATCGCAGCGAGGGAAGCGGCGGCAATGCCTTTACCCAATGAGGAAACGACGCCGCCAGTAATGAAGATGTATTTTGTCATGGGGCGCGATGATACCGTAAAACGCGCTTTTCCCCAAAGAAAGTAAACGAAGCGTCGTGTATTTTGCGCGCTTATGCATAAGCGCTTTGATTGATTTTGTTTAAAAAAATTGCCGCGTCTTCCGTTAAAATTAAGGTAAAATACCTTGCCATAAAATTATATAACATCTTGATTATAATTAACTAATTAAGCGATATTTCCAAAGATAGCTAGGAAAGAAAAATGATATTTGCCAATCTTAATCAAGCGGATCGTTATGCCTCGCTGCATCCTTTGTTTGCCCGCGCTTTTGACTATTTGCGCACCACTGATTTTTTTGCACTTCAAGCGGGGCGCTATCCAATTGAAGGTGAAAATTTATTCGCGATTGTTGAGCGAGTTTCTGGCCGAAGCAAAGAAATGGCGAAATTAGAAGCGCATCGACGCTATATTGATATTCAATTTGTGCTGGAGGGAATTGATAAAATGGGCTGGAAACCACTCAGTGATTGCTTCAATCCGACGAGTGAACACAGCGTTGAGAAAGACATTCGTTTTTTTCAGGATGCACCGGTGAGTTGGATTGCGACTTCGCCAGATCATTTTTGCATTTTCTTCCCTGAAGACGCGCACGCACCTTTGGTAGCGAAAGGTGAAATTTTTAAGGTTATTCTAAAAATTGCGGTCAATCCGCAGCTGTAAACAAGGCTTGAATGCTCAAGCCTTGTAAAGTTCAATATAATCAATGGGTTATGTTTTATTACTTGATGCAATCCACGTAATAAACACGTTGTCCATCCTGTTCCCCAGCGACTAATCCATGAATATCCGTCTCAAATCCGGGGAATTTCTTATTAAAATCGCGTGCAAAACGCAAGTAATCCACAATGGTTTTATTGAAGCGCTCGCCTGGAATGAGCAGCGGAATGCCTGGCGGATACGGCGTTAACAAAACGGCCGTGGCTCGGCCTTCTAACTCATCAATGCGCACGCGATCAATTTCGCCATGCGCCATTTTCGCAAACGCATCTGAGGGTTTCATGGCTGGAACCATGTCCGACAGATACATTTCTGTGGTTAGGCGCGCCACATCGTTGGCCTTGTAAATACCATGAATTTGATCGCACAAATCGCGTAATCCAATCTTTTCATAACCTGGATGCTTGGCAATAAACTCAGGCAAAACGCGCCACAGCGGTTGATTTTTATCGTAATCATCTTTGAATTGTTGCAACTCCGTCACCATCGTGTTCCAACGCCCTTTGGTAATGCCGATGGTGAACATAATAAAGAAAGAATACAGCCCTGTTTTTTCGACCACCACGCCATGTTCGGCGAGATATTTAGTGACGATTCCCGCTGGAATACCGCTATCCGCAAAATCACCATCCACATCCAGTCCCGGTGTAATGATGGTGGCTTTAATCGGATCGAGCATATTGAAATTGGCCGCCAATTTGCCAAAACCATGCCAACGATCATCCGCGTTCAATATCCAATCTTCCCGAGACGCCATGCCTTCCGCTACCAAATAATCAGGTCCCCAGACCTTAAACCACCAGTCCGCGCCAAACTCTGCATCCACTTTGCGCATGGCACGCCGAAAATCCAAGGCTTCGGCAATCGATTCTTCCACTAACGCCGTGCCACCTGGCGGTTCCATCATGGCCGCCGCCACATCGCACGAGGCAATAATGGCGTATTGCGGCGAAGTCGAGGTGTGCATTAAGTACGCTTCGTTAAAACAATCGCGATCTAATTTAATCAAATCACTGTCTTGCACCAAGATTTGCGAGGCTTGGGAAAGCCCTGCCAGCAATTTGTGCGTTGATTGCGTGGAAAAAATCATCGATTCTTTTGCGCGTGGACGGTCGCGACCAATCGCGTGCATATCTTGATAGAAATCATGGAACGTCGCGTGCGGCAACCATGCTTCATCAAAATGCAAGGTATCGATTTTGCCATCCAGCAATTTTTTTAAAGTTTCAACGTTGTAGATCACGCCATCATAGGTACTTTGCGTGATGGTCAACACACGCGGTTTGCGTGTTTTATCTTTGATAAAGGGATTAGCATCAATCTTGCGCTGGATGGTTTCCGGCTGAAATTCACTGAGCGGAATAGGGCCGATAATGCCAAAATTATTTCGAGTTGGCGTTAAAAAAACGGGCACGGCTCCTGTCATCATAATCGCGTGCAGAATGGATTTATGACAGTTGCGATCAACGACGACAATATCATCAGGCGCAACGGTAGAATGCCAAACAATCTTGTTGGAAGTGGACGTGCCGTTGGTGACAAAATACAAATGATCGCAACTAAAAATCCGCGCTGCATTGCGCTCTGAAGCGGCAACCGGCCCTGTGTGATCAAGCAGTTGTCCTAATTCATCCACCGCATTGCATACGTCAGCACGCAACATATTTTCACCAAAAAACTGGTGGAACATCCGCCCAACCGGCGATTTTAAAAACGCTACACCACCGGAATGACCGGGGCAATGCCAAGAATACGAACCATCTTGCGCGTATTCCACCAGCGCGCGAAAAAATGGTGGCGCGAGCGAATCCATATACGACTTTGCTTCACGAATAATATGCCGCGCCACAAATTCCGGCGTGTCTTCGTGCATATGAATAAAACCGTGTAATTCACGCAAAATATCATTGGGAATATGGCGTGAGGTGCGTGTTTCACCATACAAATAAATCGGTATATCTGAATTTTTAAAACGAATTTCTTCCACAAAAGCGCGCAAAGTTCTCAGTGCCACTTCAGTTTCTTCGTCACTTCCCGCCCCGAATTCTTCATCGTCAATCGACAACACAAAAGCAGAAGCGCGACTTTGCTGCTGGGCAAAGGACGTTAAATCGCCATAACTGGTCATTCCAACGACTTGAATGCCTTCTTTCTCAATCGCATCGGCAAGATCTCGAATTCCGTGCCCGCTGGCGTTTTCAGAGCGATAGTCTTCGTCGATGATAATAATGGGGAAATTAAATTTCATTTAATGCTTTCTCGTCGAATAAAAAAATGGCGCGAATTGTCGCAGAAAAAACGCAGGAAGCCACCGATTTATTCGCTCCAACATTGTCTTTCTTTCCGAAGAATTCACGCAATGCGGCTTGCTTTTCTTGGCTTTTTAATCAACAAAACACGTTTTCTGTTGGGCGTTGCCGTTATACGGATTTTTTAGTGTGGTGGGCGTGGCGGGCTTGATCAAACCGGCTTTGGCGATGAATTTGCTGAGAGGCTTGGGCTTGGCGAGGTTGAAAATGACAGCAGAAAATTGGCTAAGCAGACTGAGCTTGCAAAAAACTTCACTATGAAAATTAATTTAATTAAATTTTATTGAATATAATCAAATACTTACAGAATTATCCACTGCCAAGTATTCGACCTGAAATGGCTAAATTCGGCTGGCCATCACGACCATACAGTCCGCTGGCACTTTTTGCAGCGCTGAGCAAGGCGCTTAAAGCTTGATGATTACTGCGTAATTTAAGTTGAATCACCTCACCATTCACTTGATTGAGATGGTCTGCCTGCTTGGCTAATTGCTGAATTTCTTCCCAAATAACCAGGCCGCTGGGCGCAAATTGCTGTAACCAGTTGCTAGTTTCGACTTGATTGGTGTTGAGCAGTTGTCGTCTGGACTGATTTAACGCGGTGAGTTGGTTTGCCGCTTGGTTTTTCAATTCGGCAATTTTAATCAGCCAATCACTATCACGATCTAAAAGCGCTTGCTGTTCTTTTTCTAGGAGGGAAACAAAGGCGAGCAAAGCATCTCGCTCTTCCGTTAAGCGCGTATTGAGTTCGATGTTTGCCCAAGCGCTGGCTGAATCAGTCACGGGCGTCTGCGCTCAGTAAATCTTCGACATTGTTAACCAAACTATCTGCAATGACGGAAGCGTTAATTTGGAATCGACCTTCGCTAATAGCTTGCTTGATTTCTGCCACTTTTTTAGCATCAACCACCGGCGTATTGGCAAAATTACTTTCAATGCTGCGCAATTGACTCGTGGTTGAGCCTAGCGTGACATTGACGCCTTCCTGTGGCGCAGCCTGACTAGGCATACTATTTAACTTAACCATATTGGATCTGACGGTTGTTTCGCTTGCAGAGGCAGAGGGTAAGTTACTGTTGCTATTATCAATTTTCATTTTTATCACCTTTTATCGAACTTGCTCGTATGCTACATCGGCACTTTTAAAAGAAACTTTAGGGTTAGTTGTAAATATTGTGTCCCTAATTTTAAGAGAACGCTGATTTATTCCGTTCGGGGTTCAGCCGCAAGGGCTAGACCATGGCGGCGGAGGTCTAAAAACGTAACAACTCAGAAGCGCTTTGCCGAACCATAACGAAATAAATATCAAATAAATCAATCACTTAAAATTACCCTTTGACCGGAATTTCCTGATCTAATCGAAAGACTCAGGGCGAATGATTGATTGAATCATTTTCTCCTGCACTTTCTTATAAAAAGGCGCTGTGTTGCTTTACTGTTGCATCAACACAACGCCTCCTTCGGCAGCTAAGCCATTGATTATATTGCCCGAATTAACCTTGACTTGCACTGCTTCTCCAATAGCGGCATTGCCGATTGCTTTGCCTTCGGTGCGAATGGTAATGCCGCGACCGCTAGCAATAATGTGCACGGTTTCGCCTCGTTGAATGACGTAAGGATCGCGCAGCATGTCTTGTTTGAGTAATTGCCCAGTTTGCACATTCAGTTTCAGCACTTTTCCCAGTACTCGCGCTTCATCGGTGATTAAACCAGGCTGATTCAGCTCGCCCAGTTGATAGGTAAAATCGCCTTGACTGAGGACTGTTCCTTGTTGCAACGTTTTGCTGGCAATCAGTCTATCCATTTGAATGCGAATGCTGGCAGGAATGAAAATTGACCAAGTCGTCGGCGCGTTACAGCGAATACCAATATTAGTTCTGCCTTGTAACTGCGCGCCTGCCGGTAAAAACGCTTCCAGCGCCGTGCAGTCATTGAGCTTTAACCGGTTGTCTAAATTACCCACTTGAATACTGATTTTGCCGGGCTGATCATGCAGTTGTTGCTGGATAAACACCTCGGCGAGCTGCTCAATCGCCGCGTGATTTTGCGCCGCATCGCCGTCAGGAGGCAGCATCGTCAAGGCAAAGGAACTCAGTAGGAAAAGCCATTTAATGTTCATGCCGCTATTGTCGCTTCGGTATTTAAAAGTTAACGATTGAAATAATGGCGTTTTCACCCTCTATTCGCCTGATGCGACTGGAAGCGCTTTATCTAATATGCAGGGCATGGGCGTTCGTCATGGCTGAGGAGGAAAAAATGGCTAGCAGAATCGACAATATGTATCAGTTTCATCAAGCGGCGCTAAATTTACGCGCGGCGCGTCAGGAATTGATTGCGTCAAATATCGCCAATGCCGATACCCCAAACTACAAAGCGAAGGATATTGATTTTCAGGCAGCGTTGCAAGGTGCGATGGCTTCAGGTGGAAATAGATTGCAATTGTCAGCGACCTCGGGCGGGCATTTAGATAACGGTAGCGATCCGCATTTGTACGGCACAGAAGTGCTATATCGCACCGTGGTGCAGCCCAGTGCCGACGGCAATACAGTCGATATGGATGTGGAACGGGCGCAATTTGCTGACAATGCGCTCCGCTATGAAGCCAGCGTTAAATTCATCAGCGAAAAGACCAAAGATGTTTTATTGGCATTACAAGGATAAGCGCCATGTCATTGTTTAATATCTTTAATATTTCAGGCTCAGGCATGACTGCGCAAGCGCAGCGTCTGAACGTCGTCGCCAGTAATCTGGCCAATGCCGAAAGTACCACCGGCCCAGACGGCAAGCCGTATCGTGCTAAACAAGTCATTTTTCAAACCACGACGTTTGAAGGGCAGCCAGGTCAGGGTGTGCGCGTCTCTTCGGTAGCTGAAGATAATTCGCCGATGAAAATGGTTTACGACCCTAAGCATCCGATGGCCGATAGCAAAGGGTATGTCACCTTGCCTAACGTCAATCCGGTCGATGAAATGGTGAATATGATTTCAGCTTCGCGCTCGTATCAAAATAATGTGGATGTCATGAATACATCTAAATCGTTATTACTCAAAACGCTCACAATCGGTCAATAAGGAGAATCATCATGGTGAACGCTGTTCAAAATTTAAATGCGAGTGGTTTGCCAAGCGCAAATTCTTTTCAGCCAGCAACTCGAACTGGAGAGGCAATGTTGCCACCGGCAACGGCCGGAGCTGCAGCCTTGGCGAAAACGGCGACGGCAAGCGATGCCAATGGCGCGAATACCCAGGATCGATTTTTAAAATTACTCGTGACGCAAATGAAGAATCAAGACCCGCTTAATCCAATGGATAACGCGCAAGTCACTTCACAAATGGCGCAATTAAGTACGGTCAGCGGTATTGACAAGCTTAATTCTACTTTAAAAGCCTTGAGCGACAATATGTCCACCGGTCAAGCCATGTCTGCCACCGGCATTATTGGTCATGGCGCGTTGGTTGCCGGCTCAAGCTTGGCGTTGACGGACGGCAAAGCGCGCGCCGGACTGGAATTAACGCAAAGTGCCGAATCGGTGCGCGTACAAATTATGGATGGATCAAACAATGTGGTGCGCGTGCTGCAATTGGGCGCACAAAAACCCGGTGTGGTGCCGCTGACTTGGGACGGACTAGATAACAATGGCGATGAAGTGCCGACCGGTTTGTATAAATTGAGTGCTGAAGCACTGAACGCAGGTCAAAAATCTCCGGTTAAAACGCTTTCGTTCGGCATGGTTGATGGGCTCAAACCGGCAACGGTTGGCGCACCCGCTCGGGTTGATGTGGCTAAATTGGGCGACTTTAGTTTGTCGGATATTAAACAAGTCATGTAATTAAAAGTTGCACGAATGTGAGCGCAGCGAAAATTTAACAAAGGAGAAGATCATGAGTTTTCAACAAGGATTGAGTGGACTAAATGCGGCGGCCAAAAATTTGGACGTAATCGGCAATAACGTCGCGAACGCCAATACAATCGGTTTTAAGCTGTCGCAAGCTCAATTTGCCGACGTTTATGCCAATGCGAATGGCGGCATGGTCGGCGCCAATGCAGGGATTGGTACAAAGTTAGCCACCATTGCCCAACAGTTTACGCAGGGGAACATTTCAACCAGCAATAATCCGCTGGATACCGCGATAAACGGTCAAGGTTTTTTTCAATTAGCCAGCAAAGACAGCACTGCGCCGCAATATTTCACCCGAAATGGACAGTTTCAAATGGACAAAGACGGTTTTGTAGTGACTTCAGAAGGCATGCGTTTATATGGCATCACGCAAGGGGGCGTTCCAGGGCAGTTGCAAATTCCAACCGCGCAAATTCCAGCCCGTGCCACCGGCACTTCATCCAATCCTGATGTCATGGTGGGGCTAAACGTCGATTCTCGCGGCTCGGTCACTGCTTTTCCTGCCGACGCAGGCGAACGGGCGACGCTACCGCCCGGTCCTGGTGGATCTTACCTGTTTAACCCAGCCGACCCGACCACTTACAACAATTCAACTTCCACCACAATTTACGATAGTTTGGGCAACCCTCATGTGGCAACACTGTTTTTTCAAAAGAACAACCCTTCGGTAGGCAGTAATCCTTGGAATGTATATTTGGCGATTGACAATGTGTTGCAACCACCCGGTGCGGAAACCGTTCCGCCCAGCGCAGTGCCGATTGGCGAGGGACTAAAGTTTGATACTTCGGGTAAATTAGCGCCCGGCTCGAAAATTGTCATGCCTGTGGCTTATCAACCGCCATTGGTTTCGCCGGCTAGTGGCGGAATTGCAGCGGCAGCCAACCCAATGACGCTGACTTTTGATTTTAGTAACAGCACGCAATATGGTTCGCCCTTCGGCGTCAGTTCCTTGTCGCAAGATGGTTATACAACCGGTATGCCTTCTGGCTTTAACATTAGCGCGGACGGGACTATTTTGGGACACTATACCAACGGACAATCGCAAAAATTAGGGCAAGTGACGTTGGCGAATTTTGCTAATCCGCAAGGTTTACAACCCTTGGGCAATAACCGATGGGCACCCACTGCGGCCGCCGGAACGCCTTTAACCGGCGTACCAGGTTCAGCCAGTTTGGGCGTTTTACAATCGGCTGCAGTTGAAGATGCCAATGTCGATTTAACCGGCGAACTCGTGACGATGATTGTGGCGCAACGCGTCTATCAAGCGAACGCGCAATCAATTAAGACACAAGATTCCGTGTTGCAAACGATTACCAACCTACGTTAAGTTAAGTTGAGCTAGGGAGGGATTATGGATCGCCTAATTTATACCGCAGCAACTGGGGCATCGCATATTTTGCAACAGCAAGCGGCGGTGTCAGAAAACTTAGCCAATGCCAACACGCCAGGGTTTCGGGCTGCGATCAATACCTTTCGTGCTGTACCCTTGGTGGGCGATGGTTTACCGACGCGCATTTTTGTAGTCGATTCGACAGCAGGTGCAGATTTTACCCCCGGCACCATGGAGCCGACCGGACGGGAATTAGACATTGCGCTTGATGGTCCCGGCTGGATTGCCATCCAAAGCGAAGATGGCCAGGAGTCTTACACCCGTAACGGAAGTTTCATCATGTCAGCGAATGGCGTGTTGCAAACGCGCGGCGGTTTAAATGTAATTGGTGACAACGGCCCAATCACCTTGCCGCCCAATACCGAAGTCACCATTGCCAAAGATGGCACTATCTCCACCGTTCCCAACGGCAATCGCCCGACCGGCGTCGTGACCGTCGGCAGAATTAAGCTGGTTAACCCACCCGAACGTGACATGATTCGCGGCGAAGACGGTATGTTTCGTACCCGAGATGGCAAACCCGCCCCCGCTGATGGCAAAGTCACCGCCTTAGTAGGCAATTTAGAAAGCAGTAACGTCAATACCGTCGAAGCCATGGTCAACATGATTACCCTCGCGCGGCAATTTGAAACACAGATGAAAATGTTGCAAGTGGCGGATAACAACTCCAAATCAGCCAGCCAAGTTTTAAATATGAATGCCTAAGCTAGTGCATGAATTGTTAAATATAATCATAATGTTAGCAAAAACTCAAACTCAATAAGCCCAGCCTATCCAGTCAAGTTTTGGAACAAATTTCACTGCCAAGCGCGCGCATGGCTGCCAGGAAAATCAAAACAACCGTTCGTGCTATTCCCCTCGATCAGCTCAAAATATTCTTGTAGCAACACAGCTTTAAGTTATTGATTTATTTGATATTTATTCGATTTTACCCCAAAAAAGGACGCCCAATCCTATCGAAGGGCTGTTCGTGTGCTGAAGCGGCTTTAGCCCTCTGCGAATACACCAGGAACGGCATACATCAGTGCACCTTAAATCCGACAATTAAAATCCGACAATTAAAATCCGACAATTAAAAAATTGACCCCAATCAATAAATCCGTGATTGACTGGCGCTTATGGGTGCGAATTTATTTGGCTCTATGTGATTTGTAGTGGGTAATGAGATAATCGGTAGATGAATA
>JAVHQT010000012.1:0-1156 GCA_036171275.1 Gallionellaceae bacterium | reverse complement strand
TTTTGCTGCAGGCAACCATCTTAATTCACTGTCTGATTATTGGGGTCCACTATATTTGATGAGGGTGACGGTTGCTATTACGAAGATTGTCTTGATACGTTGGGCGACTTTACTCGTGAGGCTTTAGATGAGGTAAAACTGACCACTTGGCAACAAAACACTTTATGGCTGATGACTTCTGAAGGAATTGATTGGATGTATTCTGATCGGTTGGGGAAAGAAACTTGCTGCTGGTGTCCCGATGATGTTGTGCGCATGATTCGTGATGACTACATCGTTCCATCTGCAATGAGTTGGACTAATTATCGAATACGCCGATATAACAAATCGCAGTATGAGATGGACTAAATCAGCTCAATAATCCATCGCCATTGACTCGCTGATGACAGCAAACCAACTTCAATCTCAAACTGCAATCCTTGCGGAATCACCTGATATTTAGTGCCTCAGTTAATCGGCAATGTCGTTCAGATCAACTGGCAAATCGAAAAGATTTCCCTGATCAATAACGACCAACAAATCCCCCGGTTTAACCTGAAGAAAGTCACACAATTTGGAAAGCACATCACGATCAAAACTGTTCACTTTGTCGTAGTAATAACGATCCAGCGTGGCGCGCGCAACGCCCGTTCCTCGGCAAACATCCGAGACTTTTAAGCGTTTGGCACCTAATATGGTTGAGAGACGGCAACTAATCATGGATTTTGATAATAATTATTCGACATCGATAAATGTATGCCATTTTAAGATGAATGTCGACAAGTAAGAGAATAGACAGAACCTGACCAATTAGATTATTAAGTTCTGCGTTTCACCTGACATTTGTTTGCAGCTTCACCGTAAAGTCCGCTACACCTAGCTTGAATAAAAACTTGGCAGCGGAATCCAACGTTCTGAACTCTCGTGTTTCACGCTTGTTCGTTTCCAGTGCTTGACCATCGGCGATGACCATATAACCTTGAGACATAATCGCGTAGTGGAGTTGGATGCGTTTTATAGCATTCGCATTCAGCAGTAATTTCAGTTCATGTGCGTTCATAGCCTTACCATCCAAACAAAGGAATTTTGCCAGCGTTCACCGCATGCTTTAGCGCAGGAGAGACTTGTAATAAGCGTATTTGCTCCTTCACCGGCGTGCTGCGCTGATTTAGAAAAA
>JAVHQT010000011.1:0-5696 GCA_036171275.1 Gallionellaceae bacterium | reverse complement strand
AGAGGGCGATCTTTTTTTATTCGTGCCATGTGTTTCTCCTGTCTGCTTCTGCAATGACAATGGCAATGGCAATGGCAATGGCAATGGCAATGGCAATGGCAATTGCCATGTTCTTTTTTATTTCCGTGCTCAAAACCCTCAATAGGGTCACTCAATTTATTTTCTGTTCCCTTTTTCCGGTTCGGTCTGATCAATATGATCGGCCACAGTGAGTCATTTATCTGAATTTGCAGTTCATGAAATAAGTGATTTCACACAGAGGAAATACAGATGCAAATCTGCATCGTTGTTTTCATTTTAAGGGGAACCTAAATCTTTTTTGGAGATATTTTTTGATGGCAATATTTATACGCAAAATGCAGCTAAGTCCTTCAGCTAGATGACTTTTTTCTGATTGACTATGAAAAAACCTGAGATTAAAGTACGATCCATTGGCATGCCTGATACGTCGCTTGCGGCCGAACTTTTCTCTCCACTTATCGTAAAAATATATGAACGCACACAATCAAAAAACTCGGCATTGTGCTCTGTACTTGCGCAGCAGCAAGGATCGGACGGATGTGTCAATCGATGCTCAGCGACGGGAGCTTCACGCACTGGCGAACACTCGCCAGTTATCCGTCGCTGAGGAATTTACCGACGCAGTTGAATGCGGCAAAGATGCCAATCGTCCGGGGTTCCAAAGCCTAATCAGGCAAATCAATAACAAATCTCGCGACTGGGAAGTGATCATGATGGTGGATACGTCACGTCTGGCGCGGAATCAATATATCGCCCATAGCTTTATGCACGAATGTAAAAAGCGCAATGTGGAAGTGGTATTTGCTAAAACTCCGGAACTGGATGGCGTGACGGGTATTATTTTGCCTGCTGTCCTGCATGCGATGGATCAAGTACATAGTTTTATGTCCCGTGAGAAAGGATTAGCGGGCATGGCAGAAAATGTTCGGCAAGGTTTCCGGGCAGGTGGCCGCGCACCATTTGGCTATCAACTGGATTACATTAAAACAGGTGCCATCAGAGAAGGGGTTGCGGTGACTAAGTCCAAATTGATTCTGGACGAAGTCAACGCCCCTAAGATTTCCGCTTACTTAAAAGGCCGTGCCCAAGGTTTGACGGGGACGCACTTAGCGGACAAACTGGGCATGACCATTGGGCGACCGAGCCTAAATGGCATTGAATGGAATGCGCTAACGTATTCAGGTCACACGGTGTGGAATGTCCATAACGAAGTTACCGAAGATGGTTACAAAGGCGGCACAAAACGCAGACCACGTTCTGAATGGCTCATTCAGCGTGATACGCATCCTGCGCTCATCACCGAGGATGAGGCAGAGCGTATCCTCAAGCAGCTCGAAGGTGGTCGAGTCAAAACCTACCGGACTTCGGGCAAGCACCTACTCACAGGTATGTTGACTTCAACGAGCGGTGATCCATTGTATGGAGATGGTGAATATTATCGTGTTAAAATCAAAAGCGTTAAAGCATCCCGCATAGATGGCGCAATTCTGAACCAAGTCACGGGAGATTTACAATCGGATGCGTTTGTAAAAGCACTGGTGAAATCAGCTCATCAGTTTGCAGAGAAAACTAATGATGTTGCGGAACTTGAACTTGCCCAAGCTGAAATTCGTGCGATTGATGCCAAGATTGATAAGTTATCGAATCTACTGGCTGAAACCACTGCAACGGCGGCATTGCTGAGAAAGATTGAAGGGTTTGAACAAGAGCGCTTAGAAATTCAGCAAACAATTGAACACGCTGCGATTGCGGCTCAACAAGCAATGAGCATGTGCAAGATAGAAGAAAAGGATGTGCGGGCAATATTGAAACACTTTGCCGAAGGAATTGATGAAGAAGATCGTAATGATACGAAAGAAATACTCCGCAGCCTGATAGACCGCATTGTTTTTGACTTTACAACGCTAGATTGTTGTATTTACTACAAAATTCCCATTAATAGCCGGAATTTGGTGGCGTCCCCAAGGGTATGCAAACTCCTGTTCCGTGCGGCGGGGCTTGCGTGTTCCTAGCGCGGAAGTCGGGTGTGAAACCGAAAAGGAATGGGAATGACACTGAGGTTAATGGGGCATGAAGTGATCGTTTGGAATAACGAACTCGTCACCGGCATCGCCGAAATGGATGAGCAACACAAGATTTTGGTCAATCACATCAATGCCGCGAATACGCGTTTAAACGGACTTCATGTTAATGCAGCAATGCTGGAAAAAATAACCCAAGATTTATTGAGTTATGCCTTGTATCACTTTGAAACCGAAGGCCTGTTAATGCAGCAATATCATTATGCAAGCTGCCATAAGATTGAAGCTGAGACGCATTGGCAGGAACATCGTGAATTTTCGGCCAAAGTGGTCGAAATACGAGAAAAGCTTCGATCCGGTGCTTCAATCAGTAGTGATGAATTAATGGTGTTCTTGAATAATTGGCTCATCAATCACATTATGAATACCGATAAAAAATTGGCTGCTTTTGTGTGTGCTAAGCAAGGCGAAAACGCGAAATGAGTTGCCTAAGCTGCGCCGCACCGGCGAAATTGAATTTATTTTTACACGTAGTCGGCCGTCAGCCGGACGGTTACCATTTACTGCAAACTGTCTTTAGATTCATAGACTTACATGACATGTTGCATTTTGCATTGCGTCAAGATGGACACATAAAACGTAGCAATGCTATTGAAAACGTGCCTGAAAAAGACGATTTGTGCATTCGCGCGGCGAGACTGTTGCAACAGGAAACTGGCTGCACTTTTGGCGTTGACATAACGCTGGATAAACGCATCCCAATGGGAGGCGGGCTGGGTGGGGGAAGCTCGGATGCAGCAACCACCTTATTGGCACTGAATCAAATTTGGCAGCTTAATTTGTGCCGTGAACGGCTGATGCAATTAGGGCTTAAATTAGGCGCAGATGTTCCGGTATTTATCTTTGGGCAAACGGCCTTTGCTGAAGGAATTGGAGAAAAGCTCCAGCCCTTTAACGTGCCAGAGGCGTGGTATGTTGTGCTTTCACCTCCGGCACACGTGCCGACAGCAAAAATTTTTTCGCATCCGGAATTGACACGAAATACGATTTCTATCACAATGCGCGCCCTTCCAATTGGAGGAGATTTTCAGGCAGCTGGTTTAGGCAATGATTTACAAAAAGTTGTCTGCCAACTTTATCCTGAAGTCGAAAAACATTTAAAGTGGCTGTCGCAGTTCGCGCCTGCTTTAATGACCGGCTCCGGTGCTTGCGTTTTTGCATCGTTTACTAGTGAAGCAGCGGCTCGCAAAGTGTTGGAAAAGTTACCCGCTGAAATGCAAGGCTGGATTGCGAAAGGTTTACCGAAACATCCGTTATATGATTTTGTCAGTGATTGAGGCAAAATCAGTTAAGTTTTTATTGGGGAGTCGCCAAGTGGTAAGGCACCGGATTTTGATTCCGGCATTCGTAGGTTCGATCCCTACCTCCCCAGCCAATTCACTTGGGCGCCTAGCGCCCATTTTTAATCTAAAGGCAGGCCCAATGTCACACGACAGCTTGATGGTTTTTACTGGCAATGCCAATCCTAAACTCGCTGAACAAGTGGCTAAGCACCTTGATATTCGCCTAGGGCGCTCAACCGTTAGTCGTTTTTCTGATGGCGAAGTAATGGTAGAAATCATGGAGCATGTGCGCGGCAAAGATGTGTTCGTTCTACAGTCTACCTGTGCGCCCGCAAACGACAGTTTAATGGAAGTCATGGTGATGGTAGATGCGCTCAAGCGCGCTTCTGCCGGACGAATTACCGCTGCATTGCCCTATTTTGGCTACGCCCGTCAAGATCGTCGCCCACGCTCTGCTCGTGTTGCTATTTCTGCAAAAGTGGTCGCCGATATGTTGGTTGGTGTCGGCGTTGACCGTCTGTTGACCATGGATTTGCACTCAGATCAAATTCAAGGGTTTTTCTCCATTCCTGTCGATAATATTTATGCCGCACCCATTTTGCTTTCAGATGTTTGGAAGCAAAATCATCCGAATTTAATTGTTGTATCGCCGGATGTAGGCGGTGTCGTGCGCGCGCGTGCTTTGGCAAAACGCTTGGAATCTGACTTGGCGATTATCGATAAACGCCGTCCCAAACCCAACGTCGCAAAAGTGATGAACATTATTGGTGATGTTGCTGGGAAAACCTGCATCATCATGGACGACATGGTTGATACTGCGAATACCTTGTGCGAAGCTGGTAAAGCGCTCAAGGAAAAAGGAGCAGAAAAAGTCATCGCTTATTGCACCCATCCGGTTTTATCAGGCTCGGCAATTGTTCGACTCGAAAATTCCGAAATTGACGAACTGGTCGTCACTGACACCATTCCGCTGCGTGAGGAAGCCCGCAACAGCAAACGTATTCGTCAACTCAGCGTCGCCGAACTGATGGCAGAAACGATGCGTAGAATTAATGCTGAAGAATCAGTCAGCTCGTTGTTTATGGAATAATTGAATTTGTAACCACTTGATTTAATTGATTTTTTTGCGGCGCCCATCTTGGTCGTTGCTCAACCCGAAGCGCACTGGTCGCGGTACGTTTCCCTAGCACTGGAGAAGTTAAATGACACTTGAAATTATTGCAACAACACGAAATACGCAAGGAACGGGTGCGAGCCGCCGTCTGCGTAAAAGCGGGCGCGTACCGGGCGTTGTTTATGGCAATGGCGACGCAATCGCGCTAGAAATTGATCACAACACGCTGTATCACGCACTGCGCAAGGAAGCCTTTCACGCATCGGTGTTAAACCTAGATTTAGATGGAAAAAAAGAGTCTGTATTACTGCGTGCGTTCCAAATGCACCCTTTCCGTCAACAAGTTCTGCACATCGATTTTCAACGCGTAGACTTAACCAAAAAAATGCACATGAGTGTCCCTTTGCATTTTACCAACAGCGATATTGCGCCCGGCATTAAAAACGGCGGAATTATTACGCACGTGCTGAATGAATTAGAAATTGTTTGCTTGCCAGCTGACTTACCAATCGCAATCAATGTTGATTTGGCTCATTTAGAACTCGGTCATTCAATTCACGTCAGCAGCGTAGTTCTGCCAAATGGAGTTGAACTCGCAGGCCATCATCACCCAAATGATGCCGTTGCCATTGTTCAAGTTCCAAGAGGCGCAGTTGAAGCTCAGGCTGAAGCAGGCGCTGCAACTGCGGTCGCTACTGCAGCAGCACCTGTACCTGCACCTAAGAAGTAAAGGCAGTTCAGTATCAAAAATAAATAAGGGGCGTTAGCTCAGCTGGTAGAGCAGCGGACTCTTAATCCGTTGGTCGAGAGTTCGAATCTCTCACGCCCCACCAATAAAATCAAAGACTTAGCGCGTAACTGCCTAGGTCTTTTTTCTTTCATAGGGCATTGGCGGGGCATTTGAAAAAAACACCTACCTATTCAGTCGCTATATTTATTGCGCCATTGATCGTTTGCAAAGGTCGCTATTGCGAACGGCAAACCCTAATAAAACCCTACGGGGCGAAAATGCAACGGCAAGATTACGGCTAGACAACCCCAACGTGGCGAAAATGCAACGCCACTGCCCACAATGAATGATCTTGCATAACACCAACACTGCGATTATTATCGGCACTGGGCTTGATAACCCTTTCAAATAGCGGACTTCACACCGTACAAAGTGAATTTTTTACGCCTATTGTTTTGTGTTTGGGC
>JAVHQT010000010.1:2508-5855 GCA_036171275.1 Gallionellaceae bacterium | reverse complement strand
CACGGCTGGGCGGCGATGAGTTTGTACTGCTGCTGGAAGATTTAAGCGGCACTATTTCGGAAGCGGCGGTACAGACAGAAACCATCGGCAACAAAATTATAGCGTTGCTCAATCAACCCTACCAGCTTGCCAAACACGACTATCTGAACACGCCCAGCATTGGTGCTAGCTTGTTTGCTGATGACACGCAAACGCCAGACGAGCTAATGAAACAAGCCGATATTGCCATGTATCAATCGAAAAAAGCCGGACGCAATGCCTTGCGCTTTTTTGACCCGCAAATGCAGGCGGCGGTCTACGCGCGCGCAAACCTTGAAGCGGAGTTGCGCAAAGCGCTTGAACTCCAGCAATTTGCGCTTTATTTTCAAATCCAAGTTCAGGAAAACCTAAGCGATCACACAGCGCACGCACTGGGTGCTGAGGTGCTAATTCGTTGGAATCATCCAGACCGTGGCCTAGTTTCACCGCTCGAATTTATTCCGCTCGCCGAAGAAACCGGCTTGATTATTCCCATCGGTAACTGGGTGCTAGAAACAGCTTGCGCACAACTTAAAGCATGGCAAGCGAACCCGTTGACCGCCCAGTTTTATCTGGCAGTTAACGTCAGTGCAAAACAATTTCGCCAACCAAGCTTCGTGGTAGAAGTGCAAACGGCTATTCAAACGCACAAAATCAATCCGTCATTGCTTAAATTGGAATTGACCGAAAGTCTATTATTGGAAGATGTCGGACAAATCATTGCCACGATGACCGTTTTAAATCAAATCGGGGTGGCGTTTTCCTTAGATGATTTTGGCACCGGCTATTCCTCGTTGCAGTATTTAAAACGCTTGCCGCTGGATCAACTCAAAATTGATCAATCCTTCGTCCGTGAAATCGCCAGTAACCATAGCGATCAAGCCATCGTCAGCACCATCATTGCCATGGCGCATAGTCTGAATTTAAAGGTAATTGCTGAAGGGGTGGAAACAGAATCACAAAGGACGCTGCTGTTGGAAAAAGGCTGCCTATCCTTTCAGGGCTATTTATTCGGCCGCCCCATGCCGATTGACGATTTCGAAACCTTGCTGATTCATTTCAATTTGCACCGTTAACGCGACACACGTACTGTCAACCAAAACTTAAAAACGGTTTTTAGGATTATCATTCTGTCCATGAAAAAATTATTGATTCCCCTTTTATGCGGCTTAGCGCTGCATGCCCAAGCCGATGGATTGCCTGAATTAGGCGATGTTTCACAAACCCTGATGTCGCCACAACAAGAGCGTCAAGTGGGCGAACAAACCATGTTTCAAATTCGGGCGGATGATCATTATTTAGATGATGCAGAAATCGTTGACTACCTCAATCAACTTGGTGGTACGCTGGTTGCCAATAGTGGCGAACCTTCGCAACTGTTTGAATTCTTTGCCATTCAAGACAATGCAGTTAACGCTTTCGCGTTGCCGGGCGGCTACGTTGGTGTCAATACAGGGCTATTATTACTGGCACAAAATGAATCCGAGCTAGCCTCAGTGCTATGCCACGAAATCGCACACGTCACCCAGCATCATATTGCGCGCCAAATTGCCGGTCAAAAATATGACTCACTGGCCGCAATGGCCGCGATTGCTTTGGCAATTTTGGCAGCACGCAACAATCCGCAAGCGGCAACGGCTGCCATCGTCGGTGCGCAAGGCAGCAGTTTGCAACGACAACTCAATTACACCCGAGGCTTTGAAGAAGAAGCGGATCGGATTGGACTGTCTACCCTGCAAAAATCGGGCTTTGATACGCGTGCCATGTCAGCGTTTTTTGAACGGATGCAGCGGGCGACGCGCTTGCTCGAAGGAAACACACCCAGCTATTTACGCACTCACCCGGTCACCGCTGAACGCATTGCCGATGTCGGCAACCGAATTCAGCAAACCCCGTTTCATCTTGTTCCCGACAGTTTAAGTTTTCAATTAGTGCGCTCAAAACTGCTTGCCCAGCAAAAAAGTCCAGCTGAAGCGGTGGCTTTTTTTACCGATGCGTTAGGAGAACGTCGCTTTGGCAACCCCATTGCCAATCGCTATGGATTAGTGCTGGCGCATTTGCGCAACCAACAATTTGCACTGGCGGTGCAAGAATTTAACTCGCTAAAACAAGTTGCCCCTTCCCATCCCATGCTAACTACCCTGGAAGGGCAAATCAAACGTCAACAATTATTACCGACCGATCTGGCACATTTTTATCAAATCGCCAGCCAAAATTTTCCGCAACATCGGGTGCTGATTTATGAATACGCAGAAATTTTAATTCAAGATAATCGCAATGAAGACGCCCTAACCCTGTTGAATGCGCAAATTCTCTTACATCAAAATGATGCCCGCTTGTATGAACTTCAGGCGCGAACTTTTGCCGCTTTAGGAAGGACGCAAGAAGAGCATCACGCCTTGGCTTACAATTACATTCTGCGCGGCAGTCTGCGTGGCGCAATTGAACAATTAGAGCTGGCTAAAAAATTAGGAAATGATTATTACGAGCTGTCAACGATTGAAACCGAGTTGAAACTTTTTAGAGAAATTGTGGCAGCACAACGCAGAAAATAGCCTTGTTTTCTAAAACTAAGCAAAACGTTTTTGAGTGCAATAAATAATATAAGTATTTGATTTTAAAGGACTTTTTTAGGATGGCGCACCGGTCAACTAACCAGCACATGGGTGGCCAGTGCGTTGCGTAAACCCGTATATCGAACCAGAAAGAAAGGAAGTGACGACTGCGTGCTCGCCCTTCCTTTTCTAAGCGTAATTTACCGATGGTCTGCGTCTTTAGCCTTGCCGACCACGCTTATCTTGTCACCGGTTTGACATTCCATATCGCTTTTGCGTATTGCGAAATGGTGCGATCGCTAGAAAATTTACCCATTTTCGCCACGTTGAGAATCGATTTTTTCACCCACAAGGCTTGATTTTGATAGGCTTCTTCCACGTCGTGTTGACAAGCTATATAGGCCGCATAATCTGCTAGCAGCAAGTATTGATCGCCCTTATCCAACAGATTATCAATAATGGGCTTGAAGCGGTCTGGTTCACTCGGCGAAAAGAAACCGCTACCAATCATATCTAGCACCTCTTTCAAATCGGCATTGGCGTGGTAATAATCCCAAGGTCGATAACCTTGCGCTTGTTTAGCGGTAACTTGTTCGGTGGTAAGCCCAAAAATAAAGATATTTTCCCAACCAACTTCTTCACCAATCTCCACATTTGCGCCATCCAGTGTGCCAATAGTCAGGGCACCATTCAATGCCATTTTCATATTTCCGGTACCAGAAGCTTCTGTGCCAGCGGTCGAAATTTGCTCGGACAAATCTGCCGCAGGAACAA
>JAVHQT010000010.1:0-2498 GCA_036171275.1 Gallionellaceae bacterium | reverse complement strand
CATCATAATTCGGCACAAACACCACTTTTAGCTTGCCGGCCACTTGCGGATCATTGTTGACACTATCCGCCACATCGTTAATCAGCTTAATAATCAACTTCGCCACAACGTAACCAGGTGCTGCTTTGCCGCCAAAAATGACGGTGCGCGGCACGCACTCACCACCGCGCCGAATGCGGTTATACAAAGTGATAATGTGTAACACATTCAGCAATTGCCGCTTGTATTCGTGAATGCGTTTTATTTGCACGTCAAATAAAGAATCCACATTCACATCGACATTGAGCCGTTGTTTGATCAACGCCACCAAGCGCAGTTTGTTGCCGCGTTTAATCGCGGAATAGCGCTGACAAAATTCGGGGTTGTCTGCCAAGGGAATCAACTGTTTAAGTTGGTCTAAATCGCGCAGCCAGCCTTTGCCAATATGCGCAGAAATCAGTGCAGAAAGTTGCGTATTGGCTTGATTCAACCAGCGGCGCGGCGTAATGCCGTTGGTCATATTGATAATTTTGCCGGGATAAAAACGGTCAAAATCAGCAAATATCGTTTGCTTCATCAACTCGGTATGAATCGCCGCCACGCCGTTCACTTTATGGCTGCCGACAATGGCTAAATGCGCCATTCGAACGCGTTTGCCACCCTCCTCGCCGATAATCGACATCCGTCGCAAAATATCCGTGTCGCCAGGGAAACGATGACGGACTTCTTCTAAAAAGCGATGGTTTATTTCGTAAATAATTTGCAAATGGCGTGGCAAAATTGCTTCGAACATTTCCACTGGCCAGGTTTCTAAGGCTTCCGGCATCAAGGTATGATTGGTGTAAGAAAAAACATTTTGGGTGAGCTGCCAGGCTTTTTCCCAAGGAATTTGCTGAACATCAACCAGAATGCGCATCAGTTCTGCAATGGTAATCGCCGGATGCGTGTCGTTTAACTGAATCGCCACTTTGTTGGGCAACTCATCAAAATTTTCGTGATCTTTCAGGTAGCGCTTCAAAATATCTTGTAGCGAGGCGCAGGTAAAAAAGTATTGCTGCTTCAAGCGTAATTCGTGCCCCATTTGGGTGGAGTCGTTTGGATACAAAACCTTAGATAAATTTTCCGAACGGTCTTTATCTTCTACCGCTTTAATATAATTACCCTGATTGAAATAACCCAAGTCAAAATCGCGTGACGATTTTGCCGCCCATAAACGCATATTATTCACGGTACGCGTGCCATAACCCGGAATTGGCGTGTCGTGCGCCATCGCCATCACGTCATCGGTATCCATCCACTGATGACGCACTTCACCTTGATCATCTTTGTACTGGGCCACGCGGCCATGAAATTTGACCTGATACAACACTTCAGGACGACCGAATTCCCAAGGATTGCCATAACGCAGCCAATTATCGGGGTGTTCCACTTGCCGACCATCTTCAATTTGCTGCTGAAACATTCCGTACTCATAGCGAATGCCGTAACCGTAACCCGGCAAATCCAGCGTGGCCATCGAATCTAAAAAACACGCCGCTAAACGCCCTAAACCGCCATTTCCTAACGCGGCATCAAATTCTTCATCCCGAGCATTTTCTAACTGAATACCCAAATCTTGCAAAGCAGCACGCGCCGGCGCTTCCATTTCTAAATTATGCAGACTGTTCATCAACGAACGTCCCATCAAAAATTCCATCGACAAATAATAAATACGCTTTGCACCCGCTTCATAGTAGCTACTCATGGTTTGCATCCAGCGATCAATCAAATGATCGCGCACCACGTAAGCCGACGTCATATACCAATCGCGATCGGTCGCGTTGATGGACTCTTTACCCACCGAATAAATTAAGCGCTCATCTAAAGCATTGCGAATTGAGGTTTTATCAAAAGCTTTTTCTAAATGACAAACAATTGCCTTCTTTGATTTGCTAGCCATGATGATTTCCTTTTGGTAAAAGTAGAAACAGTGGAAGAAAGTGAATGCTTATAAAATGCCAATGAATTGCTTAATAAAAAATTAAAATAAAAAAGTTGAATATAATCAGGTAGTTACAGTAGTTATCGGCGCATCGAATCAAAGAATTCAGCATTGTTTTTGGTCGCTTTAACTTTATCAAGCAAGAATTCCATCGCTTCAAGCTCATCCATTGGGTAGAGCAATTTGCGCAACACCCAAATCCGTTGCAGCAAATCTTGCTTAATCAGTAATTCTTCTTTACGCGTTCCGGAACGATTGACATTAATTGCCGGGTAAATACGTTTTTCAGCCATGCGCCGATCCAGATGAATTTCCATATTGCCGGTACCTTTAAACTCTTCGTAAATCACATCGTCCATCCGCGAACCCGTATCGACCAGCGCCGTGGCAATAATGGTCAGCGAGCCACCTTCTTCTATATTTCGGGCTGCACCAAAAAATCGCTTCGGACGTTGCAACGCGTTTGCATCCACCCCACCGGTCAATACTTTGCCCGACGAAGGAATAACGGTGTTGTACGCACGCGCCAATCGCGTAA
>JAVHQT010000009.1:0-5892 GCA_036171275.1 Gallionellaceae bacterium | reverse complement strand
ATCGGTCTCCAAAACCGAGGGTTGGGGGTTCGAGACCCTCCTGGCCTGCCAGTTATAAAAAAGAAATGGATTGCATTAAATGACTGACAAAATCAAGGTCGTGGTTGCATTTTTGCTCGTTGTGGCTGGAATTTTCGGCTTCTATGCGATGCAAGACGCGGCGTCTGTATTGCGCTTATTAGTTGTATTAGCTGGCATTATTGCGGCCGTCGGGGTTTATTGGACAACTAACTCCGGTAAGCGCTTGTTTGGTTTTGCTCGGGATTCAGTTGCAGAAGCAAAGCGTGTTTCTTGGCCCTCGCGCAAGGAAACATTGCAAACGACCGGTGTTGTGGTTCTGTTTGCAGTGGTCATGGCATTGTTTTTGTGGGCAGTGGACGCAAGTTTGCTACTGGTTGTAAATAAATTGATGGGACGGAGTTAACGATGGCTAAGCGATGGTATGTTGTGCATACGTACTCCCAGTTTGAAAAAAATGTGCAACGCGCGTTGATAGAGCGGATTGCACGTGAGGGGATGGAAGGCTTTTTTGGGCAAATTTTAGTGCCTGTAGAAGAAGTTGTAGAACTAAAAGGTGGGCAAAAAAGCATTAGCGAACGAAAATTTTTCCCTGGCTACGTTCTGGTTGAGATGGATATGACGGATGAAAGCTGGCATTTGGTGAATAACACACCGAAAGTCACCGGCTTCCTAGGTGGTACTGCTTTAAAGCCTACGCCAATTAGTCAAAAAGAAGTCGATAACATCATGTCTCAAATGCAGGCGGGTGTTGAGAAACCACGTCCTAAAGTCTTATTTGAACCTGGTGAAAACGTCCGCGTCAAAGAAGGTCCATTTGCAGACTTTAATGGCATGGTCGAAGAGGTCAATTACGACAAAAGCAAAATTCGTGTCGCAGTCACTATTTTTGGTCGCCCTACGCCGGTTGAATTGAGTTTTGATCAGGTAGAAAAGGCATAAAAAGGGGAGGGAAAGAAGTTAATTTTGAGTGATATTCGCTCAGCTTTCTTAATTTCCTTCTCGTTTGAGAACGGGGAGTGTGTTGTGTGAAAGCTCAATATACGTTAAACCCATAACTAGGAGTAGTAAAAATGGCAAAAAAAATCATCGGCTTTATCAAGCTGCAAGTTCCGGCCGGCAAGGCCAATCCAAGTCCCCCAATCGGTCCGGCACTTGGTCAGCGCGGGTTGAATATCATGGAATTTTGCAAAGCATTTAATGCGCAGACACAGGGAATGGAACCGGGATTGCCAATTCCCGTGGTAATTACCGCGTTTGCGGATAAGAGCTTTACCTTTGTCATGAAAACGCCACCTGCGACGATTTTGATTAAGAAAGCAGCTGGTATCCAAAAAGGCAGCAAAACGCCACACACCGACAAGGTTGGCAAGCTCACTCGCAAACAGGCAGAAGATATTGCCAAAGCAAAACAACCTGATTTGACCGCAGGCGATTTGGATGCGGCTGTTCGCACCATCGCAGGCAGCGCCCGTAGTATGGGCATTACTGTGGAGGGCGCATAACATGGCACACGTTTCTAAACGCTACAAGGCACTGGCTGCTAAAGTCGATCGCAATAAATTTTATACCGTTAATGAAGCGCTCAATCTTGTCAAAGAAACAGCGAAGGCTAAATTTGAAGAATCCATTGATATTGCTATCAATTTAGGGATTGATGCGAAGAAATCAGACCAACTTGTTCGTGGTTCGGTCGTTTTGCCAAAAGGAACCGGTAAAACTGTTCGTGTTGCTGTTTTTGCTCAAGGCGCTAAAGCCGAAGAAGCGAAAGCAGCAGGGGCAGATATCGTTGGTTTTGACGATTTAGCCGAAAGTATTAAAGGCGGAAAAATGGATTTTGACGTAGTGATTGCGTCACCCGATGCAATGCGAATTGTTGGTCAACTCGGTCAAATTCTAGGTCCACGCGGTTTAATGCCTAATCCTAAAGTCGGAACAGTTGCGGCCGATGTGGCTGGCGCTGTGCGCAATGCAAAAGCCGGTCAAGTTCAATATCGCACTGATAAAAACGGCATTATTCAATGCACAATTGGTCGCGCCTCATTTCCTGCGGAAGCTTTGCGTGAAAATTTATTGGCTTTAGTCGATGCATTGAATAAAGCAAAACCAGCTGCTGCTAAAGGCGTTTATCTGAAGAAAATCGCCATTTCAAGCACGATGGGAGTTGGTATTCGGGTTGAGCAAGCAAGCTTGCTGGCTTAAAAAATTCGATTCGACTGCGCCTTGTGCCCGGTCGAAAAGAACATTGGACTGCTGGCTTAATTGGCAGATTATCCAAGATCGTTGGCATCAACTATTGTTTTTAACTTGTTGATTTAATTGATAATTTTTTTATCTGCCCACGTAGATGGTGTGCCCGCGAGTAGGAATGTTCGAACGAAATGTTCTTGCAAACTGTTCTTGAGGACGCGGTTGATAATCACGGGAGGTTATGTCGACTCCTGTTTAAAGATGGAGAATAGCTTTGGGTCTTAATCTGCAAGAAAAACAAGCGGTAGTTGCTGAGGTGAGTGCGCAAGTGGTTCAAGCTCAGACAATCGTTCTAGCAGAGTACCGTGGTATTGCGGTGAGCGATATTACGAAGTTGCGCGCGAATGCCCGAGCCGCTGGCGTGTATTTCCACGTGTTGAAAAACTCGTTGGCACGTCGTGCTGTGCAAGGCACAACTTTTGAAGCATTGGCTGAAAAAATGGTTGGTCCTCTGGTGTATAGCATCAGTTCCGATCCAGTTGCTGCTGCAAAAGTCGTGTACGATTTTGCGAAAACGAACGACAAGTTGGTCATTAAAGAAGGTTTTTACAATGGCAAGGTGATGGATTCAGCGGCGGTCAATGCCTTGGCGACCGTACCAAGTAAAGAAGTGCTTTTGGCTCAGTTGTTAGGTCTGTTGCAATCACCTGTTTCTAGTTTGGCACGCGTCATCAACGCCGTGGCTGAACAAAAAACAGCGACTGCTTAAACTCTTTCAAACTTTTAATTTAGGAATAAAAAATGGCATTTGATAAAGACGCATTCTTGACCGCACTGGATGGTATGTCAGTGTTGGAACTCAACGAACTGGTTAAAGCAGTAGAAGAAAAATTTGGTGTGTCAGCTGCGGCGATGGCAGGTCCTGCTGCTGCCGGTGCTGCCCCTGCAGCTGCTGCTGAACAAACAGAATTCACTGTTACTTTGATGGCTGCTGGCGATGCTAAAGTCAACGTAATTAAGGTGGTTCGTGCGATTACCGGTCTGGGCTTGAAAGAAGCTAAAGACTTAGTTGATGGCGCTCCAAAAGCGGTTAAAGAAGGAATTTCTAAGGCTGACGCAGATGCAATCGCTAAGCAATTGATTGAAGCTGGCGCAACGGCTGAAGTTAAGTAATCTGTACTGCTGAAAAAAGGCTGACGGTGCGCCGTCAGCCTTTTTCGTGCTTCTAAAATGTGCTTAACCTATTGATTATTAAAGAGAATAAAGGCTAATAATCGAGTATTTCAATTATTGTCCTTTGTTTTTTCATGTTGCGGAGATGTCATGACTTATTCTTTTACCGAAAAAAAACGTATTCGTAAAAGTTTTGCAAAACGTGTAGGCGCTTTACCTGTTCCTTTTCTGCTTTCCACGCAATTGGAGTCTTATCGTGCTTTTTTGCAAGCCGAGACCGCACCAGATCAGCGTAAAAATGAAGGCTTGCAAGCAGCTTTTAATTCGATATTTCCAATTGAAAGTCACACCAAATTTGCTCGTTTAGATTTTGTCAGCTACACCTTGGGTTCTCCTCCTTTTGATGTTCGTGAATGTCAACAACGGGGTTTGAATTTTGCATCGCCGCTGCGTGCCCGAGTTCGTTTAACTATTTTGGATAAAGAAGCTTCAAAGCCTACTGTCAAAGAAGTTAAAGAACAAGAAGTGTATATGGGCGAGATTCCGTTGATGACCAACACCGGTTCGTTTGTGATTAATGGCACCGAGCGCGTTATCGTGTCGCAGTTGCACCGCTCGCCTGGGGTGTTTTTTGAACACGATCGCGGTAAAACGCATAGTTCTGGCAAGTTGTTGTTTTCTGCACGGGTGATTCCGTATCGTGGTTCGTGGCTTGACTTCGAATTTGACGCTAAAGACTTTGTGTATTTCCGCATTGACCGCAGGCGCAAAATGCCAGTGACGATTTTGCTGAAATCATTGGGATATACGCCTGAGCAAATTTTAAAGGCCTTCTTTGAATTTGATACCTTTAATTTTGCTGAAGGTTGCATTCAATTCACAGTTGTACCTGAGCGCTTGCGGGGCGAAATTGCGCGTTTTGACATTGAAGCAAATGGCAAACTGATTGTTGCCAAAGATAAGCGAATCACGGTGCGACATATTCGTGAAATGCAAGAGGCCGGCATTGAAAAGTTGACTGTTTCTGAGGATTTTGTAACAGGAAGGGTGTTGGCAGAAAATATAGTTGACACCGAAACGGGTGAAATCATTGCCAGTGCTAATGATGAAATTAACGAGACTTTACTGGCAAAATTGCAAATGGCCGGCATCGCTGAAGTCCATACGCTTTACACCAATGATTTAGACCAAGGTGCATTTATTTCGACCACGTTGCGCACCGATGAAACCACCGATCAGTGGACGTCTCGTGTTGCCATTTATCGCATGATGCGTCCTGGCGAACCGCCTACTGAAGAAGCGGTTGAAGCCTTGTTTAAAGGTCTGTTTTTCTCTGATGAACGCTACGACTTGTCTGTTGTTGGGCGGATGAAGTTCAACCGACGGGTGGGGCGCACGGAGTTGACTGGAGCAGTGACCTTATCTCACGATGACATTGAATCTGTGATCAGAATTTTGGTTGAATTGCGCAATGGTCGCGGTGAAATTGACGACATTGATCACTTGGGTAATCGTCGCGTTCGTGCAGTCGGTGAATTGGCAGAAAATCAATTTCGCACCGGTCTTGCCCGCGTAGAACGCGCCGTTAAGGAACGCTTGGGGCAGGCAGAAGCTGATAATTTGATGCCGCATGATTTAATTAATGCCAAACCAATTTCAGCTGCAGTTAAAGAATTTTTCGGCTCGTCTCAATTATCTCAATTCATGGATCAAACCAATCCGCTGGCTGAAGTAACGCACAAGCGGAGAATTTCTGCGCTCGGACCTGGCGGTTTGACACGCGAACGCGCTGGTTTCGAAGTGCGTGACGTGCATCCAACACACTACGGTCGGGTTTGTCCTATTGAAACACCGGAAGGTCCAAACATCGGCTTGATTAACTCACTCGCTTTGTATGCGCGTACTAATGAATATGGCTTTATCGAAACGCCCTATCGCAAAGTGATTGATGGTCGCGCTGTCGATGAGGTTGAGTATTTGTCAGCAATTGAAGAAGGTAAATTTACCATCGCTCAAGCAAACGCAGAGCTCAACAAAAAAGGGATGTTTGCTAGTGATATCGTTTCTGCTCGGCAGCACAATGAGTTCGTGTTGGCAGAGCCGAACAACCTTGATTTTATGGATGTTTCACCTTCGCAAGTGGTGTCAGTGGCTGCGTCGCTCATTCCCTTTTTGGAACACGACGACGCGAACCGTGCGTTGATGGGTACGAACATGCAACGTCAGGCAGTGCCAGTCTTGCGTGCTGAAAAATCCTTGGTCGGAACCGGCTTAGAACGTACCGTGGCAGTCGATTCGGGAACGGCCGTTCAGGCAACGCGCGGTGGTCGCGTTGATTACGTGGATTCAGGTCGGATTGTGGTTCGAGTCAATGATAACGAAACCACTGCTGGCGAAGTGGGTGTGGATATTTACAATTTAACCAAATACACACGTTCAAACCAAAATACCAACATCAACCAACGTCCTCTCGTCAAGGTTGGTGAAATTATCGCCCGTGGCGACGTGGTG
>JAVHQT010000008.1:0-1239 GCA_036171275.1 Gallionellaceae bacterium | reverse complement strand
ACGCGCCGCAGCAGGTGAACCACCTGCACAGTTAGAAAAAGGTGAACAAGTGGGCAATGAATATCGCTATGTTAAAGCCTTGCCGGTTCAACCATTTTGCCTGAGCTGTCATGGTACCGCCGAGCAACTTACCCCCGCCGTTAAAGCAGCGCTTAAACAGCATTATCCCGCCGATCGCGCTACTGGTTATTCTCTTGGGCAAATTCGCGGAGCAATCAGCGTCCGCAAGCCTCTGTAATTCTTTGATTCCGCCCCTTTGATTCTGCAACCAAGATCCATAAGGGTCGGATTCCATTGATTAAATTACTTACTTTTCGCTCTTATGCAAGAAAAATGAATTAGCCAAAAATTCACTAAGTTATTGATTTTATTAACTTTTATTAGCATACACCAAAAAACTTTCTGTTATAGCCAATAAGTGCGTGTGCGGGTGATTAATAGTCATTGATAACTTGTGGATTCCTTATTTCCAACTTGCGCTGTCATCGGAATGCGTATCCAACCAGATGGATGTAAGAAATTTTGTGTAACTGTTCATTTGGCAAGAAACTGTCACCATTAATAAAGGAGTGAACATGAACGCAACACCCAAAGCTGTTGCAACGGAATAAAGCGCTCAACTCATCGCGGGGTATCAAAAGAAGGAAGACCTGATAGGTGAACACGGTTTACTAAAGAAATTGACCAAGGCAGTGGTAGAGCGCGCACTACAAGCCGAGATGGACACCTATCTTGGTTACAGTAAAAACAGCAGTGTCAGCAATGTTGCCGGCAACACCCGAAATGGCAAAAGTAGCAAAATCCTCAAGGGTGAATTTGGTGAGCTACCGATTGAAATTCCCCGCGATCGCCATGGCAGTTTCGAGCCACAAATCATTTCTAAGCATCAAACCCGTTGGCGAGGTTTTGATGACAAGATTCCGGTATTGTTCGAGCCAAGGCGGGGTACTTGGCATTGGGCATTAACCTGTGCGGCGAGAAGGCGTTATTGGGAATCTGGACACCTTCTTGGTTAGGTTTTTTTAAAGAAGATGAAAGACCGTAACAATTTAAATCGAGTCTGACCCTAATTATTTCTAATTATTTAAGGCTCTGTTCAAGTTAAGTGCTGGTCAATTTGAAATTGATTGTTTTAATGGTAAGCTAAAAGAAGAAAATGTGTTGATTTAACGGCTAATCAGCACTTCGCGCATTCAAGTTCGAAGTGCAACCGCCGCTGGTTGCTTGGTGTAACGCATT
>JAVHQT010000007.1:0-24000 GCA_036171275.1 Gallionellaceae bacterium | reverse complement strand
TTTGCAATCCGTTATCGACATCAAAAGCCGAAACGACCAAGTTGCTACGCGTGACCGCTTGCTCGCGGCGCATTCCAGTAATCCATGCGCCTTTGTCGGCAAGCGCACGTTTTAGCGGTTCAACTTTGCGCGCTTGACAACAGGCTTTCCGATTTTCCACACTGGCGTAAAACCCGTTCACTCCATTTTGGGCGACCAGTATTTCAACGTCATTCGCTTCCGGAAAATAGACTTGCAAAGGCAGGGAATAACGCTGCCGCACCGTTTGCATCAGCGCATAAGTTTCTGGCGGCAAGCGTCCGGTATCTAAGCTAACTACCTGAATACATTGACTATTTTTTGAAACTAGGTCAGTCAGTACCATATCTTCCGCGCCCAAACTATTCGCAAAAACCACGGGCGAAAAATCGCGTTCGGCTTGGTGTAACACGGCGATTGTTTGCTCGATTTTTTCTGTCAGTAAGCTCATCGTTGCACCCGGCGAAAAAGCGGTTGCGCCACATCCGCTGACGCTTGATAACTGAGCGAGAAATCACTCAAACTGTGCAACGCTTGGTGAATGTCTTTGTCCGCGCGCACGGCAAACGCATCAAAACCAACGCGCTGCATATAAAATAATTGGTCGCACAACACATCGCCGATGGCGCGCAATTCGCCACGATAGCCCAAACGCACGCGCAAATGGTAAGCGAGGGTGTAACCGCGCCCGTCGGCAAATTTTGGAAAATTCACTGCGATAAGGCTGAATTTTTCGATGTCAGCTTGCAGTGTTTCCGCCCGTTGCTCGCTGTTTAGCCACACGCCCAAGTCGCTGCGCGCCAATAAAATATCGCGTTGTGCTTGCCAAACTTGCAGCGGCACCAGCACTTTACCGGCAGGAATCACCACACTTTCTGGCGTATCAGCTTCGCTCAGGTGCAATACCTGCCAGTCATCCTCAACCACTGTTTTATGTTTAATAATTTGCATGAATAATCCTTTATGGCGCTGCCGACATGGCTTGCGCTAAAACCTCGGTGAATAATAAGGCGTGTCGTAGGGTGTGCCGGCTTTGATTAAATCGTAATCAGCGTTGAGTAGTTTTTCATCCGCAGCGACGGGGGTTCCGTACACCCCATCTTTGAATGGCTCTAGCCCAATGCGCCGCACAGTTTCAATAAAGCGCTCGTTTAAATCTCTTTTAGAAACATAGACTTGCAATATACGGCTAACCACTTCTGGCATTTGCGCAAACGAGAACGATCGTCCAATAATTTTGCCTAGACTGGCCGCATTACCTTGCGCACCGCCCAGCGACACTTGATACCATTCTGTACCGTCTTTATCCACGCCAAGAATCCCGATATTGCCGATATGATGATGTCCACAGGCATTGATGCAACCGGACATATTCAACTCGATATCGCCAATATCATGCAAATAATCGAGATTATCAAAACGTTCAGCAATGGCTTTCGCCAGCGCGATGGAGCGCGCATTCGCCAATGTGCAAAAATCACCGCCAGGACAGCAAATCATATCGGTTAACAACCCGATATTCGGTGTCGCCAATCCTTGCGCCTTGGCACGTTCCCATAAGGTAAACAGTTCGCTTTGTTTAACATCCGCCAACACTAAATTTTGCTCATGCGTGACGCGCAATTCGCCAAAACTAAAACGCTCTGCCAAATCAGCCGCTGCGTCCATTTGTTCGGCGGTTGCGTCGCCGGGTGCGATACCGGCTTTTTTCAGTGACAACAGTACGACTGCATAACCGGGCATTTTGTGGGCTTTGACATTGCGTTTATGCCAATTGGCGAAGGCTCGATTGCTTTGCAGCAACGTGGCGAGCGCGGCCTCTTCCGACAAGTTTTCATAGGGAGGGGTAGTAAAATACGCGCTGACACGCTTTAATTCTGCTTCGGTAAGCGTACATTCACCATGCTTGGTAAATTGCCAATCGGCTTCAACTTGGCGTTTAAATTCTTCAATGCCAAGGGCTTTAACTAAAATTTTAATGCGCGCTTTATATAAATTATCGCGCCTGCCATGTTGGTTATAAACGCGAACGATGGATTCAGCGTAGCTAATAAGGTGTTGCCAAGGCACAAAGTCACAAATTTCCGTGCCAATCACCGGCGTGCGCCCTAACCCACCGCCCACCAATACTCTAAAACCGATTTCGCCCGCCGCATTCTTGCAAGCTTGCAAGCCAACATCATTCACTTGAATGGCGGCGCGGTCTGCTGTTGCGCCGGTAATCGAAAATTTAAACTTGCGCGGCAGGTAGGCAAATTCAGGATGAAAAGTACTCCACTGGCGCAGAATTTCGGCAAAAGGACGCGGATCAATCACCTCATCTTGCGCCACGCCGGCAAATTCATCGCTGGTGATATTGCGAATGCAATTGCCCGAAGTTTGATTAGCGTGCATTTCCACCGTTGCCAAATCGGCCAAAATATCGGGCACATCGGGCAATTTTAGCCAGTTAAATTGAATATTTTGCCGCGTAGTGAAATGGCCATAGCCGCGATCATATTGGCGGGCAATGTGCGCAAACATACGCATTTGGGCGGCACTTAACATACCGTAAGGGACGGCGATGCGAATCATGTAAGCATGAATCTGCATATACAGCCCATTTTGCAGGCGCAAAATACGAAATTCGTCTTCCGTTAGCTCACCGGACAAACGCCGCTGCACCTGATCTCTAAATTGTGCGACACGCTCGGTGGCGAGTTGCTGATCGAAGGAATCGTAGTGATACATTTAGGCTTCCTCAGTCGGATACTGTTTAGAAACCGGCAATAACAGTGCCGCGCTCAAAGGAAATTTCGCGCCATACGCCAAGATGTGCGCTACGTCGGAATCTTCATCATGGCGCAGCGCTGCGCCGATATAGGCGTATTGTCCCGATTGCCCAATCACCACGCCGATGCGTCCACCACAACCGTTAAACCAGCTGACTTGTTTGGGTTTATTTTCTTTGTTTTCGCTCATAGTTTAATTTTCCTTATTTGTAAAATATCATCTTTAAACCGATGATTAATAACATAATTGCTAAAATTTGACGCAATGCTTTTTCCGGCACTTTTGCACTTAAATGGCTGCCGATATAAATCCCTGGCAATGAGCCTAGCAACAAACTGCCCAGCAAAACATAATCGACCGTGCCCAACGCCATGTGCCCCATGCCAGCGACGGCGGTAAGCGGCACGGCGTGAACAATGTCCGTGCCCACTATTTTGACCGAAGCCATACGCGGGTACAAAAACAGCAGGGAAACCGTGCCTAACACGCCCGCACCAATAGAAGAAATCGTCACCAGCGTACCCACAATGGTGCCGGTAATGATGGTTGCAGCCGGTAAATAGCGATGGTGAAGTTCATAAAAACCACCATCTTTTTTACGCCCAATATGTTTAATCGAATCTTTGAACAATAAGGCAGCCGCTGTCGATAGTAAGGCAACGCTTAAAACGCCGGTGACGATACTGCGCAATGATTTTTCATCGAGCGCCAGAAACTTCAACAAGGCAACGGTCACTAGGGCAGCGGGGAAACTGCCTAAGCTGAGCAAACCGACCACTTTCCAATCCACCGATCCTTTTTTGCTATGCACCCAGCCGCCTAAGGACTTGGTCAGCGAGGCGTATAAAAGATCGGTACCCACAGCGGTTGCGGGCGAAACGCCAAAAAATAAAACCAGTAAGGGGGTCATCAATGAGCCGCCACCCACGCCGGTTACGCCGACAGTTAATCCGACCGCAAAACCCGAAACTGTGTACAACCAATCCATAACAAATGCTCCAATCAACTCAGGTGCGCATTCTATGCGAGGTTGAATATACATTTAAATACTTTTTTGTTAGAGTTTTATAACTTAATGCCATATCGGGAGATAAGATGAATTTGCAGCAATTACGCTATTTGAATGAAATTGTGCGTCGCGAGTTGAATATTTCTGATGCGGCGGCGGCGCTTTATACTTCACAACCGGGAATCAGTAAACAAATCAAGCTATTAGAAAACGAACTGGGCATTGAGATTTTTGTGCGCAAAGGGAAACGCTTGTTGACCTTGACGGAAGCGGGACAAACGATTTTGCAGATTGCACAACGTATTTTGCGGGAAACCGATAATTTAAAATTAGTGGGCCAAGAATTTCACGCCGAAGATAGCGGCTCGTTGATCTTGGCGACCACGCATACGCAAGCGCGTTATGCTTTACCGCCCGTGGTGAAATCATTTATTCAGCGTTATCCGAAGGTTAAGCTTGGTTTGCATCAAGGCAACCCGACCCAAATTGCGGAGCAAGTCTTAAATCGTGAAGCGGATATTGCCATCGCTTCGGAAAGCATCATGCTGTACGACGGACTGGTTTCGCTGCCGTGTTATGAATGGCATCATTGCGTGGTGGTGCCGCCTAATCATCCTTTATTGAGTCTGCAACAAATCAGCCTAAATGATTTGGCCAATTATCCGATTGTCACTTACGACCATGCGTTTAGCGGACGCAGCAAAATTGATGAAGCGTTTGCCGCTGCGAAAATTGAGCCAACGATTGCGTTGACGGCGATTGATGCCGATGTGATTAAAACTTATGTTGAGCTGGGTTTGGGCATTGGTATATTGGCGGAATTGGCGTTCATTTCAGAGCGAGATCGCCATTTATGCAAAATAAATGCGCAGCATTTATTTAAACCAACCACCACTCGACTTGCCGTGCGCAAAAATGAATATTTACGCGGTTATACTTACGACTTCATTTTACTATTCGCGCCACACTTGACGCGTGAAGTGGTGAGCCAAGCCATGAAACACTAAATTTTGAGGAAAATTATGAACGAAACCATTCGTACGCAACATCATCATCGCAGCATTCGCAGTTTTACCGATCAGGCCGTGAGCGATGAAATGCTAGATGCGATTATTCAATCGGCACATTCCGCACCAACTTCAATGAATGCGCAGGAAATTTCTTTAGTGGTGGTGCGTGATGCAGCGCGTAAAGCAAAAATTGCTGACTATGCCGGCGGGCAAGCTTATATCGCGCAAGCGCCTGTTTTTATTGTGATTGTGATTGATTTTCATAAAACAGACTTAGGCTTACGCAAAGCCGGAATGACGCAAATCGCCCATGAAAGCATGGAAGGTTTTGGCGTTGCTGCGGTGGATGTGGGCATTGCACTCGGCACGATGATTACCGCAGCAGAATCGCTAGGGCTGGGTTGTGTGCCAATCGGTGGCATTCGGCGTAATCCGCAAGCGATGATTGATCTGCTTGAGTTGCCGCCGCTGACTTTTCCTCTCGTTGGATTTTGTTTGGGGCATATTGCCAACGATGTTGTGCCCAAACCTCGCATGGAAATAACAACCTTTCGCCACAATGAGCGTTACGATGCCAGCGCTTATGCTGCCGCAATTGATTCCTATGACAACACGCTGATGGCTTATTGGCAACAGATTGGTCGTGCCGACGGAACGACTTGGTCGGCGAATTTAGCCCCGTTAAAAGGCGTGTATTTTCCGCACGTCAAACCAGTTGCGGCGATGCAAGGATTATTGAACGATAAGTAATTTAGTTGGCTAAACGGGCGCGTTGAGCAGTGCGTTAATGCGTTGTATCAGCGTGTCTTTGCCAACTAAAATCACCAAGGCATCCACTGAGGGCGCATGGGTTTTACCCACCATCATTAAGCGCAAGGGCATGGCGAGCTTAGGCATTTTCAGCGTGTATTGATTTAATAATTCTTTAATCAGCGCGGCGACCGCTGCGGTTTCCCAGGGTAAATCGGCTAAACGTTGCGCGAAATCATGCAAGGCTGGACGGACGTCTTCGCTGAGTTGCGCTGCCATTAACACTGCATCGGGTTGCCAATTGGTATAAAAAACAGTCGCTTCGTCAGCCAACTCATTCAAAGTGGAAACGCGCTCTTTATATAGATCAACCACAGCAGATAAGGCAGGCGCGACCGTCACGGTGACACCGCGCGCTAGCAAACGAGGCAACGTTAATTCCGCTAATTGCTCGCTAGCCATTGATTTTAAATAATAATTATTTAACCACTTTAATTTTTCAGTATTAAATTGCGCAGCCGAGGGCGTGATATGGTCTAAGTCAAACCATTGGCAAAATTGCGCCACTGAAAACACCTCATCATCCCCGTGTGACCAACCCAGGCGCGCTAAGTAGTTAAGCACCGCTTCGGGTAAATAACCTTGCTCGTCATACTGCATCACGCTCACCGCGCCATGCCGCTTCGATAATTTCTGCCCGTCATCGCCTAAAATCATCGACAAATGCGCGTAATTCGGCACTTTGGCATTTAGCGCAGTCAGGATATTGATTTGACGCGGTGTGTTGTTGACGTGATCGTCACCACGAATAACGTGCGTGATGCCCATATCCCAATCGTCCACCACCACGCAGAAATTATAGGTCGGAGTACCATCCGCTCTTGCAATAATTAAATCATCTAACTCATTGTTTTTAAAGGATATTTCACCTTTTACCATGTCCAGCCAAGATACCACCCCATCAGTTGGATTTTTAAACCGTACCACCGGTTGAATACCGTCGGGAATAGCGGGTAGCGTTTTTCCCTGTTCAGGTCGCCAGCGCCCGTCGTAACGTGGTTTTTCACCCTTGGCACGCTGACTTTCACGCAATGCATCCAGCTCGGCAGCCGAGGTGTAGCAATAATAAGCTTGCCCCGCGTCCAGCATTTGCGCTAGCACTTCTTTGTAGCGCGGCATCCGCTGCATTTGGTAAAAAGGACCTTCGTCATACGCTAAATTCAACCAAGTCATACCGTCTAAAATGGCTTGCACCGCTTCGGGCGTGGAGCGTTCCAAATCGGTATCTTCAATGCGCAAAATAAAAGTACCACCGTGTTTGCGTGCGTACGCCCAAGAAAATAAGGCAGTGCGTGCGCCACCAATATGCAGATAACCAGTGGGACTTGGGGCAAAACGAGTACGAACAATCATGGTCAAAACCTATGAGAAAAAGGCTATAAAAAATAAGAAAAGTGATTTAAAATCAAGAAGTTAGCTAGGATTTAAGCAGCAGCAAAACTGCCTGTAAAGACGTTTTGAGCGAGTGAATATCAATTACAGGAATGGCAGGGCTGCTTGCTTGCACCGTGAGCGCAATCGCTTTCAGTGGAACTTGGTCTAGCCGTCCGCGCGCGCCGCTGATGGTAAAGCCTTCTTCGTACAATAATTGCCGAATTTGACGAATGAGCAACACCTCATGATGCTGATAGTAACGACGATTGCCACCACGCTTAACTGGTTTAAGCTGAGAAAATTCCTGCTCCCAATAGCGCAAAACGTGCGCTTTAACGCCACATAATTCGCTGACTTCGCCAATGGTGAAGTAGCGTTTGGCCGGAATGGGCGGTAAAGCAGAATTAGGAACGAGCGCTTCCATCGTAGTTATTGTCTACCATGCTTTTGAGTTTTTGACTCGGATGAAAAGTAACGACGCGACGCGCAGCAATCGGAATGGCTTCGCCAGTTTTAGGATTACGGCCAGGACGCTGTGGTTTTTCACGTAACTGAAAATTGCCAAAACCAGATAACTTGACTTCTTCGCCGGCTTGCAATTGCGAGCGAATTTCCTCAAAAAAAGCTTCAACCATCTCTTTTGCTTCTCGTTTATTTAAACCAACTTGCTCGTACAAAAGGTCAGCTAGTTCTGCTTTGGTTAATGTTGTCATTTTTTCTCCCTATTAAATCCGAATTTGTGCGCCATGCTTTTCTAATATTTTAAGCAGGCGCGACACACTTTGCTCAATCTCAATTTCAGTTAATGTTTTTTTAGTATCTTGTAATAGCACTCGGAACGCAAGGCTTTTTTTACCTTCGGCAACCCCTTTGCCTCGGTAAACATCGAACAATCCACAGTCAACAACGAACGGCGTTTTATCTTGCGCCAGAGCCGTTAATAATCCGGCCAGCTCTAGGTTTTCATCCACCAGCACCGCCAAATCTCGGCGCACCAAGGGAAATTTGGACACTTCGTGCAGCGTGGGTACGTGCATTTGCATCAAGGCGGTTAAGTCCAGCTCAAACCAAATTACCGCTTGCGTTAGATCAAGTTGTTGCTGCCAATGCGGATGCAATTCGCCCAACCAACCAATGGCGTTACCGTCCAAGTAGATTTGCGCGGAACGTCCTGGATGCGAAGCCGGATGCGGCAAGGCTTTAAAACTGAGCAAACGCGGTACAAACAGCGCCTCTACGTCGCCTTTTAGATCATAAAAATCAACAGGCCGAGTTGCCACTGCCCACTGTTCCGCCAGTGCAGAACCGTAAGCCAAACCGGCTAATTTTTCAGTTTGCGTATAGTTTCCCGCCTCGTTTTTAAAACAGGCACCGACTTCAAATAGCCGTACACGCGCTTGTTTACGTCCTAAATTAGTTCGCAACGTGCTCAATAAACCGCCCAACAAGCTGCTGCGCATCACGCTCATCTGGCTAGCAATCGGATTTTGCAAGGCAATCGGTGCAGTGTTGGCGCAAAAATCGTGCTCCCAGGCCGGTTCAACAAACGCATAGTTAATCGCTTCTTGATATTCACGTTGCACCATAATCTGCCGTACCCGAGACAAAGGTCGCTGCGCTTCTGGCTGCGGCAACAAGGTCATCACCGCTTGCGGTGGCACGGGGTGAATCGCATCGTAGCCATAGACTCGGGCGATTTCTTCGATTAAATCTTCTTCAATCGCGATATCAAAACGATAACTTGGTGGCGTAACTAGCCAATTTACGCCGTGAGCGTGGCATTCCATCCCAAGATTTTGCAGGATTTGCACCAGATCAGCCGCTGGGATCGCGACGCCCAGAATTGACTGCACGCGCGCTGGACGTAATTGAACCGCCGGTCTAAATGGTAACTCGCCAACGATTTCGCTCATCGCACCCGCTTCGCCTCCGCAACAGTCTAAAATAAGTTGCGTAGCACGATCTAGCGCCAGCTGCGTCAGCGCAAAATCAACACCGCGCTCAAAACGATAGGCGGAATCCGAGCCAAACCCCAAGCGTCGTGATTTACCAGCAATGACACTCGGCGTAAAAAACGCGCTTTCTAGGAAAATCGCCGTCGTCGAATCACTCACCGCACAATTCGCGCCGCCCATGACCCCAGCTATCGCTACCGGCTCTTGGCTATCCGCGATCACCAACAGACCACTTAGATCAGTAACCTCTTGATTATTAAGTGTTTTTATCTTTTCACCTTCATGAGCAAAGCGAACTTCAATTTTGCCCTGAAGTTTATTTAAGTCAAAGGCGTGCAAGGGTTGCCCTAATTCCAATAACACGTAATTCGTCACGTCCACCACGACGCCTAGACTACGTAAACCGCTACGCTCTAAGCGTTGTACCATCCAAACTGGTGTCTGCGCTTGCGCATTCAGTCCAGTTATCACGCGTCCGCTATATCGCGGACAAGCTGCGCTGGCGCTGACTTTGATTGGAAATCGTAAATTTTGATTCGTCTGAAAAGTAGGGACAGTCAGTGCTTGCAGCGGTGCTGCCGTCAACGCCGCAACTTCTCGCGCTATGCCATATATAGACAAGCAATCACAGCGATTTGGCGTGAGTTTTAAGGTCAGTAAAGTGTCGTCCAAATCTAGAAATTGGCGAATACTTTGTCCAACGGGCGCATCACTCGGCAGCACCAGCAAGCCTTCGCTGGCTTCCGCCAAACCCAGTTCCACCGCCGAACACATCATGCCAAACGAAGCGATGCCACGCACTTTGGCAAGTTTAATTTCAATTTTTGGCAATTTCGCACCAACTAAGGCGCATGGCGCTTTCATGCCGACGCTGACATTTTGCGCACCGCAAACAATCAACAAGGGCTCTGCTTGACCAACATCCACTTGCAATAAATTTAAACGATCGGCATCGGGGTGTTTTTCTTTGCTGATCACCTGCGCTACCACGACGTGCTCAAATGCTGGAGCGACTGATTCGCGCGCTTCAACTTCCAGCCCTGCCATGGTCAATAAATGCGCCAAAGCTTCACTAGACAGCGCTGGATTGACCCAGCTTCGTAACCAAGATTCTGAAAATTTCATATTGGGATTAAGAGAATTGCTTTAAAAATTGCAGGTCGTTTTCGAAAAACAGACGCAAATCATTCACGCCGTAGCGCAACATCGCTAGGCGTTCTACGCCCAAACCAAACGCAAAACCTTGATATTGCTCAGGATTGATATTGACGTGTTTTAACACATTAGGATGCACCATGCCGCAGCCGCCGATTTCTAACCAACGGTCATCGCCCCAGCTTAAATCCATTTCTGCCGACGGTTCAGTAAACGGGAAAAATGAAGGGCGAAAACGCACTTGCAAATCTTCGGTCTCAAAAAAGCGTCTTAAAAAGTCTGCTACCACGCCTTTTAAATCGGCAAAACTGACTTTTTCACCAATCCAAAGCCCTTCAACCTGATGAAACATCGGCGAATGGGTGGCATCAGAATCGACGCGATATACACGTCCAGGCGCGATAATTCGAATATCAGGCAGCCGCGCTTGCGCGCCAAATTGCGCCAAATGCGCTTCCATATAGCGAATTTGGATCGGCGAAGTATGCGTGCGCAACATATTTTGCGGATCGATGTAAAACGTATCGTGCATTGCCCGTGCCGGATGGTCGGCCGGGATATTTAAGGCAGTGAAATTATAAAAATCATTTTCGATTTCTGGTCCGCTAGCCACTTCAAAACCAACCGAGTGAAATAAAGATTCAATTCGCTCTAAAGTGCGCGTCACAGGATGCAACCCACCGACACCCAAGCCGCGCCCAGGCAAAGTAACATCCAGCGCTTCCGCTGCCAATTTTTGATTCAATGCTTGCCGTTGCAATGCATCGCGTCGCGCTTGCAATGCAACTTCAATCTGTTGTTTGATTTGATTTATTTTTGCGCCCGCGGTCGGACGTTCTTCAGCTGATAGCCTACCTAAGCCTTTTAGAAGCTGGGTTAAACTGCCTTCTTTTCCTAAATAGCGCGCTTTGACCTGCTCCAATTCGGCGGCCTGCTCAATCGCTGCAAATTGCGTAACGGCGTCTTCAAGAATTTTTTCTAATGATTGCATTTTATGTTCCACAATAAAAAAGGAGGCGTAATGCCTCCCTCTTTATATAAAGCCCGAATTACGCGACTAAACTCGCTTTCGCTTGCACTACAATTGCCACAAAAGCAGCTTTATCAAACACCGCCAAATCTGCTAAAACTTTGCGATCGATTTGAATCGCAGCTTTCTTCAAGCCGTTCATAAAGACGCTGTAAGACAGACCTTGCTCGCGTGCAGCAGCATTGATACGCGCAATCCATAAAGTACGGAATTGACGTTTTTTCTGCCGACGGTCACGGTAGGCATATTGCCCCGCCTTCATCACCGCTTCTTTAGCGATGCGATAGACGTTTTTACGACGACCGCGATAACCCTTAGCTTGGTCTAAAACTTTTTTATGACGCGCACGCGCCGTAACACCACGTTTAACTCTTGACATTTTTTATCCCCTTAAGCGTAAGGCATCATGCTGCGCACAGACGCTGCATTGGATGCGTGAACTTCAGTTGTACCGCGTAACTGACGTTTGGTTTTAGTGGTTTTCTTAGTCAAAATGTGACGTTTGAACGCTTGCGAACGCTTGATACTTCCGCCGGCGCGAACAATAAAGCGTTTTTTTGCACCGCTTTTTGTTTTCATCTTAGGCATAACAACTCCTTTTTATTTGATGATAACGGGAGGTTTCTGGCAGAAACACTTGAGAACCCGAGATCACTTGTTTGGGACTGAGCACAACAAAACGACATCAACCAGTCCCTTAACTGATGTCGTTTTAATACAGCTGAAACAGCTCGAAAAATCTTCTGAACCGCTAATTTATACTGTTAGCAATGCGTTTTTAGACTAGCTTAAGCGAGGTTTTTCGAACCATAACAGAATAAATATCAAATAAATCAATCGTTTAAGCTTACTCTTTAACAAGAGCCAGCTGTGCGAGTCGCAGGCGGTTGCCTGAGTTAGGACGAACAGTTGATTTAATCTGTATCTGCCTCGCAAAGCACATTGGCAGAAGCACATTCGCAGCAGCGTTTTATTTTTTCTTTGGACTGAGCACCATCACCATCTGACGACCTTCCATTTTTGGAAATTGCTCAACCACGCCGTGCTCCAATAAATCCTGTTTAATGCGTTCTAATAACTGCATGCCAATTTGCTGATGGGCAATTTCACGTCCTCGAAAACGCAAGGTGATTTTTGTCTTATCGCCTTCCTCTAAGAACCTGATTAGATTACGTATTTTAATATTGTAGTCACCATCATCAGTGCCAGGTCTAAACTTAACTTCTTTGATTTGAACCTGTTTTTGCTTCAGCTTGGCTTCATGTTGCTTTTTGCTTTCGGCATAACGGAATTTACCTACATCCATTACTCGACACACTGGCGGCTCTGCTAATGGTGCGATTTCCACCAAATCTAAATCGGCCTCATCTGCCAGACGCAAGGCTTCCGCCACTGACACGATCCCTAACTGCTCTCCCTCCGCGCCAATCAGCCGCACCTGCGGTGCTGTAATCTGCTCATTGATACGCTGTGCTTTATCTTGTGCTATTGCAATTTCTCCATTTAAAAAAATTAAACCGTGCGTCCGTTACAGCTCGGCTGTTAAGCGTTGAATCAGCGCCTCTACCGACATCTGACCAAGGTCTTCACCTTGACGGTTACGCACGGCAATGATATTTGCTGCAACTTCTTTATCTCCAACAATCAACTGGTAAGGCAACTTCTGCAAGCTATTTTCCCGTATTTTATAGGTTATTTTCTCATTGCGCAAATCCAGTTCAACTCTTAAGCCAGCATTGCGCAATGTCCGTGCTAGCTGATCCGCATAGTTTTCTTGTGCTTGCGAAATATTCATCACCACCAATTGCACCGGCGCCAACCAAAGCGGCAATGCACCTGCGTGGTTTTCCACCAAAATACCGATGAAGCGCTCCAACGATCCCAAGATTGCCCGATGCAACATCACTGGCACTTTGCGCGTGTTATCTTCATCGACAAATTCTGCACCCAGTCTTCCTGGCATTGAAAAATCGACTTGCACTGTGCCGCATTGCCAAGAGCGACCAATCGCATCTTTTACATGGAACTCAATTTTTGGACCGTAAAACGCGCCCTCGCCCGGCAACTCTTCCCAACTTAAGCCCGATGCGCGCAACGCTGCCCGCAACGCCGCTTCGGATTTATCCCAAATTTCGTCAGAACCGACACGGCTATCTGGGCGCAGTGCCAGCTTGACTGCGACATCATTAAAGCCAAAGTCTTGGTAAACCTTTAACACCAGCGCATTAAAAACGGTTACTTCCGCTTCAATTTGCGCTTCGGTACAAAAAATATGGCCGTCATCTTGCACGAAACCGCGCACCCGCATCAAGCCGTGCAAGCCGCCCGAGGGCTCGTTGCGATGGCACGAACCAAATTCACCGTAGCGTAAAGGCAATTCCCGATACGAACGCAAATCCGAATTAAACACCTGCACATGACCCGGGCAATTCATCGGCTTAATCGCGTAATCGTGTTTTTCTGATTCCGTCGTAAACATATTGGCTTTGTAATGCTCCCAATGCCCGGATTTTTCCCACAACACTCGGTCGATAATTTGCGGGCAACGAATTTCCTGATAACCGTTATCGCGATACACCGCACGCATATATTGCTCAATCACCTGCCACATCGCCCAGCCTTTGGGATGCCAAAACACCATTCCTGGCGCTTCGTCTTGCATATGAAATAAATCTAATTGCTTGCCTAATTTACGATGGTCCCGTTTTTCCGCCTCTTCCAAACGGAACAAATAGGCTTCCAGGTCTTCTTTTTTAGCCCAAGCTGTGCCGTAAATCCGTTGCAGCATTTCGTTTTTTGAATCACCGCGCCAATACGCGCCCGCCACTTTCATCAACTTAAATACTTTTAACTTACCGGTGGATGGCACGTGCGGCCCGCGACACAAATCGGTAAATTCGCCTTCGGTATAAAGCGAAACCGCTTGTTCGGCCGGAATTGCATGAATCAATTCCGCTTTATACTTTTCACCCAGCGCCAAAAAATACGCAATCGCTTCATCACGCGGCATGACACGACGGGTAATGGGCAAATCTTTTTTCGCCAACTCGGCCATCCGTTTTTCAATGGCCGTTAAATCTTCCGGCGTAAACGGGCGCGCGTAAGCAAAATCGTAATAAAACCCATTTTCAATCATCGGTCCGATGGTCACTTGCGCTTCAGGAAACAATTCTTTGACTGCATACGCCAATAGATGCGCGGTAGAATGTCTAATTAAATCAAGACCTTGCGCATCTTTATCGGTAATGATTGCCAGCTCAGCATCGTTGGATAACACATAATGACTATCGACTAATTCACCATCCACCTTGCCGGCCAAGGTGGCTCTAGCCAAGCCTGCGCCAATACTTTGCGCGACCTCAGCGACCGTGACAGGTTGTGGAAAATGACGTTGAGTACCATCGGGTAAAGTAATGACTGGCATAAAAATTCACTAAAAAGAAAGTGCGACAAGCCGCACTAAATTGATCTTTGCGGAACACCCGCAACGAGGTGTGTATTCTAAGGCTTCACGTTCGTTCCGTCTATCGTCGTAAAAAAACAGCGCTAAAAATATAATCAGCGCTTGCTGCGGTTGCACAGAAAATGACTTTGCAGCCGCTCACCCGAAACTCACTCGCATGGCAATCACCAACATTGCGCCTGCAAACATCCCCACCACCCAATTATTTCCTTGTGGTTGAGAATTAAAGAAGATTTTTGTCACTAGCATAAAAGGCAAAACTTGCAAGCAAGCCAAGCGCCCTGATTGGATGGTGCTGTCGGCGGAATTGAATTCTGGCAACAAGACAAACGGTATAAACCAAGACAGAAGCAACATTAATAATTCAAAACTCGACGGCAATATCACTTGCGGATTTTTGCGAAAGAAAATTTTAAAAGCAACCCAAACCAGCGCCAGCAACGAAATAGTGGTTAGATAAAGCGAGAAACCCTCGTTTTTCATCCCTAGGTTGTACATAAAAAACAGAATGAAAATTGAAACATACACTGAGCCATGCAACATACCTGCATGAGCGGCTGAATGCTGCAAGCTGTAAAAAACCACCATACCCGCCATCATCAGCAACGCCAGCACTTCATTGCGGTTTAATTCTGGCAGAGGAAAAAACAAGGCCGGAAAACATAAAATAGTGAGTAAAAACAAACTAATCGGTAATGAGAATGTGCAAACTCGTCCTGCGATTTTTTGAAAATAAGCGGATTGCCTGAGGCTAGTGTAGGGTTGTTTTTTCTTGCCTACATGGGTTTGGCGCGGTGATAACAACAATTTGCGCTGCTGTAATGCGGCAACTCCGCCAAATAAAATTCCGCCGATAATCAGTAACGCAGCGAACACATACACGTCTGGAAAACCGACCAGAATCATTGCTACCAGTCCAAAGAAAGCCATCGCAACATACATTACCGCGACCACGCCAGGATGCGTCAAACCCAGCGCTAGCAAACGATGATGTAAATGCGTGCGATCTGGCAAAAAGGGACTATGTCCATGACGAAGGCGCCGCGCCATCACTAATAACGTGTCTAGAAGCGGCAAGGACACCACCAGCACCCACGTCACCAATGAAATGTTGGGTTGCATATGTTGACTGCCGCCAACTAGCAATGCTGCCAACACATATCCGAGTGTCAAACTGCCGCAATCGCCCATAAACAAACGAGCGGGATAGCTGTTGTAACGCAAAAACCCCATCACCGCGCCCAGCAAAGCCAAGCTCAACAGCAATAAATCGGTTGCACGAATTTGCCAAGCAAAATAAGCGAAAAACACGGCTGCAATCGCCGCTAAGCCAGCCGCTAACCCATCAAGTCCATCCGATAAATTAAAGGCATTCATGCCACCAACCATACAAAAAATGGTAAAGGGAATCGCCAGTGAATGCAGTGAAATATCGCCAAACCCTAAGAAATTCCCCAGATGTTCTAAGCTGCCGCCACCCAAATAAATAAAAGCCAGTGCCGCGAGTATTTGCCCCAAAAATTTCCAACGCGGACTAATTTGCGCAATGTCATCAATCAGTCCTGTGGCGATAATAATCAACAAACCCGCCAAAAATGCGTTCACAAAAGAATTAAACGGCAAAAACATTAAGCACGCCAAAAATAAACTGGCGGCAATACCTAAACCGCCCAAACGGGTTGTCGGCGTGGAGTGAGAGCTGCGACTTTTAGGAACATCGACCGCCCCAATTTTGCGCGCCAAAACAATCGTCGCAGGGACGATGAAAAGCGATAAAAACAAGGCGGTGAAAAACACCAAGCCGAGAGTTTCAAATTGTAGTATTTGATTCATGCGCACATTTTACTTGAGATTGCGCCAGATTAGTTTAAGCGCAGCTATCTTTGAATTAATAAATTACTTAACATGTTGATTATATTGATATTTTTAGAAAATGCTTTAGTAAAAGCAGGGCAAATTGACATTGCAGCGTTTCCCCTAAAAACGGTTCTGGTTTACTATCCGGCAAAATAATCCAGCAAGCCTTTTTGATCTGAATGACACCTTCGCCACCTGCAAACTTGACCGACCTCAAAAAATGAACCTTATTATTCAATCGCTTAGCGAAATTCCCGCTGCAAGCATCGCGCATCTGCAAAATCTTACCCTTGCCCTTCCGCCTGAAAAAATTGGCACGCATTGCTACCGATTTAGTCAGGCCAAACCGCACGATAGCATTGCTTCTTTTTGCTACGAAAACCAATTGGATTATGCGTTTATTCGCCCAAACTTGCGCTTAAGCAATTTTGGACTACTGGTTATGGATATGGATTCGACGCTGATTAATATCGAATGTATTGATGAAATCGCGGATATGCAAAATTTAAAACCGCAAGTTGCGGCGATTACTGAAGCAGCGATGCAAGGAGAAATAGACTTTGCTGAAAGCCTACGGCGTAGAGTTGCCTTGCTGAGAGGCTTGCCTGAAAACGCCTTGCAGCGCGTCTATGATGAGCGTTTAAAACTCAATCCTGGTGCAGAACGGATGCTAAGCGAGGTGCATAAACGAGGCATTCAAACACTGCTGGTTTCCGGCGGCTTCACCTTTTTTACCGAACGACTTAAAGCGCGTTTAGGTCTGAATTATGCCTACGCCAACACGTTAGAAATGAGCAACGGAAAGTTGACTGGCGCAGTATTAGGCGAAATTATTGATGCGCAAGCGAAAGCTGATTGGCTCAATCGCATTCGCTGCGACCTCAAGCTCAATGCCGAACAGGTCATTGCCATCGGTGATGGTGCGAATGATTTAAAAATGCTGGCGCAGGCCTGCGTGAGCATTGCTTATCACGCCAAACCGATTGTGCGAAGCCAAGCAGGATTTTCCTTAAATTTTGTGGGGCTGGAAGGCCTATTACCGTTGATAACGTGAATGCCAGAGAATTTCACGCCAGTATGATATATTGCAGACCATGCAAAAATGAAGTCGTCCATCGATTTACGGCGTTTCATCCAAGCATTTAACTTTACCTATTTACTTAATTAAAACAAGGACTTATATGATGCTAAAACCATCCAACATTGCCGCATTCGCTTTATTAGCAGCCATCGCTGCCAATACCGTCCTTGCAGCTGATACCGTTGCTCAACAGGCCAATCAGCCGTTGGCAACCGTTAATGGCATTGCCATTCCGCAATCACGCTTAGACTTGCGCGTCAAAGCGGCTGAACAACAAGGGCAAGCTGTTAACCCAGAACAACGCAAAATGTTACGCGAAAATTTAATCAACTTTGAAGTTTTAGCGCAACAAGCAGCCAAAGACGGTTTAGATCAACATGAAGAAATTGCTGAACAACTGTTTTTAGCACGTCAAAAAGTGTTGGTTCAAGCGTATTTACAAGGCTATGTTAAAGCTCACCCAATTACCGAACCAGCAATCAAACAAGAGTACGAAAATTACAAACAGCAAATGAGCAAAATGAAGGAATACAAGTTGGCGCATATTTTGGTTGCCACCGAAGCCGAAGCGCAAGCCATTGTTGCTAGCTTGAAAAAGAAAAAAGCCACGTTTGAAAAATTGGCAAAAGAAAAATCAAATGATCCTGGCTCTAAAAACAAAGGTGGTGATTTGGGTTGGATGAATCCTGCCGATGTTGTCCCTGAATTCGCGCAGGCGGTGATGGGCATGACGCACGGCGATGTCAGCGATCCTGTTAGAACACGTTTCGGATGGCACGTTATTCGCCTAGATGATTCCCGTCCACTCAAAGTAGCCACTTTTGAAGAGCTAAGAGCACAAATTGAAGGCAAACTCCAAAACGAACTAATTGAAGCTCAGGTGAAAAAACTGCGCGCAGACGCAACTATTCAATAATTAAACAGCGGTAAATAGTGAAACGGCAGACTGCATACAGCCTGCCGTTTTTTATTGCCCAATATCCTGAAAAACAGCAGCCAAGGAAACGCTGATTACGCAAATTGTTAGACCTGAATCCTGCTGTAAACTCAGGCGAGTCTTATCGAATTTCGATTTTAAGCAATTGATTTATATGATATTTATTCCGCCATGATTCGTTATAGCACGCTTGGACTAGTCGTAGGACTCAGCCCGAGATGATTAAATCAGCATTTCCTTAACTCACGCAAGTTGTTCAACATTGCCCATTTTAAAAATATTACAGTTGCATTTAAAATAGAGAAAAGTTACCTTGTAATGGAAATACAAAAAAGCATTATTAGTGCTGTGTTTTCACACAATAAACAATAAAACCTTAACGCAACAATATGGAGGAACAGAACAATGAGCAAAATCATTAATTCAGACTATTTGGCAAAAGTAAAACTTTTAAATTCCGATGAAATCGAGCGCCTGCTTTCACGAATGAGCGGCAAATTACCACGTCGCTTAGAAAAAGAAAAAATCAGTCAAGATGAAGCGCTGGCAATTCAACTTGAACTTGAAGATGAGCAATTGCAAGAATGGCGTGCGGTGATGGCCAAGCTCAAAAATGCAGAAGAAGCGAAATCTGCTGCTAAAGCAAAGTCAGCTAAAGCAACTGAAATCGTCGTTGCAGAAAAAAATAAAAAGCCTAAAAAAGAAACAAAAGCTGAAATAGCAGACCTTCCGGTTCCCAAACTCGCCTCACTTCCCCAAGATGCATCCGTTAGCCACAAAGCAAAAGTAGCCAAGAAAAGCTAAGCTGACGCTTATTTATTTTATTGATTTCGTTCGTGATATACCTGTAGGGAGTGAGGCGTCACGGCAAGGCCTTAGAGCCCTACCAAGGTTGACGCAGTCCTGCGACTGCTCTGCAAATTCTTGTCGAACCACAATGGAATAAATATCTTATCAATCAATCACTTAAACTAGACTTCGACCAACCTCGCCTGGGGGTGTCGCCACAGTTTCCCTGAGTTTATCAAAGGACTCAGGACAAACAGTTGATTTAATCAGCGTTTTCTTAGGTTAATGTAAAGATAATTAAGACCGCATAGCTTGCGCCATATCATCCAGCGTTCAGCTACTCAGGCTCGTTTTGACCTTGTGACATTGCTTCGCTTATAGACTAGACGCCCAAATCTTCGCTTAGACCGCTTTCAATAACTCAGTAAATTGGCTTGCAATAATCTGTGCACTAAATTTTCGCTGCACCCAAGGTCGTCCGTTTTGTGCCCAACTTTGACGTAAAGCGGGATTGCTCGCCAAATTTAACAGCGCATCACGCCATGCACTGACATCTCCGGCCGGCAACAATTGCCCGGTCATTTCATTATCCAGTGTTTCTGGTAGCCCGCCACGATGACTGCACAACACAGGAATGCCCAAAGCCTGCGCTTCAATCGACACTCTGCCAAAGGTTTCTGGCGATAGCGAAGGAACAGCGAAAATATCCAACATGGCGTAATACGGCAACACGTTGTGCGTCCATTCAAAATAATGATGATGTTCGGCAAAACCTCCGTGCGCAATCCGATTTTTAAGCTCGGCAACTGCCAAGCCATTCCCGACCCAAATCGCTTGCAATTTAGGTTCTATTTTCATCGCTAAATTAAGCGCATCCACCAACGGCAGCATGCCTTTATCCGGATGCATCGCGCTTATAAAACCGACGACAATATCGTCGTCTGCAAAGCCTAATTCAGCTCGTTTGTTGCGGCGTAGCGCGATATCTGGTTCAAAATGCGCCAAATCCAAAGGGTTATATAGCAGGCTAATTCGGGTTGAATCGACGCCACGGGCGATAAAGTTGCCGCGCATATATTCAGAAATCACCACAAAACGTTGCGCTAAACGCGGAATCAGGTGATGCGTCATAAAGCGCATTTTATAATCCATGTGCTTGAATAAACACAGTTTGATATGACGTAGCCGGGCAATGATTGCCAGTGGCCAATATTCTTTGCTAAAACTACCCACAATCCAATTTGGCTGAAATTTGGTGCAGGCAGACCACACGGCTTTCCAGCCGCGCGGGTCAAAGGCGTTGCGAAATTTGCCATAAAAAAGGTGGACGTCCGAATTATCTAAACCGCGCGAAATTGGCGTATTCGCCTGTACCACGGCGGCAACCTCGTGCCCTTGAGCTGCCATGGCACGCGCCAAGGTAATTAAATGACTTTCAGTCCCACCACCGCCATGATGCGTGCCAACAAATAGTATTTTCATCCGCGCTTATCCTCGTAGCCAGTCAGTAGTTTTAAGATAAATAAATGCGGCAAGGTGCTACCGCTAACCAAAACACGTTTTAAAATCAAAGAGTTATCGCCAATCATAGCCCGCCCGCGTTGCGTGGTAGTGGCCGCATCAAAGTGGGCTTGCTGCACCGCCGTGCGAACGCGCAAATCCAAATCGCCGTATGGATAGCAAAATTGCGTGACTACTTGCCCGGTCAAGGCTTCCAAATCGGCTTTGCTGCCGGCAATTTCGGCTAGCAATTGTGCGTCATCGCACTGCGTCAAACGGGGATGCGTGCGCGAATGCGCGCCCACTTCCATTCCTGCCGCCTGCCATTCGCACACTTGAGCGGCACTCATTAACGTTTTTTTGACCTGCAACTGCTCCGCATCCCAGCGATTAAATTGCCCTATGCGCTGGCTAACCACATAACACGTTGCCGTAAAATCGTGTTTTAACAAAATGGGCAAAGCGTTTTGCAGGGTGTCAACGTAACCATCATCAAAGCTAATTACGGCAATTTTGCCCGATTTTTCACCGCGCAAATAAGGCATGGCGGCAGACATTGAAACGCCTTTAAACCCCAGCAAACGCAATACAAACATTTGTATTGCAAAGGAAAAAGGCCGCACATACAAGGCGCGCAGCTTTGCTCCCGCTGGCGGATGATCAATATTGTGGTACATCAAAATGGGAATGGTGCGCATAAATTTGGACGTGTTGGTTTATCAATCGGTTGAAATGTTTCGAAAGGCGCTTTAGGGCGATTCTGTTCGAGTATAATTTAGCTTGAAAATAAGCACTGATTATAAATGACCTGTTAATGAATGCGAGAACTGAAATTGAACACTTTTTCCTCTAGTCTTTCCTATCGCGATGCGGGCGTTGACATTGACGCTGGCGACCAATTAGTCGAAAACATCAAGCCTTTTGCCAAACGTACCCTGCGTCCAGAGGTGTTGAGTGGCATCGGTGGTTTTGGCGGACTAGTGGAAATTTCTAAGAAATTTAAAGAACCGGTATTGGTTTCCGGTACGGATGGCGTGGGCACCAAACTAAAACTGGCGTTCGAACTGAATCGGCACGACACGGTTGGCGTGGATTTAGTAGCGATGAGTGTGAATGATATTTTGGTGCAAGGTGCTGAACCCTTGTTTTTTCTCGACTATTTCGCCTGTGGCAAACTGGATGTTCCCGCCGCCACCGAAGTGATTAAAGGCATTGCCTACGGTTGCGAGCAATCCGGTTGCGCATTAATCGGCGGCGAAACAGCAGAAATGCCCGGTATGTATCCGGTGGGCGAATACGACTTGGCGGGCTTCGCCGTCGGCGTGGTGGAAAAATCTAAAATTATCACCGGCGCACATATTTCGGCGGGCGACGTGGTGTTGGGGCTCGCCTCGAACGGTGCTCATTCTAATGGCTATTCGCTGGTGCGCAAAATCATCGCACGGAGTCAGCCCGACTTAAACGTTCCGTTTGACGGCGCGCGTTCCTTGGCGGATTGCATCATGGCGCCAACCCGACTGTACGTAAAACCCTTACTGGCGTTAATGCAGCAACTAACCGTGAAGGGCATGGCGCACATTACCGGCGGCGGCATTACCGAAAACGTACCGCGCGTGTTGCCCCACAACGTGGTCGCTGACATTGACAGCGGCCATTGGTCAATGCCTAAACTGTTTCACTGGCTGCGCGAGCAAGGCAATGTGGCAACACAAGAAATGTTCCGTACCTTCAATTGTGGCATCGGCATGGTGATCATCGTCAGCCCCGCAGACGCCGAACAAGCGATTTCCTTATTACAAACCAGTGGCGAAACCGTATCGCGAATCGGTATAATTCGACCTCGTTTAGGCGAAGAGCATCAAACCCAAATCATATAATTACTTTAATAATCAAGGAGTTACGAATGAATATTCCTCAAATATTACGCTTGCTTGCTTGGTCTAGTTTTTCGATTATCGGTGCGTCAGCGCACGCCGCCAGCCAGTGCCCCAAATTACTCAACCATCAATTAACTAGCTTGCAAGGTCAACCGGTCAATTTGTGTCAATACAGCGGACGCGTGGTGTTGTTTGTGAATACCGCCAGTTATTGTGGCAACACGCCGCAATACGCGGGCTTGGAAAAGCTACACGAACAACTGCACGCACGTGGGCTGACCGTGGTGGGTTTTCCTGCTAATGATTTTGGCGAACAAGAACCCGACAGCAACGCGCAAATCGCCAAATTTTGCAAACTCACCTACAAAGTCAAATTTCCGATGATGGAAAAATCGGGTGTTACACGCAACAACGCGAATCCGGTTTTCGCACAATTAATTGCTGCAACCGGCGATGAACCGGAATGGAATTTTCATAAATATCTACTCAGTCGCGATGGCAAAACTGTGCAATCTTTCCCCGCTGGAATGCAACCTAATGACCCGCAACTGCTGCAAGCGATTGAACATTTATTGGCACAACCGTGAAAAAAATCGTCATTCTCATTTCGGGGCGCGGCAGCAATATGCAGTCGCTACTCGACGCTAAATTGCCCGGCAAAATTGTCGCGGTCATCAGCAATCGTGCCGAAGCCAGCGGTTTAACGATTGCACAAACGCAGGGCATTGCAACGGCTGTCGTGTCGCATCAAGCTTATCCAGATCGCACTAGTTTTGATGCTGCACTCGCCGCTGTGATTGATAGTTTTCATCCAGATGTAGTGGTGTTGGCAGGTTTTATGCGCATCCTAACTGCCGATTTTGTCGAACACTACCGTGGCAAACTCATCAACATTCATCCTTCTCTTTTGCCAGCTTACACTGGGGTGAACACCCATCAACGCGCACTACAAGATGGCGTAAAAATTCACGGTTGCAGTGTTCATTTCGTCACACCCGTGTTAGATGGCGGCCCAATTATTATTCAAGCTGCCGTTACCGTGATGCCCGACGATACCGAAAAAACGCTGTCCGCTCGCGTTCTTCACGAAGAACATCGTATTTATCCGCAAGCGGTTCGCTGGCTATGCTTAAATCAAATTTGGCTAGATGAAGCTGGCAAAGTGTGCAGTCATTTACTGCATCAACCCGGCGCGACGCTCATTTCGCCCGGATTAAACTAATTAATTATTCAATATAATCAATTAGTTACAAAAAATGAGGTTCACTTCTTTTTTTTCTAACGTGGGGCAATTTTTACGTCAACGACTGGTTATTGCCCTCTTGTTGTCTGCCCTACTTCATGTTTTGTTGCTCGACTATCC
>JAVHQT010000006.1:0-24497 GCA_036171275.1 Gallionellaceae bacterium | reverse complement strand
TAAAAACAGTCGTAGAAGTTTATGGTTCTGTGATTACCGCAGGCGTCTATCCCGCCAGCAGCATCAAAGTTGCCGAAGCAGCCAAAGTGATTGAAAATACCCAGCGTGATTTGAACATCGCCTTAATGAACGAACTTGCCATCATTTTCGACAAAATTGGCATTGACACATTAGAAGTGCTTAAAGCAGCCGGCACCAAATGGAACTTTTTACCCTTCCGTCCAGGTTTGGTCGGGGGGCATTGCATCGGCGTTGATCCATACTACTTGACACACAAAGCCGACATATTGGGTTATCACTCGCAAGTCATCTTGGCGGGGCGTCGCATCAACGACAGCATGGCCGCTTATGTTGCGCAGCAAACCGTAAAACAGATCATAAAAACCGGGGGCGCAGTCAAAAGTTCCAAAGTCATCGTGTTGGGCCTCACCTTTAAAGAAAACTGCCCTGACCTGCGTAACAGCAAAGTGGCCGATGTCGTAAAAGAGCTGCAGGAATTTGGCTGTGATGTGAGCGTGCATGACCCATTAGCGGATGGCAAAGAAGCAGTGCATGAATATGGCATAACTTTGACAGAATGGGATGCGTTACCCAAACAAGCCGATGCAATCGTGGCCGCTGTATCGCATACGGAATACACCAGCCAACCGGTTACGCAGTTACTCGCAAAACTAAAATCCGGCGGTGCTTTCATCGATATTAAATCAGCTTATTCGCAAGATGCAATCGAATCAGCAGGTTACAAACTTTGGCGTTTGTGAGCAAAACAAATGGGAATGTTCGACAGTTTCTGGATTAAGCATCAAGGGCAGAAAATTGAAGTGCGGAGTAAAAAATACGCTCGTGTAGCACATTAAAAAATCAACCTATGCGCATCAGTCAAAATCAAGTACAACTTATTGCCGAGAGCATCCATCACCATTTGGGCGAGTCTGCGCGCATGTGGTTATTTGGATCCCGGTTAGATGACCAAAAGCGCGGAGGAGATATAGATATTTATGTGGAAACGGACAGGCACACACTTCGGGATGAGATACGTTGCAAGCTGCAGTTAGAGCAGAGTCTTGATATGCCTGTTGACCTTATTGTCAACTCATACGATGAGGTTACACCTATCGCGAAAATTGCCAAAACGACTGGGATGGCACTGTGAGTCAGCATATTAGCTTGATTTGGAAAAAACTTGATCACCTCGCCCGCATGAGAGAATACTTGAGTTACTCACTAGGGCAAACCCTGCAACTGGTGCCTATTCATGATTGGGCTAAACTTACACCAGAGGATCACGCAACACTTGCCGCATTTCGTGTGCGTTTCAGTGAGTTTCAAGAGCATTTAGGCAAAGCCATGCGAGCCATCGCCATCGAAGAGGAGCAAAAAACGGAACCGTATACGGCCATCTTGCTTTATATGGAAAAACTTCAGTTAATTGAATCTGTCGAAGAGTGGAAAGAAATTCGCGAGCTGCGTAACGCCGTGAATCACGAATATGAGGAAAATACAGCAAGGCTGACCGAATTTTTCATGGAATTAACACAAGCTACGCCTCAGCTTTTTGCATGGCACGACAAATTGGTTCAATTCTGCCAAGAAACTTACCTTAAATAAAATTTATGACAAACTACGAACAACTCAAAACTCGCCTAGCCACCGAGCCTCACACATGGCTCATCACTGGCGTGGCAGGCTTTATTGGCAGCAATCTGCTAGAAACCCTGCTCAAGCTCAACCAACGAGTTGTCGGGCTAGATAATTTTGCTACCGGCCACCAACGCAACCTAGATGAAGTCCAGTCCCTTGTAAGCGCCGAACAATGGGAAAACTTCAACTTCATCAAAGGCGACATCCGCAACCTAGACGACTGCCGCAGTGCCATGACTTACTCCCCTCTCCCGCATGCGGGAGAGGGGCTGGGGGAGAGGGGGGGGGTCGAATACGTCCTCCACCAAGCCGCCCTAGGCTCCGTCCCGCGCTCGGTTGAAAACCCCATCAATACCAACGAAACTAACATCAGTGGCTTTCTCAATATGCTTGTCGCAGCACGTGATGCCAAAGTAAAGCGTTTCGTCTATGCCGCCTCTAGCTCAACTTATGGTGACCACCCCGGCTTGCCAAAAGTAGAAGACAAAATTGGCAAGCCGCTGTCACCCTACGCTGTCACAAAATACGTCAACGAACTGTATGCCGATGTATTCGCCCGCACCTATGGCTTCAACACCATTGGCTTACGCTACTTCAACGTATTCGGCCCGCGCCAGGATCCCGATGGTGCTTATGCTGCGGTGATCCCGAAGTGGATCGCCAGCATGATTAAGGCTGAGCCTGTGTATATGAATGGCGACGGTGAGACCAGTCGAGATTTTTGCTTCATCGAAAACGTGCGTCAGATCAACCTCCTTGCCGCCACCTCGGAAAATCCCGAAGCCGCCAACCAAGTCTACAACGTTGCAGTCGGCGACCGCACAACGCTCAACCAACTGTATGACCAGCTTCACCTCAACTTGCTACCTCGTTATCCCCACCTGCAAGGCGTGCAACCAGTTTATCGTGATTTCCGCGCGGGCGATGTGCGCCATTCATTGGCGGACATCAGCAAATCCGCCACATTATTAGGTTACCAGCCAACCCACCGAATTGGCGAAGGACTGAAAGTGGCGATGGAGTGGTATGTGCAGCACCTGACACAACAAGGCAAAGCATGAGCGAGCCGATTTACAATAAGCTTAGTTTGATTTCAAAAATGACAGCAGGTTTCTAAATGATAAAACAGTTTTCGCTAGAAAATTTTGGTCCATTGTCATCTATTCAAGCTGAAGCACTAGGTAAGCTTAATTTGGTGATTGGTGCAAACAGTTCGGGTAAGACTTTTTTGCTTAAAGCACTTTACGCCATGATACGCTCGCAAGAGGAGTACGGTCGCGGTGATGATCCCAGAGCTTTTGATGAAGTGTTAAGTGATAAGCTCTATTGGACTTTTCAAGCTGAAAAACTGGGTGACTTGGTTCGTAAAGGAAGTGGGAACCGCCTAAAAGCTTCACTTACAATGCAAGACAACTGTGCTTTAGCCTACGAATTCGGACCAGACACGAGCCGAAAAATTGTGCCACTGCATAACAATTTGCCTGCCCGAGAGGCAAGTTCAATTTTTCTGCCCCCTAAAGAAGTTTTAACACTGGCTAAGGTTATTTTGAAGTCTGGCTTGCAAGACAAGTCATTTGGTTTTGACGCAACTTATGTTGATCTGGTGTTGGCTTTGCAAAACCCAACTCAACGTGGACGTAATTACGATAAATATAAGCGTTCCCGTGAACAATTGGAAAATATATTTCATGGCAAAATTGAATATGTTGCGGAAACGGATAAGTGGGTATATCGACAAGGGAATAGCCGATTTTCTGTGAATACTACAGCGGAAGGTATTAAGAAAATTGCAATTCTTGACATTCTTTTGGGCAATCGTTTTTTGACACCCGATTCTGTGATTTTTATCGACGAACCAGAATCAGCGTTGCACCCGACCGCGATTAGCCAATTGATGGATATTATTTTTCTGCTGTCAGAGCAGGGGATGCAATTTTTTATTTCGTCACATTCTTATTTTGTGGTTAAAAAATTATATTTGCTTGCATTGCAGCACAAGATAAGCATTCCTGTACTAGTTTCTGACCAGCAAGGGGAGTGGCGTCAGCAAGATTTACTGGATGGAATACCGGACAATGAAATCATTAACGAATCCATTCGCTTGTTTGATGAGGAACTTCAGGTGTCACTCGGATGAGTATTTCGATTAAAGAGTCGGGTGTGACATTTGGCGATTATTCTCAAGAAGATGTATTTGAATTGGAAAAAGTGCTCAGTGCCATGAAGTTGGGTGAACATGTTTGCAAGGTGGAATTTATAGTGCGAACAGGCGTTGGGAAGGCTTCTGCAGTTGCATTCATTGAGGCAAAAAGTTCAATACCCAAAGAATCAGATAATTTCTTTACAGGAATTTGCTTGAAACTGACACATTCACTTGTAGTGTGGTTTGCCGCTGTTTGTGGACGCCATAAAAATGTAGAGACGCTACTGCCGTCAAATTTGCGGCTTTTATCGCACCTGAAACTGCCCATCAAACTGATTCTAGTTTTGCCCACAGTTCCTGACGATAAATTGCAACCGATGTCCGACAAATTGCGGCGAATGTTAATGGCTGAACAAAAAATTTGGGCGATCAAGTCCTCAGATATAAATGTAATTAATCAGACTAGGGCTGAAAAGTTCGGATTAATCGGGCGCGTTTGTTCGTAGATAAATGACGAAAATCAGGAAAGTAGTGATATGTGCATTATGAAAGAAAAAGTATGAGCAAACCTATTTATGTTACGCAACCGTACCTTCCCCCGCTGGAGGAATTCATCCCCTATCTAGAGCAAATCTGGGAAAACAAAATTCTCACCAACGGTGGCCCCTTTCACCAGCAGCTAGAAAAAGCACTCTGTGAATATTTGGGCGTGGAGCACATCGCCTTGTTTACTAACGGGACTATTGCCTTGGTCACAGCTCTACAAGTGCTACGCGTTACTGGCGAGGTGATTACCACCCCGTATTCCTTTGTTGCCACCTCTCACTCATTGCTCTGGAATGGCATAAAGCCGGTGTTCGTGGATATTAACCCGGACACGCTTAATCTTGACCCTTCCAAAATCGAAGCGGCCATCACCCCTCAGACCACTGCCATTATGCCCGTGCATTGCTACGGTCATCCATGCGATGTTGAAGCAATTCAAAAAATTGCTGATAACTACAATCTTAAGGTTATCTATGATGCGGCTCATGCTTTTGGCGTTAAGGATGAAAAAGGTAGTATCCTTAACCATGGCGATATGTCAGTGTTAAGCTTTCATGCCACTAAGGTATTTAATACTTTTGAAGGTGGTGCCATTGTTTGCCCAGATGCGAAAACAAAAGTTCGTATAGACCAGCTCAAAAACTTTGGTCATGTAGGAGAAACAACCGTTGTAGCACCTGGCATCAATGGCAAGATGAGTGAATTCAATGCCGCATTAGGATTGTTACAACTTAAACATTTAGAAAAAGCAATTGCAAGGCGAGGTGAAATTGATGCGGCTTATCGTGAGCAACTAAAAGAAATTAAAGGAATTCATTGTTTAAATGACGCAGGAGAAAAAACTGCTAATTATTCTTACTTTCCAGTCTTAGTCGATTCGGATTACCCCATTACCCGAGACGAGCTATATCAAAAGCTCAAAGAAAATGGCATTCACCCGCGTCGCTATTTTTATCCATTGATTTCTGACTTCCCCATGTACCGTGGCCTGCCTTCTGCGCATCGTGAAAATTTGCCCGTTGCCACTAAAGCCGCGCAAGAAGTTCTTTGTTTACCCATTTATCCAGATTTGGAAATGGAGATAGTAGAAAAAATCACACAATTCATTGCAGGCGTAAAATGATCGTTCTTCACGTGAAATTCGGTGAGAAATAAAATGAAACTCGCCATCATGCAACCCTACTTTCTGCCCTACATTGGGTACTTTCAACTGATAGCTTCAGTGGATCAGTTCATCGTGTACGACAACATCAAATACACAAAAAAAGGTTGGATCAACCGCAATCGCATGTTGCAAAACGGGGCAGATGTAATGTTCTCCGTGCCCTTGAAAAAAGATTCCGATTCACTTGATATCGTGCAGAGAGAGCTGTCAGCCGATTTCAATCGAGACAAACTACTTAACCAATTCAAAGGCACGTACCGACGCGCGCCCCATTTTGATCAAACCTTTCCCTTGATTGAGCAGCTCGTGCGTTATGAAGATACCAACTTATTCCGCTATCTGCATCATTCCATTGTCAAGTTATGTGAGCATTTAGAGATTACGACTGAGATTAAAATTTCATCCGATATTGCCATTGATCATACCTTGCAAAGTCAGGATAAAGTGCTTGCCCTATGTGAGGCAACAGGTGCTAAAACCTACATCAATGCAATTGGTGGAATGGAACTGTATTCGAAAGAAGCGTTTCAGCAGAAGGAGATTGAATTGAAATTCATTAAATCGAGGCCGTTTGAATATGCGCAGTTTGGCGACGCATTTGTGCCGTGGTTGTCAATTATCGATGTGATGATGTTTAATTCAATCGAAGATATCCGAGCCTGTATAACAACTAACTATGAGTTGATTTGAACTATGTTTAAGTGGAATAAATTAGGCAAGGTGTTTACGCCGCAAGAAGTGCAAGGCCGCGACTGGCTGAAGGAGTTTGCGCAAGCACCTGCGACTTTGATGTTCGATGATTTTGTGCGCGTGTATTTCTCATGTCGCCCCCCAGTAGATGCCAACGGTCAATATGTGAGTTATTCCGCCTACGTTGATCTAGAGCGTTCAGATATGTTCAGGGTACGCGCGGTGTCTGAACGGCCCATTCTCGGTCTGGGAGGTTTGGGCGAATTTGATGAATTTGGTACCTATCCGGTATCGGTGACGCGTGAGGGGGACGAAGTGCGTGCCTATTATGCTGGTTGGACGCGTTGCGAATCAGTGCCGTTTAACGTCGCCATCGGAGTTGCTGTTAGCTGTGATGGTGGTAAGACTTTTGAGAAGATGGGGACTGGCCCTGTGCTGACTTATACGCCGGACGAGCCATTTGTGTTGAGCGGCCCCAAGGTGCGGCGTTTTAATGGTCAGTGGCAGCTGTTTTACATCGCTGGACGTAAATGGAAGGCTGTGGACGGACGCGCAGAGCCAGTGTACAAGATCCGTATGGCGACTTCGAGTGACGGCATCAATTGGCAAAAACTCAACAAAGATCTGATCGAAAGTCGCATCGAAGAAGACGAAGCGCAAGCCAGTCCAGACGTATTCTTCGCCAACGGAAAATATCACATGTTCTTTTGTTACCGCTACAGCAGCGATTATCGCGGAAAAGAAAATGGTTATCGAATCGGTTATGCCTCCAGCACCAACCTGACTGATTGGGTGCGCGAAGACACGAAAGCGGGCATAGATGTATCGGAAGAGGGCTGGGATTCAGAGATGATTAGCTATCCGCACGTGTTCGAGTTGGATGGAAAAACCTACATGGCTTATCTGGGCAATCAGGTTGGTCGTCATGGCTTTGGTTTGGCCGTGCTCGATGGACAGTTGGAATAAGGAATGAGTAAAATGAAGTGGAAGAAGCTCGGCAAAATATTCGATCCGACACAGCACAAGCTGCCGAACGACTGCGAACAGTTCGCCCAGTCACCGCAGGCTTTGGTGTTTGATAATTTCGTTCGTATCTATTTCTCTACCCGCTCTGTGGACAAGAGTAATGGGAAATATCTGAGCAATATCGCCTTTGTTGATATGCAGAAGAACCTGCGAGATGTAATCCGCGTATCAGACAAGACAGTCATCCCCCTTGGTGAACTGGGTTGTTTTGATGAGCATGGGATCTTTCCAATGAGTGTTATGCGCCATGGCGATGTAGTGTATGGCTACACATGCGGCTGGAATCGGCGCGTATCGGTGTCGGTAGATACAGCTATCGGCCTGGCCATTAGCCATGATAATGGCCTCACCTTTCAGCGTCTTGGCAATGGCCCCTTGCTGGCGGCATCAATGCATGAGCCCTGCTTAGTTGGGGACGGTTTTGTGAAAATCATCGGCGGCGTGTTTCACATGTGGTACATCTTCGGCACTGGCTGGAAGAAGTTTTCACCTGATACACCACCGGACCGCACCTACAAAATAGGCCACGCGACTTCCAGCGAAGGTATTAATTGGAACAAGGAAGAAGCCCGTCAAATTATCACTGATAAGCTTGGGGCAGATGAAAGCCAAGCTTTGCCGACGGTGATCGAGATCAATGGCCGGCATCACATGTTCTTTTGTTATCGCCAGTCATTCGATTTCCGCAAGAACAGTGGACGTGGTTATCGAATTGGGCATGCCTGGTCAGACGATCTGCTGAATTGGACACGGGATGACGAAAATCCACTGCTCGATGTTACGTCGGGTGATTGGGATTCAGACATGTTGTGTTATCCGCATGTGTTCGAGTCCGATGGTGAAGTATATTTGCTTTATAACGGCAATGAATTCGGACGTTATGGTTTCGGACTGGCAGTCCTTGAAAAATCATTTCAATGATTGAGTACCAGTTAAACAAGGCGACCGAAGCTGAAATTGCCAAATGTCTAAGAAGAGGTAGCGCTGATTTCGTGCCGCCCCTGCATAGTCGGGTCGAAATATCTGGCTATGCAAAAAAGATTGCCTGCAAAGCGATGCGCTTTGAAGCATGGTCAGATGGCAGCCTAATTGGATTGGTGGCGGCCTATTGTAATGACACTGAGGCACGCCTTGCCTTTGTAACCAGCGTCAACGTGCTACGGGAATGGACAGGTAAAGGCATCGCCGCAAACTTGATGAAGCATTGTGTTAAACATGCGCAAGACTTGGGGGTGAGGCAAATAAGCTTGGAGGTGGCGAGTGACAATCTGCCCGCTATCAAGCTGTATGAAAAAAGTGGCTTTGTTTTTAATAAGGCAAACCCGCCATTTATTACTATGAATTTATATTTGAAAAGTGGGAAAGAAAATGAATAGCAAGCGTGACTACAATGTGGAAATAAAGGATACAGACGATCACAAGTATGCCTATGGATTTGACTTTGATGTGATGCACCCCTACATGATCAAATCATTCGAGCCATTTTTCAATAAGGGCAGTCTGCTTGAGCTTGGCAGCTTCAAGGGGGACTTCACCAAAAGGTTTTTACCATTTTCTGATGACGTCACCTGTGTTGAAGCATCGGATGTCGCTATCGAAGAAGCAAAGAAGAAACTAGGTGATAAAGTAACGTTCGTCAATTCATTGTTTGAAAATGCAACCTTACCCAAACGCTATGACAACATTGTGTTGACCCATGTACTGGAACATTTGAATGATCCTGTGCAAGTGCTTAAACGTATCAACGACGAGTGGCTGGCAGAAGGCGGGCGATTTTTTTTGGTGTGTCCGAATGCTAATGCGCCTTCGCGACAAATCGCTGTCAAGATGGGACTTATCACGCATAACGCAGCTGTCACCCCTGCGGAAGCTGAGCATGGACATCGTTGCACTTACACATTGGACACGTTAGAACGGGATGCGGTTGTTGCGGGTCTGAAGGTGGTTCACCGCTCGGGGATATTCTTCAAAGCACTGGCGAACTTTCAGTGGGATCGCCTGTTGCAGACGGACATTATTTCTAAAGAATATTTAGAAGGCTGTTACAAGTTGGGGCAGCATTACCCAGATTTGTGTTCGAGCATTTTCTTGATGTGTGAACGTGGCGATGGAAAGTAAGGCGCGCCTTATCTAATGTCACTCAAGCGCAATATTCTTGCTAACTACGTCAGTCAGTTTTATGTCACGCTGATCGGAATTGTCATGGTGCCTTTGTATATTAAATATATGGGCGCTGAGGCTTATGGTTTGGTGGGCTTTTTTGCGATGTTGCAAGCATGGTTCGCGCTATTAGACATGGGGCTGACCCCCACGATGGCACGAGAAACGGCACGTTTTCAGGGAGGTGCGACCGATGCTTTAAGTTTTAGGCGTTTGGTGCGGGCGTTAGAAGGTGTTTTTTTATTGGTAGCCTTGGTGGGCGGGGTGGGTTTATTTGCTGCTTCAGGCTATATCGCTCACGACTGGCTACAAGCGTCACAGTTGCCGATTGTTGAGGTTGAAACATCGCTTAAGTTGATGTCTATCGTCATTGCATTGAGGTGGATGGAAGGGCTTTATCGTGGCGTGATTACTGGCTCAGAGCGGTTTGTGTGGTTGGGGACTTATAATTCGATAGTAGCAACAGTTCGATTTGTGGCGATAATTCCCATATTGATGTTTGTTGGATCTACGCCAACGATTTTTTTTGAATTCCAGCTTGTTGTAGCTTTGATTGAGTTTGCGGTTTTGCTGATACATGCCTATCGTCTAATGCCTGATGTGCCTAAAGGTCAACAATTGCCGTGGGCATGGACTCCACTAAAACCATTGCTTAAATTTTCATTGACGGTCGCATTTACTTCGTCAGTGTGGGTGCTGGTTACGCAGACAGACAAACTGGTTTTGTCAAAAATATTGCCGTTAGCAGAGTACGGTTACTTTACTTTAGCAGTCTTAGTGGCGGGCGGGATCATGATCATCAGCGGCCCCATTAGCGGTGCAATTTTGCCGCGAATGACTAAGTTGGAAGCTGAAGGCGATCACGCAGGGTTGATTCGTGTGTATCGCCAAGCCACACAACTGGTGGTTGTGTTGGCAGGCTCTGTTGCTGTCACTATCGCTTTTTATGCCGAGCCATTGTTGTGGGCATGGACGGGAGACCACGCATTGGCGAAACAAGCTGCATCTGTTTTGAGTCTATATGCCCTCGGTAATGGCATTTTGGTTGTGGCGGGTTTTCCCTATTATTTGCAATATGCCAAAGGCGATTTACGCATACATTTAATCGGCAATGCGGTGTTTGTGGCGCTACTCATCCCCTCCATTATTTGGGCAGCGAGCCAATATGGCGGTGTAGGGGCGGGCTATGTGTGGCTGGGTATGAATTTACTTTCTTTTGTCGCATGGTTGCCATTAGTGCATAATAAATTTGAGCCGGGTTTGAATTTTAAATGGTACGGACAGGATGTTTTGATGATTTTCGTACCAGTGGGTATTGTCGGATATGGCTTGAGCATCCTGTTGCCATTGAACGACCACAGAGGCTTGCTACTTGCAGAAATAATGGTGACAGGAGTGTTTGTGTTATTGATTGGCATCGTGGCTTCATCAGAAATTCGAACGAGAGTGAATGGCTGGCTGAAATTGTGCTTACAAATTCGAGGTAGATAGGGCGTGAAAAAGTTCAGAATTGCATTTGTGGGTAATGTTAATTGCATGCCATTTAGCTATGCACAAGAAATAAAGCGGTTAGGTCACGAGGTTGTTTTTTTTATTTCCAATACAAGAACTGAAAAACTTCATCGACCGGAATTTAGATTTAGTTATATTTCATATCCATATGAAGATTGGATAAAGGAAATTGATACGCCAAAACGAGATATGGAGTTTATATTTCCAAGTGGTTCATTGGCTAAATTGATCAGCCATTTAAAAGCTGGAGATTACGATGCGGTTGTCCTCAATGGAACTTGGCATAAGCTTGCGAACCATTTTAAAGAGAGTGATCATATTCAAGTTGTTAGTCTGTTTTCAGGGGCGGATATTGATGTAATGGCTGATTACAATAATGTAATTTCATCACTTTTTCTCAGTAGCCGCTTCATTGATTTACTCAAGGTACCAATAAGGTTATTGGAAGTTTGGTTTCACAGGCGCGGCATTCGTCGCGCCAGCTTAGTCAATTATTATCCTGAAGGTGTTTCTCTTGTAGGGGACATGCTGATAACCCAAATTATGCGAGGCAAGAGCTTCTATCGATTGCAAATTAGAGGAATGGTTACGGAACTTGTTAATTATTGTCCGGCATCTAATCGCACGGGAGCGGATGTGGTGGTATTCAATTTGGCTCGCTTCTTATGGAAGGAACCATTGCCGAAGGGATATACAAGCGCCGAAAATAAGCGAAACGACATAATGTTGAAGGGTATTGCGGAATACTACAAAAAAACAGGTGTACCCATAAAGGTAATATTGATTGAGAAAGGGGCTCAACTTGAAGAAACTAAGGCTCTGATTGATGATTTGTCGATATCTCATTTAATATCTTGGCACAAGGAAATGACGTTTCAGGAAATTCTTCATTTCTATGAAATGTCCGATATCGTTTTTGATCAACTGGGTAATCACTTTGTGAGCGGGGGTATGGATGCGATGTTGACTGGTCGGCCGGTAATTGGAAATGGTCGCCCAGAAGTATTTACGAAGTTAGTTGGTCAGCCGCTCCCGATATGTCAGGCAAATTGTGTTGATGATGTTGTTAAATGGCTTGAGGTTTTGGTAGATAATCCAGAGTTACGTAGATCAATTGGTGTCAATTCAAGAGCTTACATACTGAAACATATTAATTCCGTTGATACCTCAAGGCAGATTATTAAACATCTTGAGGGCAAGCTGACTTGATGAAACTTCTCTTTTTCATTTCTTCCCTGCGCGGAGGTGGCGCAGAGCGCGTCACTGTCAATCTTGCTAACCATTGGGCTGAGAAGGGCTGGGAGGTCACTATCGTCACGTTGGCACCGCAACACGATGATTTTTACGCATTGAACCCGGCGGTCAAACGCCTCGCTTTGGAAATGAAAGGTGAGAGCGGGAATGTGTTCATTGGACTAATGCAGAATCTTCGTCGCGTGTTAGCATTGCGGCGAGTGTTGCGTCAGATTCAACCTGATGTAGCCCTGGGAATGATGGAGCGAGCGAATGTATTGTTGGCTTTTGCCTCGTGGGGGCTTCATCAGATTCGAACTGTTGGTTCAGAACGAACATATCCTCCGCAACATCCGCTTGGCGCCCTGTGGGAGTGGTTGCGCCTTCATAGTTATGGTCATTTATATGCTGTGGTTGCACAAACAGACAGGGGGGCTGAATGGCTCAAGTCTCATACTAAAGCGCCGCGCGTGTTTGCTATCCCAAATTCCGCTAACTGGCCATTGACCAATCAGTTGCCGGGTGTTGATGTCGAGAATGTATGCGGATCGGGGAGAAAATTGCTCTTGGCTGTAGGGCGTTTGTCTGGAGAGAAACAGTTCGGATTGCTGGTAGATTGTTTTTGCGCTCTCGCCTCACGTTATCCTGATTGGGATTTGGTTATTCTCGGTGAGGGGGCTATGCGTTCAGTTTTAGAGGCGCAGGTGTTAGAGGTTGGCATGGCTAACCGAATTTTGCTGCCGGGCAGGGCGGGAAATGTGGGAGAGTGGTACAGTCGAGCCGACCTATATGTGTTGAGTTCTCGCTTTGAAGGGTTCCCTAATGCCTTAGTTGAGGCGATGGCGTATGGGGTTCCCGTGGTGAGTTTCGATTGCGACACGGGCCCGCGCGACATCATCCGTCATGGTTTGGATGGGCTGCTGGTGTCGCCTGGAGATGTGGCTGGTTTGACCGAGGCGCTGGGGCAGTTGATGGGCGACGATGCTCTACGGCGGAAGTTGGCAGAGCAGGCAATGGATGTAAGAGTGAGGTTCGCTATTGAACAGATTGCGAACAATTGGGAAGTAATATTTGAGGGGGGTAAATAATGGCTGGGCATGCAACAGAAGTATTATCGGGTGAGCGATTTGAATTTGGGGCCAACTGGACGAATTTTCTCCAAACATTGGACGATGAGCGCATTCATCAAGCTGAGAGATCGCTTCGAGAGATGATTGGGCTAACTGAGTTAACAGGAAAAACATTTCTCGATGCTGGTAGTGGATCGGGGCTGTTTAGTTTAGCCGCTCGCAGATTAGGAGCGAAAGTCTATTCATTTGACTTTGATCCAAAATCTGTCGCATGCACTAGAGAATTGAAGCGGCGCTATTTTTCAGATGATGCGGACTGGACTGTGGAGGAAGGTTCGGTACTGGATCAGGCCTACCTGAATAAACTGGGCAAGTTTGATATTGTCTACAGTTGGGGGGTATTGCATCACACAGGCTCCATGTGGCCTGCACTAGGCAACGTTGAGCCGTTGGTGGCAGAAGACGGCAGGTTATTTATCGCAATTTACAATGACCAAGGCGGCGCTAGTAAACGTTGGAAAACCCTTAAGCAACTTTACAATAAACATATATATCTTCGTTTTCCGTTGGCCATCTACACGCTCGTTCGACAATTCACCCTTACCTTTATTCGCGACACAATGAAAGGCACGCCAACTAAATCGTGGCGTGAATATAAACAACAGCGGGGAATGTCCGCGTGGCACGATATTGTAGATTGGATTGGCGGTTATCCTTTTGAAGTGGCTAAGCCAGAAGAAATTTTTGATTTCTTTCATAAAAAGGGCTTTTCATTGGCGCGGCTTAAAACCTGTGCGGGCGGATTGGGGTGTAACGAGTTTGTATTTATTCGAAACTGTCTTGCTAAATGACAAGCAGTCTAGATTTTTTCTAAATCGTTTCTTGAGATATAAACGTGTAGTGTTCGATGAATTTCTTTAGATGTTGGTATCGGTAATTATATGCACCCATTTGACATGGAATTACTTTTATTACCTGGAGTGCTAATATTTATCGCCACGCTCTGGGTTACCTATTATATAACTAGCTCTGTAGCTACTTCTATATCGGCAGCATTTGTAAAATCTGGCATATTCCTGATATATTTTGGTGTTTTTTTTAATGGAACATTCACCTTTCTGGATGACTGGTCTTATCTGAATGGCGCTATCGAAATGATGAATGAAGGAATAGGCTTATTTAATCTTTCAGAAAATTTGGATTTTGTTTTTATGACGGGTGGTGGTGAGCATATCGTTTACTATCTATATAACTTATTTGCGTTTCGTATCTTTGCTATTGGCTACTACGCACCCGTTGCAATGAACATTCTTCTTACTATCCTGATTGCGTGGTTTGGCGCGATTATTGGCGCTAGAGAATTTGGATTTGTAGGGCAATGGAAGAAAATATTTTTTATGTTTTTATTGTTCCATCCCGATATTTTGGCTTGGTCCAATGTGATGAACGGCAAAGATACATTAGTTTTGCTATTACATGTGCTGCTGTTGTTTTCTGTGTCTGAATTTTTTCGAGGGCGCGCGGTGGTTGCTTTTTCAGTTGCTCTCCCTGTTGTCTTTATACTTTTTTTTCTGCGATTTTATGTGCCTGCAATTTTTGCCGGTTTATTAGTAGTAAATCATTTAAGGAATGTAAATAGTATTCGAAGTCTTTATTGGTTTGTCGTTGGTTCAGCTATTTTATTTGCCGCTATGGATGCGATGGTTGGAAACCTGATTCAATTTGTTTTATCAGATGTGCAAAAAGATTTAGTTAATCCAGTTTTTGGGTTCATACGCATGCTGCTTACTCCAATTCCATTTAATACCGAGTTAAATTACAGTTTTCTTGATTTTCCAGCGGCATTGCACTGGCTGTTAATACCATTTGCAACATACGGTATCATTCAAGTTGGAAAAAACAATTCTCGCTTTTGCAAGTTTTTTCTGCTTTACGTCGTTGGTTTTATGGCGTTGTATTCAATCTATGGCGAGTTACAGGGGCCACGGCATAGAGTTCAGATAGATTTTGCATTGGCTGTGTGCCAATTTATGGGGATTAAATATTATTTGGTATGGATGTTTCCTGCCCATCGATTTTATAAGCCAAGCAATGTAATTACATCCTGATTTTTATGAAAATTCATTTTTTGGTTAGCTCTCTTGGGCCCGGTGGTGCTGAACGTGTGGCGACAACACTATGCAATGCTTGGGCTGAACGCGGCGATCATGTTACGCTTGTGCCAACATTCTCAGAGAGGGGAGAATGTTTTTACGAATTATCTCCAAACATTAACCTTTTATATTTGGCCGACTTGGTGTCGAGTCGTAAGCGTTCGTTGGGTAATCAGTTGGCAAGATTGGAAGCCTTACGCAAGTTTATTTCTGCAGAGCGTCCTGACGTCATCGTTTCATTTTTATCTAATGTCAATGTGGCTGTTATTCTTGCTTCTGCGGGCTTAGGTATTCCTACAGTTGTTTGCGAACGCACCGATCCGTTCATATTTCCTGCTTCGTTGTGGCTCAGACTGGCAAGAAGACTAACTTATCCTTTCGCTGATGCGGTGGTGGTACAAACACAAGCGGTAGCATCAAAATATCAATCAGGAAAATGGTATTTGAGGCAGCTAAATGTGATGGCCAACCCTATTTCCCAATCAATTTTGGATATGCAACATCGAGCAAACGAGAAGGGAGGTAGGCGTCTACTGGCGATAGGCAGATTTGATCAGGGAAAACAATTTGATATGCTTATAAATCTTTTTGCCTGTCTTGCGATACAACACAAAAACTGGTTTCTTCGCATTGTTGGTGATGGAACGATGCGCCCTGTTTTGCAACAACAAATATCCGATCTTGGCCTCGACGGGCGTGTCGAATTGCCAGGCCGTACTGATGCTATTGGTGAAGAGTTGGTCAAGGCGGATGTATTTGTTTTGACATCCAAGTTCGAAGGATTTCCAAATGTTCTGCTAGAGGCAATGGCAGTTGGTTTGCCATGCGTTGCTTTTGACTGCCCAAGCGGCCCTCGTGAGATAAGTTTGGATGGGCAGGTCGCGTTATTAGTGCCACTAAATGATTCGCAGGCAATGAGACGTGCTCTGGAGAGATTGATGTTGAATGATGAATTGAGGCTGTCACTCGGTAGTAGAGCTCGTACATCAGTTATAGAACGTTTTACCTTGGATAATATCTTGGGGCAGTGGGATATGTTATTTAAAACGATTGGAACGCTTTGAAAGTTTTGCACGTCATCGTAGGTCTTAACGTCGGCGGTGCTGAAATGATGCTTAAGCGCCTGATCGAGTCTCATCGCGATAATCCCGAGTACCGCCATGTTGTTGTTTCACTAACCGATAAAGGTATTCTTGGTGCACAATTTCAATCAAAAGGCGTGGAAGTTTATTCGCTGGGTATGCGCTCATCCTTCGATATACCTCTTGTTATTTGGCGACTGGTGCGCTTGATTCATGTGATCCGACCAGACATCGTGCAAACCTGGATGTATCACAGTGATTTGATTGCTGGCTTGGTAGCGAAAATCGTGGGTAATCGCCCCGTAATTTGGGGTATCCGCACCACCGATATTCGCGCGTGTTCCCGGTCAACAAACATTGTTCGTTGGTTATGTGCGAGGTTATCGAGTTGGCTCCCCAGCGTGATTGTATGCGCTGCTGAGGCGTCTAAGCGTTCGCATATTGCAGTGGGTTACGATGCCAGCAAAATGGTAGTGGTGCCTAACGGTTATGATTTTTCTTGGCTCCAAGCTTCAGCGGTGGAGCGCTTGACCTTACGCGAACAAGTTGGTTTTTCCCAGGATGACGTGGTGTTGGGGTGTTTAGGGCGCTTTCATGCCGACAAGGATCAGGAGAACTTTGTGCGTGCGGCTCGTTTGCTTGCGCCACGCTTTCCCAAGTTGCGCTTTTTGATGGTTGGGCGCGGTTTGAATTGGGATAATCCACTGTTGGCAGGTTGGATTGATCAAACAGGGTTTAAAGAGCGCTTCGTATTGTTGGGTGAGCGTAAGGATGTGCCGCAGTGTTTGGCATCCTTGGATATTTTTTGTTTGCATTCGCGCACGGAGGGCTTTCCGAATGTATTGGCCGAGGCGATGGCAATGGGGTTGCCTTGTGTGACGACGGATGTGGGGGATGCGGCAGTGCTGTTGGCCGATACGGGTGTGGTGGTGCCGAAGGAAGATTCTGCGGCTCTGGCGAAAGGGGTAGAGCAGTTGCTGGTTTTGACTCTTGATGCCCGTATTGCTTTGGGGCTGAAGGCGAAAGCGCGAGTGGTGGCGGAGTTTTCGATAGAACGGGCGAGAGAGCGTTTTGAAGCGGTTTATCGGGATGTTTTATCTGGGCAACGCACTTAATTCAAAAAAACATGAGGAACTTTGATGTTGCTGAAATCAATTAAGTTGACCAATTTTTTAAGCTACGGGGATAAATCCGAAGTGATTGAGCTTGGGGCGCTGAATATTATTATCGGTCCAAATGGCTCAGGAAAGTCCAACATGCTTGAAGCTGTTGAGCTACTTAAATCCGCACCTAGAGATTTGATGACACCTATTCGTGATGGCGGTGGTGTGCGTGACTGGTTATGGAAAGGGGGAAGCAAGCTATCTGCAGCGGGTTTGGATGTGGTGGTTGAATATCCCAAAGTGCCAACGGGTCTTCGCTATGCGCTAAGTTTTACTGAGGTGGCCCAGCGATTTGAAATTCTTGACGAGCGTGTTGAAAAAGGTGCACCAGATGGCGCTCATAAGGCGCCCTACCTGTATTACAAGTTCGAAAATGGTCATGGTGTTCTTAATGTCATGGGAAAAGAGCGTGGTTTGCAGCGCGAAGATATTGAGTTAAACCAGTCCATTCTTTCTCAACGCAAAGATCCGGATCAGTATCCTGAGTTAACTTTTCTAGGCAATACGTTATCTAAAATTCGCCTTTATCGTGAGTGGAGTTTTGGTCGTTTTACAGTTCCAAGAACAGCGCAGAAAGCGGATTTGCCGACAGATATGTTGGAGCCTGATTGCAGTAATCTGGGTTTGGTATTGAATCATCTTCAAGAAAATCATGAGGTAAAGAAACGACTTATTGAAGAATTACAGTCTTTGTACGAGGGTATTCAGGACTACTACGTTAAAGTTGATGGCGGCACTGTTCAGGTTTTTTTTCAAGAAAAAATAAATGCTCGTATTGTTCCTATGCCTGCTACAAGGTTATCGGATGGTACCTTGCGCTATCTATGCCTGCTTGCCATTCTTTGCCATCCAACACCGCCCCCCCTAGTGTGTATCGAGGAGCCGGAGTTGGGATTGCATCCTGATGTATTGCCAAGACTTGCTCGGCTTCTCAAGGAGGCGTCCGAGCGTACTCAGTTGATTATTACGACGCACTCCGATGTGTTGGTAGACGCGATGACCGATCAGCCAGAAGCTATCTTGGTCGCTGGGAAGGGTGAAGCGGGTACAACGCTGACCCGCCTGAGCAAAGAGAAGCTCAAGCCTTGGCTTGAAAAATATCGTCTGGGCCAACTCTGGACGCGTGGAGAAATTGGCGGGACAAGATGGTAAAGCTTTATGTAGAAGGTGGGGGTGATGCCGCAGCTCTTAAGGTTGCATGTCGTGCAGGTTTTTCGGCGTTTTTGACTAAGGCCGGACTTGCTGGACGCATGCCGAGCATCGTGGCCTGTGGTGGGCGCCAAGATGCTTACGAATCTTTCTGTACGGCGATCAAAAATGGTGAATCCGCCATGTTGTTGGTGGATAGTGAAGAAGCTGTTTTTTCAGCTGCGCAGCTTGGTGATGCAAGTAGGTTGGATGATCGTTGTAAATGGCAGCCTTGGCAGCATCTGAATCAGCGAAAGGGCGATGGCTGGGATAAGCCGATTAATACTGCGAATACGGATTGTCACTTGATGGTTCAAGTTATGGAAACTTGGTTTTTGGCAGATAGGGAAACATTAAAAAGTTACTTTGGGCATGAATTTAAAGATAATTATTTGCCTAATGTTAGTCATGCACTTGAGGATATTCCTAAGAAGCAGGTTTTTGAGTCGCTTAAAAATGCCACTCAACAATGCAAGTCAAAGGGCGAATATGGCAAGGGTGCGCATTCTTTTGAGTTGCTAGCGCGCATAGACCCAGCAAAAGTTACTGCTGCGTCGCCTTGGGCATTGCGTTTCGTTGAGCAGTTGAAAACGGTTATGGGTGTATAAATAAATGTGTGGTTTAACTGGTTTTTTAGGCGACAAGTTTGATGCGAGCGGCGGTGAGTCAGTCTTGCGTTGTATGTGCAACACGATTATTAGGCGTGGGCCGGATGATGCAGGGTATTGGAGCGACAGCGAACAGCACATTGGGCTTGGGCATCGGCGTTTATCGATTGTGGATTTGTCGCCCGCTGGGCATCAGCCGATGGTGTCGGCGAGTGGGCGTTATGTGATTGCATTTAATGGTGAGATTTATAACCATTTGAGGTTGCGGGGGGAGCTTGAGCCCCCCCCCTCCAGCCCCCTTTTTACAAAGGGGGGAGTTATTGAGTGGCGAGGGCATTCGGACACGGAGACTTTGTTGGCGGGCATTGAGGCGTGGGGACTTGAGGCTACGCTTAAAAAATCCATTGGTATGTTTGCGCTTGCTTTGTGGGATAAGCAGACACAAACGCTGACCTTGGCGCGCGACCGGATTGGTGAAAAACCGCTCTATTACGGCTGGCAAGGTAGTGGTGACGCGCGGTCGTTTTTGTTTGGTTCTGAACTGAAGGCGCTGAAAGCGCATCCTGTGTTTAATGCAGAAATTGACCGTGGTGCGTTGTGCCTATTGCTACGTCATAACTATATTCCTGCGCCGTATTCCATTTATCAAGGCATTGCCAAGCTGGAGCCGAGGTGTTTGTTGTCCGTGTCTTTAGCGCAGCCGGAACCTAGGATTTGGAAGTATTGGGATGCGGTTGAAGCGGCGCGCGCGGGTGTGGCTGAGCCATTTTCGGGTACACCGGGACAGGCGGTGGATGCGCTGGAAATATTGGTTAAAGATGCCGTGCGCCAGCAAATGATGGCGGATGTGCCGCTGGGTGCTTTTTTATCGGGGGGCATTGATTCCAGTACGGTGGTGGCGTTGATGCAAGCGCAGTCTTCTCGGCCGGTTAAAACCTTTACCATTGGTTTTAATGAAGAAGGCTATAACGAGGCCGTTCATGCCAAGGCAGTGGCGGCGCATTTGGGTACCGAGCATACCGAGCTGTATGTGACACCAGAGCAGGCGATGGAGGTGATTCCGAAATTGCCTAATCTTTACTGCGAGCCGTTTGCGGACTCGTCGCAGATCCCCACTTTTTTAGTGAGCCAGTTGGCCAAGCAGCATGTGACGGTCTCGCTGTCGGGTGATGCGGGTGATGAGTTGTTTTGTGGCTATAACCGCTACCAATTGACTGCCAGTTTATGGGGCAAGATTTCGACTATTCCGCTGCCCATGCGAAGGCTTGCGGCAAAGGGGATCACGGCGATTTCACCGGCTGTTTGGGATAGTCTCGGGCGCATGATTCCCGGCTCGGCTAGGTGGAGTGCACTTGGCGATAAGTTGCATAAGGGCGCGGGTGTTTTGAGCAGCCGCTCGGTGGATGAGTTGTATTTGGGTATGGTGTCGTTAGCGCAGAACCCTGCTGATTGTGTGATTGATGGGGTTGAGCCGCCGACTCATTTGACCGGTCTGCGCCCCGAGTTGGGCGAGCTAAATACGGTTGAACGGATGATGGCGTTGGATACCATTAGCTATTTGCCGGACGATATTCTGGTGAAGGTGGATCGTGCGGGCATGGGCGTTTCGCTGGAAGGGCGTGTGCCGTTTTTAGATCATCGGATTGTGGAATTTGCATGGAGTTTGCCGCTGGAATATAAATTGCGCGAGGGGCAAACCAAGTGGCCGCTGCGCCAAGTGTTGTATCGTCATGTGCCGCGTGAGTTGATTGATCGACCGAAGATGGGTTTTGGTGTGCCGCTGCATGATTGGTTACGCGGGCCGCTGCGGGATTGGGCGGAAAACTTGTTGGGCGAAGAGCGCTTGCAGCGCGAGGGGTATTTTCATCCAGCACCCATTCGGCAAATCTGGGCAGAGCATTTAAGTGGTCGGCGCAATTGGATGGCACGGCTGTGGTGTGTGTTGATGTTTCAGGCTTGGTTGGAGGTGCAATGATTCGCCGTACTGTTAAATTATCCACTTGGTTAATCATCGCGTTCGTTGTGTTGAATGGGTTGATTGGTGTGGTGACTAATGTTTCAACCCACGTTACTGACTCGGATGATGCGGTGTTTCGCACTGTTTTGGGTCTAAAAAAACCGCAGGGTGCGTTGAGCTATGAGCAAGAGCTGGAGTTAATTAAATCAGCTCAGGCTTTAGTACTTCAAAAGGCTCCCGTTGGTGAGCCGATTGCTGAGTATTCGGACCGAGAGCCCGAAAATCTATTCCAGAAAAAGAGTGGGCTGTGTTATGACCAGTCAAGAACCTATGACAAGATATTTACTTGGTATGGTTTTGAGTCTCGACACATTTATCTTTTGTATCCAGAGCATCCGGTAACGAAAGAAAAGCTCTCCTTTTTGCGTGCGTTTTTCACCAAGGGAACGAGTTCTCATGCAGTGACTGAGGTGAAGACCAGCCGAGGCTGGTTGGTGGTGGACAGCAATTCTTCTTGGGTGAGTCAGGCAAGAGATGGCTCACCGGTTGATGCGGATCATATTTATGTGCAAGCGAATCGGTTTGCGGTGATGCCAGAATATTGGAATCGACCTTATTGGGCGATTCGTGGTTTGTATTCCAGGCGGGGGCAGTTGTATCGGCCCTATATTCCTTATCCGGAGTTGAATTGGTATGATTTTATTTCATGGTTGGCGGTGGGTTAACTATTGAAAAATATAAATAAATATAATCAAAAGGTTAAGGTTATTATCGCGCTGAACACAGCATGGAACTTGTTTAACTTTCGGGCGGGGTTGATTCGCGCCTTGGTTGCAAAAGGCTACGAAGTTGTGGCTGTGGCACCTGGCGACGAGTACGCGCCCCGCTTAGCTGAGTTGGGTTGTCGGTTTGTGGCTTTGCCGATGGACAATAAAGGGACGCATCCGGGGCGGGATTTGTTGTTGTTTTTTCGGTTCTTGGCGTTATTGTCTCGCGAACGACCCGATGTGTTTTTGGGTTATACCATCAAGCCCAACATTTATGGTTCATTGGCTGCACGCCTGTTAGGTATTGCAGTCGTCAATAATATTGCAGGTTTAGGTACAGCTTTTATTCGTAATAACTGGCTGACCCGCTTGGTGCGTCGGCTTTATAAGGTCGCGCTATCTGGTTCGCACCATGTGTTTTTTCAAAACCATGAAGATATAAAGTTGTTTATTGAGTTTGGCTTGGTTGCGCCGATTAAGGTGAGCCGTTTACCGGGTTCGGGGGTTGACCTCAATAAATTTTGTTTTTCTCCTCTGCCTGCTTTAAACGAGCGCCCCTTTTGTTTTTTACTGGTAGTGCGTTTGTTGTGGGATAAAGGCGTAGGCGAGTACGTTGAAGCAGCACGAATTGTTCATCAAAAATACCCCTCAGTTAAATTTCAGCTCCTTGGTTTTTTAGATGTAATCAATCGGACGGCGGTTTCTAAAGATCAGATGGATGAGTGGGTTAAAGAAGGTTTAGTTGAGTATTTAGGCGTTTCCGATAATGTCGTGCCACATTTGATTGCAGCCGATTGCGTTGTGCTGCCCTCTTATCGTGAAGGTATGCCACGCTCTTTATTGGAGGCGGCCGCAGTCGGCAGGCCAATCGTGACAACAAATGTTGAGGGCTGTAGAGAGGCGATAGAAGATGGCGTAACTGGTTTGTTATGTCGCGTGAGAGATGCAAGTGATTTAGCTGAAAAATTGATACAGATGATTGAAATGGATTTAAGTAAAAGAGCTGAAATGGGGGCTGCAGGTCGCTTGAAGATGGAGCGGGAATTTGACGAGAAAATTGTTATTCAGAAATATTTAGAGATTATTCAATCGGTTAAAGTCTAGTTTATGGCAGCCTGGGTGAGTCCGGCATCTTTGTCGAAGAAACTGCCTACGGACCCAATTCGCCGTATTCCGCCAGCAAAGCCACCAGCGAACATCTGGTGCGGGCTTGGCATCACACCTATCATTTCCCGGTGGTCACCACCAACTGCTCCAATAATTACGGCCCGTATCACTTTCCCGAAAAGCTTATCCCGCTGGTGATTTTGAACGCGGTGAACGGCAAGCCGCTGCCGATTTACGGCAAAGGCGACAACATCCGCGACTGGCTGTATGTCGACGACCACGCCCGGGCGTTGCGCCTGGTCTTGCAAAAAGGCCGGTTGGGCGAGACCTACAATATCGGCGGCTGGAACGAAAAGACCAACCTGGAAGTCGTGCAAAGCATCTGCGCGATTCTCGACGAATTACGCCCGCAAAACGCACCGCATGCCCAGTTGATCACCTACGTACAAGATCGCCCCGGCCATGACCGGCGTTACGCGATTGATGCCAGCAAGATTGCCCGGGATTTGGGGTGGAAGCCACAGGAAACCTTTGCCAGCGGCTTGCGTAAAACCGTTGAATGGTATCTTAATAATGATGAATGGATTCAGGGTGTTGCGAGTGGCGACTATCAGAAGTGGGTGAGTCAAAACTACGCAAACAGGAGCGCAGCATGAAAGGTATTATCTTAGCCGGCGGTTCCGGCACGCGTTTATATCCCGTCACTCAGGCCATCTCCAAGCAGTTGTTGCCGGTATACGATAAGCCGATGATTTACCATCCGCTCACCACCTTGATGCTAGCGGGCATCCGTGATGTGTTGATCATCGCCACCCCGCAAGACACCCCACTGTTTCAGCAATTGCTGGGTGACGGTAGTAAGTGGGGCATGAACTTCTCCTATGCGGTACAACCTTCCCCGGATGGGCGACGACGGCTGCTCACTGGTACTGGGCGACAACATTTTTTACGGACACGGCTTTGACAAATTGCTGAATGCGGCAGTCTCCAAGCCTACAGGCGGTACCGTGTTCGCCTATCACGTGCTCGATCCGGAGCGTTACGGCGTGGTGGATTTCGATGCGAACGGGCGCGCACTCAGCATTGAAGAAAAGCCCCTGCATCCCAAGTCCAACTACGCGGTGACCGGCCTGTATTTCTACGACAACGACGTGGTGGAAATCGCCAAGAGCATTAAGCCATCGGCGCGCGGCGAATTGGAAATCACCACTGTCAATCAAGTGTATTTGGAGCGTGGCGACTTGGATGTGCAGGTGATGGGGCGCGGCTATGCCTGGCTGGATACC
>JAVHQT010000005.1:0-6223 GCA_036171275.1 Gallionellaceae bacterium | reverse complement strand
TGTAACCGCTTGGTTTTACAAGGAAGGCGTCCTATTAGAACGATACAATCAATCCTGTTCCAATCGCACTCTGTGTAGAACCTGCGTTGTTTCCGAAGGTGGTGCCCCCGTTAAAGCCATATGCTCCCGCTGTATCATTCTTTAGCGAAGTGTAGGCTGCAAATACTTCAGTCCGCTTAGAAAGTGTCATGCCATAACGAAGCGTGAATTGGTTAGCGCCAGTATTGGCCGTAGCAGCATTACCCGCTTTAGCAACGCTCAAGGCAAATTTATTCGCGCCCAATTTGTATTCACCAACTAATTCAGCATTTGTTTGAGTGTAGTTAGCGCTAGCCGAGGTGTTAACTGTAATCGCTTCGTATATCCCGCCTAGCCAAAAATCGCCGAAATTGTAGCGCGCAACTAGACGAAGGCCTGTGTCACTTGTCTTCGGAGTTGTCGCATCCGCTCTGGTTTCATACCCTGCTGAAATATACAAATCTTCAACGTCGTAAGTGGCAGCGGCTGAAACCGCACTTTTGTTCGAACCTTGTGTTGTAGCAGCACCCGCACTAGTGCCTTCATCGGGGCTATAGGAGACGTTCACTTTTACACCCCCCAGAGACGGAGACCAGTATTGCGTCACGTTTTTCTGACGAGTATTGAAATTAACTGTGGCACCGCCATTGGCGCGTCCGATCAGATTCAATCCGGTAAATACCGTTGTGTTATCAAATAATTCAATTTTGTTGCGAGCGATTTTGAAAGGCGTATCCCAAACACCGACCATAAGTGTACCAAACTCACTCGACAGACCAACGCCACTGTTACGCGTGCCATTGCCAGCCCCGGTACCAGCATTGCCATCAGCATCAAATTGCATTTCAAATTGGTACCAAGCATTGAGACCGTCACCTAGATCTTCATTACCCTTTAAGCCGATGCGGGAAGCATTGGTTTGTACCCGAGTAGCGCTGCTTAACGTCGATTTATCGTTGTTAACCGATTCAACGTTCATAAAAACTTTTCCGTAAAAAGTCACGTTTGCATTATCCGCAAACGCAGGGGCGGAAATTGCGGAGGCAATAGCCAGAGCGATAATTTTCTTTTGCATCTTAATAAACTCCTTAGCATTAAAGTTGGTTTCACCGACAAGGTGTCGATAGAATCAAAATTCCCTCGAGTTGAGAATTCGAAAGAATTGTACCTTAAGAAATTTTAAAAAAAGGACTTGTAACAAAAAATTCACGGAAGGATTGCTTTAAAAACCTGTGCCAATTCTTGGCCGGGATCGGCGGCGCGCATAAAGGCCTCGCCAACTAAGAAGCTGTGCACATGATTTTCCCGCATTAAATGAACATCTTGCGCTGTAAAAATGCCGCTTTCGGTGACCACGATGCGTTCGCTGGGCACACGCGGCAATAAGTTCAGCGTCGTTTGTAAGCTGACTTCAAAGGTGCGCAAATTGCGATTGTTAATCCCGATTAACGGGGTAGTTAATTGCAGTGCGGCATGTAATTCTTCAGCATTGTGAACTTCAACCAGAACCGCCATATTCAGAGAATATGCAATGAATTCAAAGGCTTGCATTTGTTCCAAACTCAGTGCGGCGGCAATCAGCAAAATCGCATCTGCGCCCATCGCCCGCGCTTGAAAAATCTGATATTCGTCCACGATAAAATCTTTGCGCAACACAGGAAGCAAGCAAGCGGCGCGGGCTTGGCGCAAATAGTCGGCGCTACCCTGAAAAAAAGATTCATCGGTGAGCACCGATAAACACGCCGCGCCATGTTGCGCGTAGCTTTGGGCAATGTCTGCGGGGTGGAAATCGGCGCGAATCACGCCTTTGCTGGGGCTGGCTTTTTTGATTTCGGCAATGACGGCAGGTGCGCCAGCGGCAATTTTGTGCCGAATGGCTGCGACAAAATCCCGCACCGGTGGCGCCAGTTGCGCCTCATTTTTGATTTCGTCAAACGATTTAAGCGCGCTTGCCGCTGCGATTTCTTGCGCTTTAACGGCGAGGATTTTATTCAGGATGTCGAACATATGTTTTTCGGTTTTAAAAATAGGGTTGATTTAAACCGTTCGTGGTGTACGTGTCCTTCGACAGGCTCAGGACGAACGGCTAGCTGATATTTGCACTTCTCCTTCGACAGGCTCAGGACGAACGGCTAGCTGATATAAGTTATTTTTGCTCACCAGATGGCGCAGTGTCTTGCACTAAATGCGGATCGGACACGAGTTTATAAACAACGCCAATCACCAGTAACGCGACCAGTAAAAGCCCGTAATGAATCGGATTAAAATTCGCTTCGCTTTGCCCAGCGCTAATAACTTGCACCGGCTGCACGATCATTTCCCGAATCACAGAAATCATCGCCACTTCGACAAACACGCGCACATAAGTGCGTCCAGTTTGCAGATAACTCATTTCGGCAGAAATCAGCGTGGAAAGTGTCCACAAAATAAACAACGAGCCGAGCGCGTGGAAAAACCCATTAGCAGCATTGCCAACGTGCCACGCATCCAGCGCTTTCATGCCAAAATCGATAATCACCATGACACACGCTACGCCTAACGCCAAAGCGAGTAGCAGGTGGATAAATTGGTTAAAATTTTTCATGCCATAAATTAATTTTTTCTCAAACATTTTATTCCTTTTAAATCAATTGGTTAGCAATTTTTTGCGGCTTTGTTTTTTTACCCGCGCCGCAGTGCTTAACTTTACAGCGCAACCCTCGCGCCTTAATCCGCGCTAAATTTTATCCATGCGTCGATACTGCACCGCTTCGGCAACGTGGGCGAGTTTAAGGGCGGCGCTGCCTTCTAAATCGGCAATTGTTCGGGCGAGTTTTAAAATTCGGTGGTAGGCGCGCGCCGATAAATTTAACCGTGAAATGGCTTGCCGCAGCAAGGTTTCAGTCTCGCTATCCAGTTGGCAATGCGCGTCCATATCCGTCACTGAAAGCAGCGCATTCGGCTTGCCTTGGCGTTCCAATTGACGCTGGCGCGCTTGGGTGACCCGCGCTTGAATGGTGGCGCTGCTTTCGCCGTCGGCCTGCTTGAGCAAATCATCTTGCGGCACAGCGGGCACTTCAATTTGAATGTCGATTCGATCGAGCAAAGGGCCGGAAATTTTGCCGCGATAGCGGGCAACTTGGTCAGGCGTGCAACGGCATTTGCCGTTGAAATGCCCCAAATATCCGCACGGACACGGGTTCATGGCGGCGACAAGTTGAAATTGCGCTTTAAAATCGGCGCGTCTGGCGGCGCGAGAAATGGTAATTCGCCCGCTCTCCATTGGTTCGCGCAACACTTCCAATACGCTGCGGTCAAATTCTGGCAATTCATCTAAAAATAAAACGCCGTGCATGGCAACCGAAATTTCGCCCGGACGCGGATTGCTTCCGCCGCCAACCAACGCCACGGCAGACGCAGTATGGTGCGGATTTCGAAACGGACGTTGCTTCCAATTTTCGAGTTTAAACATCCCCGCGAGCGATTGCATGGCCGCGCTTTCTAACGCTTCTTGTTGCGTCATCGGCGGCAAAATTCCCGGAAAACGGGTTGCCAACATGCTTTTTCCGGTCCCTGGTGGCCCGCTCATTAGCACGCTATGCGAACCGGCGGCCGCAATTTCTAAGGCGCGCTTTGCCAAGGTTTGACCTTTCACCTCGCGCATATCCGGATAGCGCTGCACCGTGGATTCGATGCTAGGATTTTGCCGGACTAGCGCATCCCGTCCCGATAAATGCGCCGCCACGGCTAGCAAACTCGCTGCCGGATACACCGCTGCTTCTTCCACCAAGGCGGCTTCGGCGGCATTCATGGCCGGCAAAATAAAGGCGCGACCGCAGTTCGCTGCGCGAAAAGTCATCGCCAAGGCACCGCGAATGGCGCGCAATTCTCCGGTTAACGCCAGTTCGCCCGCATATTCATAATCAGCCAAATGCTGCGAAGGAATTTGTCCGGAGGCTGCCAAAATACCCAAAGCAATCGGCAAATCAAAGCGTCCACTTTCTTTCGGCAAATCGGCGGGCGCTAAATTGACGGTAATGCGCCGTGCGGGAAATTCAAATTGGCAGGTTTGCAGCGCGGCGCGCACGCGGTCTTTGCTTTCTTTCACCTCGGCTTCGGGCAAACCGACGATGGTGAAATTGGGCAAGCCGTTGGCCAGATGCACTTCGACGGTGACCAGCGCGGCATCCATGCCTGCCAAACCACGACTGTATAAAACGGCGAGGCTCAATTTAGTCGGCTTTAGGAAGGCGTTGATTTATTCCGTTCGCGGTGAGCTTGTCGAACCATGATAGGAATAAATTTAAACAATTAGTCACTTAAATTCACCCTTCGACAGGCTCAGGGCGAACGGTTGTTTGAGTCGGCGTTTCCAAGGCGGCGAGGCGCGCTTCCAGTTTTTCCAAACGCAAATTAAGTAGTTCAAATTCTTCGCGTGAAACTAAATCCAGTTTGCTAAAACCTTGCGCCAATAAAGCACGCGCATTTTTTTCGATGTCTTTGGCAGGGCCGTTGGCGACCACGTCATTTAATTTGCTGGCAATTTCTTCAAAAAACTTAGGGGCTTGCATTATAAAAAACTCCTTAATAATCAATAGGTTAATTAAACTTTTTAAGGGCAGATTGGCTTGGTAATCGCCCGATAGCAAGGCGCTAGGGTGCTAGTGTACCAAATTTGCGCCCTTGCACCGCTTGAGTGCGCACGAGCTAGAAATGCGCCTTTGGCTGGTGCAGCGCCGTGTTTAATGTGCTTAATTATTTCTAATATAACTTGCTAAATCCAGATAAACAAAGGGCTGGCACAGAACCTGCTAAGAGTAATCCGTGGATAATTAATCCCGCATTTTTTGTAATTGACTTTAACTTAACTAGAAAAGGAAACATTATGTTTAAAACGAAATTGTTGGTTGTGGCTTTGGGCGCTGCTTTTGCTTTGCCAGCGTTGGCGGATGAAGCTGCGCCTGCGGTGACTAGTAATATTGGGATTGTGTCGGACTATATTTATCGTGGATTGACGCAAACTTCGCATAGTCCGGCGGTTCAAGGAGGTCTTGATTACGCGCATGGCAGTGGTTTTTATGCGGGCGTTTGGGGCTCCAATGTAAGTTGGATTGTTGATGGCCTAGATGGAACAGCCGTTGCATCAGGCAATAAGCCAACGCTGGAGTTGGATACCTATTTTGGTTTAAAAGGTGCGATCGTTCCTGATGTTTCATTCGATGTTGGCGCGGTTCGCTACAATTATTTGGGTAATAGTTATGCGACTAAAGCAAGTTCGGGCTTGGTTAATGCCGATACCGCCGAAGTGTATGGCGCGGTGGGTTACAAGTTTCTGACGTTTAAATATTCTTATGGTGTATTGGATCGTTTCTTGATGGTTCCTAACGCTGGAGGAACGAGTTATATGGATTTGACTGCGGCTTATCCGATTGAGGGAATGGGTTTAACGGTGACAGGACACATTGGTTTGCAGAAATACAAAGGTGATTTTGTGAACAATTCCGGTGTTTATGCTGCAGGCACGACGATTGATCCGAGTTGCACTGATTACAAGCTGGGCGTAACCAAAGACTTTGGCGGTTATGTAGCCGGTTTGACTTATACCAGTACCAATGTGACAACGAGTGCTTGGACTTCAAACGGCGAGCAATGGGGCAAGAGTACCGTGGCGTTTTCTTTGACCCACGCAATGTAATTTAAAGGGGGCGGCACGTCCGCCCTTGTACAAACAAAGGAGACTTAAACATGAAAATGGTCACTGCAATAATTAAGCCGTTCAAGCTGGACGAAGTCCGCGAAGCGCTTTCCGCCATTGGCGTGCAAGGCGTGACGGTGACTGAAGTCAAAGGCTTCGGGCGTCAAAAAGGACATACCGAGCTGTATCGCGGGGCGGAATATGTGGTTGATTTTTTACCCAAGATTAAGCTGGAAGCGGCAATTCGCGCTGACATGTTAGATCAAGTGATTGAGGCAATCGAAAAATCTGCTCAGACCGGAAAAATCGGTGATGGCAAGATTTTTGTGCAAAGCCTTGAACAGGTGTTGCGTATCCGCACCGGTGAAGTTGGTCCAGAAGCACTCTAAACTTTTAGGAGAAAATCATGAAGAAAATGTTGGCGCTGATGGCGCTATGGGGCGCACTTTGCCTTGTCAATGTACCGAGCTTTGCTGAGGAAACCGTCAGTGCGGTGGCGGCAACAGTCGCTTCGGAAGTAACGGCAGCCCC
>JAVHQT010000004.1:0-6322 GCA_036171275.1 Gallionellaceae bacterium | reverse complement strand
GGATGTTCGCGCCAATCGGGTGGTTTGTCATGCTGATGTGGCTCAAAAAATTCAGTCATGGCGTCGCAATCTATCTAACTCCGGTTAGGGGGGTTGATGAAATATAAAAGTGAGGGGAGGATTCTTGATCCTTTTCAATTGGTTGATTAAAAAATACAAAAATAATTCCATGAATAATTACGAAGAGTTTACTACGCGCTTTAAGTTGCTTATTAGCAAAAATCCTAATCTCATTACAACCACATTGAGTAACATTTTTACGATGCGTTTGATCGGTAATAAAACCCATGGTGATTTGGCTGAAATTGCAATCGCAGAATTCATCAATCAGTACATGTACGATTTTCGTTCTATTCATGTTGGTAAAGATTTGTATCGAGCTAAAGAGCATGAAGAAGACATCACCATTATTAACGAGATTACCCATGCTGAGTTTCCCGTAAGTCTTAAAGCTTATGGTGATGGCCCATTGCAACTTTCAACGGATAAGAATTTTTTATTATTTCCTGCCTTGCAAAAAATGGGCGAAATGATTGAGGGGAAAACCGCAATTGATAAAGTTTGGGACAGTCCTGTTTTTGAAGACTTCACAAGCAAAAATGTTTTGCCTTTAATCTACGATGAAAAACAACAACTCTGCAATATTTTAGTTTTCAACTATGTAAAAGCTAAGCAAGCCGTCACCAAAATTGTATGGGAAAAACCTATCGAGAAAAATACTAGAAGCGGTGGTCAAGGTAGGGGACGCATTCATCCCGTATATCGTTTCTATGATCGAGACGGGGAGTATGTTTTTGAAGTGCGTTATGGAGATGGTAAGGCGAACGCATTGCAAAGAGGACTTTGGACTCATACTAAAAATGCACTGAAATATTTTGATAGCGTAACGGATGGATGGATTGAATATAAGCACAACACTATTTTAGTTAAGTTGTTTTCACATGCGCTAATTTCGACGCATAAAGGTCACAGTGAGGCGTTGACGTCGCTGATAAAAGACATTGAACTTCAGAAATTAAATTCAGCGGAATACTGAATTATGATGAAATTGGATTTATTGGGTGATCTTGTCGTAACCCCGAAAACGGAGGGGATTAAGTACGCAGGATCAAAGCGAAAACTGTTGCCGCAGATTCTTTATTTGGCAAGTAAGGTTAAGCCTAGAACAGTGTTAGATGGTTTTGCGGGTTCGACTAGAGTTTCGCAAGCATTAGCTCAAAGTGGCTATCGAGTGATTGCCAATGACGTGTCGGTTTGGTCTGAAATTTTTGCCACATGCTATCTTCTTAATGGACATCCTCGTTCGTACTACCTTCCACTTATTGAACACTTAAATAATCTGCCGCCAGAAGATGGTTGGTTCACCGAAAACTATGCTGGAGACGCGAGTGAAAGATGTTCGGTAGCAAACGATGGATTAAAAAAACCTTGGCAGCGACACAATACGCGCCGTCTTGATGCAATACGCAATGAAATAGATTTGTTAGGGTTGGCTGCTGACGAAAAATCAGTCGCATTGGCCAGTCTTATTTATGCGCTAGATAAAGTAGATAGTACATTAGGACACTTTTCTTCTTACCTGAACGATTGGTCATCTCGCTCGTATAAGCAGCTAAATTTAGAAATTCCCGCGCTCTTTGATACGACTGAGTCGCATCAAGTATATCGAAAAGATATTTTTGATTTGCTACCTGAATGCGAAGCTGATTTGGCTTATTTTGATCCGCCTTATGGTTCGAATAACGAAAAAATGCCACCCTCTCGAGTACGTTATTCTGCTTATTATCATTTATGGACAAGTGTTTGTTTGAACGATCATCCTGAAGTATTTGGTAAAGCTAAGCGACGTGTAGATACATCAGACACGATTGCTTCATCTGTTTTTGAAGAATTTCGTCGTGATGAAAATGGCCGACTGATTGCGGTTGATGCGATTAGTAGAATGTTAAAAGCAGCACGAGCAAGGCATATTATACTTTCCTATAGTTCGGGTGGGAGAGCTACCGCAGAACAGTTGTATGAGGCCATTGCAGAAAGCGGCAAGGTACTTGAGGTGATTGAGGTTGACCATAAAAAAAATGTTATGGCAGATATGCGATGGACGAATGAATGGGTGCGTGATGCAGAATCACCCCACCGAGAGTTTTTGTTTTTAATTGAAAAAAATTAAGTCTAAGGTTAAGGAAGTTTCTAAATGAACTACATCTCCACACGCGGCAATGCGCCCGCCAAAACATTTACTGAAATCCTGCTCGGCGGTTTAGCGCCTGACGGTGGCTTATATCTGCCGGAGCAATATCCGCAGGTGACGCGGGCGGAGTTGGACGCTTGGCGCACATTGTCGTATGCGGATTTAGCCTTTGCGGTGTTGTCAAAATTTGCCACCGATATTCCGGCGGCAGATTTGCAGGCGATTATCCGCAAAACGTACACCGCCGAGGTGTATAGCAATGGGCGTGCTGATTCGACTGCGGCAGACATTACGCCCTTGCGTAAGTTGGCGGACGGTGTGTTTATTCTTGAACTTTCCAATGGCCCGACGCTGGCGTTTAAAGATATGGCGATGCAGTTGCTGGGAAATTTATTTGAATATATCCTTAATAATCAACAACTTAGTTTAAATATTTTGGGGGCAACTTCCGGCGATACTGGCTCGGCGGCGGAATATGCGATGCGCGGCAAGCGCGGCATTCGGGTGTTTATGTTGTCGCCGCACGGCAAAATGTCCAGCTTTCAGCGTGCGCAAATGTATTCGCTGCAAGACGAAAATATCCACAATATCGCCATCAACGGCATGTTTGATGACGCGCAAGATTTGGTCAAAGCGGTCTCCAACGACCATGCGTTTAAGGCGCAATACAACATCGGCACGGTGAATTCCATCAATTGGGGGCGCATTTCGGCGCAGATTGTGTATTACTTTAAAGGCTATTTTGCGGCGACCCAATCGAGCGATGAGCAGGTAGCCTTTTCGGTGCCTTCCGGCAATTTCGGCAATATTTGCGCCGGACATATCGCGCGAATGATGGGGCTGCCGATTGGTCAGCTGATTCTGGCTACCAACGAAAATGACGTCTTGGACGAATTTTTCCGCAACGGTGTGTACCGTCCGCGCAACACTGCGCACACGTATCAAACCAGCAGCCCGTCGATGGATATTTCCAAAGCGAGCAATTTTGAGCGCTTCGTGTTTGATTTGGTGGGGCGCGATGCGAGCAAAGTGCGGGAATTTTGGCGGCAAATTGAAGCCGGTGGTGCGTTTGATATTAAAGGTACACCCGCCTGGGACGATCTGGCGCAGTTTCATTTTTCTTCCGGCAAAAGCAGTCATGCGGATCGACTGAAAACCATCCGTGAATTGTGGCAAGAATATGGCGTGATGATTGACACGCACACCGCCGATGGTCTGAAGGTGGGCTTGGAACAACGCCGCCCTAGTTTGCCCTTGATTTGCTTAGAAACTGCACTGCCCGCCAAGTTTGCAGAAACCATTGTCGAAGCCTTAGGGCGGTTACCAGACCGTCCCGCTGCGCTGGCGGGTATCGAAAATTTACCGCAACGTTGCACGGTGCTGGATGCGGATGTGTTGCAATTAAAACGTTTTATCGTTGAAAACGTCCCGCTGTAAGTGAGATGCCGACGATGATGATTCAAACAAAATCGATACTCACTTGCCCAGAATGTGGTTTTGCTAAGGAAGAAGAGATGCCGACGGATGCGTGTCAATGGTTTTATGAATGTGAACACTGCCACACGCTATTGAAACCGAAAACCGGCGATTGTTGTGTCTATTGTTCCTACGCGAACGTACCTTGCCCTCCGATTCAAGCCGGACAGGGATGCTGTACCCAAAGTGGCTAATGCAGTGAACAGCCTAATTCTGTTGGTATTTTGTTTCTTGGTTGGAATAGTGTTGCGGCAATCGAAACGGATGCCGGACAATGCGCCGGCAACGCTGAACAGCTTCATCATTCACGTGTCACTTCCTGCGTTAACATTGCTTTATATTCATGGACTTAAGTTAGATTCATCCGTCTTGCTAACGGGTTTGATGGCGTGGATTTTGTTTGGCTTTTCGGTGCTTTTTTTTGGCCTCATTGGCAAGTATCGGCGCTGGTCACGCTCCAGCACCGGCGCGTTAATTTTAGTGGGCGGTTTGGGCAATACCTCTTTTTTTGGCTTGCCAATGATTGAAGCGTTTTACGGCAAAGCCGGCATGACCACCGGCATTATCGTTGATCAGCTGGGCTCGTTTCTTGTGCTGTCGCTGCTGGGTATTACCGTGGCGGGCGTGTATTCCTCCGGCCGCCCGACGCTGGCGCAAATTGTCAAACGCATCGCCGTGTTTCCGCCGTTCATTGCGCTACTGGTGGCGCTGCTGTTGATGCCATTCGAATATGCCGACGGGTTTGTCAGCTTGTTGCACCGGCTCGGCGATACCTTAGCGCCTTTAGCGTTACTGTCGGTCGGTTTGCAATTACGCATGGAACACATTGCCGAGCATTGGCGCAAACTCAGTTTGGGCTTGAGCTTTAAATTAGTGCTTGCGCCACTACTGATTTATTTTTTATATGTGCCGCTGTTGGGTGGGCACGGGCAAAGCACGCAAATTCTCGTGTTTGAAGCGGCGATGCCTTCAATGATTACCGCGTCGATTGTCGCCAGCGAACATCATTTAAATCCACCGTTGGCGAATTTGTTAGTGGCGGTTGGTTTGCTGCTGTCGTTTTTTTCGCTGACTTTGTGTTGGTGGTTTTTGCGCGACGTCTAAAATATCCTTAATAATCATATGGTTACATATTTGAGCTTTTTTGGCGAGCAGGCTATCGCGGTTCGGGATTGCGTCAGCCTATTTTGGCGGGTGTTAATGCGCTTACCGTTATTGTCCAAATGGCCGGTGCGCAAAGCGCTGTTAAAGCAACTTTATTTCACCGGCATTCAGTCAGTCGGTCCGATTACTGGCATGGGTTTTTTGGCGGGGCTGATTATGGTGATGCAAGTCAGTACCTTGGTTGGGCGCAATGAAATGCTCACTTTGCAAGTGTTAATTTGGACGGTGGTGCGCGAACTGGGCCCGTTGCTGACGGCGATTGTGATTGTAGGACGCAGCAGCTCGGCGATTGCCAGTGAGCTTGCCGCCATGCAAGTCAATGGTGAAATTAAGACTTTGCAACGCTTAGGTATTTCGCCGGTGACGTATTTGGTTTTGCCCCGCGTGCTAGCAATGACACTGACCAGCGTGGTATTAACCATTTATTTTCAAGGGGTTGCGCTAGGCACGGGCATGATTGTCACGGCGTGGAATATCGATGTTTCGCTATTGGGTGAAGTCAATCATTTTTTTGAAATACTCACCTATTTGGAAATATCGGCGGCGTTACTCAAAAGTATCTGTTTTGGTGTGCTGGTGTCGATTGTTTCTTGCTATTACGGATTAACGGTGATGCGGGCAATGACGGAAATTCCCATGGCAGCTTCGCGCGCTGTGATTCGCAGTCTGTTGGTGGTTTTTGCCTGTGATGGGCTCATTACGGTATTGGTTTTTTAGTCATGAATTTACTGTATCGGTTTTGGCACACGGCAGATAATCAGACTGCGCAGTCGTTTTCGTTTGCCCTGTCTGCAGGCGATATTCGCTTGTGGCAAATGCCTTCAATAGCTGAAAAAATGCAGGTTTTGGAGGCTGCGATCGGTCAAGCGCAGTATGCAGGCGGGCGATTCGAGATTCAGCAAGGCGAGCGGCGCAGGGTGGCGATTAAACGAAGCGTGCAAGCAGAACGTCGCCAACTAAATTGTCCACCGCCGTCAGTGTGGATGCCGGTTCAGGAAGCGCGTTTAGGGCGCGTGGGTTGGGTGGCTGGCAATGGTGGCTTGATTAGCAATCTCAAAGTTTGGGAAAATGTCACGCTGCCCTTGTGGTTTCATGCGCCTTATGAAACCGTGGAAACCGAGCAACGGCTGCGGTTTTGGCTGACTTCATTGGGTCAAAAACCGGCGTCCTTCGCAGAGTTGATGGCTGCGCCGCCGGCCAATTTGGCGCTTTGGCAAAAGAAGTTGGTAGGCTTACTGCGTGCGTTGGTGCAAATGCCGCGGGTTTTGATTATTGATGCTGAGGTGTTTGAAGCGGTGAGCGCGGAGTTGGCGCAACATTGGATAAAATCGCTGGACACGTTTGCCCAGCAAGCGCGCGTGGTTTTGGTCTTGACTGACAAGGCAACCTTATTGCCTTGGCGCAAAATTGAAGGAGATGAACGTGACGCTATTAGCCGATAACGATCAACGCTTTAAACATTTGTTTGGCAAAGCAGCCCTTTTTGTGTTG
>JAVHQT010000003.1:0-25088 GCA_036171275.1 Gallionellaceae bacterium | reverse complement strand
CGTGGACTACTTCACCATCCACGCGGGCGTGTTGCTGCGCTACGTGCCGATGACGGCGAATCGCATGACAGGCATTGTGTCGCGCGGTGGTTCGATCATGGCGAAATGGTGTCTGGCGCATCACAAAGAAAATTTCCTCTACACGCATTTCGAGGAAATTTGCGAAATCATGAAAGCTTACGACGTCACTTTTTCGCTCGGCGATGGTCTGCGCCCCGGCTCGATTTATGACGCCAACGACGAAGCGCAACTGGGCGAATTGAAAACGCTGGGCGAACTCACCGACATCGCTTGGAAGCACGACGTGCAAGTGATGATCGAAGGCCCCGGCCATGTGCCGATGCACATGATTAAAGAAAACATGGACTTACAATTAAAGTGGTGCAAGGAAGCACCGTTCTACACGCTAGGCCCATTGACGCAAGACATCGCACCCGGTTACGACCACATTACCAGCGCGATTGGCGCGGCGATGATCGGCTGGTTTGGCACGGCGATGCTGTGCTACGTCACGCCCAAGGAACACTTGGGCTTGCCGAATAAAGCCGACGTCAAAGAAGGCATCATCACCTACAAAATCGCCGCCCATGCTGCCGACTTAGCCAAAGGTCACCCCGGTGCGCAAGTGCGTGACAACGCCATGAGCAAAGCGCGCTTCGAATTCCGCTGGGAAGACCAGTTTAATTTGGGACTCGACCCCGACCGCGCGCGCGAATTCCACGACGAAACTTTACCGAAAGAATCCGCCAAAATCGCCCATTTCTGCTCGATGTGCGGCCCGCATTTCTGCTCGATGAAAATCAGCCAAGACGTGCGCGACTTCGCCGCCCAAGAAGGCATTGCCGAAGCTGAAGCCTTGCAAAAAGGCATGGAAGTCAAGTCGATTGAGTTTGTGAAGCAGGGCGCAGAGGTTTATCACAAGGCTTAAGTCAATTTTAGGAGATTGCCATGTCGCACAATGAATCGCTGTTAAACACGCTGTTGGGTCTTGCCATGATTGTGGAGGCGCGCGACCCGTACACAGGAGGGCATCTGTGGCGCGTGGCACAATTTTCTAAATTACTCGCCCTGCAAGCAGGACTGTCGCCGCGCAATGTAGCGCTGGCGGAAGTGGGCGGTTTTTTGCACGATTTGGGCAAAGTGGGTGTGCCCGACGCGATTCTCGGCAAAGCCGATCGGCTGACTGATGGAGAATTTGCCGTCATTCGCACGCATCCCGCCGTGGGCGGTCGCTTGTTGATGAACCATCCCTTGGCGCGACTGGCGATGGATGCCGTGACCGCGCACCACGAGCGTCCAGACGGACAAGGTTATCCGCACGGTATCGCGGGGGAAGTGATTCCAGAAATCGCCCGTATCGTCAGTATTGCCGATGCCTTTGATGCCATGACCAGCACCCGTCCATATCGAAAAGGAATGCCGATCGAACGTGCGCTGAACATTATCTCAGGCGAGTTGGGCAATCAATTCGATGCCGAGTTAGGGCGGCAATTTCTTGAGTTGGGCAAAACTCATTATTTGGCGCATATCGTCGGACACAGTGAAACGGGTTTGCCGCTGCAAAATTGTCCATGTGGTGCGCCAGTCGCTTTACGCCAAGGGCAACACGCAGGTGAATTTGTGTATTGCCGTTGCTGTGGTGGCGAAGCGCGCTTGCAAGAAGCAGGTGGCCAATTGCAAATTGTCATGACCGGGCAAATGGGCGATGCGTCGGTGCTTGCGCCGGACAGCGATGACAACTTAATCGGTAGCATGGTGACAGAAATTGCTCCGCTCGTTTTGTAAGTTTTTAGGTGCGCTTTATATTGAACCGTATCGCTGAAGCACTCGCAAAAGGCATGGAAATTAAGTCGATTGAGTTTGTGAAACAAGGTACGGAGGTTTATCTCAAAGCTTAACGTTTTACACTGAGGCGTTGATATTCTAGGTATTCTGGCGTATTGCTTAAGTGAGTATGATTATCCTGCTGTTCGTGGCATGAAATACACAATGATCTTAGATTGTCATAATTATTAACACGCTTATCACCACTGATATGGTGAACATGCAGGAAACGTCGCAATTCTTTTTTACTTAAGTCTGCCAAACAACTTTCACACTTCCAATTTTTGGATTCGCGATAACGCAAGGAAATATCTGGAAAGTCTTTCGTATAGTCGTTTATTGGTGCAGTTACATCAGTATGGGTGGGTCTAAATGATATTGGTGAGTTTTGATAGCGCTCGAAGAAATGTTGAAGTTTAAAGCTATTAAAGATACTGCCTTTCTGCTTAGCGCTAGCATAGTTGTCCCAGTTTAGCCCTGTTAAACAAAACTTACACACATCAAGTCTGGACTCTCTGTCCTCCCACAAACCGTTATCCGACGATATTTTAATTTTAAAAAAACCATCATGACGGGTTGATACAACATAACGCTCACTTCTTTTTTTCGCCCACATATTTTGAAGTGTTGTGCAATTTGTTAGATGATACTTGGGAAGCTTTACCTCACCACCATACGGGGATATATCGCGAATATGAAGTATTACCCGACGACCTTGATACAGTATCGTGCCGTCATCAGAAAAACCGACTTCACTAATGTCAACCTCTTGCCCAGATGTGCGAAGAATTTCATCTAGTGTAAGCACCTGTATTTGCATATCAACAATTGGCTCTATTATTGGAGCTCCCATTGCGCGCCTCGCTCGATTGAGCAAATCCATTTCAAAAAAATCGGGCAGTTCGGATATTTTGAATTTGGGCATAATCGGCTATTTTTGATGCGCTACAATTTCTGAAATTTGCTTCTCAACGGTTGTAATAACCCTGAACTCAACACGTTGAGACCGTTGAGAGTCCTCTACTGCGGGAGGCAGCACTTGGTTTCCATTAATATCCAATGGCATAGATGATGAAAATCCAATTGCTCTTACATGGGACTTTAACCAAGCAAAATTGCTAACCGATGTGTTTACAATTGGAGTTGCCATCAAATAATCAAGGGTTGATCTTGTCCTTTCTTGAGAGAGTGCCATATTTTGAAAATATGCCTCTCTTTCACTAGAGCCTGTTTTCCAAATTGTAGAGGTGTGTCCCTCTATTCTTATTTCCTCAATATTATTTACATATCTTGGATCAGTCATGATTTTTAAATATCTAGGAAAAAAGTCGTCAAGAATAGTCTTAAACTGTGGCTTTAACTCTGCCAAGTTTATAGAAAACATCAATTGAGGCTCTTGAAATCTTACGGTCAAGTCCTTGTCAATAGTGGCTTTCCATTTTGGCAGATCATTTTTAAATTCCGTTTGAAGTGCATGCCCAAGCCCTTGCAGGGTTTCCTTATAAACGGTAGGTATCTTAACCATTGCTTGAACTTTTATCATATAGATAAGCGATATTAGTAGGAATATCATCATCAACGATGTCATCAAATCGCTTAAGCCGATCCAGAAGTCTTCTTGCTTGATTTTGCGCTTAACTGGTAGTTTTGAGCGCGAGACCATCAGATATTCAACCCTTTAGCAATCGCAACAACTTTTTGAAGTCGTTCAGTAAGAGGACCGTAATCATTAACGAATTTCGACGACAAAGCTCCAAGCTGTTGTCCTAGTGTATCGAGCGACTTTTTCAATGCTGATGCAAGCTCAGCATCAAGGGCGACTAACCGTGCAAGCAGTACGTCGTTGGCTTCGCGGCGAAGCAATTCCTTCTCAGGAAAAACTGCAAGTGTTAGCCGATTGGCTAAAAATTGAACCGCATGTGTTGCGCTACGGTGAGGAGTCGATTAAGAACATTCGCACTAAGCAAAAAAAGTGGGATGAGGGGATTGGCTATCAAGAGCGCGAGATTTTTGAGGCGTTTCTATCACTGACCGCGCCTCAACGCAAAATTGTACGCGAAGTGATTCACGCATTCGGTTATGTGCCGCTTGCTGAGCCTAGTAAAAAGTCGTCTTCTAAGTAATAATCTAATTGCTACGGTTATAATTGGCTTGTTTGACAGCCGGAATATTCTAACTATCTGTATTGATTAATATTGTATCAATTTTGTTGTACAGCTCGATTGGTAAACGTCTTACACCACTTGCCTTTCCGTCGTGTGTGAACCCCGAGAAAATTAAATCAGTATTTTCTTTCAGTCATGCTTTGCATCAATGATCCTAAGCGGCGGAAGCACGTTGTAAAATTATTAGAGGATTTATGAACATGATGAACAAAAAATCAGTAGTGTTGGTTGTTGAAGATGATGCGTTTGCAGCTGCTTTCGCCGTGGAAATTTTAGCGCTTGACTATGAAGTTCGCCATGTAGATAACGGCGCGGCGGCGTTAGTAGCGGTGGCGAAGGGTGGGATAGATTTAGTTTTGTTAGATGTCGAAATGCCCGAAATGAATGGCTACCAAGTGTGCCGTGCCTTGCGAGAAAACAGTGCGATTAGCGATTTGCCGATTCTTTTTCTGTCGGCGAAAGTCAATGATGATGAGCGTTTGGCGGGGTATGAGGCGGGCGGTGATGATTATTTGACTAAGCCGGTTTCTGGAGATGAGTTGCGTTCTAAAATTCGCTTAGCGTTAACGCATTTTAGAGAAAAGAAACAATTAAAAACGGACTTATCGGGCGCCTTCTCAACGGCGATGACGGCGATGACTAGCGCGGCGGAAATTGGCATTGTGTTGCAGTTTCTACGCACCAGTTTTAGCCTGCCGGACTATGCCAGTTTGTGTCAGGAGGTGATTAAAACCTTAGCCAGTTATGGCTTGGATTCATCGGTCAAAGTTCACGGTCAGGAAGGATCCGTGTCTTTTTCACCGAGCGGGCGCTGTTCACCTTTGGAAGATTCAGTGTTAACCAATTTGTCAAAACAAGGGCGAATGTTTGAGTTTGGCTCACGCACTTCCTGTAGCTATCCGCACATCACCATTATTTTTAAAAATGATCCAAAGGAAGATCCGGATCGCCATGGTCGAATGAAAGACAATTTGGCGTATTTAGCCGAAGGAGCGGATGCCCGCATAAGTGCTTTGGATGCTGAATCGAGTGTCAAAAAACAACATGCTGCGCTGGCGAAGTTGGCGGAGAATACCACGGCAGCGCTGCAATTTATTGAACAGCTGCAACGCCGGCAGCGAGAGGAAAGCGCGCGTATTTTTGATTCGTTGCGGCAAAGATTCGATCGCTCAATTTTGACGATCGGACTGACCACCTCGCAAGAAGAAGAATTGGACACTCATTTGAGTGACGCAGCGAAATGTTCGGAAGATTTAAACGTGGAAGCGTTGGCAATTGCGGAAAAATTAAATGAGATTTTGCAGCAGTTAGAACAGGCTAAGTAACTATAACTATCTGATTTTAAAGACTTTTTAGTAAATATCGGTGTAATTTAATTTTTTAAGACTCTATTTTAGGAATCGATTTAATGACTGTTTCTACCGTGTCTGACTTTAGTTTGGTTGCAACTGGCAATCATATTTTTACCCTGTATCCGATTCAGTCTGCCGCACTGGTGATTTATTTTTATCCTAAAGACAACACGCCGGGTTGTAGCACCGAAGCGCAGCAGTTCCGCGATTTGTACACGGACTTTAAGCAAGCGGGCGCAGAAATTGTTGGCGTGTCGCGCGATAGCGTGAAGTCGCATGAAAATTTCAAAGCGAAGTTTGCCTTGCCATTTGCTTTGTTGGCCGATGTCGAGGAAACCGTCTGTGCGTTATTCGGGGTGATGAAGCTAAAAAATATGTACGGAAAACAGGTGCGCGGTATCGAGCGCAGTACGTTTGTGCTCGACCAAAAAGGCGTGATTCGTCGAGAATGGCGCGGTCTTAAAGCCGACGGCCACGCAGCAGAAGTGCTTTCGTGTGTGCAAACTTTATCGGGAGAAAATCATGCCAACACGTAAAAAAGTTGTCCCACAGAATGTCAGTCCAAAATTATTCGTTTTAGACACCAACGTGCTGATGCACGATCCAACCAGCCTGTTTCGCTTTGAAGAACACGATGTTTATTTGCCGATGTTTGTGCTGGAAGAGTTGGATAACAATAAAAAAGGCATGACGGAAGTGGCGCGAAATGCCCGCCAAGCCAGTCGTTTCATGGATTCGCTGATTAGCGCAGGAGTGAATATCGAACAGGGCGTTTCCTTGCAAGCGCAGGGCACCAAAAGCGCCAGCGGTCTTTTGTTTTTGCAAACGCAGTTTATCGATCATCAGTTGCCCGATAACCTCGCCATTGGCAAGGCCGATAACGCCATTTTGGGCGTGGTCATGTTTTTGCATAAGCAAGAAAAACGTGAGGTGATTCTGGTCAGTAAAGACATCAATATGCGCATTAAAGCGCGCGCGTTGGGCTTGAACGCGCAGGATTATTTCAACGATAAAGTGTTGGAAGATACTGATTTGTTGTACAGCGGCATGACGGCACTGCCGCCTGATTTTTGGGAGTCGCATGGTCAGGATATGCAGTCTGGCATGGTTAACGGTCACACTTTTTATCATGTCAACGGCCCGCTTTGTGGCGATTTACTGCTCAATCAATTTGTCTATCAAGAAGACAGCACCCCGCCCTTTTATGCGGTGGTGGCGGCGCACGAAGGCAATGCCGCCACTTTGCGTACCCTGACGGATTACACCCATAGCAAAAATATGGTGTGGGGAATTATGGCGCGCAACCGTGAGCAAAATTTCGTGCTGAATTTATTGATGAATCCTGAAATTGATTTTGTGACACTGCTTGGGCAAGCCGGCACGGGAAAAACCTTGCTGACTTTGGCGGCTGGATTGATGCAAGTCCTTGAATCTAAACAGTATTCTGAAATAATTATGACGCGAGTAACCGTGCCGGTTGGCGAAGATATTGGGTTTTTACCAGGTACGGAAGAAGAAAAAATGTCACCTTGGATGGGCGCGTTAGACGACAACCTTGAGGTGTTAATCAAAGTCAGCGAGGAAGGTGGCGAATGGGGCAGGGCGGCAACGCGTGATTTAATTCGCTCGCGCATTAAAATTAAGTCACTCAATTTTATGCGTGGACGAACGTTTTTAAATAAATATCTGATTATCGATGAGGCGCAAAACCTGACCCCTAAGCAAATGAAAACATTGATAACCCGCGCCGGCCCCGGTACGAAAGTGGTGTGCATGGGCAACATCGCACAAATTGATACGCCGTACTTAACCGAGGGCAGTTCCGGCTTGACCTATGTCGTCGATCGTTTTAAAGGGTGGGAACATAGCGGCCATGTTACTTTGCAACGCGGCGAACGCTCTCGTTTGGCCGATCATGCGGCGGAGGTTTTATGAAGCATCCCCTTGAATTAACCGATGCCGAATGGCGCGCACAATTGACCGAAGACCAATTTCGGATTTGCCGTGAGCATGGCACGGAACCGGCGTTTTCAGGTGAATACTGGGATTGTCATGACATCGGCATTTATCGGTGTATTTGTTGCGGCGAGCCTTTATTTGATTCCGAAACCAAATACGAGTCGGGCACCGGTTGGCCGAGTTTTTGGCAACCAGTTGCCGAAGAAACCTTGCTCTTCAGTGAAGAAGATCCACTCGGAATGGACAGGATTGAAGTGTGTTGCGGCCAGTGTGAAGCGCATTTAGGACACGTTTTTGAAGATGGTCCTCAGCCGACCGGTTTGCGCTACTGCATCAATTCTGCTTCGTTGGCATTAGATCGAAGCTAAGCAAACGCTGATTTATTTCGTTACTGGCGCACCCGCAACCCTGTGACTAACTTCGGCGTGTCTTGCCGAATCAGCACGGAATAAATGTTAAATAAATCAATTGTTTAACTTGTACCTGCGGCCGGTTTAGTTAATTTGTGCCTCTTTAAGTTTAAGTCATCAGTCCTTACAATTATTTAAGATACCTTTATGAAAATTCTTTTTGATCTGTTTCCCGTTATCCTTTTCTTTATTGTATTCAAGCTGTTCGGGATTTATCCGGCAACGGCCGCCGCCATCATCGCCACGATAGCCCAAGTGATTTGGGTGAAATGTCGGCACGGCAAAGTCGATACCATGCTGTGGATTAGCCTAGTCATTATTGTCACACTGGGTAGCGCAACCCTGTTGCTGCATGACGAGTCGTTTATCAAATGGAAGCCCACCGTACTGTATTGGTTCTTCGCGCTGGCGTTACTGCTGTCGCGTGCGCTGCTGGGCAAAAATTTAATTTACAGCTTGATGCACGAAAAAATGACCTTGCCTGCGCCGATTTGGGGGCAGCTCAATCTGGCTTGGAGTGGTTTTTTTGCCGTATTGGGCGGGTTGAATTTATATGTCGCCTTTAATTATTCCATGGATACGTGGGTTAATTTCAAGCTGTTTGGCACGAGCTCTATTATGTTTATCTTTATTATGCTGCAAGCTTTTTTCTTGGCCAAACATCTCAAAGAAGCCCCCGCTGCACGAAACAAGGAAGCAGAATAATGTTGTACGCCATCATCGGAGAATTCATCGCTGACCCTCAGGAAAAACGCGCCCAAGCCAGACCGGCGCATTTAGCACGGTTAGAATCGTTGCAAAATCAAGGGCGGCTAATTTTGGCGGGTCCTTTTCCGGCCGTCGATGCCAATGAACCGGGTGCGGCGGGTTTTTCGGGCAGCTTGATTGTGGCGGAATTTGCCAGTTTGGGCGACGCAGAGCAATGGGCGCATAGCGACGCTTATGCACAGGCGGGTATTTATCAAACACTGACCGTCAAGCCCTTTAAGAAAGTATTTTGAATGAACGCAGCACTGCACATTCGCAAAGTTGCGGTGCTGGGCGCGGGCGTGATGGGGGCGCAAATTGCCGCGCACTTGCTGAATGCGCAGGTAGAAACCCTGTTGTTTGAACTGCCTGCGACGCAAGGTGATGCCAATGGCTCAGTGCATCTCGCCTTAGAAAAACTTAAAAAACAACATCCCGCACCGCTGGCCAGTCCGTCTTTACTCACTCATATTCAAGCGGCAAATTACCAACAGGATTTAGAAAAACTGCGTGACTGCGATTTAATTATCGAAGCCATCGCCGAGCGGGAGGATTGGAAATCAGCGTTGTATCGCCAGGTGGCGCCGTATCTTCAGCCGCACGCCATATTGGCCAGCAACACCTCCGGTCTGTCGATTCAGCACTTGGCGCAAGCGCTGCCTGCGGCACTGCGTGCGCGATTTTGTGGCCTTCATTTCTTCAATCCACCGCGCTATATGCACTTGGTTGAACTCATTCCCACCGCCGATACTGAAGCCACGTTGCTTGACCAACTAGAAACTTTTCTGGTGTCCACGCTCGGTAAAGGTGTCGTTCGCGCTAAAGATACGCCGAACTTTATCGCCAACCGCATCGGTGTTTTTTCCTTGCTCGCCACCGCGCACCACGCTGCCGCGTTTAACCTTGGTTTTGACACGGTGGATGCGCTGACCGGACGGTATCTCGGTCGCCCAAAAAGTGCCACTTTTCGGACTTTGGACGTGGTTGGATTGGATGTTTTTGCGCACGTGGTCGCCACCTTGCGCGACACTTTAGCCGACGATCCGTGGCACGCGTATTTTCAAAATCCTGCTTGGTTGGACGACTTGCTGGCGCAAGGTGCGCTAGGGCAAAAAGCCCAATGCGGTATTTATCAGAAAATTGGCAAAGAAATACAAGTGCTTGATTATAAACGTAATTTTTATATTCCTTCCGCTGGAAAAGTGGACGATAGCGTGCAAGAAATTTTGCGTGAGCGCGATTGGGCTAAAAAAATCACCGCCTTGCACGGCAGCAATCAGCCGCAAGCGCAGTTTTTATGGGCGATTTTGCGCGATGTTTTTCACTACTGCGCGGTGCAACTGCCGCAGATTGCTGACACGGCGCGCGATGTCGATTTTGCCGTGCGCTGGGGTTTTGGCTGGGACAACGGTCCGTTTGAAATTTGGCAAGCGGCGGGTTGGCAAACCATCCGTGCCTGGCTTAACGCTGACATTGCCGCAGGAAAAACGCTCAGCAGCACCCCTTTGCCAGAGTGGGCAAACGAGCAGAATCGAAACGGCGTGCATACGGCGCAAGGTTCATTTGCGCCGCACTCAAATAGCCTGAGGCCGCGTTCCGTTTTGCCTGTTTATGCGCGGCAAGCGTTTCCAGAAACCTTAATCGGCGAAGCGCGGCAATACGGCGAAACGGTGTTTGAAAACGCGCATTTGCGCCTGTGGCACACCGGTGACCAGTTTGCTATTCTCAGTTTTCAGTCGAAAATGCACACGCTCAGCAACGCGGTTTTAGACGGTATTTTGCGGGCAGTGGCGGAAGCGGAAGCACATTTTTCTGCGCTGATTGTGTGGCAAACCGAACCGCCTTTTTCCTACGGCGCTAATTTGCTGCAACTGATGCAAGGCGTGCAAACGCCGCTGGCGCACGCAGGAAAGTTCGCACAATTAAAACACGCTGCGAGCCGAGCCAAATATACCGTGGCGGGTGGTGGTGGTTTGGCTGAGGTGCTGAACGCAGCTATCGGCAACGTGCCGCACGTGGAAGCGGTGTTGGCAAAATTTCAACAGGTTTCGCAACGGTTAAAATATGCGCTAGTGCCCACCATCGCGGCGGTGGACGGTCTCGCGCTCGGCGGCGGTTGTGAAATCACCTTGCATTGCACGCGCATTGTTGCGACTTTAGAAAGTTATCTTGGCTTGGTTGAAGTCGGGGTTGGTTTGCTGCCTGCCGGTGGTGGTTGCACGGAAATGGCGCAGCGGGCGGCGGCCGAAGCGCAGTATTTTTCCAAGGACAACCGTGTCGATGTTTTTCCGTATTTGCGCCGCTATTTTCAAGCGATTGCCTTGGGCGAAGTGTCAAAAAGTGCGGTGCATGCGCGGGAAATGGGTTATCTAAAAAGCGCAGATCGCATCGTGATGAATCGCTTTGAGCTGCTGCATAGCGCCAAGGCAGAAGCAAGCGCACTCACTGCCACTGCCTATCGCCCACCGTTGCCGCAGCGACAAATTCCGGTCGCCGGTCGCACCGGCATCGCCACGTTTAAAGCCAGCGCAATCAATTTACGCGAAGGCGGTTTTATCTCGGAACATGATTACGAAATCGGCTGCCGTGTCGCCGAAACGGTGTGCGGTGGCGAAGTGGACGCGGGCAGTTTGGTTGATGAACAATGGCTGCTAGATTTAGAACGCCAGCATTTTATGGCGCTGCTGGCTAGCGATAAAACCCAAGCGCGCATTGAACATATGTTGAAACACGGCAAACCATTGCGTAATTAATCAAAATAATCGGTCACTGGCTTTCTGGTCCGCGGATTGATGGTTGCTAGTTGGCGGGATAAGTAAAGTGCATCAAAAAATATATTTTAAAATCAAGCTGATGCGTTACTTTTTTCGACACTATCTTGCTCCGAAAATAAATCCGTTCTTATGAAAAAATTACTGATCAGTAGCTTGCTTATACTGCTCACCGGCTGCGACATCGGGGCTTGGAACAATCCGTATCCCGCCACTGCGCCGCAGTTTTCTACGTTTTACACCGCCTTTACCGAGCGTCCGAAGCACTTAGATCCGGTGCAAGCGTATAGCGAAAATGAGTATATTTTTCTGGCGCAAATTTATCAGCCGCCGCTGCAATATCATTATTTAAAACGTCCTTACACCTTGATTCCACAAGCCGCTGCCGCACTGCCGACGGTGCGTTATTGGGATAAAAATCAACAGCTTTTGCCAGAAAATGCGCCGGTGGAACAGATTGCTTTTAGCGAGTATGAAATTCATTTGCGCCCAGATTTAAGGTTTCAGCCGCATCCGGCACTGGCCACCGACGCACACGGAAAACGCTTATATCGGGCGCTGACCGCGCAGGATTTAAGCGCAATTCATACCTTATCGGACTTTGCGTATACCGGCACAAGAAGTGTGCAAGCCTATGATTATATTGAACAAATTAAAAGATTGGCACACCCAGATTTACATTCGCCAATTTTTGGGGTGATGGAAGAATATATCGTTGGGCTGAAAGAATATGCCGCTACATTGAAGCAGGCGCGCCAGGCGCAGCCGAGTGGCTATTTGGATTTACGCGCCTATCCGTTGTCCGGGGTGGAAGCCGTGGATGCGCTCACTTACCGCATTAAAATTAAGGGTAAATATCCACAATTTGCCTATTGGTTGGCGATGCCGTTTTTCGCACCGATGCCGTGGGAGGCAGAGCAGTTTTATGCACAGCCTGGCATGCGCGAACGGAATTTTTCACTGGACTGGTGGCCATTAGGCAGTGGCCCATATTATTTGTCCGAAAACAATCCAAACCAGCGCATGGTGTTAAGTAAAAATCCCTATTTTTCCGGTGAGTTTTATCCGCGCGAAGGCGAGACGGGCGACCAAGCGGCGGGTCTGTTGGCCGATGCGGGCAAGCCGTTACCGTTGATGGAACAGGTGGTTTTTAGTTTGGAAAAAGAAACCATTCCGTATTGGAATAAATTTTTGCAAGGCTATTACGATGCTTCCGGCATCAGCTCAGACAGCTTCGATCAGGCGGTGCAAGTCAGCGTCGGGGGCGAGGCAAATGTCTCCGAGCAAATGCAGGCGCAAGGGATTGTATTAAATACCGCTGTCGCCACGTCGACCACCTATATTGGCTTTAATTGGCTCGATCCAGTGGTGGGCGGTAGTAGTGAAAAAGCACGTAAACTGCGCCGTGCCATTGCCATTGCCACTGATTTTGAGGAATTTATTTCGATCTTTGCCAATGGACGCGGCATCACCGCCCAATCCCCTTTGCCACCCAGTATTTTCGGTCACCGCGAAGGCGCAGCCGGTATCAATCCGTATGTATATGATTGGGTGAATGGCGCGCCACGGCGAAAACCCTTGGCAGAAGCTGAAAAACTGCTGGCGGAAGCGGGCTATCCGAATGGACTGGATGCCAATACCAAACAACCGCTGGTGCTTTATTTGGACACCACAGCGAACGGAGTTGGTAATAAATCGCGTTTGGATTGGTTGCGAAAACAGTTCGACAAGCTGCATATTCAACTGGTTATTCGCAGCACCGATTACAACCGCTTTCAAGATAAAGTGCGGCGCGGCGATACGCAGCTGTTTTATTACGGTTGGAATGCCGATTATCCAGACCCGGAAAATTTCTTATTTTTGCTGTATGGCGAGCAAGGAAAAGTAGCAAAAGGGGGTGAAAATGCCGCCAATTATGCCAATGCCGAATATGACCGCTTGTTTCAAATGATGAAAAATAGACCGAATGATGCGGTGCGACAAGCAATGATTGACCAAATGTTAGAAATTTTGCGGCGTGATTCACCATGGTTGTGGGGCTTTCATGCCAAGGATTATGTGCTGCACCACGCGTGGTTAAAAAACAGCAAACCCAATAAAATGGCGATTAATAATTTGAAATATTTGCGCATTGACACCACGCTGCGCGAAAGACTGCGCCTACAATGGAATTCGCCGCAAATTTTTCCCTTGGTTTTGGTTGGTTTTTTGTTGCTTGGCTTGTTTGCCTGGTTACGGCAAAGTTTACGAAACAAGCACGAGGCGGCAGTTTAAGAAAGCCTAGATTGATTCAGGGCTGCCCAAACAGCGCCAGCCTCATGACCTCGCTGCGCCTAAAAGCGAGGGTGGTAACAGCGCTTATCCGTGCACAACTGCGCTCATGCCATGCGCGTCAGAAAAGACTGCTTTATTTCATTCGGGGTGCACTTATTGATTCACTTAGGCGTGTTTTTTTGAAAAATACTGGAATAAATACTAAATAAATCAATAGCTTATAACAATAATTCGACAGTCCCAGTGTGAGCGGTTGAGGTAAGCGTGTCTGCTTAAAAGCACAATCGGCAAAAATGAGCGAAGCGTGTTTCTTTCTCTACAAGGGAAAGGTTAGGATGGGGTAGTCGAAAAAGCAACAAATTTTAGGGGTTTTGAGTGAATATCAATTTATACACAACTGCCAGTTATGCCTGTTCTTATTTGCCCGCGCAAATTGCGCGTTCGCAAGTGACTACGCCGGAAACACCGGTGGATGCGGCGTTGTACGCAGAGTTGATTCAGCATGGTTTTCGGCGCAGCGGTTCGTTTACGTATCGTCCACAATGCCCGTATTGCCAAGCCTGTATTCCGGTGCGAGTTGATTTAGCGCACTTTTTAGCCAATCGTTCACAGCGGCGAAGTTGGCAGCAATATCAAACCTTGGTGGTGAGCGTGCATCCCATGGAAGATCGGCCCGAGTATTTTCCGCTGTATCAAAGGTATCAACAAAAACGCCATCCAACCGGCGGAATGGATACGGCAGACGAAGCCCAGTACCGTAGTTTTATCTTGGAAAGTCAGGTTCAGTCCCAGTTGCTAGAATTTCGCGAGGCGGGTGTGCTGCGCATGGTGAGTGTTGTCGATGTCTTGTCCGATGGCTGGTCGGCAGTTTATACTTTTTACGACCCAGATATTCAGGGTAGTAGTTTTGGCACCTTTAATGTTTTATGGCAAATAGCGCAGTGTCGGCAGCAGCAATTACCCTATTTGTATCTCGGATACTGGATACGCCAAAGCCAAAAAATGGCGTATAAAGCACGCTTTTCACCGTTGCAAGGGTTGCAAAATGGAATTTGGCAAGTGCTGGCTTAAGGCATTGTCAGCGGAAATTCGCCACGAGTGAGTTTAAGAATTCATTCCCTTGCGGCTGCACCCTTCGACTGGTTCAGTAGAGTAGTGCTGATGCATTATAAATAATGATAATAATCAATAGGTTATGCTTTACCGCCGTCTCAGAACAAGTAAATTTTAATCAACATTGCTGGACGACTTTAAAAAGGATTATTGAAATGAAAACACGCCTGACGATTTTTGCACTGACCCTGGTCTTGCTTCCGTACCTTGCCTTGTGGCTGACCGATCAATCGTGGCCAATCACTTCCGCGTTAACCGGTGCAACTTGGATACCAGCTGCGTTTAGTTTGCTGGTATTGCTCGGTTTGATGGCGCTGCTAGACACCTTGAGCTTTCGGCGCAACAAGCAAAGTTTATTGCGGCAACAGCGCCCGTATGTGTTGGGGCTCATGCTCAGCGGGGCAGTAATGGGAGCGATTTTTGGCTACTTAAACTTACTTGTACCCTTGCTCATTACCGCGCTGAGTCCGCTACCCAACATCGTGCTTGCCAGTATGATGGGGGCGGTTTTTTTGCCGGCGGTATTTTTAATGCGTTTATGGTTAGCAAGCTTTGATATCGTGTTGCGGACGTTAACGCGCTTAGTTGCCTTGCCTGCTTTGCCTGCTGATAGTGCCGCGCTAGTCTTAACTTTGCTGGCAATCAGTGGCGTGTTTGGCGGGATTATTTTTCCTGCGATGCTAGCCTGGTTTTGGCTTGCACCCTTATTTTTACTGTCTGCGCTGCAGTTGTTATGGCAAGAAAGTACGGTATTTTCTGGCTTAAAACACGGTGATATTAGTCGCCTCGTGCTGGGTGGTATTGCCGGAATTGTCTTGGGCGGCGGAATTTTATCCTGTTTTGAATGGGCGGGCGGATCTTGTAACCTGTTGATTTCAAACGGATTATTTATATTTTTGTTGGCTATTTTTGGTGTATTAAGTTTGCAAATTGGGGATGTCGTGGCGGAATTTTGGCGCGGCAAAAAACGTAGTCAGCTGCGCCGTTCCAAACCATTCCCGATACCCGTCACGGTTAAAAAATAATGTATTCACTTCTTAGACCAGCCTTGTTTGCGCTAGAGGCTGAAACCGCACATCACGCCACCTTGGCGGCACTGCGGAGCGCGCATTGCTTGGGAACGTTACCTTTGATCGTTACGCAACCCAAGCCCGATCCGCGCCAAGTGATGGGGCTGACTTTTCCCAATCCGATTGGCTTGGCGGCGGGCTTAGATAAAGACGGCGCTTTTATTTTGCCTTTGGCAGCGCTGGGTTTTGGCTTTTTAGAAATTGGCACGGTGACACCTCGCCCGCAGTCTGGCAATCCTAAGCCGCGTATGTTCCGTTTGCCAGCTGCGCAAGGCATTATCAACCGGATGGGCTTCAATAATCAGGGTGTGGATGCCTTAGTTGAACGCGTGCAGCGGGCGCAATATCGGGGCGTGCTGGGCATCAATTTAGGTAAAAATGCCGATACGCCGCTGGCGCGCGCCGCTGATGATTATCTGCTCGGGTTGCGCAAAGTTTACGCACACGCCAGTTATGTGACGATTAACATTTCTTCACCCAACACCAAAAATTTGCGTCAGTTGCAAGGCAGTGATGAACTGGATTCTTTGCTACTGCAATTGAAAAATGAGCAACATTCTTTGGCGCAACAACACGGAAAATATGTTCCTTTAGCGCTCAAAATTGCCCCTGATTTGGAAGGGGAACAAATCAAACGCATTGCCGAATTATTGATTAAACATCACATTGATGGCGTGATTGCAACCAACACAACGCTGTCGCGCGACGGCGTGACGCATTTGCCAAACCACCAACAAACCGGCGGTTTAAGCGGCGCACCAGTCCGTGAAAAATCGACTGCGGTGATTCGTACTTTAGCCGCTGAATTGCAAGGTGAAATTCCAATTATTGGTGTGGGTGGCATTTTAAGCGCACAGGATGCGCAGGAAAAAATGCAAGCGGGCGCGGTCTTGGTGCAGCTGTATAGCGGGCTTATTTATCGCGGCTGGTCGCTGATTGCCGACTGCGCTGCGGCGGTTAAAAACGGTTGATTTAATTCGCCTTGCCTTAGGAAGCGCTGACTAAATCAACCATTCGTCTTCAGCTCTGCGATAAATTCAATGGATCTAGACTGAATTTTTTTAAGTGCTTGATTAATATAATGTTTATCTCATTATAGTTCGACAAGATAAGCTTAACCGTGTCGAAGCTTGCGCTGAGTTGTTGGAACGTTAGCTCCTGATAGACACGACTTCCCCCTCGCGGATGTGCAACCAACGGAATAAATCAGCGCTTCCCTAAGCTAAATTCAAGATTGAGGTATTCGATGAACAAACTGTTACTGGTTTCTTTGCTTCTATTTTCGGTGTCTGCCCTGGCAGAAACACGTTCTCTAAAATCCCGTGATGAGCAATATCGCGGTTTGCCGATTGTTGAAGATGAGTTTCATGGCGCGGTTGGCTTGTTGGCGTATCAAGAAAAATTTCAATCTTTTTCGAATCAATATCCGGCTGATGATGCCCGAGCTTTAAGCGTGCAAGAGGACGTGCCAATGGTCGGCGTAGCGGGGCGTTTTGAATATGGACGATCGCCCAGTAGTTCACTATTTATCACAGGCAGTTATGCGCATAGCGAATCGACGACGCATACCCAAATGGTCAGCAGCGGTAATGTCGTGACCGAAAACGGAGTGCGAAATGTGATAGATTTGGGTGTCGGATACGAGCATCGCTTTGAATTATTTGCGCCGTTAGCACTGGGTACGTCACTGAATTTTCGCGCATTATCCGACGATGTGTTGCGTCGAAACGTCGGAGGCTACCGGCAAAAAAATGAAATGCGTTATCTGCAACTCTATGGCATGTTGCCCTTTCAGCTCCGTGAATTCGTTTTTTCTCCTAAAATTGCTTATCAATATTTACTTAACGGAACGCAGTATAGCGAGGGACGTTCTGGTTGCGATCAGGCTAATTTTAGTACTCATCAATCGGTCGGTTCCGGCGAGGGCACGCGGATTGAGTTGGCGATTAGTCAGATGGATTCCGATGAAAACCATTTCGAACTGACGCTTTTTTATCGGCAAATGTCGGTTGCGCAATCAAGCTCGGTCAGTTGTTTGGCTGCCATTGGTTCGCAAATTATCGAGCCTAAAAACCTGACAGTAGAAACTGGACTTATGTTGCAACTGTTGCTGTAGAGAAAGCGCTGATTTATTCTGTTGGTGGTGTAACCGCTAGGAGTGGGCCGGGTCAAAACCAAAATTTGCTGTCAATTCTCTTTGATAACTGGCGTTTTTTACGGGTGCGAATTCAACGGTTTTTTTGAGATAAAGAAAGTGCTTCCCTTTAATTTTCTGGCAGTAAAAAAGCCGTTTTCTTTGCAGAAAACGGCTTTGTTTTTTAACGCCAGTTTACGGGTTGTGTTGCGTTTCAATCATCACCAATGGTTCGCTTGATTCGGCGGTGTAAACCTCGCGTGGCCGTGAACGGCGGCGCGGGCTAGCAGTGCTTTGTTCAGGCATCGGTGCGGGTGAAGCTGCGCTTTGCGGATTGGTTTCAATCATTACCAGCCCTGCATCGGTTAAGGATGGCATGGCCTGCGTGGCGATGGGCGCATCAGTATTGATGGTGGCGGGTGCTACCGTAGGTTCGGTCACTTCAACTTCGCTGGCTAGTTCAGCGGGTTTCGCACTGGGCGTTGGCACAGGTTCAATCAGCACAGTGGGTGGCGCAATTTCGACGGCAGGCGGAATGCTCGCTTCCATCACAGGCTGAGCGATTTCTACATTGGCTTGCTGCGCTGTTGTTGGTTCTATCGTGGCGACCACATCGCGGCGTTCACGTTCGCGACGACCGCCACGACGTCCGCGTTTACGCCCTTGACTGCTACTGGTATTGCCACTTTCTTCTAAGACGGGCTCGGTTGCGACAAGCTTGGGCGATTCTAAAATGGGTTTTTCAATTGGCGCAGGACGTTGTGGACGCGGCGCACGGGGCTCGGCGGGCGCTTTAGCCGCAATTTCGGTCGGACGAGGCGTGTTACTGTCCTCGCGATCGCGGCGCGGTTTGTTGCGCTGACGATTTGCTGCTTGCCCACCTTCAGGTCGATTGCCTTCGCGACGAGGCGGGGCAGTTCGTGTTTTGAGGGTCTCAGATGCAGGCGACGGTTTGTTTCCACTAAATAGCCAAGTGACTACTTTTCTAAACATTGAAGGCGCGGCATCCTCAGTATTTCTAGCTTCGTGTTTTGGGGCAGGTTGAGCAGGGGTAATACCTTTAACCGCAGCCAAGGGCCGTGTTTTTAATTCTTGCGCGGTGGCAGGCGTGCTGATTTTCGTTTCCTCGGGTTTTTCAACTAGTTTGTAGCTAGCTTGGAGGTGTTCGGCGGTCATGTCATCCGACTTTAAACGGTTCACGCTGTAATGCGGCGTTTCCAAATGCGGGTTTGGAATCAAGGTGATATTTACTTTTAACCGTGATTCGATGCGGTGAATATCGGCGCGTTTTTCATTCAATAAGAAGGTGGCGACATCCACTGGCATTTGTGCGTGGATGGCTGCGCTGCTGTCTTTCATGGCTTCTTCTTGAATAATGCGCAAGATATTCAGAGCGGAAGATTCTGTGCCGCGAATATGCCCAATGCCGTTGCAGCGTGGGCAAGGCGTATAGCTACCTTCTTCCAAGCTGGGCGCTAAGCGTTGCCGTGACATTTCCAGTAAGCCAAAGCGTGAAATTTTTGCCGTTTGGACTCGTGCGCGGTCGTAACGCAATGATTCTTTAAGTTTATTTTCTACATCACGCTGATTTTTGGTCGATTCCATATCAATAAAATCGATCACAATCAGCCCGCCTAAGTCACGCAGCCGCACTTGTCTGGCGATTTCTTCGGCAGCTTCTAGGTTGGTATTAAAGGCGGTGGCTTCAATATCCGTGCCGCGCGTAGAGCGGGCAGAGTTAATGTCGATGGCGGTCAGGGCTTCGGTATGATCGATGACAATAGCGCCACCGGAAGGCAAATTGACTTGGCGCGCATGGGCTGATTCGATTTGATGTTCAATTTGAAATCGAGAAAACAGTGGCACATCATCTTGGTAGCGCTTGATTCGATTGACATTATCGGGCATGACCGTGCCCATAAAGGCTTTTGCTTGCTCGTAAATATCGTCTGTGTCGATCAAAATTTCGCCTATTTCTGGGTTGAAATAATCACGAATGGCGCGGACAACTAAGCTGCTTTCCAAGTAAATCAGTGAGGGCGCTTTTTCAGTTGATGCTGCCCCTTCAATCGCATCCCAAAGTTGCTTGAGGTAATTTAAATCCCATTGCAACTCTTCCAGATTGCGACCAATGCCAGCAGTTCTAGCGATGATGCTCATCCCAGCGGGCACTTCCAATTGTGCCAAGACGTCGCGTAATTCGTTGCGATCTTCGCCTTCAATACGGCGCGAAACACCGCCACCATTGGGGTTGTTCGGCATCAGGACAATGTAGCGACCCGCCAAGCTGATGTAGGTGGTGAGCGCTGCGCCTTTGTTGCCGCGCTCGTCTTTTTCGACTTGAACTAAAAATTCTTGACCTTCTTTTAGCGCTTCTTTGATGGAAGGACGACCGGTGACCCCGGGTTGATAAAATAAAGGAGAAACTTCTTTGAAGGGAAGGAAGCCGTGCCGATTGCCACCATATTCGACAAAACAGGCTTCTAGGCTGGGTTCTAAACGGGTGATGACGGCTTTGTAAATATTGCTTTTGCGTTGCTCTTTGCCGGCGGTTTCAATGTCGAGATCAATTAGTTTTTGACCATCGACAATGGCGACGCGCAGTTCTTCCGGCTGCGTCGCATTGAATAACATGCGTTTCATATTTTTCTTCTTTCCCGCGCCTAGATGCAGGCAGGACTAGCAACACATCGTTTAATCGTGCGTGAGATTTTATAGAGTGCACGTGTTGTTGAGCTTTAAAGCATCAAACAAAAATGCAAATTTTTATTCTCGGTCTGTCGATCTTAAAGCGCTTAAGATTGAATCAGTAATTGAATTTTTAGCTTTGATAAATTTAAAAAAGTACTTAATAATCATATAGATACGTAAGTAAATTTTTAGTATTTCAACTCGCTTTTAAAAAAAATATGGTTCAATGCCAGCTCTAAAATAAGCGTCGCTTTGTCGTGCGAAGCACTCACTTAATTCAACAGGTGCCCAAAATCCTAGGTGCCTAGTGCGCGTAAATCAATTACCATCACTGCTTATTCCGGTGAGTGATGTTAACCGGATGGCGGTGGGAATGATGCGGCAGCAGCTGCCTGTTCATCGCTAACGGGGAAAATACCGAACATCCCGTCTTACATTACCCAAAACTCGCGCGGCGCGAAGTATATTCAAAATGAATGGTTTGAGCAAAGAATCTGTCACCTTAGTTAAAATTGATGAAAGTAGTTGCGGGCAGCGCATCGACAATTTTCTCTGCAAACACCTAAAAGGTGTTCCTAAAAGTCATATTTATCGCATTTTGCGCAGTGGCGAAGTTCGGGTGAATAAAAAGCGCGTTGACCAAACTTGCCGTTTAAATTTGGACGACCAAGTCCGAATTCCGCCGGTCCGGGTTGCCGAACCGCAACAGCGCGACTATGTGCCACCGGTCGAATTTCCCATTTTGTATGAGGATGACGCATTGTTGATTATCAATAAGCCGTCTGGTACGGCGGTGCATGGCGGCAGCGGCGTGAGTTTTGGTGTGATTGAACAATTACGCAGTGCGCGCCCGCAAGCGAAATTTTTGGAGTTGGTGCATCGCTTGGACCGCGAAACCTCTGGTGTATTGTTGCTGGCCAAAAAACGTTCTGCCTTGGTGGCGATGCACGAAATTATGCGCGAAGGCAGCAGCGATAAACGCTATTTCGCCTTGGTGTGCGGGCAATGGAAAAATGCAAAACAACACGTCAAGCTACCACTGTATAAATTTGACACGCCGCAAGGCGAAAAACGCGTCATGGTTCGCGAAGACGGGATGGCGTCGCATACTATTTTCACACTGCAAAAAAGTTGGGCAGAGTTTACTTTGTTGGAAGCGCAACTGAAAACAGGACGCACGCACCAAATTCGCGTGCATTTGGCACATTTGGGCTTTCCGATTGCCGGTGATGACAAATACGGCGACTTTGCGCGCAACAAAACCTTGAGCAAACTCGGTTTAAAGCGCATGTTTTTGCACGCCCATTCCATCGCGTTTAAGCATCCACTGAGCGGCGAAGCGATGCAAATTAATGCTTCTTTGCCGGCGGATTTAACGCATTTTTTAGCGCAGTTGGCGCAACATTAATTGCTTTGGCGAGTGGTTTTTTGTTGGTAACATTCAATAAATCCATATTAATCAATGGAGTACAAGTTGGCGACGGCGCTTAAGGTAACGCTGAATAAATCAACCGTTAGTTCTGTGCGCTTTAATAAAATCAGGGCAGCACCTTGGACTGGCTTACCGCGAACGGAAAAAATGACTGCCTCCCTAAGTTCGGCAGGCACACAACCGCTGCAGTGAAATATTTTGTCATCTAAATTCAGCGCGGCGTAGCATTGAACAGCGATTTTAGTCAGCAGAACAGTCGAGTTTTCTACTTCACCTCAACATTGATTCAATTCTGTATTTACAAGGGTCGGAACTATGCCTATAATCCGCCCGCTTTTTTGGGGGTATAGCTCAGCTGGGAGAGCGCTTGCATGGCATGCAAGAGGTCAGCAGTTCGATCCTGCTTATCTCCACCAATAAATCAAACACTGACTGCCGTATCCATTATTGACAACCGACTTCAATTTTAGAGAGTGGCTGTTTTTTGCAGACGAAATTAGTCGGTGCAGCTTTAACTGATTTGCGCAACCCAGCGTTGCGCTTTTTCTAAATCTAGGAAGGCGGAAAAATTTTGCACTTTGCGCGCTGCGCTTTGCGCGAGTGCTACTTGGTACAATTGTGCGGTAACGTGTGCATCTGCTTGGGCATTGTGGCGCTGGTTGTTTTGTATGCCGAAATGTCCAATCCAATGATCTAAAGAGCGATACCGTGCTGCCAAAGCAGGATTCAGTGCTGGCATGAGATAAGCCATGTCAAGCCAAGGATGTTGGAAAGAAAATCCTAAATACTGCCGTAGCGCCCGTCGAATCATGGTTTGGTCGAAGGTGACATGAAACGCAATCAGCGGGTCTTTTTGTAAATACGCCAGAAAATTGAGCAGGGCATCGGCGGGTGGTTCCCCTGTGGTTTGCGCCGCGTTGCCAATGCCGTGCAATAAAATATTATTTTTATCGCTGACTTTATCTTGTTGAATAACCACATAAAAACTGTCGCCCAAGACAATTTTCCCCTCCACGACCGCCACCGCACCAATTGAAATCAAGCGGTCTTCCATCAAATTCAGTCCGCTGGTTTCAACGTCTACCACCACGCAACGATGCACGGGCGCTTTTAACGGCACGGAAGCTAGCGCTTGCCATGCAGCAAGTTGTTGTTGCTGTGGCAAGCTGAGCCGTGGCGGGGCAGTAAACCCGCGTTTGAGCCAATTCATCATAGATGAAACACCAGTGCCAGCCGAGCTTGCAATTTGCGCGCTTGCCGAAAAGCCTCTTTCAAAATTCGGCGGTCGAGTTCGTGCAAATTTTCCGGGTCAATCAGGTTATTCAAGGCGTCGTCGCAGAGTCCGGCAGCTTTGCTTTGGTCGTGGTGTCGCATTCGTAGCACTTGAATAAATAAAAACGCATCGACCCAGGCTTCGATTTCGCTGCGGTGAATCAGCATTTTTTCGGCGCAACCACGTAGGCGTTCAATGGTGCTGGTATGGGTTACGCCTGCAGATAAACTGAAAATGCGCGCCGCATCGACGAAGGGCGTGATGCCGTTTAACTTTAAATCCAATGTGTTTTCTTTGCCCACCACAAAGTCACGCACCAAGCCCAGTGGCGGACGATTGCGCAGTGCGTTTTCGCTGAGTTGATGCAAAAAACGGCTGTTGTCTGCGGCTACGCGTGTTAACCAGTCACGTAATTCTTCGGCTAATTCTGCTGTGCCGAATAAGGCGCGAAAGTCAAAAAAGATGGAAGAATGCAGTAGTGATTCTGGTGTGCCGTTGTTAATCCAGTTGGCAAAGGTTTGCTTCCATTCCCCTAAAGATAAACACCAGAGCGGATTGGACGCCATGATTTTGCCCTTGCATAAAGGAAATCCGCATTGCGCCAACGTGTCGTTGATACGGTTGGCAATCGGTAATAATTGGCTGCGCACGGTGTCCGGATTTTGACCGTCGTCTAGGGTAAAAATCAAGGCATTGTCTTGGTCTGTGCTTAAGGTTTGTTCAAATCGACCTTCTGATCCGAGCGCAATCCAGCATACATGCCCGTTCGGCACCGCCGAGCTTAAGTCACTGGCGGCAAATTCCAGTTCGACGATTCGGGCGGTGAGTTGGTCGTTAAAAGTAGAAATAAATTGTGTAAGTTGTTCTGCTGCCACGCCTTGCGCCATCATGTTATGCGCCATGCTGCGAATATCGGCAGCAGCGTGTTGCAACGCTTCTAAGTTGTGCGCGTGCCGAATGGCCGAGCCTATTTGTCGAAAGCCGACACGCTGCAAAGTGAATAAGTCTTTTTCTGAAACCAGCCCAAGCAATTTTTCATGTTCGACGACTAATAAATGTCGGAAGCCAAATTTTGCCATGAGTAAGGCGGCTTCATGCGCCAAGGCTTGCGGTGGCAAAGTGGTTAATTGCAGCGTCATCAATTGAATGACGGGTGTGGCTAAATCAATTTGCGGCAAGGCAATGCGTTCCAGGACATCCGGCAAAGTCAGAATGCCTAACGGGCGTCCCGCAGTATCTACCGCCACCATCGAGCCAATGCGTAATTCGTGCATCTGCGTTAGCACCTCGCGAACCGGTGTGTCGGGTGCGCAGGTGACAGGCACGCCGCGAATAATCGCAGACAGTGGGCTGCTTAACGATTGTTGTTCCGCACCGGATTGAGTGTATTGCGCCTGAATAATTTGCTTGGAATGCTCCAGTAAATTGGCGATGCGCCGCGTGCAAAAATCACTAAAAGGTACACTTAAGCTAACTAATTGCTGGAAATCAGCGGCGGCGAGTTCGAAGCAAAAAACATCGCTGTCCGCCCGATAAATACTGGCGACTGGGCGACGTGCCAGTAGCGCACCGAGCGGAAAACATTCTCCTTCCGCCAGTTCTAGCCAAGTGTCGGCTTCGCTGGCATTGGCGATAGTTTGTTCGCCATGAACGCTGCCTTGTTTAATGACTAGAAAGCGTTCGGCTGGCGTGGTGTCGGGCGCGAGAATAATTTCTCCGGCCGGGTAGTAAGCCAATTGCATTCGCTCCACCATCCATAAAATATGTGCAGCTTCCATGCGGTCAAAAGGTGCGTGTGCGGTGAAAAAAGTGAGTTGCGAAGCATGCAGAGCTGTCATTTTAATTACTCAATATAATCAATGGGTTATAATAA
>JAVHQT010000002.1:0-6372 GCA_036171275.1 Gallionellaceae bacterium | reverse complement strand
ATACAATCATTTTCTTGCGGGCAAATCGTGCGAATAATCGCTGCGATGATGCCTTGATCAACCAGAAAATTTTGCCCAAACTGCTTTTTAGCGCGATGCATTAAATATCCAATATAATCAAACTGTTAGATCAAATCTTTGCCATTCAGCGTTGGCATGGTTAATTTTTCCTCGGAGGATTGGGGGCGGCGACATAACGCTGTTTCGGACTAGACGGTTTGTCGGGAATGGTGGGCGTTAATTTTCCCGCTTCAATCAGCGGCAATAAAAGCGAATCACGGAAATTTTCACGGTGGTTCAAGCCTAAATGTTGCATCATTTCTTTGGTGGAACGGGGGTTTGAGCAAAACTGCAAAAGCGTTTCAGCTTGTCCACTAGCTTGTCCGGTCACTTGCTCAAAGCCTTCCGCATAAGGGAAAACCAGCCGCATGAAGTTAGCGGTGAACTGGTAAATGCTGCGCGGATAGTAATCAAGAATGCGCTGCACTCCTGTGCCTAATTGCTCGACCATTGGAGCTAGCCGCCCAGCGCCGACAATTGTTCCGCTTGATGTTCTGCCATGAGCGCGCCGGTGAGTTCACTAATATCGCCGTCCATGATGAAATCCATTTTGTACAAAGTCAGGTTGATGCGGTGATCGGTGACGCGACCTTGCGGGAAATTATAGGTGCGGATACGTTCGGAACGGTCGCCGCTGCCAACCAACGATTTACGTTCCGCCGCCAATTTATTGTGTGCTTCATTTTCCTTTTTGCCTTTGATGCGCGCCGCCAACACCCGCATCGCTTGCGCTTTATTTTGATGTTGCGAGCGTCCGTCCTGACATTCCACCACCGTGCCGGTGGGAAAATGGGTGATGCGCACAGCGGAATCGGTTTTGTTAATGTGCTGACCGCCCGCACCGCTGGCGCGAAAAGTGTCAATACGTAAATCCGCCGGATTCAGTTCCACTTCGCCCACTTCGTCCGCTTCCGGCAAAATGGCGACGGTGCAAGCGGAAGTGTGAATGCGTCCTTGCGTTTCGGTGGCGGGAACGCGTTGGACGCGGTGTGCGCCAGATTCAAATTTCAACACCGAATACGCGCCCTGCCCGACAATGCGCGCAATAATTTCTTTGTAACCACCTTTTTCGCCCAGACTTTCTGAAATCAGTTCGACTTGCCAGCGCTGCCGTTCGGCAAAGCGCAAATACATACGAAAAATATCGCCTGCAAAAATCGCCGCTTCGTCACCACCGGTGCCAGCGCGCACTTCCAAAAACACGTTGCGCTCGTCGTTTGGGTCTTTCGGCAATAATTGTTTTTGTAATTCAACGGAGAGGTGTTCTAGGTTTTCGCGTCCTGCTTTGATTTCTGCTTCGGCGAATTCGCGCATTTCCGGGTCGTCCGCCATTTCTTCGGCGGTGGCGATGTCGGCGGCGCAGGTTTCATAAGCGTGAAACAAGGTCACCACGGGTTCGATTTCGGCGCGTTCACGGTTCAGTTTGCGGAACTGTTCCATGTCGGCAGTGGCGTTTTCGCTGCTTAATAAACGGGTGACTTCATCCAGTCGCTCGGCGAGTTGCGCTAATTTACTGGCGATGCTCGGCTTCATGCCACACAAAAAAATAAAAAAACATCAATTAAATCATATACTTGCATTAAATTATTCCGTGGGGTGTAAATGATAAATACGATGCACTGCATCCAGCAAAGCAACGCGCTCGTTGGCGTGTGCCTGATTCAGCGTCTGCGTTGGCGCGTGTAAAAACTTGTTAGTCAGCGCGTTACTCAAGGCTTCCAGCACTTTTTCTGCCGGCTCGCCTTTCGCTAATTGGCGCAGGGCTTTTTCCATTTCGCTACGCCGTTGCCGTTCGGCGTGATCACGCAAATTGCGAATCGTGGGCACGACTTCACGCGAATCCATCCAGTGCAAAAATTCATCCACGCCAGAATTGATAATGACTTCCGCTTCTTTCACCGCGCCTTGTCGCGCATCCAGCCCGTCGCGCACCACTTCGGATAAATCGTCCACGGTGTATAAAAATACGTCGTCCAACTCGGCGACTTCTTTTTCCACATCCCGCGGCACCGCCAAATCGACAATAAATAAGGGGCGATGTTTACGGGTTTTCAGAGCGCGTTCGATCATGCCTTTGCCCAAAATGGGCAAGGTACTAGCCGTGCAGGAAATAATAATGTCGTGCAAAGCTAATTGTTCCGGCAATTCATTGAGCGTGACAGCCTGCGCGTTGACGCGCCGCGCCAAGGTTTGCGCCCGTTCCAAACTGCGATTGGCGATGGTGATGTGTTTGGGATTGCGCGCCGCAAAATGCACTGCGTTCAGTTCAATCATTTCGCCCGCGCCGACGAACAACACGCGCTGTTCGCTGATGCTAGGAAAAATACGTTCCGCCAATTTCACCGCCGCCGCCGCCATCGACACGAGATTCGCGCCGATTTCCGTTTGTGTGCGGACATCTTTTGCCACTGAAAACGTGCGCTGAAATAGTTTGTGCAGCAAAAATCCCAGTGTGCCCGCCTCTTCGGCGTAGCGCACCGCTTGCTTCATTTGTCCCAAAATTTGCGGTTCGCCCAGCACCATCGAATCCAAACCGCTAGCGACGCGGAAGGCGTGTTTGATGGCTTGCGCTTGCGGCAGGCGATAAACATACGGCTCAATGTCGGCACTGGCTAACTGGTGATACGCCGCCAACCAATCCACCGCTTGCGCTGGTTGGCTGGTGCTGCAGTAAATTTCGGTACGGTTGCAGGTAGAAAGAATAGCGGCTTCTTTGGTGGATCCGCCGTCGACTAAATCACGCAAGGCGCGATCCATCGCCTCCACGTTAAAGGCGAGTTGCTCACGCACCGCTAGCGGTGCAGTTTGATGGTTGATGCCAAAAGCGAATAGCTGCATATCGCGACAAGCTCGGAAGCGGATAATTTCGGGGCGCGGATTATAGCGTTAATCGCGCGCGCTTCAAACGCTCTCTTTTGCAGCTTCATTTTTCGGGCTTAACATAAGGGCGCGCACCCGCAAGCAAATCTTGCCCTACCGGTGCGACTAAGCCATATTTTTACATTAACGACTGATTGGTTTATAGCGAATCCGCTTCGGTTTCGCACCTTCTTCACCTAAGCGTTTACGTTTATCAACTTCGTATTCCTGATAATTTCCGTCAAAAAAGGTCCATTTTGAATCGCCTTCACACGCCAAAATATGTGTAGCAAGACGGTCAAGAAACCAACGATCGTGCGAAATAACCGCGACGCAACCGGCAAATTCTAGCAGGGCATCTTCCAACGCACGTAAGGTTTCGACGTCCAAGTCATTGGTGGGTTCGTCCAGCAACAGCAGGTTGCCACCGGAAATGAGCGTTTGTGCCAGATGTAGCCGTCCGCGTTCCCCGCCGGATAGTTGCCCGACAATTTTCGCTTGGTCTGCTCCTTTGAAATTGAAGCGACCAATGTAAGCGCGCGCTGGGGTTTCATATTTGCCCACCGTCAAAATATCGTTGCCGCCAGAAATAGCATCGAACACCGTTTTAGCGTTGTCCAAGGTATCGCGCCCTTGATCGACGTGGGCAATTTTCACGGTTTGTCCAATGCTGACTGTGCCGCTATCGGGCGTTTCTTTGCCGGTCATCATACGGAACAAGGTGGATTTACCCGCACCGTTTGGGCCAATAATGCCGACAATTGCGCCAGGTGGAATTTTAAAGCTCAGCTTATCTATCAATAAACGATCCCCATAGCTTTTAGAAACTTCAGTAAATTCAATGACTTCGTTACCTAATCGCTCCCCAATGGGTATAAAAATCTCCTGCGTTTCATTACGCGCTTGATGTTCTTGCGAACTCAACTCATCAAAACGGGCAATCCGTGCCTTCGATTTTGCTTGCCGACCTTTGGGATTTTGCCGCACCCATTCCAACTCTTGCTTCATCGCTTTGGAATGCGCATCTAATTGCTTTTGCTCCTGCGCTAAACGCTCGCCTTTTTGCTCTAGCCAGCTGGAATAGTTGCCTTTCCACGGAATGCCGTGCCCGCGATCCAGTTCTAAAATCCATTCAGCAGCATTATCGAGAAAATAGCGATCATGCGTCACCGCAACCACGGTACCAGGGAAACGCACCAAAAATTGCTCCAACCATTCCACCGATTCCGCGTCTAAATGGTTGGTGGGTTCGTCCAACAGCAACATATCGGGTTTTTCCAACAGCAATTTACACAAGGCAACGCGACGTTTTTCACCGCCAGACAGATTTTTAATCAACGCGTCCCATTCCGGCAGACGTAACGCATCGGAGGCAATTTCCAGCTGATGTTCAGCATCACTGCCCGAAGCAGCAATGATATTTTCTAAGCGCGCCTGCTCGGCAGCCAGCGCATCAAAGTCGGCATTTTCGTCGGCATAGGCGGCATACACTTCATCCAACTTTTGCTGCGCTTGCATCACCTCACCTAAGGCGGATTCCACCTCTGCGCGCACCGTGTTGTCAGGGTTTAATTTCGGCTCTTGCTCTAAATATCCAATGCGGATATTCGGCAAATGCTGTACTTCGCCATCATATTCTTTATCCACATTCGCCATAATGCGCAGCACAGTGGACTTACCCGAGCCATTCAAGCCGAGCAGACCAATTTTGGCACCCGGAAAGAAACTAAGCGAAATATCCTTAATAATCTGACGCTTAGGAGGAACGATTTTGCTCACGCGGAGCATAGACATAACGTATTGAGCCATGATTTTGGATTAAGTTAATGAGTGAAATCTAAGTTTAACTCATTAACTTCCGTTGCGGCGCAGGCGCATCAGGGCGCGCGGACAAAAAAAGAGGGCACCTTGCGGTGCCCTGTAAAGTTGGAGCCAGGAGGCTCCAGGAGGAGACGGTTAAAGCCAATAAAACAATTTCTGTGTGTTGCTTTCGCGATTCCAGCCTCAAACCAGAATCCAAAAAACCCTTAATAATCAATTAGTTGGATGCTGATTTGCCCTAGTTACGGATTTAACAATACTGCTTAGTAGTTGTAAGCACGTTCGCCATGAGTTGTCGTATCCAACCCTTCGCGTTCGTCTTCTTCTTTCACACGCAGACCGATCGTCAGGTCAACCACTTTGTAGCAAATAAAGGCGACCAAGCCAGACCAGATAATGGTGGTTAATATCGCTTGTGCTTGAATCCAAACTTGCGCGCTGATGCTGGTATCGACGATGGTGTTGTTGACATAATCAACGATACCGGTTCCGCCCAAGCTCCAAGTGTTAAATACACCAGTCAGCAATGCACCCAAGATACCGCCGATGCCGTGAATGCCAAACACATCCAGCGCATCATCCGCACCGAGCAGTTTCTTCAAGCCGGTCACGCCCCAGAAGCAGACCACACCCGCTAAAGCACCAATCACTAAACCACCACCGACACCGACCCAACCGCACGCTGGGGTGATTGCAACCAAACCCGCAACGGCACCGGAAGTCGCACCTAACAAACTTGGCTTGCCTTTCAATATCCATTCAGACGCCATCCAAGTAAGTACAGCAGTTGCAGTGGCGATTAAAGTGTTGGCAAAAGCCAAGGTAGCAGTGCCGCCAGCTTCCAGTGCAGAACCTGCGTTGAAACCAAACCAACCCACCCACAATAATGATGCGCCAATCATGGTCATCACTAAATTGTGCGGTGCCATTGGCTCTTTACCGTAACCAATACGCTTGCCCACCATGAACGCACCCACCAAACCTGCAATCGCAGCGTTGATATGCACCACCGTTCCGCCCGCAAAGTCCAGCGCACCTTTTTGGAACAACCAGCCTGCAGTTGCAGTCGCAGCTTCAGCTGCCGCAGCATCGGTGTACGCATCCGGACCCGCCCAAAACCAAACCATGTGTGCGATTGGCAAGTAAGCGAAAGTGAACCACAGTGCTGAGAACAACATCACCGCAGCAAACTTCATCCGCTCTGCAAACGCGCCCACAATCAACGCAACCGTAATGGCAGCAAAAGTGGCTTGGAAAACGACAAACACAAACTCAGGAATGACCACGCCTTTGCTAAAGGTTGCCGCATTAGCCACTGCGCCGGTCACTGGATCAAAAATTCCCTTGAGGAATAAGCGATCGAAGCCGCCAATAAACGCATTGCCAGTGGTGAATGCCAGTGAGTAACCGTACACCGCCCACAGCACAGTAATCAGCGCAAAAATACTGAACACTTGCATCAAAGTGGACAGCATATTTTTGCTACGCACTAAACCGCCGTAGAACAAAGCTAAGCCAGGAATCGACATCATGATTACCAGCAAGGTAGCAACCAGCATCCAGGACGTATCACCTTTATTTGGCACAGGAGCCGGAGCTGCGACTGCAGCCAGCGGAGCAACTACAACCGCA
>JAVHQT010000001.1:0-6524 GCA_036171275.1 Gallionellaceae bacterium | reverse complement strand
CGGCGGGCTTGTGGCTCGTGTTGCGCCGCATCATTGCTTTATCGACTTGTGCATTGAGTGATTTTTCATCCGCTACGAGTGATTGTCGCTGCGGTTTATCCAACGCAAGAAATCATTTATGAGCAGGGCAATCACGAGTTTTATCGGCTCGATCGTATCAAGGCACTTGATGAAATGCGTGTGGCTGCGACAGCACTTGGTATTCATTTGCCAGATAACAATCAAGTGATATTGGGCGGAACGCGTTTTTTAGGTTCAACGCTATGGACTGATTTTGAGCTGTTTGGCGTAGAAGAAAAACCGTATGCCATGCGAGAAGGCAGTTACTTTTTGAACGATTTTCACCTGATTAACGAGGGGGAAGAGCGATTTTAGGTGATCCCGTTTTGCTTTCAGCGAATCGCCGCTTTCATCAATTGCTGGTGGCTGGCGTTCCTGTTCAATATCAGAAGGATGGCGAGACACGTGGTGACTTCGTGCGGCTGATTGATTGGAATTCACGCTCTACCCAGCCCTCTCCCGCAAGCGGGCGAAGGGGCGACTTGAATGAGTGGCTGGCAATCAACTAGTTTTCGATTTAATTTAGCACGGTTTTGCGCGTGTGTTTAGTTGAGTGTGTTCAACGTGTGTTGCGTTTCTGACAGGAGACGCTTAAACGCTTCCAGCGCTGCAGGATCCAGTTGATTTTGTCTGAGTTCGGGTTCTAAGTTTGATGCGGCTTGATAAAGGGTATTCGCACCTAGATTGCCAGCAGAACCTTTGATGCTGTGAACAATATTGGCGGCATTGAGCAAATTGTTTTCGTTAATTTGTGAGGTTATTTCGGTCAAGTTGCGAGCAATATCTTCTCGAAAAGTGATCAGCAGTTGGCGGATAAGTGCTTCATCATCGCCCAGCATATTTCGCAGGACAGCAAGGTCGAAGCCCGATAATGAGGGTAAAACTGGCGCTGAGCCGGTTGAAGTTTTTGCTACTTCCAGGGGCGTTCCAGCTAAGTTGATCCATTGGCATAAGACATTGATGAGTTGCGACGGATTGACCGGTTTGGTCACAAAATCGTTCATGCCGCTTTGTTGGCATTTTTCACGTTCTTCTTCGGTCACGCCAGCGGTCAGTGCAATAATGGGCAAGTCCTTGTGTTGTGGTTGCGCTCGGATTTTTTGAGTCGCTTCGACGCCGCCCATTTGCGGCATATGCACATCCATCAAAATTGCGTCATAGCGGTGGCGTTGCAGCAGAGCAAGCGCTTCGATTCCGTTATTTGCAATGTCAAAATTAATTCCCGAAAGCTTTAAAAATTCTTTAACAACAATCTGGTTAATTAAATTGTCTTCGGCAATTAAAATGTGTTTTCCATTTAATTGTGAACCTTGCGCTTGTAATTTGGTGGTTAGTGAGCGCGCGTGTTTTTCGGTAGTACGCCGTTCTGTGTTTTCTCTGAGTTGTGTTGCAGATACGCCCAGCGTTAATTCAAAACTGAAGGTGGAGCCGTTTCCTATTTCACTTTCTAGCGTAAATGTGCCACCCATTAATTTTAGCAAGCCTTGACTGATTGACAGGCCTAAGCCTGTGCCACCGAAACGCCGCGTAATCGAGGAATCTGCTTGGCTGAACGGTTGAAAGAGTTTGCTTTGATCTGCTTCGGAAAGTCCGATGCCGGTATCGCTGACGCTAAAGCAAATTTGAGCCAGTGAGTTTTCCAATCGCACCAATTTAACCGCTACGACTACGCGTCCCTTATGGGTAAATTTGAGCGCATTACCAATTAGATTTGACAAAATTTGCTGGATGCGAAGCGCGTCTCCCACCAAAACCTTAGGAATTTCTAATGCAACCTGAAGGCTAAAGTTCAGGTTTTTTTCAGTTGCACGTGCGCTAAACATTGCGTGCAGACTTTCCACTAAGTCATTGATTTTAAATGATTTATTTTCAATATGTAATTTATTGGCATTTATTTTAGAGAAATCAAGAATGTCATTCAAAATCCCTAGCAAACTTTCAGACGAAGTATTTATTTTGGTAAGGTAATCGCGCAGTTGAGTTGACATGTCTTGATTGAGTGCTAATTGCGATAAGCCAATGATTGCGTTCATTGGCGTGCGAATTTCATGCGACATATTGGCGAGAAACTCGGATTTGGATTGCGCAAGCGATTCAGCGGACTCCTTGGCTTTTTGCAGGAGTGTTTCTGCATTTTTGAGGTCTGTAATATCCCAGTTTGTCCCCAACATATGTAGCGCGCGTCCCGTTTTGTCCCTTTCGACAATGGCAAGGGCGCGAATATGGCGCACCGTGCCATCTGGCCAGACGACGCGGAATTCAGTGTCGTAATCTTTTTGACCGTTCAAGACTTGCTGGCTGATCTCGTCTGCATCTGCCTTATCTTCGGGGTGCAATCCAGCAATCCACGCTTCGTATGCGCCTTTAAACTGATCGCGCTTAGTGCCATATAAACTAAACATTTGGTCATCCCACTCTAGCGTGTTTTTGCTTATGTCGTAGTCCCAAATACCGACGCCACCTGCGCGGGTGGCTAAAGTGAGGCGTTCGTTAGCGTAAATAGCGCGAGATTCAGCGCGAAACAGTTGTAACATTATTTTACCTAGCAACGCTAAAAACAAAGCTTCGATGCCAAGCATCCAGTACATTTGTTTATACCAAGCGGCAAGATAATTGGATTTTGTAACGCCAACGAAAACATGATACGGATAGTTGTTTAGCCTTTTTAGGCTAACCAACCGTTCGGTATTGTCAATCGCTGATTGGTAGATTAAGGTTTTGGCAGCTTTAGCTGATTCTATAAAACTGCGAATGGGATTGTTTTTGGGGAGTGGGGCGTTGACTTCTGATTCTACAAAGGGAATGCGTAATAGCAAATTGGTTGTGTCTCTGCGACGAATGCCCGCTACGCTACTCGAATCAATCATCAATGATTTCAGTTGGTTTTCTTCATTATTTAAATCCAATAAAACGGTAGTTACGCCAATAAATTGACCTGCATTATTTCGAATTGCACGCGCCATAACCAACGACCAGCGTCCGGTGGAGCGCGCAAGAATGGCTTCCGAAAAAACGAGTTTGCTGCTGGGATCAGTTTTTAAGAGTTGAAAATAAGCTCGATCTGCAATGTTGAAAGGCTTGACGGCCAAGTTGGATGAATATAAAAGATCGCCATTCGCATCAATAATTGCGGTGTTGGTTAAGTCAGGAAAAGCGACGGTATGATTGACTAACTGCTGAGAAATCACTGCGCGATTGGCTGCCACAGCCGATTTTTGCATGAATTGTAGAGGGATTTCAGTTGCCTGAGATTCAAGAATCGATTCGGAACGTTCTAAAACTAGCTCAAAACGCTGGGCAATCAAAGTGGCGTAATCGCGCGTGGTGGTTTCCGCTTCGCGAGTTGCCGCTTGATAACTCCGCCACAGTACAAAGCTGATTAACAGGCTGACTAAAACGGTGACCGCGAAAAAGATGATGAAATAGATTCGTTGCCGAATTTTTGGGTTCAGTCTTGCTTTGTGCTGCATCGTTTTTCCATTGCTTGGTTTAATTTAATTTAATTAAATTTAAGGAATCGCCACTGCCTTGACCAATTGTCGCATAAGTTGCTGCTGGTTTGTAGGCTGAATGCTTTGCAAACGATGACAGGCAACGTGGGGCATAACGGCTTGAATATCTTCTGGAAGCACCGCCTTGCGTCCATCGATCAGCGCCCAAGCCCGTGCCGCAGCGAGCAAAGACAAGCCCGCCCGTGGCGATAAGCCATGAGCGAATTGTGCGGATTCACGGCTGTAGCGCAAAAGGGCTTGTACATAATCTAATAGCGCAGCAGAAACAAATACTTTCTTAACTTCTTTTTGTAAATCAATGAGTTGCGTCAGATTAATTTGAGGGGATAGCGTCGCCAATAGTTCGCGCCTGTCGGTGCCTGCAAGCAATTCGCGCTCAGCTTGCGGATCAGGATAGCCCAGTTCAATCTGCATTAAAAAACGGTCAAGTTGCGATTCTGGCAAAGCGTAAGTGCCGATTTGATGCGTGGGATTTTGCGTTGCGATCACAAAGAAAGGCGAGGGCAGTGGGCGAGTTTCGCCTTCTGTGGTGACTTGCTGTTCTTCCATTGCTTCCAGTAAAGCGCTTTGCGTTTTTGGCGTGGCGCGGTTCACCTCATCAGCTAAAATCATTTGTGCAAAAACAGGGCCTGGGTGAAATTTAAATTCGCTTGTTTCGCGTTGAAAAATCGAGACACCCAAAATATCGGCAGGCAAAAGATCGCTGGTGAATTGAATTCGCTGAAATTGCAAACCCAATGTTTTTGCGATTACGTGCGCCAGCGTGGTTTTGCCAACACCGGGCACATCCTCAATTAGCAAATGACCCCGCGCCAGTAAACAGCAGAGCGCAAGGCGAATTTCTCGGGGCTTGCCTAAAATAACCTGTTCGGTTTGCGTGATGACGGCCTTGAGTGCATTTGACATTTTGAGATTCCTAGTTCTGTTGCGATTTTTTTAAGTTTAGGAAAATCATTTTATCCTAGGAGGCTATCAGACCTGAAGAATCGAAGAAAAAATTGGGCTGTACGAGGGTAGATTTTCAGCCGATTTCTTGATTTGCAAGCCGCCACTAAAATTGTCACCGCCCAATTGCGTTTGAAACTGGGCAAAGAGCAGGTGCGGGGTCTCGATGATCAAGTTTCTCGTGGCCAATTTGAGCGTGCAGCAAAAGTTGCACGTATTTCAGGTTATGGCAATTTTTAAATATTCAAAAAAACTGGTTGAGCATACTTTGGATCGAAGTCTGAGGTGGCGGAATCAAAAACGTGTACCGAGACAAGCGATGTGTCACAAAATTTTGTAACGCATTGATTTAATGGATGAGCGGAGCCAGGTTAACAGACAAGGCTCAACAGCCCCGAAACCCTAGTTGATAGCCTCTCTATGCCTGTAAAACCTCGGTTAGAACTTAGTGCGTGGCTTAAGCATTCAATGCAGTACAAAGAGCAGACCTTGCTACTTTTGGATTCATTTCATTACGTTTTTTTATCGCATCAACAATTTTCCTTGGTAAATATAAAAAGGATACGCTATAATGCGCGCCGTTCTAGTTTGAGTGCTTATATAAGAATTATATTTGTCAATCTAGCTAAAATTTTTCATCAATACAATTCAGTTCGCTACAAATAACGGCTTGCGTGGCATGTAAGAGATCAGTAGCTTGGCTCTGCTTACCTACACAAAAAAAGCTTTATAGAAATTGTCCCCATCGTCTAGAGGCCTAGGACACCGCCCTTTCACGGCGATAACACGAGTTCGAATCTCGTTGGGGACGCCAATAAAATCAAGAGGTTGCGGCAATATTTACAATCTCTTTATTTTCACCTGTACCCAAAACCGTGTTTTTTACTGCACGATTTTGGACATACGCATCAAGATGATCGGTTGAAAGGTGTGCGTATTTTTTCACCATTTCGATTGATTCCCATCCACCTAATTCCTGCAAGATATGCAGCGGCGTTCCATCTTGAATATGCCAGCTTGCCCATGTATGGCGCAGATCATGCCATCTGAAGTTTTCGATTCCAGCTCGCGCCAATGCTTTATACCAAGCCGCTGTGCTGACTTGGTGTACCGGATTGCCTTCGTAAGTAAAGATATATTCTTGGTGATCGCCAATGCAATCACGGATTAAATTAACTGCGGTTGGTGTAAGCGGAACGGCGATGGCAGCCCTACTCTTCGCTTCATCTGGATGTATCCATGCCCGGCGGTTAATTAGATCAACCTGTGACCAGCACAGATGCGTGACGTTGGCGCGTCGCAATCCGGTTTCGAGTGAAAAATCAGCCATGCGCTTGAGGTGAATTGGTAATTCAGCGAGTAGCCGATTTGCTTCGTCGCGGGTATCCCCGATGTTCATTTCAATCCTTTTAAATCATATAGGTCGGTAAGATCGTAGTAAGAATCGTGAAAGGAATTTGCTGATTGTTTTTCGCACGCCATAAATAAGACTCTATCCGCCGCATTTAATAAGACGTTCATCTGACCGTATGCCACTGGCTCAAGTGCTAACACGTCAGCTTTAAACCTCCTCAGTTCTTCCAGCTCATCCCGCATCTTCAGCATTTCACGGCGGTAATACGCTTGAGCTGATTGACGATTCAATTATGATTGCGTTTAATTCAGTTTATAAAGATTGCGCTGATACACTTGGTCAGGAAATTGCTGATAGACTATTTGCTGAATCAGATAGCGCAACACCTGCCGAGTTATATAGTAAATTTTTTAACGCATATAGAAAGGAACTAAATGAAGCTCTCAGAAAAATCCAAGGAACTAATGGCCAAGTTGACACCGGAGCAACGCGCTCAAGTGACGGAGTTAGTAGCGAGACAATTAGCAATCGACTCGATGAAGAAGCTGCAATCCTTAAAGACTACACAGCCGAAGAAGTAAATGCGCGCACAGATGGAGTAAAGTGGACCCCATCGTCAAGACAATAAAGCATCGAATTTAAGATGGTCGCCT